>JAVWAI010000001.1:0-134534 GCA_036650075.1 Raoultibacter sp.
CGAAGGTCTGCCCGACGGGCGCTATGCACAAAGACGCAGGGACGGGTCTTGTTTCCGTCGATGCGGGCAAGTGTATCGGCTGCGGTTACTGCCATATGGCGTGTCCTTACAACGCCCCTAAAGTCGATCGCGAAAAAGGGCATTCGGTCAAATGCGATGGTTGCGCAAGCCGTGTTGCTGCGGGCGAAAAACCGGTTTGCGTTGAAGCGTGCCCTGCACGTGCTCTCGAATTCGGCTCCGTGGAAGAAATGGCCAAACTGGGCGAGCAGGCTAATATCGCACCTTTGCCCGCGCCTTCTTTCACCCACCCGAATCTCTATATTAAGCCGTGTAAAGACGCGCTGCCCGTTGGCAGCGCCAACGGCAAAGTCGTCAACCCTTTGGAGGTGCAATAAACCATGGAACAGGCAATGGCTGAACTGCCTCTGGCAATCTTCACCACTTTGGCACCTATCGGTGCCGGTGCTTTCGTCGCGCTTGCCGTGGCGTTTTTCACCACAAAGTTTTCCGACGAGCAACTGAAAAAAATCGACCGGATGACCCTTGTTCCGCTGATTTTCTTAATCGTCGGGTTTATCGCGTCCTTTGTCCATCTGAGCAGCCCTCTCCATGCAATCAATGTGTTTTCCGGCGTGGGCACATCTCCCTTATCCAACGAAATTGCAGTAGGCAGTGGGTTTCTCGTTGTCGCCATCGTGTATTGGGCGCTTGCGTTTGCCGGAAAGCTCAACGAAAAGGTTCGCAAGGTATTCATCGCCATCGTGGCCCTGCTCGCCCTTGCGTTTGCTCTCTTCGTTGGTTTGGCGTACGTGATACCGACTATCGCTTCATGGAATACCCCGCTCGTGCCCGTGCAGGTTGTCGGTTTTGCCCTTCTCGGCGGTATGTGTTTGGGGTCGTTGGTCCTGGCGTTGGCTGGGGCTCTTGAAGATGCGGGGCGAACCGCCTTTAAGACTGTCGTGCTTATTTTGACCGTCGTTGGGGTTGTTCTTGCAATTGCTGCATTGTTCATGCAGATCAATATGGTGAGTTCTCTTGAAAACGCGCTTTGCGCCGGAGCCGCTTTAACGGGGCCGATGATGCCCTACGCCATCGGGTTTGCTGTCTGCGCCGTTATTGCCGCTGTTCTTGGGATACTGGCACAGGTCAAAGCTTCCCCTGCTCTTCTCGCTGTTGCCGTGGTGCTGGCTGTGGTGGGCATCTTCCTTGCTCGTCTCGTGTTCTACGGCATCCAGCTTTCTATCGGACTGTAGGTTTCTGAAAGCTTTGCAGACGAGAACGAAAAGCGCCGCACGCTTCTGCCTCCTCTCCAGGAAGCGTGTGGTAAAAAAGCCACATATCAACACGTGGCGGCGGTATTGTTGTCGATGGGGCGCGCTACAATAGGCGCACCCCATTTCTGCTTGTGTCACGCTATCAACGCAAAGGGAGCTGTCATGAACGAAAAACTCAACGACCCGAATTTTCGCAGCCAGATCATGTTTGTCGGTGAAAGCTTAGGTCCCTTTTATTTGGAAGATCCCGAACGCGGAGATATCACTCCGGCTTTTGCGGCGATTGCTGCGCTCGGGGCGGGCGAGGCCGCCCAAGATTGGCCTTTTGTTGACGCCGGCGTTGCTGAGGGCAATCTTGCCCTGATGCAGGATGGCTTGGCCGAAGGTTTGGGCAGCGAAGATTTGATTTGGGAATATCGCCGTCTGTTCATAGGCCCTGCTCCGAAGCCGGCTCCTCCCTGGGGGTCGGTCTATACCGATCGCGAATGCGTCGTTTTCGGCGAATCGTGCTTGGCGCTTCGTCAGTGGATGCGCGAGGTGGGTATCCAGCGAGCGACCGAGGAGCAAACGCCCGAAGATCATATCGGCATCTTGTTGCTGCTTATGGCGTGGATTGTGCAGAACAAACCGGAAGTGCTCGAAGATTTTTTGCGGCTGCACGTGCTGCCGTGGTCGTCTCATTTCCTTGAAGCATTAACTGATGCTGCCGAGCAGCCTTTCTACGAAGGTTTGGCGCGTTTGACGCGGGTGAGTTTGGAGGGTCTGCAGCGTGAGCTTGCGCTCGAAGTGGTCTATCCTAAGTTCTACCGTTAAATTTTGGTCCTGACGAAAAAGGATTAGGTTCGTTGCTCTGGTTGGGAGGGATGGTTCATGGTGAGCGGTTTCGAAACGGCGTTCGGCGAAATCACCTTGGTGCTTTTCACGACGATGGCACCCTCGGGCGTAATCGCCTGCATTATCATGAGCTTTATTTTGCTTTTTGCACCGCTTGACGAGGCGGCTCGCCGCCGAGTTAATCAGTTTCTCTGCATTCCCCTCGTGGTGGCTCTTGTGGGGCTTGTCGCTTCAGCAACGCATCTGGGCAATCCCGCCAACGCGCTCTATGTGCTTCTCGGGGTGGGAAGAAGTCCTCTTTCAAACGAAGTGTTTTCTTCGGTGCTATTTTTAGGTTTGGCGGGGATGTACTGGCTTTTGTCGTTTTCGGAAAAGCCACGACTTCGATTTCAGAAGGCATGGCTGATTCCGACCATCCTTGCCGGCGGATTGATGGTGCAAGCGATTGCTTTTGCTTATGCGGCAGCAACGATTATTTCGTGGGATACGGTATATGTGCCCTTAAGTCTGTGGCTAAACTCCCTGGTCGGTGGGCCGATACTGGCATTGGTAAGTTTGCGGGTCGCTCGGGCCCATGATGCGTGGCCCCCCTTGGGTCGCGTCCTCTGTCTGATTGCGACGGTTGCCTTGGTGGCTAACGTCGCCGTGTATATTTTGCAGGAAGCCACGATGGCCTCACTGGTGAATTCCTATGTATCGGCCGCTGAACTGGCACCGCATTATCTGGGCATGATCGTCGGCTTCGCGTTGCTTGCGGGGGCTGGCATAGTTTTGGCCACCTGGCCGCTTTTACGCGGCACGACCGTGTGTCTTCCCCGCGATATCCTTGCGTGCCTGCTGCTCTTCTCGGGAATCTTCATCATGCGCTTCGGTTTTTACATGATGCATATGACTGCGGGAATCAGCCTATAGTGTCAACTCGTGCTGCTTTTGCTTGGTGACATCGATAAGGGAAGCGCAGAATATCTTTCGATTGTCTTGCTCTCGCAGGAAGAAGACGCGGAAGTAAATCCACATGATATCGCCTGTTTGCGTATAGCGTCGGAACGTGCCCTCGGCACCCGTTTCGACGTTTTTTTCGGCATGCCTGAAAAGGTTTGTCAGGTATTCACGGTCATCGGAGTGTGTCATGGTATAGACGAGATCTCGATGTTTCGCGAGATTGTCGGGTTGTGTTTTGGTGACGTGGTAGTAGCGTTCGTTTGCCTGGAGAATCTCGAACCGGTCTTCGTAGAGCTCGTAGACCGCCACGCCTCCTACCAGGTTGTCGAGAAGCGTCTTGCTTGCCAGGCCATCTTTGACCAGATCGGTCAGGCTGATGCGTTGAATGGTATTTTTTTGGATACCCTCAAAATCGACGTTTTCTTCGTCGAGGAGGATTTTTTCAAGCGCTTCGGTTGAGAGGGGCCTGTAGAAGTAATAGCCTTGGATATAGGGGCATCCGAGTTCGAGGAGGAAATCGACCTGCTCGCGCGTTTCCACGCCTTCGGCGATGATATCCAAATCCATAAGCTGCGCCATGCTGATGACGGATCGAAGGATGCTTTCCCCTCGGTTTCCCGTTGTTTTCGAGGGCTTGAGAAAATTCATATCGATCTTCAAAATGTCGACCGTAACATCTTTCAACATATTGAGCGAAGAATAGCCGCTGCCGAAATCGTCCATGAGGATGGTGAATCCCGCTTCCTGCAGCTGCGTGGCGATGTTTGAGACGTTTTCGTCTTCCACGTAGGAGCTTTCGGTTATCTCCAGTTCAAGCAAAGAGCGGTCGATCTGATATTTTTCGACCAGTTTTTCCAAGGCTGCCGGTACGTCCACCGAGAAGATGTCCGCACGCGAGATATTCACAGAGGCAGGAATTGCCCGATGTCCTGCGCCGATCCACTTTTGCAGTGTACGACAGGCTTCTTCCCAGACATACAGATCGAGGCTGGCGATAAACCCGCTTTTTTCGAGAAGGGGGATAAACTCACCGGGCATAACAAAGCCGCGCTCGGGATGCTCCCACCGTACGAGGGCTTCGAGACCGACGATCTTATTGTTGAGCGCATTGCATTTCGGCTGCCAATAAAGAACGAATTCTCTGTTTTTGAGCGCACGTTGCACTTCGAGAAGAATCTTCGGTTCCTGTTCGAGCCTCTGGGTCATGGTGTTGTCGTAGTATGCGATGCGCGTTGTGTAATTACCTTTGATGGAGTTGAGGGCGGTAAGTGCGTGATCGCAGAGTGCCCAGCAATCAGCTGTGTTGTCATCGATTTCGCAAATGCCGACGACTGGCAAAAATCCAATGCTATCTTCAAAATCAGCCGTGGAAAGCTGAACGATTTCTGTCAGTAATTCCTGCGTGACGGTTTTTCGGGGAAGGAGAAGGGCGAAATCGTCTCCTCCAAAATAGCCGGCGATTCCCTGGTGTTCATCACGAAGGGTTGCAAGATGATTGCTCAGCGCCTTGATCAGTCGGTCGCCAGCATCGCGGCCGTGCCATTCGTTGAATATTTTGAAGTGATCGATATCAATATAGAGTACGTCGAATAGTTCGCTGGGGCTTTCCGTCAATCGCTGTGTGGCTTCATCGAGAAAAGCGAGGGTATTGTACAGTCCGGTAAGTGTATCCCGCGCTGCTGCCGGGTTCGAGAAGCTCAAGCCATCGCCGTTTTCTGCAAAGCCTAAATTCTGACTCTGCTCGTCGATATCGACCACGAAACACATGAGAACCGCTTCATCTCGTTCACCACGCTGCACGGGAATCGTTGTTTGGGAAGTCCAGCCGTAGCCACCTTTTGCCAGCTTGATGCGGAATTCGTGTTTGTGTAGGCCGCTTTGTTCGAAAAGTTTCGCGATGTTATCGATGTTCCAGAAATTGAGGAATCGTTGGCGATCGTCGGGGTGGACAAGTGTGTCGGCGACCTCAAGGAGGGTGCTTTCGAGCGACTCCGAGGGATTGACGGTAAGATATTTATCCTCTGTATGGTAGAGGATATGGTATGTTTCGTCGGAGAGGCTGATTTCGAAGAGTTCGTCATAAGACGCTTGCTGGCTGAAGGTGTAAAAAAGGTTTTTATCATCTTCGTCAATACCTTTTGCAGCGCACAAAGTGCATGTTCCGCAGCCAGGCCATTGAATGGCAAGGGTGCAAAGGGCGATCCATTGGCGGAGGTTGTGGTTGTAAACGAGGCTTTGATTGAAGGAATCGGCGTCTGGAAGACGCTTTTTCAGAGGGCAGTCGAGGCAGGGTTGGGTGCCTCCTCTGAGTGTCGAATAGCAATAGCTGCCAAGAATGGCATGGGGGAAGAGTTTTTTGGAAACACCGTCGAAATAAACCAGTCGATACTGCTCGTCAACAACGTAAACGTGTCTCTGTGCGCAAAAATCATCGGCTCGAGTTCCCTCCACGGGCATCTCCTCACAATCGAACCCCCTGCTTGCGTGATGCAAGCTAACTTGAGTATTTTAGTATGATTTGGGGAATCGCGATAGGACTATTCCTCTCTCAGGTGGCTTACTCCACAAGCAAACCATATTAATCTTTTCAAAGAATAATATGGTTGTAGGCTTTTGTGGTCCGCCGGGATACGGTGCGTCGTGGCGGACCGTATCCCGCTCGTCTCTATGCTTGCGGGGGTATCGAAAAGCCACCCCTATCACGCTTTCGCCTAGAGAGAGGGGTGGCTGTCGGGCTGATACAGTGTGTACGTTGCTTCCCCCTGCGTTTTTGCCTCAGCTAGCGCGATTCCGGCACACGTGTAGGCGTTATCGAAGTTGGTGGCGTAGTCGGGAATGAGAACAATGCCTGCAGAAAGGGAAAGGTCGAGTTTGCGGTTGGATGTCGAGGTGAAATCGGTTCCCCGCGACGCATCGCACATTTCGTGTACCTTGTGTTCGATGTCTTCTTGAGAAACTCCCTGGCAGACAACGATGAATTCATCCCCGCTCCACCGGCAGAGGATGTCTTCTTTTCGGAAAAACTTTCGAAGAAAATGTCCGCACTTCGTAAGAATCTTATCGCCATAAAGGCGCCCGTAGGCTTCATTGACCTGCTTGAACTTGTTGAAGTCGAAAATTATAAATGCAGCCTGAGTCTTATTCTCAATTATTTTCGCAAACGTTTTATCGATAAGGGCTGTGGCGGTTTGCCTATTGAGAAGACCGGTTAAAGCATCTCTTTCAGCCCGCTCGATCAAACGAAGTTTTTGCTGCTTTTCTTCGGTGATGTCTTCGATGTATCCAATGGCGCGCAAGGGGCGTTTTTGGGAATCGAATACCGTTTGCCAGGTGATGCGCAGCCAAAACGGTCTGTTTTCCGGAGAGCTTTGCAGCTGTATTTCTTCTTCGGAGCTCTTTCCTTCGCGGATACCCTGCTCGATCGAGAGCAGGGCGCGTTTGTCGTCAGGAGAAAAGAAGAGAGACTTTGTGATGCGGTCGGGAAAGTGGTCAATGGTGATGGATTCCCCGAGAGGGTTTTTTTCGTCTCGGGGTAGATTTTCGAGAAAAGCAGGAAGAATACTGGTCTGCGCCACACTGCGGAAGGCAACGGAACGCGTGGCGACATCGTAAACCCAAACATTTAAATCGGCCTGTTTGATAACGCTTTTCAGTAAATCGTCTTCCAGAAGAAGTTTTTGTTGGAGGACGACGGTGTCGGTTATGTCGACGCAAGAATTTGTGGTTGCCAAACGCCCGTCGCGCGCTCGTACGATGCGTCCTCGATTGGCGACCCACAGAGGTGACCCATCCTTGCGAACCATGCGGTATTGGCAGGTGTAGTCGAGCCCTTCGTAGTAATCGGGACCGATGTCGTGTAAGATCCGGTCAAGATCGTCGGGGTGCACGAGATTTTCGAAATGTCCCTCTGTAGCGGATAGCAAATCATCGAAAGAAGCGTAGCCGAGCATGCGCAGCATCTCGTCGCTTGCGAAAAAAAGAGGAGACCCTTTTCCCTCGCAATATCCGCCAATCAATCCGCTTGGTGCGTTTTTGGCGAATAGGCGGGCTGCGACAAGCTGGTTTTCGTCGGCGAGGGCAGAGGATTCATCATCGACCGGGGAAAGACCGATGATTTCATTGAGGGCTTCCTGAGAAGATGCGAGGGCTGCTTCCTGTTTCTTTTGCTCGGTTACATCGGTAAGCGTGGCATAGAAAATCTTTTTGTTATTTTGTTCCCGCAAAAAGAAGATGCGGAAATAGACCCACATGATATCGCCGGAAAGACGGTAGCGCCGAATGTATCCTTCAGCCCCCTCGACCGGTTGCTGTTCGGCCTGCTTGAAAAGATTCATGAAGGAGTCGAAGTCGTCGGGATGTACCATTCGTCCAATGGAATACCGATGCGCTTCGAGGCTATCCATAGTGCATTCGGTTATGCGGCAATAGCGTTCGTTGACCTGCAGAAGCTCGAAGCGACCGTTATCGAGCTCGTAAATTGCCATGCCTCCCAACAAATTGTCGAGCATGGTTTGGCTTTCGACGTTGTTCTGGACAAGGTTGGTCAAGCGAATCTGGCCTACGGGGCTTTTGCGCATGCCGCCGTAATCGACGATATCGTCGCCATTGAGTAGCAAGTCTCGCGTATCCTCGCACGAGAGCGGTCTGAAAAAGTAGTATCCCTGAACGTAGGCACAGCCGAGGCTTGCAAGAAAATCAACCTGTTCTTGCGTTTCCACGCCTTCAGCGATGACGGTCAACTCCATGAGTCGAGCCATGCTAATGACCGACTTGATGATGCTTTCCCCTCGTTCTGTGGTGTCGTCGGAAAGCTTGAGGAAGTTCATGTCGATTTTCAGGATATCGACCTTGATGTCCTTGAGCATGTTGAGCGAAGAATAACCGCTGCCGAAATCATCCATGAGAATCGTGAATCCTCGGTCTTGAAGCTGGGATGCCACATCGGCAATCCGTGCATCTTCGACGTAGGCGCTTTCGGTGATTTCAATTTCGAGAAGCGATCGGTCGATTTGGTAGGTATGAACCAGGTTCTCGAGCGTTTCGGCGACGTTGACCGAATACATGTCGGCGCGTGAAATGTTGATGGAAATAGGAATTGGACGGTGCCCTTTATCGATCCAGGTTCGAAGTGAGCGACACGCTTCTTCCCAAACAAACAAATCGAGGCTTGCGATAAAGCCGTTTTTTTCAAGCAGAGGAATGAACTCGCCGGGCATGACAAGGCCGCGTTCGGGGTGTTGCCAGCGCACGAGCGCTTCGAGGCCGACGATCTTGTGGGTTGTGATGTTGCATTTCGGTTGCCAGTATAAAACGAATTCTCCGTTTTTGAGACCGCGTTGCACTTCGAGGATAATCTTGGGCTCCTGCTCGAGGCGCTGCGTCATCGTGTTGTCGTAGTGAGCGATGCGGGTAGTGTAATTGCCCTTGATCGATTTGAGCGCCGTTGCGGCATGGTCGCAAAGCGTTGCTGCAGGAAGCGCGTGGTCTTCGATTTCACAGATGCCGATTGCGAGCAGAAAACCGATGCTCTCTTCGATTACCGTGGCGGGAAAACGCAGGAGTCCCTCAAGTAAATCTTGCGTAACTTTTCGATGGGGAAGAAGAAGGACGAAATCGTCTCCACCGAAATAGCCGGCAATGCCGCCGCGCACATCTCTGATATCTGCAAGATACGCGCCAAACGCCTTAAGGAAGCGATCGCCTTCGGCGCGGCCATACCACTCGTTGAGAATTCGGAAGTGCTCGATATCGAGATAGAGTAAATCGAAAGATTCGTTCGGATGCTTTGTCAGGAGGGTGTCCACCTTGTCGTAAAAAACAAAATTGGTGAACAGCCCCGTCAGAGGGTCTTCTTCGGTGGAATGGGAAGTTAGCATTCCCGCAGTGTCGCTTGCCTGTAAGTTTTCCTTTTCTTGCTCGTTTATATCGGATATGAAGCAAAGTAATACGTCCTTGTCGCGTTCACCGCGCGAAATCGACGTTATGGTTTGAGAGGTCCAGTTGTATCCTCCCTGGCGCAGCTTCTTGCGGAATTCGTTTCTCAGCTTTCCGTGGCGGAGGCAGCCAGCCTCCACCTCATCAAGATTCCAGAATTCTAAAAATCGTTCACGATCCTCGGGGTGGACGAGAAGCGCGGCGAATTCGGTGACCATGTCGTTGAAATTGCCCGAAAGAGCCGGCATGACATATTTGTCTTTGTCGTAGTAAAGAATCCGGTACGTTCCGTCTGCTGGATAGAGCTCGAAAAGCTCATCGTAGGGTTCTGGCTGGCTGAACGCCCTCAGAAGATTTTTATTGTCTTCATCGATGCCTCTGCCGGTGGAAAGCACGCATGGTCCATGTTCGGGCCATTCAATGGCGGTTGATGTCGTGGTCAGCCATTGGTCGAGAGAGCGGCTGTAGAGGATGCCTTGGGTTGACAGGTCGGCTTCAGACAATCGGTTTTCCCAGGGGCAATCGGGGCAGGTGTGGGTTGCCCCTCGAAGGCTTGCGTAGCATGGCTCGCCAAGGTGGGCAGAAGGAAAGAGGCTTTCTGCATTGTGGTCGAGATAAACCAAACGGTGGTCTTGGTCGACAATGAACATATGGCTTGGTGCGCACGGTGCGCCGTCTCGGTTTCCCTCCACGGGAACCCCCCTCATGCTACGTCCCGAGTCTGCTGGCAATGGCGATGTATCGCAAGTATTATCCTAGTATACCGTGTCGCGTCACTTTGGGGAGTTAAAATATTACCTACTCCGTTCGCCTTGCTTTACTTGCTTTTTGAGAAAACGCGAGACTTTCCCTGTTTTCTTGCGGTAAGGCGCATTACTATGGATAGTGAACATAAAGGGGATTGCAGATGCGTGCGATCCTTGCCCGCGCGAAGGAAAATACTATGCCCGTTATTGATATCCATGCCCATATTTATCCGGAAAAAATTGCCTCCAAAGCAGTGGACAGCGTCGGTAATTTTTATGATATCGAAATGTTTGGCGAAGGTTCTGCCCGTGCGCTTCTGGAGGCAACGAAGGCGTCACCCATCACTCATTTTGTCGTTCACTCCGTAGCTATGAAGCCTCAGGTAGTGGAAAGTATCAACGACTTTATTGCCGAAGAGTGCCGTATTCACCCTGAATTTATCGGCTTTGCGGCCATGCATCAAGATTATCCTGATCCCGAAGCGGAAATAGAGCGCGCCATCGGTTTGGGGCTGCGGGGGATTAAGCTGCATCCCGATACGCAGGAAGTCAATATGGATGATCCGCGTCTGATGCGCATATACGAAATCATCGAGGGTCGCTTGCCGCTGATCGTGCATACCGGTGACTATCGCTACGATTATTCGCATCCGCGTCGCCTGCAAAGCATTCTGCATACGTTTCCCCATCTTGTTGTTGATGCGGCGCACTTCGGGGGATGGTCTATTCAGGATGAGGCTATCGCCTATATGGAAAACGAAAACTGTTTTCTCGATGTGTCGTCGTCGATGGACTTTATCGGGGATGAACACACCAGGAAGTTGGTGGATACCTACGGCGTCGATCGGATACTGTTCGGTGCCGATTTTCCCATGTGGAATCCGGCGACCGAACTGCAGCGTTTCTGTGCCCTTGGTTTCTCTGACGCAGATTTGGAGAAAATGCTTTGGCGCAATGCGGAAAGATTCTTAGGTTTTACCGTTTAGACGCTTGCCGCTGTGGTGTTGTCGGGGCGGGCAAATATTTTTTGCACGATGAACCATGCGATCAAGCCGCAGGCGATACCGAACACGATGCCACCCAAAATATCGGTCGGATAATGAACATAGAGGTAAAGGCGCGAAGCGGCAATCAGTGCAGCTCCGGTTAATGCTGCGATTTTCACGAGAGGTTTTCGAGGAATGAAGCACAAAACGGTTGCGGCGGCGAATGCCGACATTGTATGACCCGAAGGAAAAGAGGAATCCGTCGGTCCGGGAATCAGGAGAGCTATTGACGGGTTGCTGTTGAAGGGGCGCATGCGTCCGAAGAGGGGCTTCATGATGAGGCTGCCGATGATGAGGCTGAGCCCGAGGGCTACGAAGATGCCGATGCCGAACTTGCGGTAGCGGGGTGAAAGCAGGAGTCCGCATCCGATGAGGGCCCAAATCGCCCCGAAGTTCCCGAGCGTGGTGATGACGGGCATGACGGCATCAAGTGTCGGTGAGGCGCACAACGCCTGTATTGCGTCGAGAATGGCGAAATCCTGTGCGGTGACCCATGCGAGCATCGAAGCGCCATCCTTTGTCTCGGTTCGTTTTCTGCAGTATGGAGTATCCAGATGGATAAAACACGGAAGAGAGAAAACAAAATGAAAACGATGCGACTTCGGTTATTGTGAGGCAACGCAAGTGCGGCGAAAGTAAAGGCGTCTTTCCGGCAGAGGCGGTGTGTGTTTGAATACGACCCTCAAGGCTCTTGGCAGCAGAGCGCTAGGGTATAATGCTGCGGGAAACATTACGAACTTCGCGACACCGAAACCATATGCAATATTGGAAGGGCGCTGCTTGGGGCAGCTTCCCCGGCTAGATAGGACGGGTGTAACGTGGCATTCAGGACAAGTATCAAGCTGCCGTCGCCGGCAGTATCGTTTGTCGGGCGGCACAATTCCGGCAAAACGACTTTGATTGAAAAAGTGATTGCCTGCCTGGTGGCGCAAGGACTCGATGTCGGCAGTATGAAACACCATAGCCACCAGGGGTTTGACATAGACATTCCCGGCAAGGATTCGTATCGCCATCGTGCTGCTGGTGCAAGTGAAACCATCATTGCCGCTCCTGGTCAGATGGCTCGTATTAAAACCACCGAAGGCGAACAGGAATGTTCCGATATTCTGGACACCATGCCCGGTCACGATATCGTGGTGGTTGAGGGATATCGCAAGAGCGGTTTGCCGACCATCGAGATCATGCGTAACGGCAACCCTGCGGATGTAGCGGTGGCACGTGTGTTTTTGCGGGCTGCCAAGGACGGGTTGCCGCTCGGTATCGATTTCGTGCAGGCGTCGCGTACCGGAGCCAAAACTATTCGCGATGTTCCCCGTGAAGAGGAACTGATCAACCGGGCACCCAATCGCGACGATTTGACCAACAAGATGCCGACTGCTGCGACGGTTGCGATTGTCAGCGACATCCCCGAGGCTATCGAAGCGGCGGCGCTGCACCGTATTCCCGTTTTCGACATCGATGATGTTGCGGGTGTCTGTGGTTTCTTGCGCGGTCGCTACGCCCGCCACCGCATCACGGTGGCGATCCAAGCCGGCGGTGAGAGTCGTCGTATGGGGCAGAGTAAGGCGACAGTCCTCTTTGCGGGCAGGCCGCTGATCTGCCGAATCGTCGAACGGGTTGCGCCGGTGGCCGATGATCTTATTGTGACGACGAACGAGGCTGAAAAACTTGGTTTTCTGCAGCAGGAATATGCCGAGTGTGATATCCGCTTGATCCCTGATGTCTATGAGTTCCGGGGTGCGCTGCCCGGTATCTATTCGGCGTTGCTGGCGGCAGACAATTCCTACGTCGCTATCGTTGCCTGTGACATGCTGTGTGCGTCGCCGTCGTTGATTGCCCGGGAAGTCATCGCCATGGATCAAAGCGGTGCCGATGTGGTTGTTCCGGTGAACACGCACGGGTATGAGCCCTTTCATGCTCTTTATCGCCGCGATACCTGCCTTGTGGCGATAAAGGCCGCAATCGATCGAGGAAGCTTTCGTGCCCAAGCGTTTTTCGATGACGTGAAGGTGTGCGAGCTCCCGCAGTCAGAAGTGCTCAAGGCTGAGCCGATGGGCGGCTGTTTCATCAACGCCAACACACCGGAAGAGCTTCGTCTTATGGAAAAAGCATTCTTTGAGGAGTAGTACATGCCCAATCTATCTGACATCATGGAAATGGCCGAAACGCTTGAAACCAAGGCGGTTTTAGCGATACCCGATCGCTGTGTGGTGGTGCGTAATCGCAACGTAACGTGCCAGAAGTGCACGCAGGCTTGTCCTGTCGAGGGCGCGCTCAAGGTTCAGGACAACAAACTTGAATTCGATGGGACGTTCTGTGTTTCGTGCGGAGCCTGCACGGTTGTGTGTCCGACCGAGGCCCTTGTTCCAACCAAACCCCTTGACAGCGATCTTGCCGCGGGTATTACGCGCGCCTGTCTGTTGGCGGATGGCGCCGCTGTTTTCGCCTGCGCCCGTATTGCTGCCCGTCACGAAGCGGATCCGGGAAAGTATCAGGAAGTGCCCTGTCTTGCTCGCATGGAGGAGAGCGTGCTGATCGAGCTGGCAGCTCACCGCGCGGTCGAATCGATCGTGCTGGTCGATGGAACGTGTTCCACGTGCAAGTATCGCGCGACCGACAAGGGCATCGACGACATCCTTGAATCGACGAACACCCTGCTCGATGCGTGGGGTTCTTCGGTAGCCGTCAAGCGGGCGTCGGTTTTTCCCGATGGTATCCTTCTAACCGACGATGCCACTGCGTCTTTCGGGGTATCCCGCCGTGGGTTTTTCTCGCACACGAAAAGCGCTGCCAGGGATACTGCGAAAAAAACGGTGGTGAAAGCGCTGCAGCCCGAAGAAAGGGAAGCGACGATTCAGGAGCGTTTGCGCGTGACCGACAGCGGAATTCTCCCGCAGTTCAACGCGAAGCGACGCATGAACATTCTCGACGCACTCGATCGCATCGGGCAGCCACGGGTTGATGAGGTGTTCACTCGTTTGTGGGGGTCGGTGGAGATCGATCGCGACGTGTGTAATGGATGTGAGATGTGCGTCGTGTTTTGTCCGACCGGAGCTCTCAAAAAAAGCGAGCTTGTTCCCGAAGATGGAACGCGCACTTTCTTCGAATTTTCGTTAGCCGATTGCGTTCAGTGCAATGCGTGCTCCGATATCTGCATTCGTCAGTGCATCAAGGTTTCTCCGTTCCTGTCAACGGTTGAATTGCTCGACTTCGAGCCGCGTCTCATCGCCGTCGAGAAACCAACTGCGGGGCCGGGTGTGCTTTCTGGTTTGAAGCACTGAGAAACTTCCGTAAAGGAAGGCGGGGAGAGCAACGGGGCGGGTTGGCGGCAAGCTCTTTGCGTTCAAACGGGATTGCTGAGGCTTTTGCAGCCCGAATGATGAGGGAAGCCACCGTTTGCGACCTTTATATTCGAGAAGAGTACCTCTATGGTATACTTTCGTAATGCTTTAGCGCAGTAAAGTCATAAAGTGACGGTATCAAGGTGATATCGTAAGAGGAAGGAAATTATCAAACCATGAAGAAAAAGCTTATTGCTCTCACGAGCGTTGCGTGCGTGCTGTGTCTTTCGGTCGTCATGCTTGTCGGTTGCTCGGGCGGCGCCGATAAGACTGCCGACGCCAAGGGTGCTACGACTTTCACCGTTGGTTTTGACCAAGATTTTCCGCCGTATGGCTATGTTGGCGATGACGGCAAGCTGACCGGATTCGACCTTGACCTTGCCAAAGAGGTTTGCAATCGCAATGGCTGGGAGTGCAAACTCGAACCCATCAACTGGGATGCCAAAGATACGCTGATCGATAGCGGCGCAATCACCTGCATCTGGAACGGCTTCACCATGGAGGGCCGCGAAGACGGTTACACGTTCGCCGGACCCTATATGGACAACAGTCAGGTTATTGTTGCGAAGAAAAGCTCGAACATCTCTGATTTTGCTGCTTTGAAAGATAAGGTTGTTCTGGCTCAGGCCGACTCTGCTGCATTGCACCTGCTCGAGGCAGGTGGCGACCAGGCTGCTTTGGCCGCAACGTTCAAGAAACTCGACACAATCGGTGAATACAACACGGCCTTCATGCAGCTTGAAAGCGGCGCTGTCGATGCGGTCGCTCTTGATTTACCGGTTGCCAAGTTCCAAATCAGCGGCAAGGAAGACCAGTACACCATCATCGACGACAAGCTTTCTTCCGAGCATTACGCGGTTGCTTTTAAGAAAGGTAACACCGAAATGGCTGACCAGGTTCAGAAGACCTTAAAGGAAATGGTCGCGGATGGTACGGTTAAAACCATCGCTGAAAAATATGCCGATCAGGGTATCAGCTATGACATGTGGATTCTTAAAGCTTAACGCGAGGGACTTCCACTAGTACGCAATAAAGTGATAAATTGCAGGAGCCCTTCTTTTGGAGGGCTCTTCTGTGTAGTAGATGTCAGCGAGAAAGACAGGGCGTATACGATGGATATGGGGACGATGATGATGCTTCTGGGCGAGGGATTTCTCGTCACGTTGCAGATTTTCTTTTTGACCCTGGTTGGGTCATTGCCGCTTGGTGTGCTTGTGGCGCTTGCCCGCATGAGCAAGTTCAAGCCTTTAGCAGCCCTTACCCGCTTTTATATTTCGGTTATGCGGGGTACTCCGCTGATGCTGCAGATGTTCTTCGTTTTTTTTGCACCATTTTATCTTTTCGGCGTTGAGCTGGGCAGTAACTATAAGTTCTGGGCCTGCATTATCGCTTTTATCGTCAATTATGCTGCATATTTCGCCGAAATCTATCGTGGCGGGATTCAGTCCATGCCGCGGGGGCACTACGAGGCGGCAAGTGTTTTGGGGTATTCGAAAGCGCAGACGTTTACGAAAATTATATTCCCTCAGGTTGTCAAACGCATTCTTCCTGCCATGAGTAACGAAATAATCACGCTGGTCAAGGACACCTCTCTGGCGTTCGCCATCGGTGTTTCTGAGATGTTTACGGTTGCAAAAGCGGTGGTCGCAGCTCAGAAGGCTATGACTGCTTTTGTTGCGGCAGGCGTTTTCTATTACCTATTCAATCTCTGTGTTGAGATTATTTTGAATCGCATCGAGAAGAAATTGAACTACTACCATGACTAGGGGTGGCGATATGGGCGACAACACACAGGCTATCGTAAGCCTTGAGCACATCAAGAAAAGCTTTGGTGACGTTAATGTTTTGCACGATATCAGCCTGCGCGTCAATAAGGGCGAAGTCGTTGCTATTATCGGGCCATCCGGTTCGGGAAAATCGACATTTCTGCGCTGTGCAACTTTGCTGGAAACGTTTGAAGAGGGACGTCTTGCCTACGGTGACCTGGTTGTTGCCGAGAACGACAAAGCTGGCCATGCGGTATATGGTGATCGCGCGGTGCAAGGAGCGGCCAAGATGCGTTTCGGCCTGGTGTTTCAGAACTTCAATCTATTTCCCCACTACACGGTGATGAAAAATATCACCGATGCTCCAATTAGTGTGCAGAAGCGTCCCAAGGATGAGGTTTTCGAGGAAGCACGTCTGCTTTTGAAAAAGCTCGGTCTCGAGGGTAAGGAAGGCATGGTGCCCTGCGAACTTTCCGGGGGGCAGCAGCAACGAGTTGCTATCGCGCGTGCTCTGTGTCTGAACCCTGATATTCTCTATTTCGACGAGCCGACCAGCGCGCTCGACCCCCAACTGACCATTGAGGTGCTCAAGGTGATCCGCAATTTGGCGGCAGAGCATATGACGATGGTTATTGTCACGCACGAAATGAATTTTGCTCGCGATGTTGCCGATCGTATTATCTTCATGGAAGATGGCGTAATCGTTGAGGAAGGCACGGCGAACGATCTGATAAACAACCCGCAACACCGCCGCACTCAAGAATTTTTGGCAAAATATGAAGGGTAGGGGCAGGTAGCCCGTTTTAATTTGTGCGATTTCGCTTGAAGGGAGCACCTGGTGGCTGATGTATCTAATATTTTTCAAGAGGGAATATCGAAGGTGCGGGGTGCTGTTTCGAATGTGAGCGTTGAGCAGCAAGGTTTTATCAAGGCGTTTGTTCGTCTATGCAGCGATGGCTGGCTTCAGGGTTGGCACGAGCGCAACGGTGGCAACCTCACCTATCGTATGACCCCGACAGAAGTGGCGATGTGCCGCTCGTTTTTTAATGAGATTCCCGGAGCGTGGATTTTGATGGGCGTGCAGGCCGACAACCTGCGTGGTGAGCATTTCGTTGCCACAGGTGCGGGAAACTATATGCGGAACGTGTGTCTCGAGCCGGCCGCAGCCATCGGAATCGTCGAAATCAACGAAGCGGGCGATGCCTGGCGTATCGTATGGGGCTTTAAGGACGGCGGTCGTCCGACCAGCGAATTTCCGAGCCACTTCATGTGTCATGCCGCTCGCAAAGAGGTCACAAACGGTGCATGTCGTGTGATGTACCACGCGCATCCAACCGCCGCGATCGCTCTGACCTTTGCGCTTCCGCTTGATGCGCGCTCGATTTCGCGCGTCTTATGGCGCTCGATGCCCGAATGTGTCATGGCGTTTCCTGCGGGTGTTGGAGTCGTACCTTTTATGGTGCCTGGCAGTATCGAGCTTGCCCGGGTTACTGCTTCGCTTATGGAAACGCACGATGCGGTTTTGTGGGCACAGCATGGGCTCATCTGCTCCGGGGCTAATTTTGATGCTGCCTTCGGTCTGATGCACACGATTGAGAAATCCGCTGCAATCTACGCTCAGGCGTGCGTCGTCAACGGGGGACCCGCTTTCCTTCAAACCATCACCGACAACGACTTACGTGCGATCGCTGCCAGCTTACAGTTGCCCCTCAATGAAGAACTCTTGGACTAACGCTGGTAAAGGCATCGAGCGGATGGCGTGTATTTTGTCCTATACGCCTGTATTTTGATATACCGACCGCTTCTTCAGGTACAACGTAAACAGGAGCACTGCGGTTAGCGGTGCTCCTGTTGTAATTCCTGCACAAAGCAAAGAAAAGAAAGATCCCGAAAATTAGTCTTTCTGCTTGAGCAGACCGTATCCGCCGTCGTCGCGACGATAGAGAACGTGGGTTTTGCTTGAATCGCGATCGGTGTAGGCAAAGAAGTCATGGCCGAGAAGATCGATTTTCACGAGTGCTTCTTCTTCGGTCAGTGGCTCGAATTCGATTTCCTTCACGCGCAAGATTTCGTCATCTTCAGAAAGTTCGGTCATCAGTTCATCGAGGCTCGTTTCCGTTGCGGGAATCTCGCGAACCGTTTCAGCGCCACGCACCTTGCGCTCGACGACCTTGGTCTTGTATTTGCGCAATTGACGCAGTACCTTTGCTGCAGCAACGTCAATCGCTGCATACATGTCTTCTTCGCTTTCTTCTACGCGAATGATGTGGCCCTTTGTGCGCAGGGTTACTTCGCAGACAGCCGGTCGTGGGTTGGAGGGGTTTTTTTCGACATAGAGAACGATTTCGGCATTCAAGGGGCTTATATCCATAACCTTCATGGAGTTGCCGATCTTCTCTTCAGCATACTGATGCAGCGCGTCAGTGACGGGCATTCTCCGTCCGGTGACCGTGATTTCCATAGTGCTCACCTCTTACCTTGTAGGGAATAAAAAACAGCTGCGAATAATCATCTTCGTTTACCAGGTAATTCTTGCGAATTACGCTTTAATCCCGAAGTTGACTCCTTCCGCCAGCCGATAGGCATAGCATAGCGCACTTTGGCTACTTTTGCTCGCCGGGTGTGGCGGTGTTCAAAAAAAGATTCTCAATGGATGAATTTTTTCGTCATTGATGGATGGGCGGTTATCATAGGAGACTCCCAAAGCGATCAAGGCGGCTTTTGAGCCGTTTCTCGGTGCCCGGTTAACGAGCGAATAGGTGAGGAACAGATACTATGGCAGGAAACAACGTGGTGAAAGAACCGCTGTTTATTGAAGAAGTGCAGGGACATCAGGCCCGTTACCAGAAACTACTTCAATTTACCCATTCGTCGACGAAGGCTGCGGCAGCAATGCTCGCTGCGGCAATTATTGCACTTATCGTGGCCAACAGTGCTCTCTTTGGATCCTTTACGGCGTTCTGGGAAACGAATATCACGATTGGTTTCGGGTCGGCGGTTTACGACATGTCGTTGGCGCACATTATCAACGACGTTTTCATGGCGGTTTTCTTCTTGATGATTGGTCTGGAAATTAAGTATGAGATGACCGTCGGCGAGTTGACGAATATTCGTCAGGCGCTCTTTCCTGTCCTGGCTGCCTTCGGCGGTGTGTTGGTGCCGATCATCATCTACCTGATATTTAACGCGTCTAACCCCGATACCGCTCATGGCTGGGGCGTTCCGACCGCAACCGATATCGCTTTCGCACTTGGCATCATGGCGCTTCTCGGCAACAAGGTTCCCAATGGCGTGCGAGTTTTTCTTTCGACGCTTGCGGTGGCTGATGACATCATTGCCATTCTTGTCATCGCGTTTTTTTACGGACACGCCCCCTCGATTGTGTGGTTAGCTGCTGCTGGTGTGATTATGGTCGTTCTCATCATAATGAATCGCTCCCACGTTTATTCCCTGGTGCCCTATTTGGCAATCGGCGTTCTCTTGTGGCTCTGTGTGTTCATGTCGGGTATCCATTCCACGATTGCGGGGGTGCTGCTTGCCTTCACGATTCCGGCCGGTTCACGGGTTAATCTGAAGAGCTTCGCTTCGTGGTCGGGCGAAAAGGTCAAGGAAGCGAACGAATCCTTTATTGCCGATGTGCCTATTTTGGGCCAGGATAGCTACATTGAAAACGTTTCCCATTTAAGTAAGGTTGCCCGTCAGGTTGTACCTCCGGCGACGCGTCTTGAGCATGCGCTGCATCCCTGGGTCAACTTCCTGGTTCTACCACTGTTTGCCTTGACCAATGCGGGGGTATGCTTGATCGATGGCAGCCTTGGCAATATTTTTGCGGATCCGGTGCTTTACGGTGTGTTTCTCGGGTTGCTGGTGGGTAAGCCGGTAGGCATTCTTCTGTTTAGCATCGTGACCGTGAAGTTGAAGATCGCTCATTTGCCCGAGCACTCGAATTGGATGCATATCATCGGTGCGGGTATTTTGGGCGGCGTCGGCTTCACTATGGCAATCTTTGTGGCAAACCTTGCCTTCAGCGATCCGGCGATCGTAACGACGGCGAAGGTGGGCATTCTTTCGGCGTCGGCGATGGCGGGCGTAATCGGCTTTCTCTTCCTGTGGATCCAAGCGCGTCGGGATACGAAGCGCGGAGTGTCCTATCTGACGACCACCGGTGAAGGGGTTAGCCGTCAGACTGCGGGAGAAGAAGCGGCTCATTTGGGCGAGCCGTTGTTGAAAGAAATTGAGAGCCCGCTTCTTCAGCAGGAAATCAGGGCGGCCCAGCAAAAGCGGAGCACGGTTGAAGTTGCGGTTGATTTGGGCTCGGATCACCGTCGCAGCGACAGCTAGGCGAGCAGTGCTTCGTCTTTCTCGCGAAACGGATTCCGAATCAGCCTTGCTTGCATGAGTGTGTGCTCATATACTTGCGGTAAATACGAAAAGGAGCACCCATGGACGAAGCGGAATATTCAGCCCCCGTGGCAACGCTGCGACTTGCCATTGAGGGGATGCATTGCGCGAACTGTTCGGCGAATGTAGAGAAAAATTTCAATAAACACCCAGCGGTCATCAGTTGTGCGGTCAACCTGGCCACCAACACCGCTCTCGTAAAATTCGACCCCACTCAAACGAGTGTCGATGCATTGCTGCATATATTCGACAACCTGGCGTTTTCGGCGGAAGTTATCGCCGACGATGCCCCCCTGGTGGATGAAAAACGGCGCGAAAAAGAGACGCGCACAAGAGCTCATGACTTTCGTGTGTTTCTGGCCGCGCTTGTCCTGACGCTTCTCGTGGTGGGCATCGGCATGATTCCCGGAATGCATCACGCCGTGGGCAGTGCGCTTGCCGGGCTGTTCTTCGGGGGGTATCCAACCGACAGGGAAAGCATGTTTGCCGCCAATATTCTCTTGATGATTTTGGCGATTCCCCTTCAATTTGGTTGTGGGGCTCGTTTTTACAAGGGCGCTTTCGGGTCGCTCAAGGGCGGTTCGGCCAATATGGATGTGCTGGTTGCGCTCGGTACGACGATTGCTTTCGTATTTTCGGTTTGGATCACGTTTTCGGGTACGACGACGAATGGCGGTATGCCGTACTTTGAAACCTGCGCGATGCTGATCACCTTCGTTTTGCTCGGCAAGATATTGGAGACGCGGGCAAAGGGCGCGACGAATCAAGCGATAGAATCCCTGATGAACCTTACGCCGGCGACCGCCTGCGTGGTGCGGGGCGGCGTGGAATCAACGCTACCGCTTGCTCAGGTCTTGGTGGGGGATACCGTGCTTGTGCGACCGGGAGAGAAAATGCCGGTTGATGGGCAGGTGGAGCAGGGTTCATCTGAAGTTGACGAAAGCATGCTGACCGGTGAGCCCATTCCTGTGCTCAAAGAGGTCGGTGCAGCGACGACGGGGGGCACTCTCAATACGACGGGGGCTCTCACGGTGCGGGCTTTGCGGGTTGGCAGTGATTCCACCTTGGCGCGTATCGTGCGTGCCGTCGAAGATGCCCAGGGGTCGAAAGCTCCCGTGCAGCGTCTGGCCGACAGGATCGCTTCGATTTTTGTACCGACGATTCTGGTCATAGCTGTTGTCACTTTTGCAGGCTGGATGTTTTTAGGTTTGGCTCCCGCCGGCACCGAACGCTTCCAGCAAGCATTGCTCTGCGCGGTCGCCGTCATCGTCGTTGCGTGTCCCTGCGCGCTTGGCCTTGCAACGCCGACTGCGCTCATGGTTGGCATGGGCAAGGGTGCTGGATGTGGGGTGCTTATCAAGGATGGCGAGGTGCTCGAGAAG
The DNA here is from genome assembly GCA_036650075.1 of Raoultibacter sp. Classification (GTDB taxonomy): domain Bacteria; phylum Actinomycetota; class Coriobacteriia; order Coriobacteriales; family Eggerthellaceae; genus JAVWGW01. Next base: position 21,667 of record JAVWAI010000001.1, read on the forward strand.
CTCTGCGCCCTTAATGTCGCCGTCTTCGACAAGACCGGCACCCTGACCGTGGGCCAGCCGAGCGTTATCGCATCGTCGGTATCCGGTGATGATTTGCGTCTTGCGGCAGCTTTGGAAACGAAAAGCGAGCATCCCCTGGCGCGCGCCATTGGCGCGTATGCCGCCGATCAGGGGCTCGTTGACCTGCCGCCCGTCGAAGAGTTCAGGGCGCTTGTCGGTAGCGGTGTTGAAGGGCTTGTCGAAGGCCACGCGGTCTTTGTCGGTGCGAACGTGACGGTCGATGGACGGGAGTGCGGCGCGTTTACCTTTTCGGATGAAGTTAAGAGCGATTCCGCTTCTGCTGTTGCCTCATTGCGTGACGACTACGCCATCGATTCCTATATGGTCACCGGCGACGCTTCGGTGCCGGCGTACAGGATAGCTGAACAGGTGAAAATCGCCGGCAATCACGTGTTTTCCCAGGTGAAACCTTTCGAGAAGGCCGAGAAGATCAAGGGTTTAAAGGCTTCGCTGCCGCCGGAGAAAAACCTGGTGGCATTCGTCGGAGACGGCATCAACGACGCTCCTGCCCTGGCGGCTTCCGATGTCGGTGTGGCGATGGCTAGCGGAACTGATGTGGCCCTTGATGCGGGGTCGGTGGTGTTGATGCGCAATCGTCTCAGCGATTTACTTGTGGCGATCCGCCTTTCACGTGCTACGATGCGCAAGGTTAAGCAAAATCTATTCTGGGCGCTCATCTACAACGTGATCATGATTCCCCTGGCAGCCTTCGGGGTTATCGCCCCCGAACTCGCGGGCGCTGCAATGGCGCTTTCAAGTGTGACGGTAGTTTCGAATTCATTGCTTCTGAAGCAGTTCAAAGCGTAGAGCGATAGGCGTGTGAACATCTGGTGATGAACATGTGGGCGATTGTCGCGGTTCTTCGCTCTGTGAAAAAAGGACTGCGCGCCCCCTTGCGAAACTTCTGTTGTGCCAGGTACCAATAGCAAAGTTTTTATATTCGAGCTTCTGAGCTGAGCGGATGGGCCGCTGTGTGAATGATTGTTTTTATGAATATGTTTGCCGGGGTCGTGGGAGGGCTTTAGCCGTAGCTTCGTTTCTGTTACTATAATTGGCAGCTTGTGCTCAACGCATTTATGCTCAATTCAGGGAGGCTTCATGAGAGAGCAGAACAACACACTTAGTAGACGAGCTTTTATGGGCGGTGCTGCAGTATTCGGCGCTGCACTCGTCGTAAATCCAGCAATTGCTCTTGCCGAACCAACATCGGCTGACAAGCAGGCTGAGGCGCAGACCGCGCTCGTCTCGCTTAATACTATGCAAAGTAATCTTGATCAGGCATCGAACACCTATCATGCCGCGCTCGAGGAACATCAAGGTGCACAGAATAAGATGATCGAAGCGCAGGCGCGCATCGATGCGGCAAATGATCAAATTCTCGGTTTGCAAGGCAAGCTGGGAACGCGCGCTCGTAGCATGTACCGCAGCGGTGGGTCTTCGTTCCTGGATTTGCTTCTCGGTGCGACTTCGTTTGAAGAGTTTGCGACCAATTGGGACATTCTCAATCAAATGAACGAAAGCGATGCCACGATGGTGCAGCAGACCAAAGAGCTGCGAACTGAAGTGGATGGCCAAAGAGCCGAATACGCTAAGCAGGAGAAAATTGCTGCCGAAAAAACCCAAGAAGCGAAAAGGGTTGCCGACGAGGCTGCGTCTACGGTGGCTGCGATGCAGGCCACTTACAACAGTCTCAGCAGCGAGGCGGCAGTATTGCTCGAGCAAGAACGCGCCGCGCAGGTTGCTGCTCAGGCGGCTGCGGCCGCTAAGGTTGTAGAAGCGGCCAGCAAGCCTCCCGCGGCAAGTGCTGGCGGTGGTGGCAACAACGCGGCGCCCAGCACGCCCAACACGCCCGAGGCTCCGAGTACGCCCGACACGCCGTCTGGGGGTGGCGGTGGTGGTGGGTCCGCTTCCGGTCCTGCATACGGTTCTGTCCTCGACTACGCATACAGCAAGCTGGGAAGCCCTTATGTTTGGGGCGGCAAGGGACCCGATTCCTTCGACTGCTCCGGTTTCGTTGCCTGGTGCTATGCGCAGGTTGGCGTTTCCGTTCCCTCGTATACGGGTAGTTTGATGGGGTTACCGCAGGTGTACGACCCGCAGCCGGGCGATATCGCGGTTAATTACGAACACACCGGTCTTTATATCGGCGGGGGTTCGATGATTCACGCAGCAACCTTTGGTGTGGGGGTCATTACCGGTCCCGTTCAGGGTGGCATGATCTTCGTTCGCCCCTAGCAGGTTTACCGAGAATTTAATTGAGGAAGGTCGCTTGAGCGGCCTTCTTTTTTGAGTGGTAAGCTCAGGGTTCTAGGAGATTTAGTAGAGGGCTTTTCTTTTTAGGTGGTTGTGCTAATATTACTGCCGCTGCTTCTGGCAGCAAAACTCGGGATGTGGCTCAGTTTGGTAGAGCGCTGCGTTCGGGACGCAGAGGCCGCAGGTTCAAATCCTGTCATCCCGACCACGGGAGCCCAAAGGGATGTAATCTTTATCGGATAACATCCCTTTTTTGCAGAGTTGTGGTAACCTAACGGCGTTAGTTTGAGCGGATAGCTCGGTGGTGAAAACCGCTTAGAAAGCTTGGAGGATTCTATGAAATTCGGTGGTATCGGAGTTCCTGAACTTCTTATTATTTTAGCCGTTGCTCTTTTGATTTTCGGACCGAAAAACCTTCCGAAACTCGGTAGTGCTTTGGGTAAAACCGTTAAGAATCTACGCGAAGGCATGGGTGGCAATAAAGCCGCCGAAGAAGCGGAAGACGAAGAAGTCGTTGAAGAGGTCGTTGAAGAGGTCGTTGAAGAAAAGCCGGCCCCGAAAAAGACGACGACTCGCACTTCTACTCCTAAGTCGAGCGAATAGCACTTACGTTTGTTTTGATGCGGCATGTGCGCAAGAAGGATTGCACGTGTCGCTTCTCTTTGTCTATACCAAGGTGCTCGCAAGGGGCACCTTTTCATCATATTAAGCTCGGTAAGTATAGGTAAGATGCGTATACCGTCGGGTGTGCGTTTTCTCATATTGAACGGACAAAACAATGGCAGATAGAGATTATATCCTCACGGAAGAGGGTAAGACAAACCTCGAGAACGAGCTTCACTACCTCGAAAACGAGAAGCGCAACGAAATCGGCGAGCGCATCAAGGTTGCTCGTGAGTTTGGTGATATTTCAGAAAACTCCGAATACGATGATGCAAAAAACGAGCAGGGTATGATGGAAGCTCGTATCGCGGAAATCACGCACATTCTCGGTGATGCCACGGTTGTCACAACACCGAAGCGTTCGAACAAGGTTAATATCGGGTCAACTGTCACGGTGGAAATGGGCGGGCGCGAACGCGTCTTCAGTATCGTCGGTGGTGCAGAAAGCGATGTTGCTGTCGGAAAGATATCAAATGAATCGCCGGTTGGTGCCGCGCTTCTCGGTCGCAAGAAAGGCGACGAGGTTAAGGCCACGGGGCCAACGGGTAGAGAAATTACGATGACCGTCATCAAGCTCGAACACTAAATCAAACGGCCCGCGGAAACGGGCCGTTTTTTGTGAGGGCTTGCAGTGTGCACTTACCTTGTTCTCCTTGTGAGATACAATGAATCTCGAAGAATATAGTATTACCTCCGAAAGGTCTTTCATGAGTGAAGAAACGAAAATGACTGCCGACACTGAAGCTGAGATACAACCTGAAGCGATCGAAGACGATCCGATTGAGGTTCGTCTCGCCAAGCGCGAAGCGCTGATTGCCGCCGGGGAAGCACCCTACGGTGCTGCGTATCGCTACACCCATCATATTGCCAATCTTGAAGAGAAGTATGCTCAGCTTGCAGAAGGGGCAACCACGGAAGATGAAGTTTCGATTGCGGGCCGCGTTATGGCCAAGCGCGATCAGGGAAAAATCATCTTTATGGAATTGCGCGACACGACAGCTGATGTCCAGTTGTTTTGTCGTATCAACGTACTCGGCGAGGAATCCTTCGCGCACATGCGCGATCTTGATGTGGGCGACTGGATTGGCGCTCACGGCTGCATGATGCGCACGCGTCGCGGACAGCTTTCCGTTGCGGTCGATAGCTACACGCTGCTGTCTAAATCGCTGCGTCCTTTACCCGAGAAGTTTCATGGCTTATCCGACAAGGAAACGCGTTATCGCCAGCGCTATGTTGACCTCGTGGTCAATCCCGACGTTCGTAAAACCTTCGAGGCGCGTTCCAAGATTATTTCCGCCATTCGTCACCACATGGAAGGTCTCGATTTCCTTGAGGTCGAAACCCCCATGCTGCATCCTATTGTGGGCGGCGCCAACGCGAAGCCGTTCACCACGCATCACAATGCGCTCAACCGTGAACTCTATTTGCGCATTGCGCCCGAATTGCACTTGAAGCGGCTGCTGGTGGGTGGGTTTGAGAAGGTGTTCGAACTCAATCGCTGTTTCCGCAACGAGGGCATGGATCTAACGCATAATCCTGAATTCACGACGATCGAAGTGTATCAGGCGTATTCCGACGTCGAAGGCATGATGGATCTGACTGAAGGGATCGTGCGCGAGGCTGCTTTGGCTGCAGGCGGAAGCTTACAGATTGAATTCCAGGGGCAAGCAATCGATTTAGCCAAGCCGTTCAGGCGTGCTTCTATGATCGAGTTGGCCAGTGAAGGTGCGGGAAGAGAAATTAGTTTTAATCTCTCCCTCGATGAACTGCGCGAAATCGCTGCAGGTTATCACCTTAAGGTCGATTCGTCGTGGGGTAAGGGCAAGCTTATCTGCGAAATATACGAAGAGGTCGCAGAGAGTGCAATCGTACAGCCGACCTTCGTCATTGATCATCCCGTTGAGGTTTCTCCGCTTGCCAAGAAGAAACCGAGTGACGAAAACGTAACGGACCGCTTCGAACTCTTGATTTGTGGTCATGAATATGCGAATGCTTTTACTGAACTGAACGATCCGGTGGATCAGGCGGAAAGGTTCCGTGCGCAGGTTGCCGCAAAAAGCTCGGGCGACGACGAAGCGATGGGATATGACGCCGACTACATCCGTGCTCTCGAGTACGGCATGCCCCCCGCCGGTGGATTGGGCATCGGCATTGACCGTCTGGTCATGCTCTTGACCAACTCCGCTTCGATTCGTGATGTTTTATTGTTCCCTCACATGAGGGACGAAGCATAAAAGAACCTTCAAGCAGAAAAGAGGCTGCTTATGTCATTCGATAAGTTTACCGACAAAGCACGCAAGGTCTTAGTAATCGCCCAAGATGAAGCCCGAGCTCTCCATCAGCCCTATGTTGGCACCGAACACGTGCTGCTTGCGCTGATCAAGGAAGAAGACGGCTTGGCCGCCAAAGCACTCGATCGCCTGGGGGTGCACTACGATGCTGCCGTGCAAGCTATCCGACAGGTTGTTACCATCGATGAGGCTTCCGATGTATCGGGGCATCTAAACTTTACTCCCCGCGTTAAACGTGTGCTCGAAAACTCATTGCGCGAGGCTATGCAGATGGGACAGAGCTATATTTCAACCGAGCATTTGCTGCTCGGTATTGTGCGGGAGGGTGCCGGTACCGCCATCGATGCGCTCGCTCGCATGGGTGTGACGGGAGATGCCGTACGCGCCGCCCTCAATGACCTGGTAGGACAAAGCCCCGTCTATGCCGGCCGGGCAGCTTTCGATACGGCTGCGGGGCAAAGCGATAGCGTGCTTGCCGAATTCACCACTGATTTGACCCGTAAGGCGTCGGAGGGCAAGCTCGACCCGGTAATCGGTCGCGCCGGGGAAATTGAGCGGGTTATGCAAGTTCTTTCGCGCCGACAAAAGAATAACCCGCTTCTAATCGGCGAACCCGGAGTGGGTAAGACCGCCGTTGTAGAAGGTTTGGCTCAACTGATCGTTGCTAATCAGGTGCCTGATTTGCTGCGCGACAAGCGCTTGCTCACCCTCGATGTATCGGCCCTTGTCGCCGGCAGCAAGTATCGCGGTGAATTTGAGGATCGCCTCAAAAAGTGCATCAAAGAGGTGCAGGATGCGGGCGATATCATCTTGTTTATCGACGAAATGCATACCTTGATCGGTGCTGGGTCCGCCGAGGGATCGATTGATGCCGCAGCCATCTTGAAGCCGCCGTTGTCGCGGGGGGAAATCCAGGTTGTTGGAGCGACCACGCTTGACGAATACCGTAAGCATCTCGAGAAGGATTCGGCGCTCGAACGTCGATTCCAGCCGATTACCATCGGCGAACCGAGCGAAGAGGCCACCATGCGCATCATGGAAGGCTTGCGCGATCGTTATGAAGCGCACCACCAGGTGCATTTCACCGACGAAGCGCTTCAGGCTGCCGTGCAGCTTTCTAATCGCTATATCCAGGATCGCTTCCTGCCCGATAAGGCCATCGATGTCATTGATGAAGCGGGCGCGCGCATGCGTATCCGCAACATGACCCTGCCGCAAGAATTGCGTGAACTCGATGATGACCTGCGAAAGCTGCGCAGCGAGAAAGATTCCGCCATTTCCTCTCAAAATTTCGAGCAGGCGGCAAGCTTGCGCGATAAAGAAAAGAAATTGCAAGAATCGCGCGCCGAGGCCGAAAAGAAGTGGGAAGAAGAAACTCACAAGACGGTGAACCAGGTCGGTGTTGACGATATTGCCGACGTTGTTTCGATGTCGACGGGTGTGCCCGTTTCGAATTTGACCGAAGCCGAGACCGAGAAGTTGCTGCGCATGGAATCCGTGCTGCACCATCGCGTGATTGGACAGGACGAAGCCGTCACGGCGCTTTCGAAGGCTATTCGTCGCAGTAGATCCGGCTTGAAAGATCCGAAGCGTCCTTCCGGTTCGTTTATCTTCCTCGGTCCTTCGGGCGTTGGAAAGACGGAATTATCCAAGGCCTTGGCTGAGTTTTTGTTCAACTCCGAGGATGCGCTCATTTCATTCGACATGAGCGAATACATGGAAAAGCATTCCGTCTCCCGTCTTGTCGGCTCGCCTCCGGGTTACGTTGGCTATGACGAGGGTGGTCAACTGACGAAGGCGGTTCGCCAGCGTCCGTATTCAGTTGTGCTGTTTGATGAAATCGAGAAGGCCCACCCCGATGTGTTCAACATCTTGCTACAGATTCTTGAAGAAGGCCGCTTAACCGATTCCCAGGGTCGTATGGTTGATTTCCGCAATACGGTCATTATCATGACTTCGAATGTCGGTGCGCGAGATATTGCTCAAACCACCCCCCTCGGTTTTTCTGCGAACGATCACGCTGGTCTTTCCGACAAGGAAATCAAGGGTAGCGTGATGAGTGAGCTGAAGAAGCTCTTCCGCCCTGAATTTCTCAATCGTATCGACGAAATTATTGTATTCAAATCGCTTACTTCTGAGCAGCTGGTGAAAATCGTGAAACTTCTGGTAAGCGATTTGCGCGAGCGTCTGATTGCCCAAAACATGACGATTTCCTTGACGGATGCTGCCTGTGAATTGGTTGCGAAAGAGGGTACCGACACTTCGTTCGGGGCTCGTCCGCTGCGTCGGGCCATTCAGCGTCTGCTCGAAGACCCCATCTCCGAACAGATTCTTGAAGGTAGATGGACGAGCGGCTCGGTTGTTCTGGTCGATCGTGACGGTGACGAACTGACCTTTACGGCGGGTTCGGGTTCTATTCCGGCACCGCGTAAGCGCGACAACATCGCGCAGGAAACAGAATTGTTGATGACCAATTTCGATTTGGGCCATGCGGGTCTGCCGAGCGGATCTTCGACCGGAGGCAGTAGTACTTCCGGTGGTGCGGCAGATTAAACGGACAAAGGAGCCAACTATGCCCTCTCAATCCATAGATCCAGTTTTTTCCCCTTCGGTCCTGGATTCACCCGAAGCTCTGTTTGATGGTCTCGATTTCGATGCGTTGACCCAGAGCCTCGGCGGTCTTGTAGGAACGCTGGATAAGAATCCGAAAACTGCCGCCATCATCTTGGCGGGCGGATCGGGTGAGCGATTCGGTAAAGAGGGCGGCAAGCAGCTGGTTGAAATAGCCGGTAAGCCAATTCTGACCTGGTCGGCGGAGGCATTTGATGCCGTGGGTGATATTGGTCTGATCGTTGTGGTCGTACCCGAAGACCGCCGCGAAGAATACCTTAAGCGTGCTATCGATCCCTTTCCCTTTGTCACTCCTGTTGTCTTGGCGTCGGCGGGTACGATTCGTCAAGAATCTGCTTTTTCGGGGCTAGAATACGTTCCCGATGAATTCGATTACGTGGTGCTCCACGACGGAGCTCGGCCGTTGATTTCGTCGGATTTGATTTTGCACGCTATCAACATTTTGAAGGGAAACATCGATTGCGATGGTGCTGTGGTGGCCCATCCGGCGGTCGACACTCTCAAGGTGGTCGAAAACGGAGTTATTGTCGGCACCCCCGATCGCTCGGTGTTTTGGAATGCGCAGACTCCGCAGGTTTTTCGCTCGGGCATTTATCGTCGCGCTCACGCTTCAGCCCTTTCAGACGGTTTCGTGGGAACGGACGATTCCGCGTTGATCGAACGCTTGGGCGGCCGGGTGCTCGTGGTCGAAGGTAAGCGCGACAACATCAAGCTGACGGTACCGGAAGACTACCTGATGCTTGCTGCTGCCATACAGGCCTTTACCTTGAGGAATCCGCAGTAATGGACGATACTGCAGCTCAGAATACTTTTGCTTCCGGGATCCGTATCGGCCTCGGCTATGATGTTCACGCCTTTGCGGATGGCCGTAAGCTGGTGCTGGGTGGGGTGGTGATTCCTCACGTAAGAGGGCTCGATGGCCACTCCGATGCCGATGTGTTGGCGCACGCGGTTGCGGATGCGCTGCTTGGAGCCGTGCGGGCCGGCGACATCGGTAAGCTGTTCCCCGATACTGATCCGGCTTATCGCAATGCAGATTCCCTGAAGCTTTTGGCTTGTGTCGCTGGCCTCGTTCGCGATGAGGGGTTTGAAATCATTGACGTCGATACAGTCATCGCAGCTCAATCCCCGAAACTTTCTCCCTATCGCGACGAGATGAGGGAAAATCTTGCAAGAGCAATGGGTGTTCCTTCTCTATCGGTGGGGCTGAAAGCGACGACGACTGAACACCTTGGGTTTGAAGGAAGAGAAGAGGGTATTTCCGCACAGGCGGTTTGCCTTCTCGCGCGATGTTGCTAGTTCTTTTGTAACCGAATGCTGCGAATATTCGTATCTCAAGAGGTGCGGGCGTGGTAAAATCTCGATTCGACCAAAGGACTGTGACGAAACCTATGAACATATTCACGACGATACGCGAAGATATCCAAGCGGTAAAGGACACCGATCCTGCTGCTCAGAGTTCATTTATTATTTGGCTGACCTATCCGGGACTTCATGCCCGCTGGTCCCATGTGGTTGAGCATTGGTTATGGAACCATCATCTGAAAAGTCTCGCGCGCATTTCGTCTCAATTCACCCGGTTTATGACCGGCGTTGAAATCCATCCAGCCGCAGTGATCGGTCGCCGTTTCTTTATCGACCACGCCATGGGGGTCATTATCGGCGAAACGACGGTAATCGGTGACGATGTGACGCTTTACCAGGGGGTTACCTTGGGCGGCACCGGGAAAGAGACGGGGAAGCGCCATCCGACCCTCGGTAATAACGTGTTGGTAGGGGTAGGAGCTTCCGTTCTGGGTTCTATCACCATCGGTGATTACTCGAAGATTGGCGGAGGGGCTGTTGTCGTCGACGATGTACCGCCCGGATGCACGGTGGTCGGCATCCCCGGCCATATCGTCGCGCAGGGCGGCAAACGCATTGCGCAGGAAGCGACCGATGCCGCCGCGCACAAGGAATGCCTCCCCGATCCCATGGCCGAAGAATTACAGCGAATCAGCGAATGCCTGGAAGCGCTTCAGGCTCAACTTGAGAAACGATAGAGGGGTACGACATGATTAGGGTATACAACACGAAAACACGGAGCAAGGTCGATTTCGAAACGCTTGAACTTGGCTGTGTCACCATGTACGTGTGCGGTCCGACGGTGTACAACTACATCCACATAGGAAATGCGCGTACCTTTATCTCGTTTGATATTATTCGCCGTTACTTGACCTGGCGCGGTTTTAAGGTCACTTTCGTGCAGAACGTGACCGATGTTGACGATAAAATTATCAAGAAGGCGGGTGAAGAGGGCCGCAGCGCCGCGGAAGTTGCGGCTGAATACACGGAAGCTTTCATTGCCGACATGCGTGCGGCAAACGTGCTCGACCCCGATATTCGTCCGAAGGCGACCGAAGAAATCCCCGAGATGATCGAGCTCGTAGAGCAGCTCATCAGGGGTGGACATGCCTACGAAGTCGAAGGCGATGTCTATTTTGCCGTGCGTTCATTTGCGGATTATGGCAAGCTTTCCGGGCGCAATATCGATGAAATGGAAACGGGCCACCGTGATCTGCGCAGTTCGGGTCTTGAAGATCGCAAGCGAGACTCGCTCGACTTTGCGGTGTGGAAAGCGGCGAAGCCCGGCGAACCTTCCTGGAAATCCCCCTGGGGGCAGGGTCGTCCCGGCTGGCACATCGAGTGTTCTGCTATGTCGAAAAAATACCTGGGTACTCCCATCGATATCCACGGTGGCGGTGCTGACCTTGTGTTCCCGCATCACGAAAACGAAATAGCTCAAAGCGAATCGGCTTGTGGCTGCACGTTTGCAAACTACTGGATTCATAGCGGCATGCTGCAGATCAACTCGGAAAAGATGTCAAAATCATTGGGGAACTTTCTGCTGCTGCGCGACGTGCTGAAAACCACGCGCCCTGAAGTACTGCGCATGCTGATGTTGCAAACCCATTATCGCAGCCCTCTCGATTTTTCCGATGAGCGCCTGTCCGAATCCGAAGTTGCACTTTCTCGCATCACCAATACGGTGAAAAACCTTGAATGGCTCGAAAGTAATGCACAAGATATTCCCTCGCGGCTTGATATCCGCGCGCTTTTGACCCTGATTCGCGAAACCCGCAATGAGTTCATCTTCGCCATGGATGATGATTTCAATACAGCCGGTGGTCTCGGCGCCCTATTCGCTTTTGTGGGGGATCTAAACGCGGCAATCGCCGATAAGACGCTTTCCCTCAGCGATCTTCCCGCCATTCGTCAGGCACGCGAGCTTATCGCTGAATTGATGGGTGTGTTCGGAATCGATCTCGAGGGTGAGCAGAAAGCGGCTTCTTATCCGCCGGAGGTCGTGGGGCTGGCACAAAAGCTGGCGGGGTATGCCGGGTCCGATACGGCGCAGGCTGTTCTCGCGCTGCTTGCGTGCCGCACTGAAGCGCGCAGTAACAAAGATTGGGCTTTGGCCGACAAGGTGCGCGATGGTTTGGCCGCGTTTGATTTGGTAATTGAAGATACGCCCCAGGGCCCGCGTATAGCTTAATGCGATTTTGCGAGCTGGTGTGGTGATGCAACGGGAAGTTGCGGAAAATTCCACCTAAAATGGCTCGCACAATGCGTCCCGCAACCGTAACCTAGGGGGAGTGAATGAAGCTTACCCGAAGAAAGGGATTGCAATGAATGTGGAAATCGCTGAGCGTTTGGCAAAACGCCGTCGGGAGGCGGGGTTCTCTCAAGAAGATCTGGCTGCGCGTTTAAGCGTGTCGCGTCAAGCTGTTTCAAAATGGGAACGGTCTGAATCTTCTCCCGATACCGATAATTTGATCGCTCTTGCGAAAATATACGGCGTATCGCTCGACGAGTTGCTCTATGTCGATGATGCTATCGAGGAAGACGTGAGCTATGAAGCGATCGATCGCGGCGTGTGCGCTTCGGCTTGCGTCGCCGACGAGGTCGGCGCTGCTTCTGCGGCCGACCAGGACGTTCCCCCGCAGGTTCATAGCGGCATCGGCGACCAGGGCAATACCGCCGATGCCGCAGCCGCTGATCCGGCCGAGACTTCTGAAGAGGAAGCTTCGACCGAAAATGTCAATTCCGAGAAATCACGCAAAGATTATGTCCATATCGGTCCTGCGGGCATTCATATCGAAGATGGCGAGGATTCCGTTCATATTTCCTGGAGTGAAGGGGTGCACGTTTTAAGCTCCGAGGGTGATCAAGTGCATGTGGACTGGCGCGGTATCCACGTGAGCGATCCTCGGGGAAGTGCTGGCGGGGCATACGGCGAGGGGGCAGCTCGGAGGGAGACTAAACCTCTGAAAATCGCTGCACTTATCGGGGGGTTGTACCCGCTTGCCGCGATGGGGTGGTTTCTTTGGATGGCGTTTGCTCAGAACGCCCCACACCCCGCATGGGTTATTTTTGTGACCATTCCCTTTGTTGAATGGGTGATTTTCCGTATTACTAAGTTTTGGAATCGTCGTTGAGCTGATTCGTGCGAATTGGATGGGGACACCGTGGTAAGATAATGAATATTGTAAGTATTCATTCGACACATCTTTTGACAATCCGCAAAGGGCGTGTCGGCATTCTCGAAAACGACGAGAATGTTAACGAAAGGGGTTTGGCATGACCGGTTCTCGCAAAGTACTCAATATTCTCTCGATCCTCCTCATGGTTATTGGTGTTCTTGGTATCTTGCTCGGTATTTTTCTTGTCGCAGGTGGCTCGCTTCTCGGTGGGACCGTAATCGAGGGCGTCAATGGCCAGGCCCTTTCAACGGTTGTTGGCGGTATTGCTATCGTGACGAGTATCGTTGATATCGTTATTGGCTATATGGGCCGTCGTGGCGCGCAGGATCCCACCAAAATCAAGCCATTTTTTATCATCTGCATCATTGGCGTTGTCCTCTATGTCATGAGCATCATCGGCGCAATCACCACCAACGACATGAGCTCGCTGCCCGATTATTTGATTAGCTCGGTCTTCATCATTGTGTGCCTCTATTTCGCGAACAAGGTGAAGCAGGAAGCGTAAGCTAAACGAATGAGCTGTTTCGGTTTGTCCTCACCACCGGTTGTTCACGGACAATCGGTGGTTTTTTTATTCTGACGGCCCGCGGAAACGGCGGTGCGGTCGTGGCGGTCGCGTCCGCCTCTTTCCTATCGCTTCGAGAAATAATGGTCTTGTTGCTATCGAGGTAATGAATCCAGTGTTTTTGGACTATCCTTATCAGAACGGCTTTGCGGATTGTGCGGGTGTTCCCTCACGGCGGAGAGAAGGCTTGGCAACGAAAGGGTAGAATACCGACTATGAGCGATTATATCGAAGGAAAACGTCCCATTATCGAAGCGCTGCGTACGCACGTGCCGATGAGCTGCGTTCTTTTGGCGGACAACATGAAGCGCGATAGCTTGATCGAAGATATCGAGCGCAAGGCGCGTCAGGTAGGTATTCCGGTGAAGACGGTTCGTCGTCGCGAGCTCGACGAAAAATCCGAGCGAGGTAGCCATCAGGGCGTTATGGCTCAAACGAAATCGTTCAATTACACCAACGTGCAAACCATCATTGACGCAGCGAACCAGCATGCGGCCGAGCATGATGGTTCTGCCTTGGTTGTGCTGCTCGACCACATTACTGATGCGGGAAATTTGGGTGCCATTTCTCGTTCTGCTGAAGTTGTGGGGGCTTCGGGCCTCATCATTCCTAATAAGCGCAGTGCGCATGTGACGGCCGCCACCTACAAAAGCTCGGCGGGGGCCATTTCACACATCAACGTATGCCAGGTAGCCAATCTTGCGCAAACTATTCAGCGTCTTAAAGAGGCTGATTTCTGGGTCGCCGGCGCAAGCGAACACGCAACTGATTGCATCTGGGATTCCAACCTCAAGGGCAAAGTCGCTCTTGTGATGGGCAACGAAGGTGAAGGTCTTGCTCGCTTGACTGGTGAAATTTGCGACTTCCTGGTGAAACTTCCCCAGGAAGGGCAGGTCGGCTCGCTCAACGTTGCGCAGGCGGCAACGGCGTGCATGTACGAATACTTGCGTCAGAATCGTTAAGAAATGGCTCGGCAGCGCAAAAAACTTCTTCTTGTCGATGGGTATAACGTGTTGCGGTCGGGCGGTCGGTACCGCGATCTTGTCGGGCCCGACTACACCGACGATGCCTTCAACCGGGCACGGGAAACGCTGATCGACGACGTGGTCAGCTATTCCGGCCATGATTGGCGTGCCATTATCGTGTTCGATGGGGCGCAGAACCTTTACTCTACGGGTGCCGCTGATACGATCGGGGGTGTGAAGATTATCTTTTCACCTTCGGGTTCTTCCGCCGACAAGGTTATCGAAAAGCTTGCGCATGATGCGCGTGAGCGCGGGGTGGAAACGCTGGTAGTGACCAGCGACGCTACGATTCAGGACACTGTTTTTGGGGGCGGTGTCGACCGCATGAGCGCCAATGGATTCTCCCATGAAATGAAGTCGCTATCCGAAGAGGTTGCGCTCGACGAAACGCCTGCGGTCGCACCGAAGAACACGATTGCCCAACGGCTCGACCCCGCAGTACGGGCGAAGCTCGAGGCTCTACGCGATATGAAGTAAGCGCAAGCCCCGGCACCGATGTACCCCGTGTGGAGTATGGATTGTGTACCCCCTCTTTCGTAGTATAGGATTATGAATAATTTTTTGGTAAATACGAGAGAGCTGACCACGAAGCAATGGGCATTCGACATTTTGCTGGCGATTGCTATTTTTGTATTCGGTATCGTGCAGCTGTATCTGACATCGACGTCGGTTATGGTGCGCGACGAGGGCTTTCGCGATTTAATTGGCTACGTGAGTATTGCTCCGAGTTTCTCGGCGTTTGCCGGGCTGGCTTTGATTTCGTTACCCCTCGCGTTTCGTCGTCGCTTTTCCTGGCCCGTCTATATTTTCGTGATGGTTTCGTTCTTAGGTCTGCAAGAGGTCTTGCGCGGATATTCCCTGACGATCGTGGGACCTATGGTGGCGCTTTTCTCCGTTGCAAGCGAGCGCCCACGGGCCGAGGCGGCGGTGGCGACCATCTTGGGCGTCTGGGGCGTTTTTGTCGGTGAAGCACCCGCCTTAAGCCACAGCCTCGATGCGCTTGTCCGTCTGCAAAACATTACGTCACTGGTGGTTTCGGCACTTGCCGGTTATGCGGTGAAAACACGGGGAGAATACCTTCGAGAAACCGAGCAGCGTGCCCTTGAAGCCGAAAGAAGCCGCGAAGGCGAGGCGGCTCGTCGTGTCGAGGCGGAGCGCCTCCGTATTGCGCGCGAGGTGCATGACATCACCGCACACTCCCTGGTGGCGGTGAGCGTTCAAGCTGCTGCGGCGCAGGGCCTTATTGGCCGGGACCCCGAGGCGGCAAAAGAAGCTATTGTGCTCGTGCGCACGACGGCAAAAGAAGCTCTTGAAGAAATACGTTCGATGATTGCGGTGGTGCGTGATGGCGATTCAGAGGACGAAATTTTCCCCACGCAGGGCACCGATCGTTTGTTGGATGTCGTTGATTATTTGCGGGCGGCATCCATCGAGGTTGTTGTCGATGACTCCCGATTCGATAAGACGCAGATTCCGGCCTATATCGACGTTGCCTTGTTTCGCATTGCCCGGGAAGCAACGACAAACATCTTAAGGCACGCGCAGGCAAGCTCGGTGACGATTCGCTTGATGAGCAATGAGGGCAGCGTCGGCTTGTCCATTGAGGATGATGGGGTTGGCCGGTCGGCTGAGGAAGCTGCGGTCGGCCATGGCATTCAGGGCATGGAAGAGCGCGTGCGACTTCTCGGGGGCACATTCGAAAGCTATAGCCGGGTCAACAAAGGGTTTGTCGTGCGGGTGGAAATACCTCTCGGGAAAAGGGACCAAGCATGAGAGAACCCCAGAAAGAGATACTGATAGGCGGACCCGAATTCTACGGAAAAGATTCCCGTGAGGTACGGCAGCATTTGCGCGGACAGGGCTTTGATCGGGTTCGTATACCCGATGCCGTCGTTGTCGATAGGCCGATGCTTCGTGTGGTGATTGTCGACGATCAAGATCTTGTCCGCAATGGGTTCCGACTTATCCTGTCGTCTTTTGCCAACATCACCGTCGTCGGGGAGGCAGGGAACGGGACTGCGGCCGTAGCCTGCGCTCTCGAGACCAGACCTGACGTGGTGTTGATGGATATTCGTATGCCGATTGAAAATGGTATCGATGCGACGCGCGAGATAGCGACCGACCCGCGACTCAAAGAAACACGTGTTTTGATTCTTACCACTTTCGACATCGACGAATATGTCTACGATGCTCTCTCGGCGGGTGCGAGCGGATTTATGCTTAAGGATGCAGAACCTGATGAAATCGCACACGCTATCGAAGTTGTGGCATCCGGTGATGCGCTTATCCAACCCTCAATTACCCGACGCCTGGTGGAAACTTTTGTGCATTCGCGTCCAAGCCGCTGTCTGCCGATTGTGAAGCTCGATGCGCTGACCGATCGCGAACGCGAAGTTCTCGTGATGGTGGCGCATGGCCTTACCAATGATCAAATCGCTCATGACCTGGTTATTTCTCCGGCAACCGTCAAGACGCATGCCGCTCGAATCATGTCGAAGCTCGACGCGCATGATCGCGCACAGCTGGTGGTGCTTGCCTACGAAAACGGGCTGGTTGTCCCCGGGGTGTAGGTTGCTGCTTTGCAGCCGCACGAAAGCAGACGAGAGTCGGCTTCGGGGCTCTCGTGTAATCGGTTTGTTTGCTTTGTGCCGCTTGGCTTCTTGTGCGATGACAGGCAGGACCCGCCTATGGTATTCTTTGGGAAGCTTGACGCATTAAACACACCACGTAAACAATACTCGATGCTGCAAGAGGAGAAGTTCACTGACGGATCAATCAAATATCCTCTCGTTTGATGAAGTGGCAGCCCGTAAGGGGACTCGTCCTTCTGTTGCTGCAGCGAAAGCGCCAAAGCGCCCCTCGATCAAGGAGGCCGAAAAAGCCGTCGTTCCTAAAAAACCTGCTCATAAAAAGACAGCTGCAAAAAAATCTGCCCCTAAAAAAACGACGACTTCTGCCGCGAAATCAGCGGCGAAAAAGACGACCGCCGCAAAGAGCCAATCAAAAAAAACAGCTTCTCAGCAGGAGGGATCTTCCCAAGAACCGACAACAGCGAAAACACCCCGTCTCGATCGGCTCAAGCGAAGCGTCCGTAAAACAAAAGCAGATAAAGCGTTTAACGCCAACTATGCCAGCTCCGATAAGCCGGCTTCCGAATCGACCGGATCGCGCGCAGCTCTCTATAAGGGAAAAATGGGCACGAGTCACAAGCGGAGCGCACGCATGCAGGAAAAGGGAAAATCAAAATCAAAATCAAAAGGGGGATTTTTCGGTGCGTTTTCCGGGCGCGACTTGTTGCATTCCCCCAAGATCATCGGGAGTGCAGTTGTTGTAGGTTGCCTGGTGCTTTCCTGTATGTTTCTTTATCCAGCGGCGAAAGATTATTATATTGCCGTGCGTGAACAAGCTCAAATTCAGGCTGAATATGAAGCCCTTGCGCAGCGAAGCGCTGCTATCCAGGCTGAAGTCGATAGGCTTTCGACGAGCGAGGGCATCGAAGATAAGGCGCGTGAAGAATTCGGCTGGGTTAAGGCCGGTGATAATTCGGTGAGCGTATTCGGACTGAGCGGAGAGGGGCAGCCTGGCATGAACGCAAATGTTACCGGGGGAAGTATTCCGGCTCCGACCACTTGGTATTCTCCGATGCTCGATGCTTTTTTTGGTGTTAATACCTCTTCTGTCGTAGGGAGTTAGCATATGGTCGCTCAGGATTGTCGCCCTTCAACCGATCGGATGCCTCCGACATCGCGTCGCTTTGCGGCCATTGATATCGGTACGGTCACATGCCGAATGCTTATTGCTGATGTGGATGCATCGGGTATCCATGAATTGCGGCGCGAATACGCGATTACCAACCTGGGGGAGGGCGTAGCAAAAAGCGGGACGCTGCTGCCTGCGGCTATGGAACGGGTCGATGCACAGCTAGAACGCTATCAAGAGGTTATTTCGGAGTTTACAACCGCCGATTGCCCTACTATCGAGGTGATTGCCCTTGCGACATCAGCTTCGCGCGATGCAAGTAACGCATGTCAATTCACTGCGCTTCTGGCGGCTCGTGGCATCGTTTTGACGATCATCTCTGGCGATCGTGAAGCAGCACTTTCTTTTCGTGGCGCCGGGTGCGATTTTACTGGTGAGAACCTGATTGTTGTGGATATTGGCGGCGGCTCAACCGAGGTGATTGCGGGGGTTGCCGGATCCGATCCACTCTTCAAGCACTCTTTCAACGTCGGGTGTCGACGGGTGACTGAGCGGTTTTTAGCGAGCGATCCCCCGACGCAGCCCGAGTTGCAACGAGCGCGCGAGTGGATAGAGCAAGAAATGGGTTCGGTTTTTTCCGATCTCGAAGCGTTGCGCTTTACGCCGACGCGCCTGGTCGCGGTGGCGGGCACGGCAACGAGTGTCGTGGCAATCGAACAGGCAATGGAAACCTATGATTCGGCCCGGGTGCATCGCAGCGTTGTTTCCCGCGCAACCCTTAATGAGGTTACGCATCGTCTGGCGCTTCTCCCGAACGAGCAACGGAAACAAGTTGTTGGTCTTGATCCTGGCCGCGCTTCGGTGATTGTGGCAGGGATGCTTATTTTGCAGGCAGTGCTCGATTTTACCGAGCAAGATGCGTTCACGGTTAGCGAGTCGGACATTCTGCACGGCATGATTTTTGCTCGTGCCCATGCGTAGAGCTTTGATGAAGCAACCCTTACTCAACGATTTGGTGCGAAAAGCAAGGTAAGTTTTGCTATTATTACTTTTGTTCAGTTATGTATGGACGCATGTTGCTAGGGGAGCGTGGCGGAATTGGCATACGCAGCGGACTTAAAATCCGCCGACTTCGGTCTTGCGGGTTCGAGTCCCGCCGCTCCTACCAGTTTAAAAGAGAGCCAGTTAGCGCAGGTATGGCATGTGATGACGCTCTTCTCAAATCATTCGGCATTGCGAACTTCATCCGTTAATACGAGATAGCAGGAAAAGGCGAATAGCAACGAAATGATGACTATCAACGAAATCGTCGAGACGGTCGAGAATCCACCGTCAAGTTTTGAAGAGTATCTAGATTGTTATGCTCACGAAGTTGGGGATTTGGTCAACACCTATATTCCCTCGGGCTCTCATCCCGATATGGATCGTTACCTTTATAACCCTCTCAGAAAATATAGTGAAAACGGCGGAAAGCGGCATCGTCCGCTCATTTGCTTCGCTGCCTGTCTCGCTGTCGGCGGCGATATGATGCGGGCCACTACGGCCGCTGCCGCAATCGAACATTTCCATACGGCAGCTTTGATTCACGACGATATCGCCGATGAGGCGGAATTGCGTCGCGGTGAACCGTGCATGCATCTGGAAGAGGGTTTTGGCTTGGCCATCAATGCGGGCGACCTGGCGCTTTCTCTGGTCAACGGCACTGTTATTGCCGACGAATCGCTTGACGACCACCTGAAAGTGCGGGTTATCACCGAACTCATCAATATGACGCGTCGGACTATCGAGGGGCAGGCTCTCGATATTGGCTGGGCTCGTGATGGGCGCTACGATATTGCGCCCGAAGACTATTTGGTGATGGCTACCCATAAAACCGCACACTATTCCGGTGCGGTTCCTCTGGCTGTCGGCGCGATAATCGGCGGCGGCGCCGAAGCGGAAATCGAGGGTTTGCGCAACTACGGCCTCGATACCGGTCTTGCGTTCCAGATCCAAGACGATCTTTTGAATTTGATCGGATCTGAAGAATCGACGAAAAAAGACTTTCGTAACGACATTACCGAAGGTAAGCGTACCCTCGTTGTGGTGCACGCCCTGCAGAATTCACCGCGCCGCGATCGCTTGATAGAGATTCTCTCCTCCAAAGAAAAAGATCCGGCCGTGCTCAACGAAGCTGTCGAAATCATGGAGGCGTCGGGTAGTCTTGATTTTGCCCGTTATTATGCTGAAAATCTGACGAGTATCGCCAAGAATCGTCTCATCGATATGGTTCCGGCATCTATGGCGCGAGACCTACTGATTTCCATGGCCGATTGGTTTGTTAATCGTTTGAAGTAAAAGGGGAGCATCCGTTTACTATTCGTGTTCATGTATCGGGGCTTTTCTGAAGAATTATGGACAAAAGAGAAACATTGCCTGGTGCAGCTGTTTCGCGTGGTGGCCCTGCGCTACAATAGCTTTATGATAACGATTCAGAAACACGATACAGGCGCGGCCGTTGAAGACGTTCAGCAAAAACTCTCTACTCTGGGATTTCTCTCCGAGAGTCAGGTAACGGGTGTTTTCGATGATGATACGGCTGTTGCCGTTGCAGACTTTTGCGCCCATGCCGGTCTTGAGTCCGGCATTATAGTCACCGAAAAGGTGTGGGCTGCGCTTGTCGATGCCACGTTCCAGATGGGCGATCGCACCCTTTATTTGCGCATGCCGTACTTTCATGGCAACGATGTCTCGCAATTGCAGAGGGCTTTGGGAGCCCTGGGCTTTGCCTGCGGGAATAACGATACCATCTTCGGTGCTTACACCGAATTGGCCTTGCGCAAATTTCAAATGAACATGGGATTGCCTTCCGACGGTATTGCCGGCGCGCTCACGTACGAGGCGATCAACAACCTCCATCACTCCTGGGAGGGAAAAAGCGCTTCGCAGCTTTCTCCTTATCTTGGTTTTGCTCGAGCAGCCAGTGTGCTTGAAACTAACGCGCTCTGCCTTTTTGGAACCTGTGAGTTCACGCGCAACGTTGCTTCGCGGGTATCGAACCTGGCTCTCGCAACTAACCCTGCCTCTAAAATCATCAGTGCCGATCTGCTGTCTGCCACCCCGAGTGACGACATGCTTCTCGTTCATCTTGTCTTGCCTGATCAGGAAATACTCGAAAACGTTCCTCGGGTTCTTTATGCAGATGAAGAGACTCTTTCGCTACGACTTCATTCGGCTCTTGAATCGATCACCACGATTCCTCCTCGTATTGTTTTGGAATTACCCGGTGCGACGTGGCAAGATGCCGGTGTCGGTCGTTCTGCTCAGCATTTTGCTATCACGTTTCTCGATGCCTTGTGCACCGCGCTTGCGACATCTGACTGAACTTACGAAAGGTCCGTATGAAAGCTTCTGCTATAGTTCTCGCTGCGGGTGCAGGAACCCGGATGAAATCGAGAAAACCGAAGGTCGTTCACGAGCTATTGGGTAAATCAATTGTCCGATGGGTTGTCGATGCGGCAAAAGATGCGGGCATCTCTTCCATCGTGAGTGTATTGGGCCATGAGCGCGGGCAGGTAATTCCCCTTGTTGAACCCGATACCCATATCGTATTTCAGGAAAATCGCTGGGGTACTGGCGATGCGGTTTCGGTATGCCGTGAGGCGTTTGAGGGTAAGACCGGGTCCGTTGTCGTGCTGTCGGGTGATTCCCCCCTTATTACGCCGGAAACTATTCGGGCCCTGATTCATACGCGAGAAGAATCGCAAGCGGCTATGGTTGTGCTCACGATGGAGGCCGAGGATCCCACCGGATACGGCCGTATCGTGCGCGATGCTCAGGGTGGGGTGGAGCGCATCGTCGAACAGAAGGATTGCAGCCCCGAAGAAGCGCGTATCACCGAGTGCAATTCGGGTTTCTACTGTTTCGACATTGAAAAGCTTTTTTCTGTGCTTACTCAGGTGAGCAACAATAATGCTCAGGGTGAATACTACCTGACCGATGTCTTAGAAATCTGCCGTTCAACTGGCTATCTGGCTTTAGCTCTTAAAACGGACGAACCCGAAGAGTGTCGCGGCATTAATTCTCGCGTTCAGCTGGCTGAAGCGGCGGGATACCTGCAGCGCCGCATCAACGAGGCTCATCTGTTGTCGGGAGTGACCATGACCGATCCTTCCTTGGTATGGATCGGCCCCGATGTGAAAATCGCTTCCGATGTCGAGCTTTTGCCCCTGACGTTTTTGCTGGGCACAACGACGGTGGGCGAGGGAAGCATCGTCGGCCCCAATAGCCGATTGACCGACACGGCGGTCGGCTGCGAATGCGTACTCGATGAAACAATTGCGATATCCGCGCAAATTGACGATAGGGTGGATTGTGGGCCGCGCGCTTATTTGAGACCGGGCACCCATCTTTGCGATGGTTCTAAAGCCGGCACGCATGTTGAAATCAAGAATTCTACTGTGGGAATCGGTTCAAAGGTCCCCCACTTAAGCTATATCGGCGATGCGACAATCGGCAAGGACGTCAATATTGGCGCAGGTACGATTACCTGTAACTTTGATGGCGAACATAAGCACAAGACGGTTGTCGGAGATAGCGTTTTTGTTGGCAGTGATACGATGCTGGTAGCACCTGTTACTGTCGGCGACAACGCAGTCATCGGTGCAGGATCGACCATCACTTGTGACGTAAGCGCCGGCGCTCTCGGTTTGGGAAGAAGCAGACAGGTCGAGATTCCCGACTGGAAAGAGCATCAGAGTAAAAAGCACGGAACCGACCAGTAGAGGCGCGGTTATAAAAAGGTTGATTTTGAACTTACGTCATCGACGTGCCGTGGGTTCAGATAGGTATAGAGACGATGGAGCGAGCGCGCAATCGTCCGTAGCGGTCGCGCAAAACGACGAAGGAGCACATGCAATGACAGAGATGCAAAAGAGTATGGCCGTATTTTCAGGTTCGGCAAATCCCGAACTGGCAGAGGAAATCGCTGATTGCCTGGGCATTGCTCTTGGAAACGTCAAGCTGGAAAAATTCGCCAACGGTGAAATCTATGCGCGCTATCTGGAAAGCGTTCGCGGTGCTGATGTTTTCATCATCCAGTCTGTTGCCGGTTCTCACGTCAACGATGCGCTGATGGAACTGCTTATCATGGTCGATGCGGCTAAGCGTGCTTCGGCCCGTACGGTTACGGCGGTTCTTTCCCATTACGGTTATGCCCGCCAAGATCGGAAAGCCGCTTCTCGCGAACCCATCACGGCGAAGCTTATCGCCAATCTCATGACGGTTGCCGGTGTCGATCGCACTATCACCATCGACTTGCACCAGGGTCAGATCCAGGGATTTTTCGACACACCCGTCAACCATCTGACGGCTTTGCCTATTCTTGCCGATTACTTCAAGGCGAAAAATTTCGACAAGGATCGTCTCTGCATTGTCAGCCCCGATGTTGGTCGTGCTAAGGCTGCGAAGAAACTTTCAGACATTATGGAAGCTGATCTGGCTATTATGCACAAGGGTCGTCCTGGCCATAACAAGGCAGAAATCACCGCTTTGATCGGTGATGTTGCGGGCAAGATTTGCCTCGTCAACGATGACATGATCGATACGGCGGGCACCTTGTGTGCGGCGGTCCAAACGCTCAAGAACAAGGGTGCAGACAAGGTGTATGTCTGTGCCACGCATCCGGTTTTTTCCGGTCCGGCATACGAGCGTCTTGAAAATGCCGACATAGAAGAAGTCGTGGTGTGCAACACGATTGCGGTTCCTCAGGAATATCAAACCGGCAAGATTAAGGTCATTTCGATTGCGCCCCTTTTGTCGCGCGCCATCATGAATGTATACGGAAACGGTTCTGTTGCCGCGCTTTTTGATCCTGATTTTGCACTCTAAGAGTAGCGGGAATGTATCTGATTGTCGGTCTGGGTAATCCGGGCGAAGAATATGAACATACGCGGCACAATGCGGGCTTCGATACGCTCGATTGTGTCGCGGGGGAAGTTGGCGCGCGCTACTGGAAGACCGAATGTGGCGCGCTTTCGGCTAAAGCGGTTTATCACGATAAAGACCTGATTTTGGCGAAGCCGCAGAGTTTCATGAATACCTCAGGTGGGCCGGTCAAGCAGCTGTGCGGTGCGTACGGCATCGAGCCCGATCACGTCATCGTCATCCATGACGAGCTCGATATCGATTCGGGCTCCATTCGGGTGAAGTTTGGTGGGGGCCATGCGGGCCATAATGGCTTGAAGTCGCTTTGCGATAAACTCGGCACCCGTGATTGGGTGCGCGTGCGCATCGGCATAGGGCGCCCTCCGGGACGCATGAACGTTGCCGATTATGTGCTTTCCCGTCCCAGAAAAGAAGCCGCCGATGATTTTGAAGCGGCGACACAGCGCGGTTGTCAAGCGGTGCTTTCACTGCTCGATAAGGGCCTCGAAAAAACTCAGCAAGAGTTCAACTAAGCGGAATCGATGCAGTCCCCGATAAAAAACGATCGAGCGAAAGTATACGTACTGTTCGCTATCGTTATGCTGGGTGCCTCTTTGGGAAACCTTTCGCAAACGGCACTCAACGCGATGCTTACCGAGATTGCGTCCGAGTTCGGCATCAGCATGAGCATGGGGCAGTGGCTTACCACCATCTACATGCTCACGCTAGGGGCCGTCGTTCCTCTGGCAACCTTCTTGGTCCGTCGGTTTTCAACGAAGAATCTTATCTGTCTTGCGCTGAGCTTCTTTTCGGTGGGTGCGCTTCTTGCCTTTTTTGCCTGGGATTTTTCGTCACTATTGGTGGCGCGCGTGCTTCAAGCGGTTTCTGCGGGAATGCTGTTGCCGCTGGTCCAAACGATAGCGGTAACTCGTTTTCCTAAAAATCGTCGGGCTACCGCCATGGGCATCGCCGGCATCGCCTTGGGGTTTGCGCCGAGCATCGGTCCGACTATCGGAGGTGCTCTCGTTGTGTCGACCGGATGGCGAAGCTTTTTCGTCCTCCTTATTGTGATGTCGGTCGCGCTTCTTGTGGCGACAACGATTTGCGTCGATGCAAAGAGAATTCCTCCCGATCCTCTACCGTTCGAATTGACTTCGTTTGTCCTTTCGACACTGGGCTTCGGTGGCCTTCTTCTTGCTGCATCCAATGCATCTAACTTCTCCCTGACTAACCCGGTGGTATGGGTAGCGTTTGTGGTTGGGGTAATTTGTTTATCGCTGTTTGTATTGAGGCAGAAGCGCATCGACAACCCCCTAATCGATCTTCGCATCTTTGCGTCGCCGCAGTTTGCTTTCGGGTTTGTTGCGCAGTGTTTGCTCTTCGCTTCGTTTTTAGGTATTACGCTGGTCGTGCCGCTCTTTGTCGTTGGCCTCTGCGGCAAAACGGCGCTCGATGCCGGCCTGGTGCTTTTACCCGGAACTCTTGCGGCTCTCGTCATCAACCCTCTTGCGGGTGTTTTGACCGACCGCATCGGCGTTCGTACCGTGACGCTGTCTGCGGGAGTCTGCCTGGTGATCGGCGCTGTCGGGATGGTGTTTATGAATGAGCACACTTCGATTGCCCAGATGATGATTTGGCAGGGGATACGCAATGTCGGCATTGCCGGGCTTATCGGTCCTTTGACCTCGTGGAGTTTGGCGAAGCTTCCGCGGGAAATCGTTACCGACGGCAGCTCGTTTTGCGTTGCAGTGCGCCAGGTTAGCGCTTCTCTCGGCACGGCGTTTATGGTGTTCATCATCACGGTGACCGGGATGGTTGCGGTCGATCCCGTAGGGGGATATCAGCTTGCTTTCGCCTGTTCTGCACTGTTTGCGACCGGCACGTTGGCCTGCATCGTTTGGCGTGTCCGTTAGCTTTTTCTCGGTGGTTTTCTGCTGCGACGTTCCAGGAAATCATGAACGATCGCACCCGTGCCAAGCCGATGAGAGACCCTATTTTCCCTAATCATAAGAAACCTATGATGCCAAAACTCCCCTCAATCAGAAACATACGATACCGTCCCGATTTGAGGTTGCCTACACTGAGGGTAGAGCTCGCATAGCCATTGCGGGAGCGGAGATCATCTCGATAGCTTGAGATGAAAAAAGATTGAAAGAGGGAAAACCGAAGGAGGGGAAGAGTCTTAAGTCGTTAATCTGGGAGACGAATCGAGGAGAGGTGTTATGACGAAACAAGCAAAATTTACCAGGCGAACTTTTTTTGGGGGAGCCGCAGCGTTTGGCGCAGCTGCCATGCTCGGTGGCTGTGCGCCAAAGACGCTTGAAGCAAAGAAGGAAGAAGCGCCAGCCAAGGACGTTATCGAGGTGAAGCATGCGTGGTGTAAGATGTGTGGACCCGCACGCACTCACTGTTCGACGCTGTGCACCATTAAAAACGGACGATGGACCAATGTCGAGGGTAATCCCGATGGCTGCAACAATTTTGGTCGCGGCAGCAAGACACTGTGCGCGAAAGGCAATGCTGCTATGCAGTCGCTGTATTCGCCAACTCGCCTTCTGTATCCGATGAAGCGTGTCGGAGAAAAGGGTGAAGGCAAGTTCGAGCAGATTTCTTGGGATGAAGCAATGGATACTATTGCGGCGAAGCTCAAGGAGCAAAAAGAAAAGTACGGTCCCGAATCATATGGTGTTCTCTCTCCGCAGTTCTATGCGGTTTTAGGTACCATGGGTCGTCGTTTCCTTAACGTGCACGGAAGCCCGAACTATCTTCACAGTGCCATTTGCAACTCACAGCGCCAATTTTCGCGATTGGTCACGCTGGGCGGCCCGAACCACATGGGGGCCACCGATGTGGCGCCGAAGCAGTTGAAGAAGACGAAACTGCTGGTCGTGTGGGGCTATAATTCCGAGAATTCAGCCGTAAACCAGGGAGATCCCTACAACCGCCTCAATGCAATAGAAGCGGGTACGCAGGTTATCGATATTCGACCGATGCAGGAAGGTCTGGGCGCGAAAGCCAATATCTGGCTTCCCCTTCGCCCTGGCACTGATTGTGCGTTAGCCCTTGCTATTCTTAACGTTATCATCACCGAAGAGCTCTACGATAAAGATTTCGTTGCTAACTGGTGCAATGGGTTCGATAAGCTTGCAGAGCATGTTGTGCAGTTCACCCCCGACTGGGCGGCTGGCATCACGGGATTGCCTGCAGCGCAGATTACTGAAGTAGCCCGCTTGATGGGCACCACCAAGCCCATGGGCATCAATATCGGTAATGGTATCGGCGATCAATCCAACGATGGACACTGGACGGTTGCGTGCGTGTGCCTGATCGAGGCGATTACGGGCAATTTGGATATTGCTGGTGGCGGTGGCGCCGGGATGGTTATGCCCCAACCGCTTATCAAGACCAAGCCGTTTGATGTTTTGACCGACAAGCTTCAGCCGAGCGATGACGATAAGAAAAACGGTTACATGGCGGGCGTTTCCAAGCTGGTTGCTCCTGAAACACCGCGGTGGTTCCAGACGATGAAGACGCAGGAATCGGGTCCTACGAGTGCGTATTTCAAGGGCCTGATGAGCATCTTGACCGAAAAGCCATATCCGCTCCGTTTCGTATTCGGACAGGGTTCGAATCCGATGAGTGCAACCCGTCAGCCTAAAAAGGTTGCGGAAGCTCTGAAGAAGCTCGACTTCTATGTGGTCATGGACACGGCGTGGAATTCTTCCTGCGATTATGCCGACATCGTTTTGCCGGCTTGCACGCAGTACGAGGCCGCCGATCAGTTTGCGACGAAGAATACCCCTGCAGGGTCGTTTATCGGCATCAATCAGGTTATTGCCGAGCCTATGGGAGAATCACGTTCCGATTGGCAGTACTATCTCGACCTTGCCGTCAAAATGGGCTACGGTTCAGACTTCTGGGATGGGGATATCGACAAGTGTCTCAGCGAACAGCTTGAACCTTCGGGTATTTCACTGGAAGAGCTGCGCGGAGCCAATCTTGGTATTTTCAAAGAGCGCACGGATGGTGCAAAGCCCACTGAGCCCGAGTACCAAAACTACGCAAAACTGTTTGCGGCTCTCCCGAACGGAAAGGTGCAGTGCTACAACGAATGGATTGGCGGAAAGCCGAATTCTTTAGAAACGGGTAATCTTGAGTTTCTTCCCGTGTATCACGGACCGGTGGAAAGTCTCGCTGGAACGCCGGATATTGCAAAGACGTATCCGCTTGTCATGTCCGACGTGCATGCCTATCGTCTCTGTAATCATAGCTACTACATGGACGTTCCTTACCTGCGCGAATTGCAGCCTGAGCCATGGGTGAAAATAAACCCGGCTACGGGAGCAAAATACGGCATTGCCGATGGCGACTGGATGAAGATCGAATCTCCCCATGGCACTATCAAAATGGTGGCACGGTATTTCGAGGCGATTGCTCCTGATGTTTTGATGACAAAGCGTGGCTGGTGGGAAGCGTGCGACGAACTGGGCTTGCCGGGATATGGCGGTCTTGATGGTGGCAGCGAGGTCAACGTGCTCTATGACGCCGAGGTTGCAAACTTCGACCCGTTCCATTCGGGCATGTCAAAGCAGACGTTGGTCAAGATTTCGAAATCGGAGGGATAGACAATGGCGACCGAACAATATGGCTTCTATGTTGATACGAGCAGATGCATTAAATGCTGGTCCTGCGTTGTCTCCTGCAAGCAATGGCATGAAATCAAAGCAGGCGGCATTTCGCGCAGGAAGGTGAAAGAGGAAGATATTGGGAAGTTTCCCGACGTGAAGCGTAAGTTCACTTCCCTGTCCTGCATGCACTGCGCCTCGCCCGCCTGCGTTGCTGCGTGCCCGCAAGGCGCAATCAGTAAGCGCGAAGAAGACGGCATCGTCGTGGTTGATGAAAGCAAGTGCATCAAATGTGGCACCTGCGCCAAGGCGTGTCCTTTCGAGGTGCCAGAATACGACGACAAGGTCATGAATAAATGCGACGCGTGCTTGGGTCTTGGACGTGCCGCCGACGAAGAGCCTCACTGCGTGAAATCATGCGTTACTCAGGCGCTTCATTTTGGCAAGCTGACCGACATGGCTGCTCTGGCAGAAAAGAAGGGTGGAAAGCAGATGGAGGGTCCCACTAAGCCTTCGGTATATCTTTCTTAAACATAACCGGTAATGCGTCGTGTCGCTTCGTCGGGTGTTTCGATGGGTGGCGCGACGCATTTTGAGGAGATTTTCATGGACGAACAAGAGCTGCAAGACGTGATGGATGATCGCATGTTTGCTTACCGTTTTTTGGCGCAAGCCTTTCGGGCGGCTCCAACGACGAGTTTTCTGCAAGCCCTGAAAGACTCGGATATGGTCGATGACGCTTTGTTGGGGGATTTTATCGTAAGCTTGCGTACTGCTGATCTTGAGGCGTTGAAAACCGATTTGGGCGCTGAGTATGCGCGGGTTCTTCTTAATATGAGTGCACATCCCGTTCCCCCCTTCGAGTCGGTGTATAGCAGCCCCGAGAAGTTATTGATGCAGGACGCACGCGACGAGGTTGTGGCGGCGTACCAAAGCGAAGGGCTTGGAGTGGTCGAAGATTTCCGCGAACCGGAAGATCACGTGGCAACTGAGTTCGAATTTATGGCTTATTTGTGCGAGAAGGCTTCTGCTGCTCTTGCGACCGGCGATGAGCAAGCTGTCGCTCATTATCAAAAGACGCAGTGCGATTTCTTCCAGCACCATCTCGCCTCGTGGGTTCCGGCGTTTTGCGATGATTTCGAAAAGCAAGTAACGACCCTGTACTATCGAGGTATTTGCGCGCTCACGCGGCAGCAGATTGCGATGGACGCAGATTTTCTTGCAAGTGTTTCTCGGTAAGACCGCGCGATTTGTTTTGCCGGAATGCTCCTGCCGCGCATTGCCCTGATTGCCTGTCGCTACCCCCTTCCGGTGGCAGACGGTCGCTCTCCCCGAAAAAGGGCCTTGCACGGCACGGAATCAAACCGGTAGCTTCGGCTATCGGTTTTTTTCGTGCTATCCTTTATTTGTCGGCAAGGGGAGCCTGCGCGAATAAGTGCCGGGAGGGTGCAGCATGGGAAACAATAAAACTCGAGGGGCGGTAAAAGCCTATTTGAGTAGCATTTCGTTGGCGGATATCTTCAACAGTCGCATGCTGGGGTTCGCGTTGACGCGGACCTGGGCTTACGTGATGTTTTTTAGCACGGTTATCCATTTTTCGGTACGCAATGATATCCCTCACCTCAACAGCACCGATACGTGGTCGTCGTTGGGTCTTGTCGTCCTTATGTTCACGTGTGCGCTCTGTGCGCAGCCGGTGCAAAAATTGCTCGGTCATCGGGCGGTGAAAATAGCGTTGCCATGCGTTCTATGCTTGGTGACCGCTTTTCTCGCATTGGTGGAAGCGGATTGGTTCCGGCAGCCGTGGTGTTCGATGCTCTCGGTCGCTTCCGGCATCGGTTTGGGATTTTTCTATCTCGCCTGGGGCGAGGCGTATACGCGCTTAAGTACGAAGCAGGCCGCAATCGAGGCCTTGACCTCCTTTCTTGTTGCGGCATTACTCTTTTTAGCTATCATTCCCTTGCCTCATTTGGGGGCGATCGGTATCACGATGGCCCTTCCTCTCGTTTCGGCGTTCATTCTTTTCAGGGTGGTGAAGGTGTGGTCTAGTTCTTCATTGCTTGAGCCGGTCAAGTTGAATAAAAGTGCTTTTTTGATTAAAACGCTGCTTTCCGTTGGTATCTTTGGATTTGCAGAGAGCCTTATGCGCTCCTTGTTTATTGAGGTCAATCCTGTTGTTGATGTCGACCTCTACCCTTGGGTATTCTTGGCGGCAACGCTGCTTTCGGCGGTTATTATGAGTGTTACCATCATTGCCCACAAAAAAACAGACTATGCGTTTGCCTATCGGGTCGTTCTTTTTGCAACGGCCTTTGTTTTTCTTTTGCTGCCGATTCTCGATCGGGGTATATTCGCAACCAACGTGCTTGCCCTGGTGGGGTACTGCACTATTTCTTTGCTGGTGTGGGTGTTGTTGGCCCGCACGGCGAGCACCTATCATCTTTCGGCTCTTATCGTTTTTGGATTCGGGTGGGGCTCGATGGTGACGGGCAGCCTCGGCGGCACGTTTTTGGGCAGCTTACTGACCTCATTTGTCGATTTAACCCCGCAGCTTTTAAGCCTGATAGCGTTGCTTTCGGTTTGTGCTCTCTTCTTTGCTTATCTGTTTTTGTTCAGTGAAAATGCAGTGATAAAACTGACGAATGATGAAACCGAAATGAATGGCCCGCGCCCCTTCAGAAGGCGGTGTGAAGAGGTGGCTAGTCTTTATAAACTTTCCGCCAAAGAAGCTGAAGTGATGATTTTGGTGGCCAAGGGACGCTCGACGCCGCGAATCTGCGAAGAGCTTGATATTTCCCAGGGTACGGCGAATACGCATCTGGCGCATATTTATAAGAAAATTGATGTCCACGATAAGCAGCAGCTTCTTGATGTGCTGGAAGGGCGCAGCGCTTTTTAGCGGCAAAGCATCACGTCTTCGCGCTGGGCGGCAAGGGCTATCAGTTCATCGGTGAAGCCGTTTATGCTAAAAAGCAGCTGGCTCGGGGGTGTCTTCTTGCGATGGAGGGCGACGAGGAAGATGTGCGTGTTTCGGAAGGAATCATCCATGTAGTGCCTGTTTGGAAGTGGTGTTTGGCGAAGGGCGGCAGCGACCCATGCGATGCGATTTTG
Source organism: Raoultibacter sp. (assembly GCA_036650075.1). GTDB lineage: Bacteria > Actinomycetota > Coriobacteriia > Coriobacteriales > Eggerthellaceae > JAVWGW01. Next base: position 53,017 of record JAVWAI010000001.1, read on the forward strand.
GACTAGATAACTCACGCCCACGGTTTGCCCGGTAAGACGGATATAATAGGGGAACAAAATAAGCGGAAGAAAAGCGGGTGCGCGCGTGGCGTTTTTGTTGGGGTGTGAAAAGGTCGGGCTGGAGTTTCCGACGAAACAGGTATTCGATGCGGTGACGGTGGGGGTCAACGAAGGCGACCGCGTGGGCATCGTCGGGCGCAATGGCGATGGCAAATCAACGATGCTCGCCCTGTTGGCGGGACTGGTCACTCCCGACACCGGTCGCGTTACCCAGCGCAACGGCATCACTATCGGTTTGCTGGGGCAGGCCGATTCGCTGGATCCCGAGCAGAGCATCGCCCACGAAGTTGTGGGGGACATCCCCGAATACGTGTGGGCATCCGATCCGCAAATTCGTGAAATCATCAGCGGGCTTATTGGCGACCTTGCTTGGGAAGGGCGTGTCGGCGACCTTTCGGGTGGTCAGCGCCGTCGCGTCGATTTGGTGCGCTTGCTCATAGGCGATTGGGATGTGCTCATGCTCGACGAGCCGACGAACCATTTGGATATTCGGGCAATCACCTGGCTGGCGGCTTACTTGAAACGTCGCTGGAAGAAGGGTGCTGGCGCGCTGTTGGTGGTCACGCATGACCGCTGGTTCCTCGATGAGGTGTGCACGAATATGTGGGAAGTGCATGACCGGCAAATCGATCCATTCGAGGGGGGCTATTCGGCCTACGTGCTGCAGCGGGTGGAGCGCGATCGTCAGGTGCAGGCCATCGAGCAGAAGCGACAAAACATGATGCGCAAGGAACTCGCGTGGCTTTCGCGCGGGGCTCGTGCCCGGGCAACGAAGCCGAAGTTTCATGTGGAACTTGCGCGCGACTTGATCGATGGCGATCCTCCGCTTCGCAACGAAATCGAACTCAAGCAGATGGCCATGGCGCGTTTGGGCAAACAGGTTATCGACGTGTTGGGCGTCAGCGAGCGTCTGGGTGGCAAAACGCAGCTTGACGATGTGACCTGGCTGATTGGCCCGGGAGACCGCTATGGCATCCTCGGCGAAAACGGCGCCGGCAAGACCACGCTTCTGCGCGTGATTCAAGGCTTGCTCGCGCCCACGGAAGGCCGCGTAAAAATTGGCAAGACGGTGAAGTTTGCGGTGCTTTCACAGCATTTGGAAGAGCTGGAACAATACAGCACCGATCGGGTGCATGAAGTGGTGGGGCGCTACAAAACACGCTTTGTGGTGGATGGCAAGGAAGTGTCTTCGGGGCAGTTGCTTGAACGCCTAGGGTTTACCAAAGACCAGCTGAAAGCGCGGGTGCAAGATCTTTCGGGCGGCCAGAAGCGGCGTTTTCAGTTCTTGCTCATTCTGCTTGAAGAACCCAATGTGCTCATTTTGGACGAACCAGGAAACGACCTGGATACCGACATGCTGGCCGTTATGGAAGATTTGCTCGATGCCTGGCCCGGTACTCTTTTGATGGTCACGCACGACCGCTACCTGATGGAGCGCGTGACCGATCAGCAGTTTGCCCTGCTCGACGGCAAGGTGCGCCATTTGCCGGGCGGTGTCGATGAGTATTTGCGCGAGCTTGATGAGCGCGATTCCCTTACGGAACGTGCCGCCGCCAATCAGGCGAGGAAAGAAGAAGCGCGCGCCGCGCAAGGTGCGGCGAAGAGGGATTCGGCTGTCTCTACCGAAAAAAGCTCGCAAGTAAATGTTCTCGCATCGGCGACAACCCTTACGGGTGGCGATGCCCACAAGGCGAAAAAGCAGATGGCCTCCAACGAACGTAAGCTGGCGACGCTCAATGACAAGATAGAAGCGGCGCGCGCAAGTATGGCTGACGTCGATCCATCAGATTACGTTGCATTGGGCGAAGTTCAGGCGAAGATCCACACCCTCGAATCCCAGGCATCTGCTCTTGAGGAAGAATGGATGGAGCTTGCCGAAGCTTTGGGTGAGTAGTGCGTGGTTCTCGTGTCGAGGGTGTTCACACGCCACGCAGATGGGTGGGGCCGATGATGGCTTGCAGGGGTGATAGCAGCGCTTGCAGCTCTTCGGGAGTGTAGGGGTGTAGCACGTGCGGTCCGGCAAGCACGGTTTCGGAATCGATGAAGCTTTGTAGGTACCACGCGTTTGCACCCTTCAGGCGACAAGCTAGCGCGTGCAGGCTTGTTGCGTCGTGCAGCTCGCGCACAACGGTGGTGCGAAATTCGTAGGGGATGGCGCCGCGCAGCAGATAGTCGATGCTTGCTTGTACTGGTTCGCCATCAAAATCGAGCAGCCCGACGGTTTCGCCATAGCGCGCAGGGCTATTTTTCACATCCATCGCCACGTAGTCAATAAGGCCGGTATCCACCAGCGCGCGCAATTTTTCAGGAAAGCTGCCGTTGGTGTCCAGCTTGACGGCAAAGCCTTCGGCTTTGATGCGGCGGCAGAAATCCTCGATACCGTTTTGCAGCAGCGGTTCGCCGCCGGTGATGCAGATGCCGTCGAGCAAGCCGTGGCGTTTTTCCAAGAAGGAGAAAAATTCTTCCAAGGAAATTTCGGGGAAGGTGGTGCTACCTTCAAAAATTTCCCCCATCACCAAATCGCTGTTGTGGCAAAACGGGCAACGAAAATTACATCCGGGCGTGAACACCGTCGCGGCGGTTTTACCGGGGAAATCGAGCAGGGTGAGTTTTTGTAATCCGGATAATTTCATCATGCGCTTGATTGTAGCACTTTGGGTTTTTGTCGGGGGCGCAGCGATGCTCCTTGTGGGGCTTGTGACAATGGGCGACAGCAAGTTGTATTGCGCGGGGCTTGGGGCTTTTGCCGTCATTAGTGCTCACCTGCAACTTTGGTTAGCGGGGCCGAATGCAACCCCTAAATTCGAAATCACACGATTTCACGAAAATGCTATAAAACACTATATGTAGTACACCCATTTCGGGTAATATCAATATATTGGCGTTATTCCATTGACGCACTTTGCGACGGCTGGTAGGATTATCTGAATCGCAAAAGCGCCCCAAAACAACGATAACTTTACGCCGGCCTCTGGAAATCAATCGAGAGGTGTGGCTTTTAACACATTGGCAGCGCAATAGGGCACAGGAGGATTAGGGAATGTATCAGGTTAAAAAGCGTGACGGGAAAGTATCTGATTTTGACATTGCGAAGATTTCGGCGGCTATCGCCAAGGCATTTGATGCCCAGAATAAGCAGTATCATCCGTCCACCATCGATCTGCTGGCGCTCAACGTTACCGCTCATTTCGAACCCAAAATCAAAGACAACATCATCGACGTTGAGGGCATCCAGGACAGTGTCGAAGAGGTGCTTTCCGTTGCCGGTTATGCCGACGTAGCCAAAGCCTACATTCTCTATCGTAAGCAGCGCGAAAAGGTTCGCAACGCCAACGCGACCCTTCTTGACTACAAGGCTATCGTCGACAGCTACGTCAAAGTCGAAGACTGGCGCGTCAAGGAAAACTCGACGGTCACCTATTCCGTCGGCGGCTTGATTCTGTCGAATTCGGGTGCTATCACGGCCAACTATTGGTTGTCTGAAATCTATGATGAAGAAATAGCCAACGCTCATCGCAACGCTGAAATTCATCTGCATGACCTGTCGATGCTGACCGGCTATTGCGCCGGATGGTCGCTCAAGCAGCTCATTCAAGATGGCCTTGGTGGTGTTCCCGGGAAGATCACCTCGAAGCCGGCAAGCCACTTGGCCACGCTGTGCAATCAGATGGTCAACTTCTTGGGTATCATGCAGAATGAATGGGCGGGGGCTCAGGCGTTCTCTTCGTTTGATATGTATCTCGCCCCCTTTGTGAAGGTTGATAACCTTTCTTTTTATGAAGTGAAAAAGTGTCTCGAATCCTTTATTTTCGGCGTCAATACTCCCAGTCGTTGGGGTACGCAGGCACCGTTTTCCAACATCACGCTCGACTGGACCGTTCCGGCCGACATGAAAGAAGTACCCGCTATCGTCGGCGGCAAGGAAATGGATTTCACCTACGGTGATTGCGCTCCCGAAATGGATATGGTGAACAAGGCGTTTATCGAAATCATGATTGAAGGCGATGCTGACGGCCGCGGTTTCCAGTACCCTATCCCCACGTACTCCATCACGAAGGATTTCGACTGGAGTGACACGGAAAGTAACCGTCTTTTGTTCGAGATGACCTCCAAATACGGCACACCTTATTTCAGCAACTACATCAATTCCGACATGGAGCCCTCCGACGTGCGTTCTATGTGCTGCCGCCTACGTCTTGATCTGCGCGAATTGCGTAAAAAATCCGGAGGTTTCTTCGGCAGCGGCGAATCGACCGGTTCCATCGGTGTTGTGACCATCAATATGCCGCGCATTGCCTATTTAGCTACCGACGAAGCCGATTTCTATAAGCGCCTCGATCACTTGATGGACGTGTCGGCACGTTCGCTCCATACGAAGCGAACCGTTATTTCCAAGTTGCTCGATGCGGGCCTGTATCCGTACACAAAGCGCTACCTTGGCACCTTCGACAATCACTTCTCGACGATTGGTCTGGTGGGCATGAACGAAGCTTGCCTGAACGCGCATTGGCTCCGTGCCGACATGACCCAGTCTTCTGCGCAGCAGTTCTCGCAGGAAGTGCTCAATCACATGCGGGATCGCTTAAGCGACTACCAGGAAGAATACGGCGATTTGTACAATTTGGAAGCCACGCCAGCCGAATCGACCACCTATCGTTTTGCCAAGCACGACCACGACGAATTTCCCGATATCATTGCGGCGAACGAAAATGGTACGCCGTATTACACCAATAGCTCGAACTTGCCGGTCGGATATACCGAAGACATCTTCAGTGCGCTCGACATCCAGGACGATCTGCAGACGCTTTACACCTCGGGCACCGTCTTTCATGCGTTTTTGGGCGAAAAGCTGCCGGACTGGCAATCGACGGCAAATCTGGTGCACAAAATTGCCGAAAACTACAAGCTGCCCTACTACACGATTTCGCCCACGTATTCGGTGTGCAAAAACCACGGTTATATCGCGGGTGAAGTGTGGGAATGCCCCTGCTGTCACGAGGAAACCGAAGTGTACAGTCGCATCACCGGGTATTATCGTCCGGTGAAGAATTGGAACGAAGGCAAGGCGCAGGAATTTAAGGACCGTACGGTGTACAACATTGGTGCTTCAAAGTTGGTCAAAGGCGATGCGAAGGTTGCTGCTGCTGCCACCGCAGCCGGGGCTCCCGTTGCAACGACTGAAGAAGTGGTCGAGATCGCGGAGCAGGCACCGGCGTCGTCTGACGCTTCCGTTGCAAGCGTTTTGCCTCAGGGTTTCTATATGGTTGCCACGCGCACCTGTCCGAACTGCAAACATGCCGAACAGATGTTGGACGAGGCGGGTATCGCCTACGAAGTTCTTTTGGCAGAAGAAAACCAGGAACTGGCACGTCGCTACGGCATCATGCAGGCGCCGACGTTGCTGGAAGTTTCTGCCGAAGGACAGGCTCGCATAATTTCTGGAGCGGCTGCCGTGTTTAAAGAAATCAATGTTTTGGTGAAGGTGCGTGCGTAAGCCCTTTGTCCGACGATTCCATTCCTCGATAGGTCAAAACCGGGCCGGTGCGATTGTTTTCGCCGGTTCGGTTTTTTGTTTGTAAACATGTGCTGAACAAAAGTGCAGTTGTTTACGGTGCCGCCTAAAAGACACGTCGATATTTGCCTCGCAAGTTGTGCTGTTCTCTCCTTTTGCGTGCCAACGGGCTACCTCACATGACATCGGCGGTGACAGGGGGGCTGGGTTGTGCGAGAATGGTCAATGAAATTAAGACAATCGCATGTTAGGTTTTGGCACACCATGTCAGCGCAGTTCAACATCAAGGCAGCAAATCCTGCTGCGGTCACCTGCTTGCAACGCGAGCTGGGCTTGCCGCGCTTTATTGCAGCGACGCTTGTTGCCCGCGGAATCGACACTCCCGAAAAAGCTGAAGTGTTCATGCATCCCTCCCTGGAACGCGATTGGCTTGATCCCTATATCATCCCCGGGCTTTCCGAGGTGGTCGATAGCCTCGAAGTTGCCATCAAGGAAAAGAAGCACATCGTCGTTTTCGGCGACTTTGACCTCGATGGTATCTCGGCGACCGCAACGCTGACCCGCGCTTTGCGCGAATTGGGGGCCGCGAAGGTTTCGCCGTTTATCCCTCTGCGTTTCGAAGAAGGATACGCCTTGACCGCGCCCGCCATTGAGCGGGTATGCCAACTCGATCCCGACTATCTGATTACCGTCGATTGTGGCGTTGCCTGCAAAGAAGAAGTAAAGCTCTTACAGGAAGCCGGTATCGAGGTTGTCATCACCGATCATCACGAGCCGACCGATCTTGTTCCTGAGGGGGTTCCTGTCTGTGATCCCAAGCTCGACGAAACCTGCCCGAGTTGCATACTGGCTGGCGTAGGCGTTGCGCTGAAAATCACCCAAGCGCTCGGTGGGCGTTTTGGGAAGCCTCACCTGTGGCGCGACTACACCGATCTCGCAACGCTCGGCACCGTTGCCGATCTCATGCCGATGCGTGATGGCAACCGGGCGCTTGTCTGCGAGGGCATTGCTCGCATGAACGAGTCTCCGCGCAACTGCATCGCGGCGCTTTTGGCGCGGGCGGGCGTGGCCGATAAGCCCGTAGCGGCAACAAACCTCAGCTTTTCCATCATTCCGCGCCTCAATGCCGCCGGTCGCATGGGTGATGCGCAACTTGCGCTCGACCTGCTATTAACCGACGATTTTAGTGAAGCGTGCGAAAAAGCCGCCGAGTTGGAATCGGTTAACGATCGTCGGCGGTCGATTGAAGCTGAATTGGCGGAAGTTGCCAAGGTGCAAGCGGCTGAAAACTATCATGGTCAGCGGGTGCTGGTTGTGGCTGGTCACGGGTGGCACGAAGGCGTGAAGGGTATCGTTGCGAGTCGCCTCGTCAATACGTATGGGGTGCCTGCCCTGCTTTTCACGATAGAAGATGGCGAAGCGCGCGGCAGTGGGCGCAGCGTGGGGCAGGTAAATCTGTTTCGTGCGGTCGAAAGCTGTTCCGACCTGATCACGCGGTTTGGCGGGCACGAGGCGGCAGTGGGCGTTACGCTCCCGGCCGATAAGCTTCCCGAGTTCTCGCGTCGCCTTTGTGACTATATGGCCGCCCTTTCTCCTGAGTGTTTCCATCCGCGGATTGAAATCGACACCTGCATCGACATGGAAGAACTGACCCTTGAAAATGTCGGTCGCTTGCAGGGTTTGGCCCCGTTTGGCCAGGAAAACCCGCTTCCCCGGTATCTTGCTCGCGATATTATGCTGACTAACTGCCGGGCGGTCGGTGCCGAAAAGAATCATTTTTCTTGCACGTTGACCGATGGTAAGTATTCGGTTGCTGCCATCATGTTCCACTGTTCAGATATCGAAACGCTCATGCATTGCGGCAGTGTCGTCAACGCTGCTTTTGAGGTGCAGATCGACGAATGGCGTGGGCGCCGCTCCGTTAAAGCCATGCTCTCCTCTCTTGCGCCAGCTCAACCCTGCGCCGCACTCGAAGCGTGCCTCAATTCGGATTCTCTCAGCTTCGTCGCTGATTTGTATGCCACGAGCGATGATGACCTGTGCGCCGATTGTCCCGAAGATGCCGAAGAGGTCGAGGCTTACGAAGCTGCGCTTGAGAAAAATCGTGCCTTGTGGGAGGCTCGTGCCCAGCGGGACCCTGAGGGCCTTCGCGATGCGGTTATCGAGGCATTTATCGGTGATGCCTCCCTCCACGACTCACAACGCGAAGTGCTCGATATGCTCGATCGGGGCGAATCCGTTCTCGCTATCATGGCGACGGGCCGTGGTAAATCGCTGACGTTTCATGTTCATGCGGCCTGTACGGCCCTTCTCCGCCATCAGGTCAGTTTGTTCGTATACCCTTTGCGTGCCCTCATTGCCGATCAGGCCTTTCACATCAGTGAAGTCCTCGAATCCTTCGGCATCTCCAGCGCGGTCCTCACCGGTGAGTCCACGCCAGAAGAGCGTCGTCATATTTTTGCCGGTATCCTCGATGGGTCTTGCGATATCGTGCTAACCACTCCTGAATTTCTGAGCTTTCATGCCGAAGAATTCGCGCGCACCGGTCGTATCGGGTTCGTTGTCGTTGATGAGGCGCATCATATCGGGCTTGCGAAAGCGGGGAATCGAACGGTTTACGCTCATTTGGGCGAATCGATTGCGAGCCTGGGCGATCCTATCGTGCTGGCGCTTACCGCAACGGCCAAGACGCAAATTGCCGAAGAAATCACTTCGACGCTCGGTATCAGCCACCAGGTCTTCGATGAAACGATTCGTGAGAACCTGAAGGTTGATGACCAGCGCAATCTGAGAAAGCGTGAAAACTATCTTGCCAACCTGATCGCGGGAGGCGAAAAGACGGTTATCTACGTCAACTCGCGCGAACAGTCGGTGGCGCTTGCCCGCATGCTGCGCAAGCAGGTGCCTCAGATGGCCCCCCTGATCGGTTTTTACAATGCGGGACTTTCGCGCGCCGAGCGGCAACGTGTCGAAGAGTTGTTTCGCACCAATGCGCTTTGTGTGCTTGTGGCAACCTCTGCGTTTGGTGAAGGCGTGAACATCGCCAATATTCGTCATGTGGTTCTCTATCATCTTCCGTTCAATGAAGTCGAGTTGAACCAGATGAGTGGCCGCGTCGGTCGCGATGGGCAACCGGCGTTTATCCATCTGCTGTTTGGGCGCAGTGATGCCGTAATCAATCGGCGCATTCTCGATGCGGCTACGCCCAATCACGACTGTATGGCGCAGGTGTACCGTGAGTTGCGGCGTATGCAGCGTGATGCGGGGGAGGGCTTTTTCACCATGAGCAATGCCGATCTTGCGCATGCAGCCGGATCGGCCACGGCTCAACCAGCTCTTTCCGAGGCCGCCGCGGCGTGCGGTGTTGCCGTATTCCGCGAACTCGGATTGATTGAGACTCGTACGACGATTGCCCGCGGTGTGCCGACGAGGAGTATCCATGTGCTCGATTCGCAAGCCAAGGTGGAATTGACCGATAGCGTGCGCTATCGTGAAGGACTTGATGAAATTGCGATATCCACGACATTTCACGACTGGGTGTTGAAGGCCAGCGAATCAACTTTGAGATCAAGATTATCTCGGCCAATACTACCTGGAGAGAAAGAGTAAGGGGGACGGGAATGAATGAAGGAAAACAAGAAATGTCCAACGAGAAAACGAAGTTGGAATCCGTTCCGTTGGTTGCTGGTAACGAAATGCTCGGAGAACCCGTCGATGCCGAATACGCTTCACAGGGATCGAGCGGCGATTCTGAAGAACTGATGGGACGCCCTCATTCTGCTGCGCTCAATTTTTCGTCAGGAGCAAAAAGCGATATTCCGGGAAGCGTCGGTAACGAAACGCCCGAACAGCGTTTTGAGGAATTGAGCCGGGTTGCCAGTGTGTACCTGGACGAGGAAAGCATCGCGATGCTTGAAAAGGCATTCCTCTTCGCACGTACCGCCCATCAGGGGCAATGCCGAAAAAGCGGAGAACCTTTCATTGCGCACCCCGTTGAAGTGACGCTGATTCTCTCCGATTTGCGCATGGATATCGAAACGATGTGCGCGGCGTTGTTGCACGATACGGTCGAGGATTCATCGGTTACGCTTGAGCAGGTAGAAAAAGAATTCAGTCCTGCTGTCGCGCAGCTGGTCGACGGGGTCACGAAGATTACCCGCATCGAGGTCGAAAGCCTTTCCGATGAACAGGCGCAAACCATTCGTAAAATGTTTGTAGCTATGAGCAAGGATATTCGCGTCATCGTCATCAAGCTCGCCGATCGCTTGCACAACATGCGCACCCTGGGAGCGCTCAAGGAAGATCGTCGCATATTCAAGAGTCGCGAAACGCTTGAGATATATGCGCCGATTGCCCATCGTCTCGGCATCAGTTCTATCAAGTGGGAACTCGAAGATCTGGCGTTTTATTATCTTGAGCCGAATAAGTTCAAACAGGTTTCGCGCATGGTCGCTGAGAGTCGTGAAGAGCGCCAGGATTATCTTGAGGAAATCATCGATATCCTTCATGGCGAAATGGATAAGGTCGGCGTTCGGTCTCAGATCATGGGTCGACCGAAGCATCTGTATTCCATCTATCAGAAAATGACGAAAAAGGGTAAGGGTTTTTCGGAAATCTACGACTTGATCGCAGTGCGCATCATCGTGAAATCGGTTAAGGATTGCTATTCGGCTCTCGGTGCCGTGCACAGTCTCTGGCATCCGATGCCGGGTCGCTTTAAAGATTATATTGCCATGCCGAAATTCAATATGTACCAAAGTCTTCATACCACGGTTATCGGGCCTGCTGGGCGACCGCTTGAGGTGCAAATTCGTACCGAGGAAATGCACCGTATGAGCGAATACGGAGTGGCGGCGCACTGGCGTTACAAGGAAAAAAGTTCACGCGTCGACGAAAACCTCGACCAGCAGCTTACTTGGCTTCGCCAAATGGTGGATTGGCAGGACGAAACACGGGATTCGCGCGAATTCCTCAAATCGCTCAAGGTTGATCTTGCTCCGACCGAGGTATTCGTATTCACGCCAAAGGGCGAGGTTCTCAGCCTGAGAACCGGTTCAACCCCGGTCGATTTCGCCTACGCAATCCATACCGAGGTAGGAAATCACTGTGTCGGTGCTAAGGTGAACGGCTCAATCGTTCCGCTGAGCTACCAGCTGCAGATGGGCGATCGCGTCGATATTCTCACTCAAAAAAGTGCAACGCCTTCGCGTGACTGGCTCAATCTGGTTAAAACACCTTCAGCGCGCAGCAAGGTGCGGTCGTATTTCTCCAAGGTCAGCCGTAGCGACGATTTACAAGTTGGTCGCGACAAGCTTTCGCGCGAGATGCGCAAGCACGGCATCGGTGTTTCCAGTGCGCAGAGTATGCGAGCCATAAAAACGGTGTCCGAACACCTGGGATACAACGATGCAGAAGACATGCTGGTCAATATCGGCACCAATAAGGAAAGCTCTCAGCATGTGGCGAATCGCCTGCTCAAGATTCTTGTTGACCGGGGCACTGAAGAGGCCGATACGCCGGGATTCGGTATGTCGTCTTCTTCGACCGGGAAGCTTCCCCCCATGCTCACCAGCGTTAAACGGCCGAAAAAGCACGAAGCGCACAGCTCGAACGGCGTTGTGGTCAAGGGCGTCGAGGACGTTCTCGTGCGGCTTTCGCGCTGCTGCAATCCGGTGCCGGGTGACGATGTCGTCGGGTTCGTTACTCGCGGTCGTGGGGTTTCGGTCCATCGCTCCGATTGCCCCAACGCTCAAAGTCTCATGGAGCACCCCGAGCGCATCATCGATGTTTCCTGGGAATCGGCGCCAAGTGGCGAGATGTCGTATAAGGTTGAAGTATTCATTGAAGCCCTCGATCGCATGAATCTTTTGCGTGACGTGACGGTTACCTTGGCTGATATGGGTGCTAACGTGCTTTCATGCACGACGGCTTCACATCGCGACGGCATGGTGGAAATGCGATTCCTCTTCCAGGTGTCCGACATCGCGACAATCGACAAGATCACGACGAAGGTTCGTGCCATCAAGGGCGTTTTTGAGGCCCGCCGCATGATGCCCGGAGAGGTTGTCCGCAAGGGCAAGAGAAATGCACGCAGCGCTGTTTTGGAACGATAGGCGACAGGATTTACCATCGAAAGGATGAAGCACATGACTACGGTATATCAGGTTGACAAGGGGTGCGTCTCGGTTGAGTTTCTCGTTCTCGGACCTATTGAGAATAATACGTTCATCATCTCAGACGATGCTGGACTTTGTGTGGTCGATCCCTCGTCTGATTGCGAGGCAATCCTCGCGGCCTTGGACGGCCGGAAGCCCGAAGCGATCATTTTGACGCACCGCCATCACGATCATGTCGATGTGGCCGCCGCCCTTCGCGAGGCCACGGGAGCTCCCGTTATCGCTTCTTTGCTCGACTCCGATGAAATAGAGCATCCGACATCGGATGGCTCGTCGGTAATGGCTCCACCCTGCAAGGTCGATACGCGGGTAGGTGATGGGGCTATCGTTCGAATCGGCAATATGGCTTGGGATGTGATTGAAACGCCGGGGCATACCGAAGGCAGCATGTGCCTTTATCTTGATTCGGCTTTCGGGGTCGATAAGGAAAAGGTACCAATCCTCATTGCGGGGGATACCTTGTTCTTTGGCAGCATTGGCCGCACCGACTTCAAGGGCGGAAGCATGGCCGATATGCACGAATCTCTCAAAGAGCTTGCCAAGCTTCCCGACAGTACCCTGGTTTTGCCCGGACACAACGATTTAACAACAATCGGAGCGGAGCGTCGGCGCGTATTTGCTCGTTATTAAATGGGCAGAGTTATGACAAAAGAGACGGTCTAGAAGCTGCAAAAGGGGTTCTGTAAGGAAAAATTTTACCTGGATTTGATTTTACGGGATGTTATCCCCGTAAAATGAACCGTACGCGCTTTATCGGTTGACATAATTAGGCTAAACTTTAACTTCATTGTTTTTCGATATTATTGTTGAAGGGAAGCAAGTGACTATAGAGTGGGGAACTTTCCTTGTGTCGTTGTTTTCGAATCCGATGCTTGTTGCGGTGACGATTCTCAATATCGGTGTGATCATCGTAAACGGTGCAACCGACGCTCCTAATGCTATTGCCACCGTCGTTTCGACGCGGTGCATGAAGGCAGGACCCGCCATTGCCATGGCGGCGATTTGCAATTTTTTGGGTCTGTTGGTCATCACGCTTGTTTCTTCGGCGGTTGCCGCCACGATTTTCCATATGGTCGATTTCGGGGGCAACCAACACCAGGCCTTGCTTGCTCTTTTGGCGGCTATGGTCGCCATTATCGTATGGGGCGCCACCGCCTGGTATTTCGGTATCCCCACAAGCCAATCCCATTCGCTTATCGCTGGCCTGACCGGTGCGGCAGTCGCTTTGCAGGGGGGATTTAGCGGTATCAACGGAGCCGAATGGATGAAGGTTATCTACGGCATCTTGCTTTCGACTTTCCTGGGGTTCGGTCTCGGGTGGGTTACCTCGAAAATTGTCGGGAAGATATTTAGTAGCTTTGATCGTGCTCGGCTCGATCATGGTTTTAAGTGGGCTCAGATCGTTGCAGGGGCCGGCGTTGCGTTTATGCACGGCGCTCAGGATGGTCAGAAATTCATGAGTATTTTCGTTTTGGCAATCACGCTTGCAACCGGTATCGGACAGGCAGATCAGATGATATTGCCCCTCTGGCTCATGATATTCTGCGCACTCAACATGGGTATCGGCACGGCAATCGGTGGCAAGAAGATTATCAAGAGTGTTGGCATGGATATGGTGAAGCTTGAGAAGTATCAAGGTTTTGCTGCAAGCTTCTCAGCGGTTATCTGTTTGCTACTCGCGACATTTGGTGGCTTACCGGTTTCTACTACCCACACTAAAACAACGGCCATCATGGGCGTGGGTGCTGCAAAGCGGACGAAAGCCGTCAAGTGGAGTATCGCGATTGACATGGTGAAAACGTGGGTGCTGACGTTTCCTGGCTGTGGTCTTATGGGCTTTGTTTTTGCAAAAATATTCTTACTGTTTTCGTAGGGGGTAATTATGGGCAAGAAACATCGGTTCGATTATTTTGATGCGTTTGAGCGTCAGGCGCATATCGCGGTCAAGGAAGCGAATCTGCTGGTTGATTCCGTTGAGAACTTCACGACTGCCGAAGAGCTTGAAAAGGCCATTGCGAAAGCTCATGTTCTCGAACATGACGGTGACGATGTTACGCACAGCATTTACCTGGCGGTTGCAACCGACTTCATGCCGCCTATCGATCGTGAAGACATCTTGGGACTTGCGCAGTGTCTCGATGAAATAATCGACTACATAGAAGACGTGATGCAGCGTTTCTACATGTACGATGTCCATACCATGCACCAGTCAGCGGTTGAATTCGCGCGCATCATGCTCAAGAGCTGTGAAGCGCTCGAAAAGGCAATGGGCGATTTCCGCAACTTCAAGAAATCAAAGAACTTCAAAAACCTTCTCATCGACGTAAATACGTATGAAGAAGAGGCCGACGAACTGTTCATGCGCACCATCCGCGGTCTGCATACGGTCGAAAAAGAGGTCCCGATGCGCGTCATCGTGTGGTCGAAGCTCTATGAGCGCATGGAAAAATGCTGCGATGCTTGCGAGCATACGGCTGACATGATGAACTCGATTCTCCTTAAAAACGTTTAGTGACACATCGAATCTCGCCGTGCTTGTTGCAATCTGCGCCAAGTACGTGACAGGCTGCGCCCGGGCGGGCCTATGCCGCGGTGGGTATGCAGCCCGGAGAGATGACCGCTAATCTTCGGTGCGGTGCTTTTTGCTCTTGGGTTTAGGCTTGCTGGTTTTCATCTCGATGGGTTCGCCAATATCGCCAGTTTTGTCGAGTTTCTTGACGGGGCGCGTGATGAGGCGGGGACCTCTTTTTCCCACTTCAGTGGGCGGCTTGCTCTTTTTTGCGATAACCTTTGCCGGTTTGGCCACGATTTCGGCAACGGTGTCGCTGTAGTCGCGCGGCGGGGTGGTGTGCCAGCCGAAGAATTCGGAGGCATAGCGCAGGAACAGCACCATTGCCACGCAGCCGAGGGCCGCCCAGTTTTCGAGGATGTGGTTTTGCTTCATCAGCGCGAAGACGATGGATCCGATAAGCGAGGCACTGCCGTAGAGCGTGCCTGCCTGGAATACCGAAACCTCCCGGTTCATCAGTACGTCACGTGATATTCCGCCGCCCACAGCGGTGATGGTGCCCAGGATGACGGCAGGGATGACGTCGAGTCCCGCCGAAAGTCCCTTCCCGACGCTGATGACCGCCCAGAGGCCGACCGAGAGGGCGTCGAGAAAATCGACAACGGGGTCGAGATAAGTGGTCAGTTTACCGAAATAGAAGACGCAGATGGCTGCGATGACGCAGGCGAGAATCAGCGACGGTTTCTGAAACGCATAGATTCCGTAATCCTGCAGCAAGACGTCGCGGATGACTCCGCCGAGCAAACCGCAGACGACGGCAATGCAGATGGTGCCAAAAATATCGAATTTCGCCTTTACGGCACTCATGGCACCGGAAATGCCGCCCGCCATTGAAGCGGCGAATTCAAGCCAGAACGGTATGGCGAGGACGACTTCGAGCATAAGCTATTGGTCCGTAGAGGAAGAGGCGAATGGGTCGACTGTTTCTTCCTCTACGACAAGAGTGGCTACGGTTGGCTCGCCTGAGAAATCCAGGTTTCCGGTCAACTGCGTTGCGGCCTCCAGGTCGAAATCGGGTTCCAAAAAGGTGGAAATATTGTTCTTTGCCGCCTCGAGTGCGTTGTGATAAATATCCCAGAAACTGTCCGTGCGGTATTCTCCGGTGAAAGGGTTTTCCCACTGAGCGTGCTCATGATTTGCGAACATGCTCTCTTTGAGCTCAATCGCCCGGTGACTCATGCTGCGGAAAAAAGAATACTGGCGAAATCGTTCTTCGAGATTGGAAATAAGCGAACGTTTTTTACCGCTGGGAGAATAGAAAGCACTTTGCCCCACCCGAAAATCTTTTACCGCTGTAGCGAACATTGAGGTCGGGATGAAGAGTCCGTAAACCGTTGTCGCGATATAAGCGTACATTTTCGATATGGTCTGCAGCAGGGAATCGGAGGCGCGAAGGATGTTCTCGGCAGGAACATAGGTTGCAATGGTTTCTTCGCGCTTATTGAACAGTACCATCTCGTCGAGTTCGCTTTCGATCACGCCATGCACTTCGTTGCCATTTTCGCGGGATAGCCCCTCGACACCCGCATCGCAGACCTGGTATTCGTTGAAGAACACCAGGGGGTGCATGGATGAATCGAGGGTGTAGTGGCACACGAACCCGAGCGCATAAGCGCGTCCGACGGGACGTTCGGTCTCGTCGAGTATGGAAAGGGAGTGCTTTAGCGCGCACAGAACCTCGCTGGGTTTTTCGTTGTGAATTGTGGATCCGAGGTTGTTGAATTTAGCGAGGCGCGGGCTGATGACCGAGTAGAACAGGGGGTCGGGCCCCTGGTTTCCCAAAAGAAAGGCATCGCATTCGTCGCGCGATCCGCCGATAAGATTATATAGCTCATCGTATACATCCCTGCCGAAAAAATCGTGTGTCATGATTGCTGGCATCGCCGACTCCTTTTGCCCGTTATTTACAAACCTCTTCGGTGCACATCATATACAATGAAGACAGGGTTGGAAACCGTTCGGGTTGAAATGTGAATACCCCGTGTCGATTCAGGCTTTTAAGGTTTTACGAAGGGTGGCGTGCGGGGTATGCGACAAATAACGCAATTCTGATATTTTCGGGGGAAGGAACTTGTGTTGGCTCACCAGAAAATGACGAAGCAGGAAAAAAGTTGGATTAAGTACGACATCGGCAATTCTGCTTTTGTGCTGCTCTCAACAGCACTGATTCCCGTATATTTTTCCTCGATCGCAAAAGGGTCCGTCGTGGTTTCTTGGGGGTATGCCGAAACGATAGCCTCGCTCGTCGCGGCCATTCTCATGCCGATCTTGGGGTCGCTTGCCGATTTGCGCGGCAACAAGAAAAAATTCCTCGTCGGCTTTATCGGCACGGGCGTAATCGCGTGCGCGGCTCTTGGTTTTCCGACCGAAGCTATACCCTTTCTCGTCATTTATGTGATTGCCGCCGTTAGCCTCAATTCGTCGATGGTTTTTTACGATGCGTTTTTGGTTGATGCAACGGTAGAGGCGCGTTATGACGAAGTCTCTTCCCAGGGGTATGCTTGGGGTTATATCGGATCATGTGTGCCGTTCATCGCCTGTTTGGTGATTGTGCTCGGTGGGTCTGCGGTGGGCATCGATGCGGTGCTCGGCATGAAGGTGGCCTTTGTCATCACGGCGTTGTGGTGGGTGGCGTTTTCTATCCCGATTCTTCGCGATGTGCACCAAATGCATTGCAAGGAGCGAGGATCGCACCTGTTCAAGGACACTTTTGTAGGGCTCGCTCATACGTGCAAGGCGATTTTCCACGATAAGCGCCTTTTCTTTTTCATGCTGGCCTTCTTTTTTTATATCGACGGCGTGCATACCATCATCAAGATGGCTACCAGCTACGGCACCGATTTGGGAATCGATTCCACACAGCTGGTGTTGGCTTTGCTGGTCACCCAGTTCGTTGCTTTTCCCTCGGCTATCATTTATGGGCGATTCGCCACCAAGGTGGGAACGAAGAAAATGCTGCTCATTTCCGTATTCGCCTATGCCTGCATCACTTTGTTTGCAGCCTTTTTCCTCAGGAGTTCGCTCGAGTTTTGGATTTTGGCCGTATGCGTCGGTTTGTTCCAAGGGGGTATTCAGGCGCTCTCCCGGTCTGAATTCGGCAAACTCGTTCCTAAGGAAAACGCGAACGAATACTTCGGATTTTTCGACATATTCGGCAAGTATGCTGCGGTTATGGGAACGGCGCTCGTCTCGATTGTGACGCAGCTTACCGGTAATCCCTCGATCGGCGTTCTGTCTATCGGTATATTGTTTATTATTGGATTCATGCTTTTGTGGAAGATGCCTGAAGTAAAATCCGCAGAAGAAACCCCAGGTTTGCTATCATAGGAATCATTCGTAAACTTTTGGACTGAGGATGAGAAGCTCATGTCATTGATAGTTGCAAAATTCGGAGGGACTTCGGTCGCGTCTCCGGACCGCATTCAGATGGTCGCAAAGCGGCTGATCGCAAGCAAGCAAGCCGGCAATCAAGTGGTTGCCGTCGTTTCCGCGATGGGTAAGACCACCGACGAATTACTCGGTCTGGCGAAAGCCCTCAACGACGACCCGCCCGCCCGTGAAATGGATATGCTGCTTTCCACAGGAGAGCAGGTCAGCATGTCGCTGTTGGCGATGGCCATTCAGGCGCGAGGGTACAAGGCTGCAAGCTTCACCGGTTGGCAGGCGGGTATCGAAACCGACCACAACTATTCACGCGCCAAAATCGAGCACATCGACACCGAGCGCATTAAGGAAGCGGTTGAGCGCGGCGCAATCGCCGTAGTCGCCGGTTTTCAGGGCTTATCCGACACCGGCGATATCACCACGCTCGGGCGCGGTGGCTCCGATACGACTGCCGTTGCTCTGGCCTGGGGTCTTGGTGCCGATGTCTGCGAAATCTATTCCGATGTCGATGGCATCTATACCGCCGATCCGCGCGTTGCTCCCTGCGCGAGAAAGCTCGACGAGCTTTCCTATGACGACATGCTCGAACTCTCTTCTGCGGGGGCTGGTGTGCTGCAATCCCGCGCTGTTGAGTTTGCGCGTAAATATAAAGTGATTATCCATTCCCGTTCTGCGTTTTCCACGGCGCAGGGGACTTTTATCAAGGAGGTGACGCCTTCCATGGAAAATGCAGTTATTTCCGGTATCGCGCACGACACATCTGAAGTAAAGGTGACCGTACGCGACGTGCCCGATCAATTCGGCATTGCCGCTAAAGTGTTTTCGGCACTTGCCGGCAACAGCGTCAGTGTCGATATGATCATTCAGAACATTTCCGAAGAAGGTAAGACCGACATCACCTTCACGTGCCCCGGAGCCGATTTGGCGAAAGCACGCGAAACGATCGAACGCATCCTTCCGAGTATCGGTGCGCGGGGGTATCTGGTTGACGAAAGCATCGCGAAGGTCAGCCTGGTGGGTACGGGCATGAAGTCGAGTCCTGGTGTTGCAGCGAAGGCATTTTCGTCGTTGGCGGAAAATCAGGTGAACATTCTCCTGATTTCAACGAGTCCTATTCGCCTCTCGGTTGTCATCGACGCAGGCCAGGTCGCTGCTGCGGTGCGGTGTCTTCATACCGCTTTTGGGCTCGATTCCGATTGCGTGTTTGAGGAGACATCTCTTTCCGCTGAAGAAATTGCGGCAAAGATGGCTAAGGGCCGTTAGGGTACGCTTCGTTTTGGTGGGGCTTTGGGCAAGATTGCCTGGAACCCTTTGATCACAGATTATAAGCGGGCGGTTGGGCTTGCTTTTTGAGGAGAGACACATGGCTTGGAACAAAGAAATGCCGGCAACTCCCGTTGTGGCGATTGCGGGTGCAACCGGTGCGGTGGGAAGTGAGTTTTTGCAGGTGCTGCACGATCTTGACTTTCCTGCAGCTGAAGTGCGTGCGCTGGCCTCGGCGCGTTCCGCCGGCAAGAAGCTTCCCTTTTTAGGCTGCGGAAACGTACCTGCCGGTGAATTGACCGTGCAGGAGATGACTCCTGCCTCGTTCGAGGGTGTTGACATTGCCCTTTTTTCGGCAGGCGCCTCTGTTTCAAAGGCTATGAGAGAGGCGGTTGTGGCGGCTGGAGCGGTCATGATCGATAACTCGAGTGCCTTCCGGATGGATGAGGATGTGCCGCTGGTGGTGCCTGAGGTGAACCCCAGCGACGTGTCGTGGCACAATGGCGTCATCGCCAACCCCAACTGCTCCACCATTCAGATGGTGGTGGCCTTGCAGCCCCTCTATGAACTCTCTCCCATTACGCGCGTCGTTGTCTCAACGTACCAGGCGGCAAGTGGTGCGGGTGCCCCGGCGATGGACGAGCTCTATCACCAGACGCGCGAATTCCTCGACGGAGAAGAATTGACTATCGACTCTTTCGCTCACCAGATTGCGTTTAACTGCATTCCCCATATCGATTCGGTTCTCGAAGATGATTCCACGAAAGAGGAGTGGAAGATGGTTGTCGAGACAAAGAAAATTATGGGCGATGATGCGATTGAGGTGGCGGCAACCTGCGTACGGGTACCGGTGCTTCGCTGTCACGGTGAATCGCTCAACGTGGAATTCGCTGGCGAGGTAACCGTCGAGGCTGCCCGTGAAGCCCTTGCGGCAGCTCCGGGAGTCATCCTTATGGACGACCCTCGGCAGGGTGTCTATCCGATGCCGGGCCTTTTGGCGGGAACCGATGAAACTTACGTGGGTCGTCTGCGTAAGGATCCGACGGTTGCTCATGGCCTTGCTTTCTGGGTTGTTGCCGACCAGATTCGTAAGGGCGCCGCACTTAACACGGTGCAGATTGCTCAATTGTTGCTGCAATAAGCTTCGGCGATGCTCTGCCTGTATCAGGCGGGCGGTCTTTGCGGGTTGATTTTATTAAAAGAGAGGTCCGGTAGGGCCTCTCTTTTAATATGTTTGGGACATAATTGAGCAGTTGCACAATTATGTAGGTGATGCATTGAGATTTATCTTTTACGAAGGGAAATGCATAATCGGGAGTATTTGTCTATAAAATCAAGGAATTACAAAGAAACGTGTTGACAAGTGTGTTTGAGGTGACTATCTTGAGCATCACACGGTGAGAGCGCGACCGATTTTTTTATCATTAAATTTTTGTGCAGATGTACAAAAAAGTAAGGGTAATCGATGCGGTGTCTCTCAGCGGGTGCGAGATGCAGACGGCTTGAGAAAAAGGGAGGAGTACTGAGCTACGGACAGCTTTAGGTGAATGGGACGATGGCGGTATCGGGTTTCTTTTTCGCATAACATCGACGCTTTTCGTTTTTCGGGAAAGGTGTTATCTCCTTATCTGCTGAAAAATCGATTAGTAAGCCCCTCTCCACGATGTTACCTTCCTCTTGTCCTCTCCTCGGGAAACAGGATACGCAGACCTCCCGTTCTGGGTTTCTTCGGTTTCACAAACCATTTGCATCGCGCTATAAGCACATGGATCCCAAGAGTTCGCTCTTGATCCACATAAGCCTCTTGTCGCGCCCTGCGACAGAAAGAGAGACGGCATGCAGACTCCGTCTCTCTTTTTCTTTGCCCTGATAACGAACGAGGGAGGACGGTCAACCATCCTCCCTCGTTCGTGCGGTACGCATAAAGTGTAGAAAAGCATGCTTCGGGTTTATTTCTTCCTACCGAAGAGGCGGGCGAAGAAGATACGCAATGACACTTTCTTCGTGGCTGGCCCTGTTGTGGGCGCTGGTGGTTCTGGTTTTGGCAAGGGCCGTGATGTGGCGGGCACTCCGCTCGAAGGCCTGAGCGCCGGTTCCTTTTTCGGAAGGGAGGGGGAAACGGCTGGAGTGGCCTTTTCTTCCTCGGTCTTGGTCGCGACGCTTTCCGTTAATGCCTTCGCGGTGTTTTGACCGGTTTCAGCGGTTGCTTTGCTTACCTTCGATACGGTTTCCGGTTCGATACGCTCCGCGTTATCCGCGTCCGAATCTCCTGCCGCCACAGCGATAGCTTCAAAACCTTTTGTCTCTTTTGCTTCAGTCGGCTCTATCGGAGCTGTCGTGGGTTCGATTATCGCTTCGCCCTCCGCCTTGTCTTCTCGTGCCGATTGCTCTTCAGCAAGCTTGCGATTCGCTTCGCGGCGAGCTTCTTCCGCGGCTGTTTCGAGTCGGCGGGCGTAGGCTTCTTTGATGAAGTGTTCCTGGGAATCGAAGAGAATATGATGACCCTCTTCATCGGTCTTAGCGAAGAATCCGAGGGGAGTGTAGCTTCCGTCTGGCTGTAATTCGCGCAGTTTCGCCGTGTCATCAAGGGCTATGTCGATATAGCGCACAATGCTCTGGCGCAGGTCTTCATTGAGAATCGGCCAGGCGATTTCGATACGCTTGTCCATGTTGCGCGTCATGAGGTCGGCGCTTGACAGGTAAAGATTCATAGAATCGTGGGGTCCGAAACCGTAGATGCGGCTATGTTCGAGCAGGCGTCCGACGATTGAAAGGATACGGATGTTGTCGGTAACGCCGGGAATCTGGGGGATAAGGCACGAAATGCCGCGGACAAGCAACGTCACTTTCACGCCCACCTGTGAAGCTTCGACGATTTTCTCGATAATTTCTTTATCGGTGATGGAATTGGTCTTGAAGAACAATTCCGCGTCTTTGCCGCAGCGGGCGTTTTGGATTTGTTTTTCGATGCCCGCAATGAGGAGGGGCTTGATCTGGAGGGGTGCAACCCACAGCAGTTCGTAGTTCGAAGAAGCGTTTTCGAGCGCCATATTGCGGAAGAATTCCATCGCGTCACGACCGATGGTTTCGTCGGTGGTGATAAAGGAGAGATCGGTATAGAGTTTCGCGGTCTTTTCGTTGTAATTGCCCGTGCCGAGCTGGGTGATGTGCTGTACGCCGTCTTCCGTCTGGCGGGTGATGCAGCAGATTTTGCTGTGCACCTTGTAATCACGGAATCCGTAGATGACGTTGGCCCCTGCTTCTTCAAAACGCTGCGACCATTCGATATTGTTGCTTTCGTCGAAGCGGGCGCGCAGCTCGAAAAGCGCGGTAACATCTTTGCCGTTTTCTGCAGCAGAAATAAGTGCCTCCGCCAGGTGTGATTGGCTTGCTAAGCGATAGAGCGTGATCTTGATGGAAACCACAGTGGGGTCAGTTGCCGCTTCGCGCAGCAACTGCACGAAGGCATCCATGCTTTCATAGGGGTAAGAAAGCAGCACTTCTTTTTCGGTTACCTGCTTGAGGATGGATGTCCGTCGGTCGAGACAAGCGGGCCATTGGGGCACAAACGGAGCGTTGGTCAGTTCGGCGGCAAGCCCTTTATCTTTAATGCGTGAAGCCAAGCCCCACACATATCCCATGTCGAGGGGTACACTCGTGACGAACACTTGGTGATCTTTGAGGTTGAGGCGATTGAGTAAAAACTGTTCCATGACGGGGGACAAGCGTGTTTCGCATTCGAGGCGGACCGGAGCCAAGCGAGAACGCTTCTTCAGTATGCGCTTCATGTGTTCGCGATAGTCTTCTTCGATTTCGTCAGTGCCCTCTGTCGCATCGAGGTCGGCGTTGCGGGTGACGCAGATCACATTGGTGTGCTTGACGGAATACATCGAGAAGATTTCCGCTGCAATCATTTCGAGGGCGTGTTCGATTAAGATGAACTGCAGTCCTTCGCCCGGTAGCGGGATGACGCGCTGGCACTGCTTCGGCATGGGGATAAGTCCGAGAGTGACCCCTTCGGCCGCCTGATTCCTGTCTTTCTTATGGGGGCTTTTAAGCGTTTCGTTGAGACGTACGAGAACGTAAAGTGCTCCGTTTTCCAGGTGGGGAAAGGGGTGGCGTGAATTGATGATCTGGGGGGAAAGAAACGGTATCACGTTGACGCGAAGATGGGTTTTTAGAAAATCGGTTTGCGCCTCATCGAGTTCGCTGAAGTGCAGATTCTTGATATTTTTCGCCGCCAGTTTATTGCGCAGTTTCTTGAAGATGCTTTCCTGGAGCGGATAGAGCTCATGGCAGCGACGGTAGACTGCGGTGAGTTGTTCGGCTGGCGTCATGTTTGTCTTGCTGTCGAGCACTGCTTTTTTGAGCAGACTTAAATCGGTGAGGCTGCCGACGCGTACCATGAAGAATTCCTGCAGGTTTGAAGAAAAAATCGAAATAAAGGTGAGACGTTCGAGGAGCGGAACGGTCTCGTCGGCACCCTGAGCTAATACTCGCTCGTTGAAGGTGAGCCAGGAAAGTTCGCGGTTTTGCATGTAGTTGCAATGTTGATGCATTTCTTTTGCCGGTGCGGCATGATGATGGGCGGCTGTGGTTGGTTTGACGCTGGAAGTATTCGGTGTCGTTTCAAGATCTTGCTTGGTGTCCATTGCGCACCCCTTTATCTCTCGTACTTATATTTCGAAAGGGTGCAACGCTGCGTGCGCACCCCGTACGGTTTCATCCGAATCATTTTTTCGTTATCTCTTCAGTATACGCTCGATTAGGTATCCTTCTCGAACGCCCCCCTTGCAAATGCAAAGATTTTCGGTGTTGCAGTCGTGCATGATCTGTCTCAGTATCAGGCACCCCGGCAAAAGGGTGTTGATGCGATCGGGAACCGCCTTGAGAGCAAGGTGCCCGAATTCATGGGGGTCCTTTCGGTACAGCGCGATAATCTCATCGATTTGAGCCGGGGTGAGATTATCCGGGCGGTCGATTGTGTGTGTGATCTCAGCATACATCTTGGCGGCGGCGCGCACGCTGCCGCCTACCCCGAATAGCCGTGGATGGCGGTAGAGGGCGCAGGATGTGCTTTCGTCGAGCTTTTGCTTGAAGGAAGTGGTGATCGCGTCCATTTCTGCAGGCGTCGGCAAGATTGCGCGCACGCCATTGGCGAAGGAGGAAAGAGACCCCTGACCGATACTGATGTTGTCGAAGTCGCATCCACCGGTGATGCGGGTGAGCTCGGTTGAGCCTCCGCCGATGTCGACGAGCGTCCCTTCCTCAAGCGTCGCGGCACTCGAAGCTCCAATGAAGCCGAGATGTGCTTCTTCCGCGGCAGAAAGCAGCTGAATCGGTTTGCCGATGCGCGTTGCGATAATCTCGGTAGCTTCGACTGAATTAGCGCAATTACGCAATACGGCCGTGGCAAAAATATCGAGTTGCTTGCAATTGAAATATTCTGCTCTGCGCAGGTGACCACCTAAAACATTGACGGCGTGGTCGATGCCCTGTTCTGTCATCGCTCCGTTGACGATATGGGCGGAAAGTCCGGCCATGACTTTGTGGTTGATAAGGCTTCGGAAGTCTTTTTTCTTTCGATAGGCAGCCTTGGTGTCGTTTTTTACTTCATATATGCAGGCTCGAACGGTGTTCGAGCCAAGATCGATAATTCCGTAGGTAGGCATTGAGTTCCTGTCTGTTTGCGAAACCGCTTCAAGAGTATTCTAGGGGTTCCCAAAAAGTTTTGAAAGCGATATGAGGTCAATAGAACGAATGGGGTATTATATTGGTTCAAGTTTTCTTTTTCTCGAACGCAGCACTCTGATGCCATAGACGAATCGAGGGGGATTTCATGCTGGATAAAATTGATTTCGATGTGAGTAAGATTTCAAAAGAGAACTATAAGCCACTCCACGATTCCCTGATTGAGCGTCTGGTCGTACTGCAGCAGCGGGCTCGGCAAGCCGGTATCGGTTTGGTTGTGCTATTTGAGGGCTGGAATGGTGCGGGTAAAGGCGGCCGCATCTCCGATTTGCTCTTTGAGCTCGATGCGCGTGCGGCAAGCGTGCATGTGACTGAGAATTTCGACGTGAAAGACGCCAAGCTCTTTCGCAATGAACACTATGGAGCTACGGATTATTATCCCCTTATGCAGGAATTCTGGAAGGCGCTCGGTCCTCGGGGCAATATGACGCTGTTCGATCGAGGATGGTATACCACCGCTGCTCAGCGGCTCATGTATGCCAAGCCCGACAAGGATGCCTCACGCAAGGCGAAGCGACGTTTTGAGGAGGCTCTGGGTCTGCAAGCTGAGGCGTATCTCGAATCGGCGGAAAGTTTCGAATCGCAGCTTATTGATGACGGATACGTGGTCGTGAAGTTTTTCCTGCACATTTCGGAAGACGTGCAGCGTGCGCGGTTGACCAGCTTGGCCGACGATCCGGCAACGGCATGGCGGGTGTCGAAAGACGAATTGTCCCATGTCGATGATTACGCGAACACCCTCGCTCTCTACGAGAGGCTTCTCTGTAAGACGAATTTCGACTTTGCTCCTTGGGTTGTACTGAACGGTGAAGACAAGCGTCGATCGAACCTGACGATTGTGCGTACCCTGGTCGAAGCGATTGAATCGGCATTGCGCAAGCAGAAAAACCCCGCGGATGCCGTCGCAGCGCAAGCCGCTTTGGTGAATAGCATGAAAAAAGATGATGACTTCGGTGACGAGCGAAACCGCACTCCCGAACAGCAGGAAGAATTGTTGCGGGCTGCTGAGGCTGAGGCTGCGGCCGCGAAGGCTTTGGCCCCGAAGGAATCGAAATTCGAAATCGTTTCCGATTTCCCGATGCTGCAGGGCGTTGATCGGCACCTGGTCTTGCCGAGCGATGAATATAAAAAACGCCTTTCTTTCGAGCAGGATCGGTTGTTCGACCTAGAACTGGAAATGTATCAACGGCGCATTCCCCTTATTCTCATGTACGAGGGCTGGGATGCTGCGGGCAAGGGGGGCAACATCAAACGGGTTGCTCAGGCGCTTGATGCGCGGGCGTACACCATCCTTCCTTCGCCGGCACCGACCGCACCCGAATTGCTTCATCCGCATTTGTGGCGCTACTGGACTCGTTTGCCTAAGGCGGGCCATGTCGGCATCTACGATCGCAGCTGGTACGGTCGTGTGCTGGTGGAGCGGGTGGAGGGTTTCGCCTCGCCGGCGGAATGGTCGCGCGCCTACGATGAAATCAATGAATTTGAACGTGACCTGCAGGAATGGGGTGCTATTCTGCTGAAGTTCTGGGTGGATGTCAGCCTTGAAGAGCAGCTGGCTCGCTTCAAGGACCGCGAGGCCGATCCCAGTAAGCAGTGGAAGATTACGGCGGAGGATTGGCGTAATCGTGATCGATATCCGCAGTATCGGGCTGCAGTGGAAGATATGTTTCGCTTGACCTCGACGCCGTATGCTCCCTGGATACTGCTCGAAAGTGACGATAAACATTACGCGCGCATCAAAGCGCTACGAATCATCAACGACGCCCTCGAAGCCCGCTTGCATGAAAAGTGAGGTCGCGTTACCATGGAGCGAACACATTTTACGTGATAATATGCGTCGTGGCGTACGTGCCGGCGACGTTTGAGAAAAAAAGGGGTATACATGCTTAACATTCCTATGGAAGCCGTTTGGGTTATCGTTGCTGTGATCGTTTTGATCATCGTTGTTTTTATTGCAAAAGGCTTTTTTGACGAAATGAAGAAGAAATAGCACTACGGGCACACCCGGTGTTTGAGAGAGTGTCTGTCGCTGGCTGGTTTGAGCTGCTCCGTGGCGCGTCTAGCCATGGATATTACGTACAGAAACCGAGAAAATGCCTATTGCGCCCCCCTTCTGGGGGCGTTTTGTTTATGATTCAGGTAGTGCGATTACGAGCGTTTGCGTCTCAGCCTGGGCGCAGCGCTCTCTTGTTTTCGCGGACAGTGTGCTTCGGCGAGTCCGCATAACGAAAGGAATCCATGGCTGAGCATCGCAGATATGGGCAGGTGCTGCCGGCGTCAAGCAGGCCGCCTCGGCGTGTTCGGGGCGCGCGCCCTTCGATTCGTATGTCCCAGGGGGCCTCGCCCCTACCACCCAAAAAAAATGGACCCTGGCGTATCGTTTTTGGCATCGCCTTTATCGTTCTGGTGTTGTCCCTGATCGGACTGGGGGCCATCGGATTCAGCTATTGGCAGGGTCAAAATGAGTACAAGCAGATCGCTCAGGATGCGTTTCCCGAGCCCACCGACCTTGCGCAGCTCACGCTGGCCGACATGCGCGTTGACTGGGCATCGCTGCAGAAAAAGAACCCGGAAGTCGTCGGTTGGATATATGTGCCGGGAACCTCGGTGAACTATCCCGTTGTTCATACCTCCGATAATGAAAAGTATCTTCTGACGGATTTCAGCGGAGGCACTGGTTTTCTTGCGAAATTCGGTACTATTTTTCTTTCTGCTGAAAATAAAGCCGATTTCTCCGATGCGAACAATATCGTGTATGGGCACCATATGAATGATGGGTCGATGTTTGGCTTCATACATACCCTGTTCGATGAAAAGAAATTCAACCAACATCGAACGATTTATCTGCTTACTCCTGACGGAAATTATAGGCTTTCAACCTTTTCCCTCATTTCCTGCCGAGATGATGACCCTCTCGCTCAGACTAGCTTTGCGACGCCAGCTGACGTGCAGGCGTATGCGCAAGACAAGATTAGCAGAAGTTCGGTTACACCTTCCGAAGCGGTCGATCCGGCGGGCATAAAACGCATTTTCTCATTCGTGACTTGCGATAATGTTACCGATGAGGGGAGAGAGGTTCTTTTTGCCTCCGTAGTTGAAAGCACTAAGACCGAATCGGTCCTGAGCGACGTAGTAATGAAGGATAAGCCGAACACCAATACGAGTTCTGCCGTTGACCCCGCCGAAGCGAGTGTCGTCGAGCAAGTAGCAGAGGAGACTGCATGAGTACCGCTATCTTTCCCGGAGATAGACCCGACCGCCCGGAAGAGGCCTGTGCCGTTTTTGGCGTATTTGCAAAAGGCGAGGATGTCGCTCGCCTGACGTGCTTTGGCTTGCAGGCGCTCCAGCACCGCGGTCAGGAAAGCGCGGGTATCGCGGTGGGCGACGGGGAAACCATCATGGTTACCAAGGATTTAGGTCTGGTCACTCAGGTCTTTAATGAGGCATCGCTGGCAGCGCTGCCCGGTTATGTTGCCGTTGGCCATGCTCGCTATTCCACCAGCGGGGCCTCTTCTTCCTGGGAAGCGGCGCAACCCCATATCTCAGCCATCGATGATGTGCTGATAGCCTTGGCACACAATGGCACGCTCATCAATACGAATGCCATCCGAACGCAGCTCATTGAGGAAGGGGTGCAGTTTCGTTCCGCTGCCGACAGCGAAGTGGCCGCCAAGGTCATCGGCCGCGCTACGCAGAAAACGCACCATCTTCGTGACGGCATTCGTACGATGATGCAGATGCTCGATGGCGCCTACGCCATGGTACTTGCCAGCCCCGATTCCCTTTATGCCTTCCGCGACGCACACGGCATCCGTCCGCTGTGCATTGGCAAGCTTCCCGATGGGGGCTGGGTTGTTTCGAGCGAAACCTGTGGCCTCGATATTATCGGCGCTGAATTCGTGCGCGATGTCGAACCGGGCGAACTTGTTCGTTTCAATGAGCAGGGGATGTATTCCGAGCAGGCGATTCCTGCACAGAAGCGCGCGTCGTGCATCTTTGAATACGTTTATTTCGCGCGGCCCGATTCGGTGATCGACGGGCAGAGCGTCTACCAGGCGCGCCGCAATATGGGGCGCATTTTGGCGCAGGAAGCGCCGATTGAGGCCGACCTGGTCTTGGGAGTTCCCGACTCGGGAGTGCCTTCGGCTATGGGATACGCCCTGCAAAGCGGGATTCCCTACGCAGATGGCATTGTCAAGAACCGCTATGTTGGGCGTACGTTCATCGCGCCGACTCAGGCAATGCGTCAGATGGGCATTCGTATCAAGCTCAATCCGCTTCCGTCGGTCATCGAGGGTAAGCGCCTGATTGTCATTGATGACAGTATCGTGAGAGGAAATACCTCGAAGAAGTTGGTTGCCATGCTGCGTTCTGCCGGTGCCAAAGAGGTGCATATGCGCGTCGTTTCGCCCGAGGTCATGTGGCCCTGTTTCTACGGCATCGATACTGACACGCAAGATCAGCTGATTGCCGCAAGTATGACTGTCGAAGAAATGAATGACTATATCGGTACCGATTCTCTCGCATTTATTTCTCTTGAGGGGCTTCATTCGTCGGTTCATTCGAATCACGATCTCTTTTGCGACGCGTGTTTTTCGGGAGATTACCCCGTGGTCATCCCTTCATCTTTGCAGAAAAAAGGGTTTTTGGATGCAGGGACCATGAACGAAAAATTCCCGGATAAGGAGTAGGATATGACCGAGAGAATTACCATGCCTTGTACCGACACCGAAGGGGTTGTTGCTATGCCGAGTTGGGTAACCGAAGATGCAACCACGTACGCGCAGGCGGGTGTCGATACCGCAGAAGGAGCGCGTGCTGTCGGTGCGATTAAGGAAGCCGTCCATACCACGTATCGTGAAGAGGTTATCGGTGACATCGGCGGTTTTGGTGGCCTGTTCTCTATCGCAGCCGCGAAGCAGATGGAAGATCCCATCCTTGTTTCGGGCACCGATGGCGTTGGTACGAAACTCAAGGTCGCCCAGTTGGCGGGAAAACATGACACCATCGGTATCGATTTGGTTGCCATGTGCGCCAACGACATTCTTGCCACCGGGGCCGAGCCTCTGTTCTTTCTCGACTACATTGCCGTCGGCAAGTTGAAGGCGGAAGCGGTGGCAGAAGTGGTCGCCGGTATTGCCGAGGGCTGCAAGCAGGCGGGTTGCTCGCTGATTGGTGGCGAAATGGCCGAGCACCCTGGCGTTATGGACCCGGACGATTACGATCTGTCGGGTTTTTGCGTCGGCATCGTCGATCGCCCTCTGATGCTCGATCCCACCACGGTTGCCGAAGGTGATGTGTTGCTTGGTTTAGCTTCAAGCGGCTTACACTCAAACGGTTATTCCCTCGCACGTAAAGTGTGCGTTGAGGGTAAAACGCACTACGAGCTCCGCCTTGCTCGGGAAGAACTGGGCGGTTTGAATGTGCAGGATGCTCTGCTTGCACCCACGCGCATCTACGTGAAGTCGGTGCGTGCTGCCTTGGCTGAGCACCCCTGTGCCGTACATGCTCTCGCTCACATTACCGGTGGCGGTATCACCGAAAATCTTAATCGCGCCTTACCAGAAACCTTCGATGCTGTCGTTGATTTAAGCACGTGGGAAATGCCCCCCATCGTGCCCTTTACCTGTCGTGCGGCACGCTTGAGCGAAGCGGAAGCTCTGAAGACGTTCAATATGGGCGTCGGTATGGTTCTCATCGTCAATCCCGAGCAGGCTGATGCTGTTCGGAAAACTTTGGAACAGCAGGGCGAGACCGTGTATTCCATCGGGACCATCGCAGCCGGTACGGGGGTAGTTCGCTACACCAACGAAGGATCGCTTCTATGAGCGATCCGCTGAAAGTGGGTGTCTTGCTTTCCGGTAGCGGCACCAATTTGCAGGCCATCATTGATGCCATCGCAGAGGGGTCCCTTAACGCAGAAATCGTGGAGGTTATTTCCTCGCGACCCGACGCCTTCGGTCTTAAACGTGCTCAGCAGGCGGGCATTCCCACTTGCTCGTTGAACCGGGATGTTTATGCGGATCCGGTGGTGGCAAACGAGGTGATTGCGACCGAGCTAAAGCGTTCCGGCGCCGAATATGTGCTGATGGCGGGCTATATGCGCATGCTGGGCGAAGAAGTGCTCGATGCGTTTCCCGATCGGGTTGTCAATCTGCATCCGGCATTGCTGCCCTCTTTCAAGGGCGCTCATGCGATAGAGGATGCTTTCAGGGCTGGTGTGAAGGTGACGGGAATCACGGTGCATTTCGCCAACGCCGAATACGATAAAGGCCCTATCATTGCGCAGTGTGCTCTTGAGGTTCGAGAGAGCGATACGCTTGAAGATTTGGAAGATCGCATTCACAAGGCGGAGCATGAACTGTATCCAGAAGTTCTACGCCTACTTTCCGCACGGCGCGTTTCCATCGACGATGACAGAAAGGTGCATATCAGTGAATAAAGCAACATTGCAGCGCATTATCAAAGATATTGCGGCAGGAAAAACGCCCACGATGTCGACCGAAGATTTTTCCTGCTTTTCCGAGGAGGCGACGGAGGGTAATGCCTATGTGTCCCCTGCTGTGCTCGATGAAATCGCGGCAAGTCTTACGGCCGACGATATTCCCACCCTCGAACGTGCGATACGGGCAATTGACGAAGATGATCTAGGGTGGCTCGGATTCAAAATCGTATTCGATGCGCCGGTGGCAACTTCGAATACCGACAATGAAGTGACGAAGAAGTATGGGGAAGTGGGGTCTGCGGACGGACGTCCCCTTCTTTTTTTCTGCAACGATGCTAAGGAAGTGGTCGCTTCTCGCGAATATTCAGCCCGCGATTTTTTCCAAATGAAGGATTCGACCCGTGGTCCCTCGATGCACAACGAGCAGTTCCCTGGCTTGACATGGGTATCCGTTGCGCTGTTCGACCGCGTTCACGTATGGCTTTGCGGCGCATCCGATGTGGCAAGTGAAGTGGCAACGCTGGCTGCTCATGTCGGTTTCGATGTGACGGTTGTCGATTACGATACCGCCTACGTCAATGAAAAGCGTTTCCCCTCAGTCGAGCGCATCGTGCTCGATAGTTTTGATAATCTCGGAAATCTTAAAGCGCAGCCGCAGGATTATGTTTGCGTACTCACGCGAGGGCATATGCAAGATCCCGAAAGCTGCGTATGGGCTTTAACGCAGGGAGTGCACTATGTCGGCATGATGGGGTGCGCCGGGAAAAATGAGCGCGTATGCGAACTGTGCGCGGCTGCCGGCGTGACCGACGACGCATGGAATCGCGTGAAGCGGCCCATCGGACTCAACTTTGGAGCGAAGACCCCCGCCGAACTGGCAATCGCTATTGTCGGGGAATTGGTCGATGTTCGATATAAGCAACGGTACAGCGCGCAGGCGCAGGCAAAGCATGAGGCAAATCTAGGGAGGAACTAGAGTGGAAAACCCAAAGGTCAAAAGAGTACTTATTTCAGTAACCGATAAATCTGGTGTCGCCGATTTCGCGGCAGCCCTCAGTCAGGAATTCGGTGCGCAAATCATTTCAACGGGCGGAACAGCGCGCGCGTTGGCGGAAGCCGGCGTTGCGGTTACCCCGATTGAAGAGGTGACGCATTTTCCCGAGATGATGGATGGTCGCGTGAAAACGCTACATCCGCTGGTGCATGGAGGCTTATTGGCAAAGCGCGACAATCCGAGCCACATGGAGCAGGCTGCCGAACACGGCATCGATATGATTGATATGGTCGTGGTGAATCTCTACGCATTCACGAAGACGGTTGATTCGGGTGCCGATTTTGCAACCTGCATAGAAAATATCGACATTGGTGGCCCTTCCATGCTGCGTTCCGCCGCGAAGAATTTTGAATCGGTTGCCGTCGTCACCGATCCGGCATGCTACGACACTATTCTTGCTGAAATGCGTGCCAATGACGGTGCAACGACGCGCGAAACGCGTGTTAAGCTGGCTTTGGAGGTATTTCAGACAACCAATGCTTACGACGGGTCCATCGCCGCGTGGATGCAGGGGCAGTTGGAAGGTGCTGGGAACGATAAGTTTGCTGCAGCCGAAAAGATCGGCCTGACGAAGGTGCAGGATCTGCGCTACGGAGAAAACCCGCATCAGCAGGCGGCTTTCTATCGTCGCGATGATTACAGCATGCCCGACTACAGTCTGGCGCATGCAATCCAGCACCAGGGCAAGGAGCTTTCCTACAACAACTACCTTGACCTCGATGCTGCTTGGGCGGCTGTTCGAGAATTTGATAAACCTGCCTGCGTCATCGTCAAGCACCTTACCCCCTGTGGTGTCTGCGAAGACGACAATATCGTCGAGGCCTATCAGCGCGCTCATTCTTGCGACCCGATTTCCGCCTATGGTGGCGTTATCGCTTTCAATCGGGGAATCAATGCCGATATTGTGACCGAGATTTTCAACAACAAACAGTTCGTTGAAGCAATCATCGCGCCTCAGTTTGCCGCCGATGCGCTCGATATGTATTCAGCTAAACCCAATGCGCGTCTGCTTTCGACGGGCGGCGTCAATCCCGCCGGTCACGAAGTGGAATACCGTGCTGTCGAAGGGGGCTTGTTGTGCCAGGATAGCGATGCCGCCTCGGAAGATCCGGTCGCATTCACTGTGGCGACAAAACGTCAGCCTACTTCCGAAGAGCTCGAGGATTTGATCTTCGCGTGGAAGGCCTGCAAGTCGGTTAAGTCGAACGCCATTCTTATCGCCAAGGATCATGCGAGCGTGGGTGTCGGTGGAGGACAGCCGAACCGCGTCAATTCTGCGCAGATTGCTGTTGCTCAGGCGGGCGAAGCGGCGCGGGGTGCCGTTGCGGCATCCGATGCATTCTTTCCCTTCCGTGATGGTTTCGATGTTTTGGCGCAAGCTGGCGTGAGTGCAGTCATCCAGCCGGGCGGCTCGATTCGCGATGAAGAGGTGATCGCTGCAGCTGACGAGCAGGGTGTGGCTATGGTGTTTACGGCCCATCGTCACTTCCGCCACTAATTGATTCACGAGGGGATGGTAAAAAGAAGAACCGCTTATGCGGTTCTTCTTTTTATTTGCCGGCGGATTTTTTAGCGGCTCGATAAATGCGATAGTCGTCGCGGGTATTTGAGAGGTCGAAAAGCAGTGCCATAGCGAAGAATATTCCTAAGCCGACGGTGACGCTGGTGCCCATGCGGGGTACCAGCATTATCAACCACGGTCCGAACAGGAGCAGCCCGGGGATTACGAGAATCCAGGAACAGCCTCCCGTACGCCTGAAGTGATTGATGATGGAAACCAAGACGTAGGCAAACAGGCCGGTGGCGGGGGAGCCGAGGGCAATCATCGCGGCAACAAACAAAAGCTTCGCAATCATGAGGATAATGTCGGTCTTAAACGTTGTTTCCGCTTCGGAAAATCTTTGCGCGGGTGTTTTCTGCGGTGCGGCGCGGGTTCCGAAGGGGTTGTAGGGGTCGTAGCCGTTTTGCTGCTGTCCGGCCCCCGTCTGTCGGGTGTCGTCCCACGAAGTCCAAACCCAGCCAGTTTGGCCGCCGCTGCTAAAGGGCCAGCCCGCGAAAGGATCTTCCTGGTTCGCGCCCGGCCTTGGCGAACCGGAAGGGTAGGGGTTGTAAGGATTTCCGTAGGGACTCGTGCCGGTGGGACGGCGTCC
Organism: Raoultibacter sp.; assembly: GCA_036650075.1. GTDB lineage: Bacteria > Actinomycetota > Coriobacteriia > Coriobacteriales > Eggerthellaceae > JAVWGW01. The sequence continues at coordinate 87,381 of JAVWAI010000001.1, forward strand.
GCCATATTCCGGATCCCACTTACGGGATAGCAATACGTCACGAGATTCGTTTATCAGTTTGGTTTTTTCTTCGGCTTCGGCATGTTTGGTCGTATTCTGCGCAAATTTGTCAGGATGATTTTCGCGCACTTTTTCACGGTGTGCTTTTTTAATAGCATCATCGTTTGCGCCTTCGGATAAACCGAGTATTTTAAGAGCTTCAGATTTTTTCATATCCCTACTATATCGGGTGTATTTCGTATTCGAGGAGTGCGGGGGCTCACTGTCAACGATACGTAAGAAAGTGCCCATCTTTTTCCCATGGGATCAAGTGGTTGTCTTCTGTATGAGGGGAATCATTTCGGTTATATGTCGCCGCTTGTCTTCGGTTTTGTTTCGATGGTGGAATGTAGCGCAAAATTGAGAAAAACGCTTGCATGTTGTCGGGGAAAAGGTATACTCACTTTTGAAAACTGACTGACTAGTCAGGATATAAATGCTTGTGAGAGCGACGCCTGACGGAAAAGTAAAGGAAGCGGAATGAAGGAAACAACGAAAGAACAAGGAGGGGCCGTCATGGACGCAACAGTTCCGTTGCAGGAGGTTGCCCCCGCAATCTTTCTCGAAGCGCACGGCCTTGGGCTTAAAACGTTGATGGGATACGCTTATCGTGACATTGATTTACTTTTGGGTCCGGGGCAGATACTTGCTGTTCGAGGTCACAACGGCAGTGGTAAAACGGCGCTTTTGCTCACGCTTGCGGGGCGCATGTCCTACACGGAAGGAACGCTTCGGGTCGGGGAATTCCAGCTTCCGCGACAGCGTGGCAAGGTGCAGAAAACGGTCGGTCTCGGATTGTTTGAGCAGCTCAATGGGCTTCAGGAAAGTCTAAAGGTCTCCTATGCTGTTGGGGCTGAGTTTGAGCTTTACGGTCGTAGGCCGGGAAAGGGTGCCGTGCTGGACTATTTGAAACAATGGCATCTTTTTGATATCGCGCAGATGCTGGTCAAAGATCTGACGGCGGAAAAAAGGGTACAGCTCGGCGTGGCGCTTGCGTGCGTGGGTAATCCTCAGATGATTGTCATCGACGATATCGAAGACCAACTCACTAAAACGCAGTCCGAGGAAATCATGGCGACTCTTGTCGACTTGGCTCATACGCGCAAGATGGCAATCGCTGTGGGGTGCATCGAGCGAGATTTAGCGACGATGGCTGATGGCGTGTGCTATTTGGAAAAGGAAGGTGCCTAACATGGCTTTTAAGGGATTACGGTTCGCCGGGCTGGAAGTGAAGAACATCACCGCATCGAAGGCAATGAAGGTGGTTCTGGTGGCTATCGGCATCATTCCGTTACTCTACGGTGCTCTTTACCTCTATGCGTTTATGGATCCCTATGTTCAACTCAACACCGTACCGGTTGCCGTGGTGAATGAAGATGCGGGCGCCTCGGTCTCGGGGGAGCAGCGCAATTTAGGGAATGAAGTTATAGAAGAACTCAAAAACAATGATGACGGGCTTGGCTGGCGTTTTGTTTCCGCTGACGAAGCGAAGTCCGGCATGAGATCGGGACAGTACTACATGTCTTGCACGATTCCTTCCGATTTTTCGAAAAACGTTGCATCTGCCGACACACAGAGCCCCGAACACGCGCAGCTTATGATCGACTACGACCAAAGCAAGAATATGCTGGCCAGTCAAATCGGTGCTACCGTGTGGGATCGCGTGCGTCAGCAGGTGAGCGATACGGTCGCCAAAGAATATTGGAACACCGTGCTGAACAGCACTGCCGAGGCGGGCGAAAGTCTGCAGACTGCAGCGAATGGTGCGAATGATTTGAAAAATGGTATTACCACAGCCAAAGAAGGAAGCGCCACTATCACCGATAAGTTGGGTACGCTTTCGAGTGGAGCGGTCACGCTGAAAGAGGGGACGGCAAGCTTGCTGAATGGTGCGCAGGCGCTGAAGGGTGGTACGTCAGAACTCGCCCAAGGCGCAAGCACCCTTTCAGACGGTTCGCAGCAGCTGAAGAGCGAAGGAACGAGCCGGGTTGCAGCTGGAGCGAATCAGCTGGCGCAGGCAACGACCGCTTTACCTGATGAAAGCCAGGTTCAGCAGCTTAGCGCCGCTTCGCAAAGCATCAAAGGTGGCCTTTCTTCGTTGGAAGCCGGTATCGGAACCGATACGGACGTGGCCAGTGAAACGCTCTACGGTGGCCTCAATCAGCTGGGAGCCGGTGTCGGTGACGCTGGCGATCAGGCTCCTTCCACCTTGTATGGCCTGTTAAATCTTGCCCAGGCTACACAGGGCGCTGGAGATGCGGCTTGCGCGGCGGGTGAGCAAGCTTTGGCTGCGGGTGAATATCCCACCGCAGCAGCAGCTTATGCAAAAGCCCAGGCCTATTATGCGCAATCGCAGAAGCTCGTTGCTGGCGCACTGCAGGCTACCGGGCAGATTTCGGCCGGTGTTTCTGGGGAAAAAGCCGGTTTGTCCCGCGTTGCCGGCGGCCTAGGCTCGGTTTCGGGCGGGTATGATACTCTCTCCGCCTTGACGGCACCGCTGATCACCAATGCTCCCGCCTTGAAAGCGGCTACCGCTCAGCTTTCTTCAGGAGCTTCTCAAGTTAACTCCAGCATGGAGGTCCTCACGTCCGGTGCCGGTTCGCTTGCTTCCGGAGCGGATCAGGTTAATGCCGGTGTTTCGACGGCGGTTGCCGGAGCCGCACAGCTTGATGGCGGTGCGGCCCAAATTGCCTCGGGGGCTCCGCAACTGCAAGAAGGAAGCAAGACGCTGACCTCGGGGTTGCAGACGGCCATTGACGGCAGCGGAGAGCTGTCGACCAAGCTTGCTGATGGTGCTGGCAAGATGAAGCTCTCGAAATCTGAAATTGCGGCAAAATCAGAGGTCATGAGCGACCCGGTCCAGCTTGGCGACGAGTATTACACGACGGTGAAGAATTACGGCACCGGTTTTGCACCCTATTTCATGGCTCTTGGTCTGTGGGTTGGAGCCTTGGTGGCGAGCTTCGTTTTCAAGCCTCTCAATAAACGACTGATTATTTCAGGTGGCAATCCGGTCATGGCGACTTTTGCAAGTTATATGCCGCTGGCAGGGATTGCTATCGCGCAGGCCTTGCTTTTGATGGTGTGTTTGCAGTTCGGTCTGCAGCTTCAGATCGACAACGTGCCGCTCTACTATGCATTTGGCTTGCTGATCACGCTGGTGTTTGCCGCAATCATGCAGTTCCTTATGGCGGCCTTCGCCTTCCCCGGTCGTTTTATTGCCATCATCTTGCTTATGCTGCAGTTGACAAGTGCTGCCGGTACGTTCCCGATTGAAACAACGCCGGAATTTTTCCAGGTTGTCAGTCCCTACATGCCGATGACTTACGTGGTTGCCGGAATGCGCGAAATCATGACGGGTATCGATTTGAGCGTGGCGGCGTTCGATGCTTTCGTACTCTTGCTTTTCGGTGTGGTAAGCTTTGCTCTAACGGTATGGGTGGCGCGCCGCAAGCGTATGGTACGTATGGAAGACCTGCATCCGATTCTAAATTTGGGTTAAATTGAAATCGAGAAAATGATTATGGTGAAGACAAATCGAACGCGTAAGGCTAACGAAACACGGCGGCAGCTTCTTGCTGCCGCCGTGAGCGTAATCGGAGATAAGGGGTATTCCGGGGCTACGGTTGATGAAATCGTCGAAGCGGCGGGGGTTTCCAAGGGCATTGCCTATTACCACTTCAAAAGCAAGGCGGCCATGGCGTCAAGTGTTTTGGAGGAAGGCATCGGTAGCTTGGTCGACGAATTTGACCAGATAGCCGACCGTGCCGAGGGGGCACCGACCGCGCTGTTGGGCATGATTGAGGCATTCGCAACGCGTATTTTCGAAAACAAGGGATTCGGTCGATTCTTCGTTTCGGAGCTATGGCGTGAAGGCCGAGCGTGGTCTGAGGAGATGCGCTGCTACGAGCACCGATTGCTCCGTATCCTTGAGGGTCAGATTTCGCGCGGGCAAAAAGAAGGTCATTTCCGCGCAGCAATCGATCCCGCATTCGAGGCGGTCGCACTTGTCGGGATGGTCCTGACGACGTCGCTGTATTACATCACCGAGGACGAGATCATCATGGGGGGAAATATCGGGGTTTATGCAGATGGAAGACGTTCGAGCAAGAGGGACGCAGCCGAGGAGAAAGATGCGTTTATTGGGCATATTACCGACTTCGTACGCCACGCAACAGCGCAAGCTCCGCTTTAGGGATAGAATAACCGCACGAGCTTAAACGGAAGGGTCGCTTCCTGCGCCGAATGCCTTGCTTGATGCAGGGTTTCCCGTTATCGCGATTGCAGCGAGAGTACCCTCTATAAAAAGACGCTGTCGAACGGGGAAGTGACATCGATCAGCCCCGCAACTTAGCAAAGTCGGTGACCGTTGAATAACGAAAAGACAATTAATTCAGACGATACCTTTGTCTCTCCCGAGCAAAATGATGCGGCAGGGGACGGCATATCGGGCGAAGTGGGGCTTGGGGTCGATATCGTTGAAATCGCTCGCATGGCAGCGATTCTAAAGCGTACTCCCTCGTTCGCTCATAAGGTGTTTTCCGAGGAAGAAGTGGCTTATTGCGAGCGGTTTGTCACTCCCGAAATTCATTTCGCGACACGATTTGCAGCGAAAGAAGCTGTTCTCAAGGCGCTTGGAACCGGGTTTTCGGGAGGTATTGGCGCGCGCGATATCGAGGTGAAGCGCAACGCGAAGGGGCGTCCTTCTGTTGTGTTACGCGGGGCGGCGAAGCGGGTTGCTGCCGAAAAGGGCGTTGTCGAACTGCCCATTTCCCTTTCCTATACCCACACCGACGCCGTCGCTTGCGCCATGGCGATCACGGGGGATTCACTTCGTGTCGCCGAAGCTCGCATCAACCCCATGGAAGAATTGACGAAGCGGTTTAAGGAAGCAAGGGGTATGCTTGACGAACTGGACGCGAAGCCCGCTAAGGGGCCGGTCGATCCCTCGTCTGACGCAGCGATATAATGGATGATCACGGAAACTCGAGGAGGCTGTTTGCGAATGAAGAGTTACAGTTCTGATGATTTGGCGGCGCTGTTACCGTTTCCTGGCGAAGAAGTGAACAAGTACTCTCGGGGGAAATTGACGCTCTTGGTCGGATCGGCGACCTACCCCGGCGCTGCTTGCCTTGCGGCTGTAGCCTCTCAGCGTGCGGGTGCGGGCTATACCGAGGTGTACACCGAGGCCTCTATCGTCAATCAAATCCAGGCATATCATCCTTCCCTTGTCGTGCGTTCATGGTCTGTTTGGGATACGCAATTCGTTGCGGCATCGGAGCCCAACCGCCCCTGTGCGTACCTGGTCGGAAGCGGCTTCGACGCGCACGACAACTATTCCTCTCAGCTGACTCGCCGACTTTTACGCTATGCGGCAGCACCGGTGCTGATCGATGGCGGGGCTTTGCAGATTCTTTCGGCGAAGAAAATCCGCGATTTGAGCGCCGCCCGTTTTGCGAAAGGGTATGTGACCGTTATCACGCCGCATATGGGCGAGGCTAAACGGATGGGCGCGATTTTCGGGTTGAGCACGACCGAACCCGATGAGCTGTCTTTGCAGCTTGCTCAGGCTTATGGCGTGATTTGCGTTTTGAAAGGACCCGACACGTTCATTTCTGACGGTGAAGATATTTTGGCGATGCGCGAAGGTACTCCGGCACTTGCGAAGGCGGGAACGGGCGACGTGCTTGCCGGTGTCATCGGGGCTTTTCTTGCTCAAGGCATGGATGCAATCGATGCGTGCGTGCTTGGTACCACGGTTCACGCCCGCGCGGGAATGTTCGCGGGTGACGAACTGACCGATATATCGGTGTGCGCTGAAGACGTTATCCTTTTCATTCCCTCGGCCATCAAGAGCTTGGTCTATGAAAGCTACGAAGATGACGACTAAGGGGCTGAACGCATCCTGTTTCATCCCGCGGGGAGGAAACAGGAGCAATGAGGTCGTCGAAGAGGGGGAAGTAACGCTACAATTGATGTGAGCGTTATTGTGAGAAATATCATCAACAAAGGAGTGGGGCAATGGTGGCGGTAGAGAAAAAATGGGACTGGGGTCTTATAGTCGCGGGTGTCTTGATGGTTATTTGCGCGGGTATCTGTGCCTTTTACCCAGGGTTGACCTTGGTGACGATAGCGGCCATCGCTGGTGCTGGTTTTCTCATTTCCGGTATCGGCGACATCATCTTCTATTTCCGTAATCGCAAGACTATGGAAATGTCTGGTTGGGCGCTTGCTTACGCCATCCTTGATATAATTCTCGGTCTTATGTTCCTCTTGCATCCCGTAGCTTTTGCCTCGGTTATTCCGTGGGTTGTCAGCTTCGGCTTCCTGCTCTTTGGTATCTTCGAGATTGTTCTGTCGATTAAGGCCAAAGGTTTCGGCGCTCCGATGTGGGGATTCAGTCTGTTCTCGGGCATTGTGAATATCCTCTGCGCCATCGCTTTGTTCATGGTCCCGGCAAGCTTTGCTATCTTCATCGCTATCTTCGCACTGTGGCGCGGTATCGCTATGGTCGTTCAGGGCGTTGCTGTCGGCAAACTGGTGAGTACGATTTAGCTTTCGCATGACTCAAAATCAGACGAAATCATCTCTCGGTGGCGCAATACCTTTCGAAAACACGGATGACGTGCGCATTCGTATCGAGGCGTTGCGCCGTGAAATCGAACATCATACGTATCTTTACTACGCGACCGATGCCCCCGAGCTTTCGGATGCGGCCTTCGATTCTCTCGTGCGCGAACTGCGCCTGCTTGAATCGGAGCATCCAGAATTCTACGACGCATCTTCTCCGACGCAGCGCGTGGGTGGTTATGTGGGCGAACAGTTTTCCCCCATCAAGCACGAGCAACGGCTCTATTCGCTCGACAACGCAATGGATCTTGACGAGCTCGATGGCTGGCTAGAACGCACCCGTGAGGCGCTCGGGGAAAATGTACCTTTTGTATGCGAATTGAAAATCGATGGATCGTCGATTGCCCTCACTTACGAAAACGGACTGCTGATAAGGGCGGCTACGCGGGGTGATGGTACGACAGGCGAAGATGTGACGGTCAACGTGCGTACGGTTGCCGATGTGCCGCTTCGCTTCCGAGCAGGTGCCCTGGAGAGTCTCGTGCATAAAGAGGGCACGATTGAGTTGCGTGGCGAAGTGTATATGCCCAAATCTAGTTTCGATGCACTCAATGAAGCGGCGGCTGCAGAGGGAAAAAATCCATTCGCCAACCCCCGCAATGCCGCAGCGGGAAGTCTGAGGCAGAAAGACCCCCGCATCACGAAGAGCCGCGATCTGTCCACCTTCATTTATGCGGTGGCCGACGAGCGGGCTTTGCGTGCTCGGGGCCAGTGGGAACTGCTCGGATGGCTGCGCTCGGCGGGTTTTCATGTCAATCCCGATGTCGCCTTGTGCAAAACGACTATCGAGGTGCATGACTTTTGCAAGCGTGCGCTGATTCGGCGCCAAGAACTTCCTTACGAAATAGACGGCGTGGTTATCAAGGTTGATTCGTTCGCGCTGCAAGACGAAATGGGTTTCACCGCCCGTGCTCCCCGTTGGGCAATCGCCTATAAGTTTCCTCCCGAAGAAAAGACGACGATTTTACGCGAGATTACGGTTCAGGTGGGTCGCACCGGAGCCTTGACACCCGTTGCAGAACTTGATCCGGTTGTGGTGGCTGGCTCGACGGTTGCTCGCGCAACGCTGCACAATGTCGATGAGGTACATCGCAAGGATGTGCGCGTGGGCGATACGGTTGTTGTGCGCAAAGCGGGTGACGTGATCCCCGAAGTGCTCCGAGCGGTGGAAAGCCTGCGTCCTGAAAGCGCGCAACCGTGGCAGATGCCCGCCGTGTGCCCCAGCTGCGCTTCTCCGGTCGTGCGCGAAGAGGGCGAGGCGGCTTTTCGCTGTATATCCATCGATTGCCCCGCTCAAGCGCAGGAACGGTTGCTCCATTGGGCCAGCCGGGGTGCGCTCGACATAGAGGGTATGGGCGAAGAAATCGTCACGCGTCTCATCGAGTCCGGGCGTTTAACCGACGTGGCCGATTACTACACGCTCAACGAATACGACCTGGCAACCTTGGATATGGGACGCCTGACCAAAGAGGGCGAACCCATTCATCTCGGTGGTGTGGTGGCTAAAAAGCTCATCGCGGCAATCGAAGCAAGTAAGGCGCGATCGTTTGCGCGGGTGTTGTTTGGTTTGGGTATCCGCCATGTGGGTAAAACCACCGCGGAACAAATTGTTGGACATTTTCCTTCGATCGAGGGCCTGTCGGCAGCAACGGAAGAAGAGCTCGCCGCGATCGATGGCGTTGGTTCGATTATCGCGAAAAGTCTCTACACGTTCCTCCGTACGCCCGACAATGTTGAGGTCATCGGGCGTCTTCGCGATCGGGGGGTGTCCCTGGTCGAAACCGGCGGCGCACCGGCTCTTCCGCAAACGCTTGCCGGCCTGACGTTCGTACTGACGGGAAGCTTGGTGAAAAGTGGCATGACGCGCGATGAAGCCGGCGGTCAGCTCAAGGCGCGAGGTGCCAAGGTGTCGGGCAGCGTGTCCGCCAAAACAAGCTACGTGATCTGCGGTGAAGCCTCCGGGTCGAAATATGATAAAGCGGTTACGCTCGGGGTCCCCGTTTTGACAGAGGATGATTTTCTTACGATTGTTGCAACAGGAGAAGTTCCCGTATGAAAAAGGAACGACTCGATACCGTATTGGTCGAACAAGGCTATTTCCCCGATGCGGGGATGGCCTTGCGCGCTGTCTTGGCGCATGAGGTGAAGGTTGACGATGTGTACGCCACCAGTGCGGCGATAAAGATTGCGCCGGATGCCGTCATCGTCGTGAAGAATCACCGGCGTTTCGCGTCGCGCGGTGGGCATAAGCTGCAGGGGGCTCTCGACGGGTTCGCGCAGGATGTTTCAGGTGCTCATTGCGTCGATATCGGTTCTTCAACGGGGGGTTTCACCGACTGCCTGCTTCAGGCGGGGGCGGCGCGGGTGGCGTGTGTCGACGTGAACTACGGACAGCTCGCTTGGCATCTGCGCCAGGATGAGCGCGTGTCGGTGTTTGAGCGCACTAACATCAAAACCGCCGATCCGGTAGCGCTTGGCGCACCCTTCGAGGTGTTGGTGGCCGACGTCAGCTTCATCGGTCTCGCGCAGCTTGCGCCCGTGTTCGCGCGCCTGTCGAAAGAAAACAGCGTTTTCATTGGGTTGGTCAAGCCGCAGTTTGAATCACGCCACGATGAGACGGAGCGGGGCGTCGTGCGGGATCCGCAGGTGCGTCAGCGGGTTGTTGAAGAAGTGAGCGAGGCGTTGGTTGAATCGGGGTTCGAAGTGACCGGGGTCATCGAATCTTCCCTGAAGGGACCCGAGGGCAACATCGAATTTCTTGTACGTGCGGTGTATCGCGAGCGATGATTTTACCGATTACCGCCCATTTGACCGCGCGTTTGACGCGATTGACTTCACTCCGTTTCCCGCGAGAAGTAGACCGCCGACGATGAGCGCGATGCCCGGTCCCGGCAAGATGAGAAGCGGTATGCCGACCAGAGCAACGATGATGCCGACGACAATAAAGGCGATGTTGACGATAAGACTGCGTGGTGCCGTACTTTGCGCTTGTAGCTCGGTGGTTGTCGGCGTTGTCTGGCGGGCTTGGTCGAGTTTATAGTCGGGCATAGTATTTCCTTCACCTGTCGAATTCCTCCTTCGAGTATACGACCGAACGGGCGATAGCCTCCTTTGAAACCCGAGGCGTCAACGTGCGGTAGCGAAGTCGTAAGAATTATGATCGCATGTCTTTTTATCAAGCGGCAAAAGAAGCTGGTATACTTCTGGCCATGAATAGAAATCTTGAAAAACCTGAACTTTTGGCACCGGCAGGCGGATTTGATCAGCTGCGATACGCAATCCACTTCGGTGCTGATGCGGTGTATCTGGCAACCGATCGCTTCGGCTTGCGCCAACGTGCTACGAATTTTCCTCTCGAGGAAGTTGCTGCTGCGGTGGTTTATGCTCACGAACGCGGCGCGCAGGTGCACGTGACATGCAACGCCCTCATGAATGCGGATGATTTAGGGGCGCTGCCCGCCTATCTTGAGACTTTGGCGGCAGCTGAAATAGACGCGCTCATCATGAGCGATTTGGGCGCCTTACGGCTTGCGCGGCGTTATGCCCCGGAGGTGTCGTGTCACGTGAGCACGCAGGCATCGTGCGCTAATGCTGAAGCGGCGATGGCGTGGTATGAAATGGGCGCTCGCCGCATTGTTTGTGCTCGCGAAATGAGTTTAACCGACATTGCAACCATGCGTGCCGCCATTCCCGATGATCTTGAGCTTGAGGTTTTCGTGCATGGCGCTATGTGTATGGCGGTATCGGGACGATGCTTGATCAGCGATTATCTGACTGGCCGTTCGGGCAATAAGGGGCACTGTACTCAGCCTTGCCGCTGGAGTTATACTCTCGAAGAGGAAAAGCGCCCCGGCGAGCATTTCCCCATAGAAGAAGACGATCGCGGAACCTACATCATGAACTCAAAAGACATGAATATGCTTGCCCACCTCGACGATTTGCGTGCCGCGGGTGTCGATTCCCTCAAGATCGAAGGCCGTAACAAGAAGGCGTTTTACGTGGCTACGGTCGTGAATGCCTACCGTCAGGTACTCGACGGTGCCGACCCGGCACTTTTTGAGTCCGAGCTGGACACGGTTTCTCATCGTCCCTATTCAACGGGATTTTTCTATGGTTCGGCCGAGCAGGCTCCTGTTGAAGATGGCTATTTCCAGGAATATCTTCTGGCCGCTACCGTCGAATCTTGCGAGCTGCTTTGCTCCAGCGGTGATGCGGCAGAGAAATGGCAGGTGCGCGTTGCCTGTTACAACCGTTTCTGTGAAGGCGATGAACTCGAGGCGCTCTCGCCCCGCCGTCAGGTTGAATGCATCTGCGTGAAGGATTTGCATTTGCTCCATTCGGGCGGCGATATCGAATCCGTGTTCGTGGCGAATCGATCGCTTGAAATATACTCATTTGTTTGCGGGGTAAAACTGTCCCCTCGCGATATCCTGCGCATCAAATGTTCGGACCTTTTGGATTAAGTGCCTGGTCGCACGTGGTACACTGCTCGTAACAGCATCGCTGGGTAAGTTTTGTTCGCGATGGGACGGGTTCACCGTCAATGAGGGGGGATGTTATGCAGAACGAAGCGCACGAACCACAGAGAGAGACCGTTTCTCAGCGGGAAGAGGGGCCGAGAGGATCGGTGTCTTCCCGACGTCGTGAGAGACGTGATGTTTCGGCGACCACTTCGAAACTCCCGGGGTTGATAACTCCGGAAATCATTGTGGTTTGGGTTGCGTTTGCGGCCATGGTTGCTTGTAACGCTCTTTTTGAGGCACTGAAACTTGGTGGGGTGACTTCGGCCGATGTGTCGAATGCCGTGTTTACCTGGTTTACCCCGGCGGGCTATGTGTTTTCCATTTGGGGCATTATCTATATCGGCCTCGCTTTTTGGCTCGTTCTTTTTACCCGGAGTGTTGATTCCCGCAAGGGCTTCTTCGGACTTCCCTTCAGTTTGGAGGGGGCTCTTTTTGTGGTGAGCTGCGTGCTGAATGTCATGTGGCTGATTGCGTGGCATCTGCAAGTCTTTCCGCTTTCCGTCGTTGTTATCTTATGTCTTTTGGTGTGCGTGGCGTTTCTTTACGTGGAAGTGCGACGTCGGGCGGGAGCTTGGTATGAATGGGCGCCAATATCGCTTTACGTTGCCTGGTTGTGTGTTGCGACGGTGGCTAATATCGCTTCTGTGGCCACTCGCCAAGCGATGGGGGATATCGTTTTGGTGTCCGCCATCAGCACCGTGGTTCTGGTTGCGCTGGTGTGGGTGCTTGCGTTCGTCATGTACCGTGGACTAGGGGATTTTGTTTTCGGACTGGTTGTGCTGTGGGCGACTATCGGCATCGGGGTACATCTGATGGACACCGCGACCGTGGTTTCCGTTCTTGTGATAGCGCTTTCCACCTTGGCGGCTTTCTTCGTTTACTTTCCGTGGCAACGTTTTGTTGCAAATAAGGGTGGCCGGATAGGAAACCTTCGATAAGCTGCGATATTTCAGTACTTTGTTTCGACCCGCAGAATGTTTGCGGGTCGTTTTTTATCAGGAGGGAAAAGATGCTTGACATATTGATGGCCCGCATTAATATGATTATATGAACAAATGCTCATATACTAATGAAGAGGCGAAGATGGATAAAACGAAAGAGGAAGCCACGGGCACGCTCGAGAACGAAGCAGGCGATTTTGCTCTTATAGAAAACGCTCTTGCGGCTATTCCCGAAGAAGCGCTGATCGTGTCGGCAACTGAAATATTCTCGGCGCTTGCCGATTCAACCCGTTTCCGTATCCTATCGGCTCTTTCGGTAGGAGAACTGTGCGTGAGCGACTTGCTGTGCGCAACCAATGTTTCGCAATCGGCGGTAAGCCACCAGCTCCGTTTCTTGCGGGACAAAAAATTGGTTACGGTAAAGCGGGACGGACAGAGAGCGCTCTATTCGCTGACCGATGATCACGTTAAAAGCTTGATTGACCTTGCTCTTGAGCATGCGGCCGAATAGGAGACACCCATGAAATGCGCTTGCGATTGCACCCAGCACAATCACATCCAGCACGAACATCCCGGTGGCGATGATGGATGCGACTGCGGACACGATCACGAAGAGGAACTCAAGCGCTCCGAGAAAATCTGCCTTGTCGCGTCGGGTATTTTGATTGCGGTATCGCTGGTTTTTGATCATCTTCTAGGAAATCCGTTCGTTGCCATGGTGCTGTCGTTTGCCGCTATTGCTGCCGGTCTGGTGATTGTGCTGCCCGAAACCGGAAAATCTCTCAAGGCAAGGTCAATCGACATCAATGTGCTGCTGATTGTGGCGATTATCGGAGCGGTTTACGTACGGGCGTATGAAGAAGCTGCTGCGGTGCTCTTTCTTTTTTCCGTCGGGGAGTATCTCGAAGGTCGCGCCATGCGCAAAAGCAGCGATGCCATCGAGGACCTTGCCCGACTCGCTCCCGATACGACGTTGGTCGTCCGGGATGGTCAGACGATTGAAATTGCAACCGACGAGGTTTGTCTCGGGGAAATCGTTGCCTTGCGTCCTGGCATGAGCGCGCCGCTTGACGGGATCATCGTCAAAGGGTCCTCCGCGTTCAACGATGCGGCGATTACCGGTGAAAGTGCGCCGATCCGTAAGACGGTCGGCGATAAGGTTTTTGCGGCGAGCCTTTCCGTTGATGGTGCCTGTGAATTTGAAACAATCTCGACCGTGGCCGATTCGACTTTGGCGAAAATCGCCGCTATGGTGCAGGATGCACAAAAGCAGAAATCACAGCGAGAAAGCTTCGTGCAGCGATTCGCGCGGATATACACGCCTCTTGTTATCGTGCTGGCGCTTTTGGTTGCCTTCGTTCCTCCGCTGCTGTCGATGCTGGGTTTTGCGAGCCTTGGCGATTTGAACACCTGGATATACCGCGCTTGCGAGTTACTTGTCATCTCGTGCCCTTGTGCTTTTGTGATTTCAACTCCGGTTACCATCGTGTCCGCTCTGACGCGTGCGGCAAAAATCGGGGTACTGGTGAAGGGTGGCGCGTTTTTTGAAGAAGGCGCGCGGGTACAGGTAGTTGCTTTCGATAAGACGGGAACCCTGACGTTGGGGGCGCCGACAATTACCGATATCGTGGTTGCCCCAGGGGCTGGTGGGGAAGAGGAGGTGCTCCGTATCGCTGCAGCTCTTGAGGTTCACTCGACCCATCCTCTCGCTCACGCGGTGGTCAAATACGTTCGCGCATTCGGCTTCGCCGAAATGGCGGAAGCGAGCGACGTGCAGGAGCAGGCTGGGAAGGGAGTTTCGGGCACGGTCGATGGGGTGCCCGTGATGATCGGGTCGAAGCGGGCTGTTGTTGAGCAAACGGGGCTGGTGCAGGCTGCTGAGGCCCTGGCTGCGGGCACGAAAGGGAGCGCGGGGACAATGCTCTACCTTGCTCGAACCGACGCACTGCCGCAGCTGCTGGGCGTTTTTGTCGTAGCTGATGCGATACGCCCCGATACTCCGGCGACGATTGCCGCTCTTCATGCGACGGCACCGCCTAAGCGCATCGTCATGTTGACTGGCGACAACGCCGAGGTTGCTCGGGTGGTCGGTATGCAAGCTGGCGTCGATGAGGTTGAGGCGGGACTTTTGCCGGAAGACAAAACGGTGCACATTCGTCGGCTTATCTCGACGTACGGGCCGGTTGTTTACGTGGGGGATGGCATCAATGACGCGCCTTCTCTGGCGACTGCCAATGTGGGAATCGCCATGGGTGGAGCTGGATCGGATGCGGCCTTGTCGAGTGCTGACGTGGTGTTGATGGCCGACGATCTATCGGCGTTGCCGAAGTTTTTCCTACTCTCAACCAAAACAGTGTCGATTATCAGACAAAACGTTGTTTTGGCAATCGGATTGAAACTTTTTGTTGCCCTGCTGGTTGTTTTTGGTTTGGCGCAGATGTGGATGGCGGTTTTGGCTGATACCGGCGTGTCTCTTTTGGTCATTCTCAACGGCATGCGCTTGCTGCGGGTCAGCCTGCGTGCACGTCGCACTGAGTAATTGCTTGGTCGGCATCAATTTCGATTGCTCGGGTTCATTTTCGGCTGCTTAAAATCAGTAATACCGACAAGTCGGCAAAGCTGTTATCATAATCGTAACTTTATATTCGGGTACGGTTCCCTCGTGAAAGGGGTAGGTTATGGGAAAGCAGGCAGGTGAAGCGCTCGAGATAAGCTGCGATATGGTTCCAGAATACCTTCATGCCAATCATTCGGTATTTATGCAGGTTGGAACTACGACGTACTACCTGACCGACGTGAACGATCGTTACTGGCGAGCCCAGGATACGAATACCCTGAACGACAAGGGTCACTTCGTCGATGCGAGTGAACTGGTGCCGACAGTAGCTGAGTTTATGGAATTGCCCTTTGTTGAAGGAAAGACGATCCTGCAGGTTTTTGATCGGGCAACGTTTTATGCTTCGGTGAAATAGCGATTCCAAACCGAATATCACCAAAAAAGCCCCCTCGTTGCAGGTCCGATGCGCCCGACGAGGGGGCTTTTTGCGCGAGGGATCCAGCGGATGACGATGGGCGTATAGGCGTTCGATCAGCAGGGGTTCGCCTTCCCCGGCGCTCCAGGGAGCATCCTTCAGCCAATCGCAACTTCCTTGCTATAATAAGCAAAGAGGCGAAAGGGGGAGAGCTACATGAAGGTGGATATGCGCGTTGCACGAACGAAGGATGGCTTGAGAAAAGCTTTGCTGGATATCATGAAGGAAAAGCCTTTAGAGAAGATTAGAATTCTGGAAATAACGGAACAAGCCGGTGTGTCGCGGAAGGTTTTCTACGATCATTACGGCAGTATTTATGATTTGATCCTTGATTGCTACGATGCGTATTGCGTTGACCCGTTTTACGTTGTCGATGGAGTTGATATGCGCCTTTCTTGTTTTAATGACAAAAGTGAAGCCGCAGTCTGGTTTATCGAGTGCGCCGCCCGGCGACTTGAATTCTGCCGCGATAATCCTCAATTCTCGCAAGTGGCCTATGAAAATGCCTTGAGTTCCCTCTATCTGACGAACTTGTCGAACAGAAGCGTCGCCATCACGAAAGAATACCTCGACGACGAATGCCAGCGTGGAGAATTAGGCGAGGGGCTTCTTACCAAAGAAATCGTTGCCCGCTATGTTTTCATCGGGGATCAATCTATTATTCATGATTGGGTGAAAAGCGGGATGAAGGAACCTATCGACCGAGTCGCTAGTCGCATGGTCTATATGAGCCTCTATGTTGGAGGGTGTCTCCGCATCGACGGTAGCGCCGATAAGCGATATCTGGATGCAGTGTTGGAGCACAACGCCCAGAACGGTGGGGAAAAGGTTGCGACCGAGAGCCCCTCCCCGGCTCCGCTCCTTTAGCTATTCTCTGAAACTGCCACGACACGCTTCGAGCCATGCCGTCAGTTCGTCAACCCCTTCGCCGGTCCGTGCGGAGACGACGAAAATTTGGAGACGAGGATTGAGCGCCCGTGCCTGTTTTTTCAAGGCATCCATATCGAAATCGGGATTCATCGAGAGGTAATCGGATTTGGTTACGATGAGTGCGTCCACAACGGCAAACATCGGTGGATACTTGTAGACTTTGTCGTATCCCTCAGGCACGGACAAAAGCATAATTCTTGTGTGGGCTCCCGTGTCGAATTCGGCGGGGCATACGAGGTTTCCGATGTTTTCAAGAAATAAATACTCGAACTTCTTATCGTCAAAAGCGTCGTAAGCCTTTTGGACCATGCCCATTTCTACGTGGCAGATACCCCTCGTGTTCAGTTCGACAGAGGCAATGCCGGCTTCCTTGATCTTGAGGGCATCAACGTCTGATTCCAAGTCGGCCTCGATAACGCCCAGGCCGCCCGCGCCGTGCTCTTTGAGTTTGGCAATCAAGGCAAGCAGCAGCGTTGTTTTGCCTGCGCCCGGTGAAGCCATGACATCGAGGAAAAAAGTGCCGTTTTCGGCCAGTTTTGTGCGAAAAGCATCGGCAGCTTCATTGTTGGAGGACAGTATTTCTCGTTTGACTTCTATAACGCGCGTATCGTCCATGGTATCAACCTATCTTCTCGTATGCTGCAGACTCAAAGGATGCCGCCGGTTCGGGTGTCTTGGTTGTTTCGGTAGAAGGGGGCGCGGCTTCGACATCGATGTTGTCGATCCGGAACTCTCGACCCGAAAATAGACGGTAGTCGTGGACGGCGTGGCATCTCGGGCATTCCCATGTTGCCGAATTTCGGACGTCGATGGGGAATATGTTGCAGCATTGATTGCAGCGTACGTTGGCGGGAATGCGGGTGATGATAACTTCGGCATCCTCGGCAATCGTGTCGCGCGCCAGAAACTGAAAAAGGCTCTGCACGTATTCCTCTATCACGTCGCTCAATTCTCCGATTGAAAGATGAACCGCGCGCACCCTTTCGATATTTTTGCCCTCACATTCCGAGAGAACAACTTCCACAACCTTGCGCATCAAAGACATCTCATGCATGTTGCGACCTCTTTCCTTCGATGGCGAAAACAAGCGGGGTCGGTATTCGCAAATGACCCCGCTACAAACGATTACGCCCTGCTTCGTCTGGCCTGCCGTAAGCAATCCTCGTTTGTTTCGCTTACGGCAGGCTTTTTTGCTCAGGAAAATATGCTATTTGGCAGCTGCCTGAGCGGCAGCCATCAAGTTTTTGACTTCTTCGGCGCTCATAGGTTCGTGAATGATGCCATGCTCGAATCGATAGGATGCTTTCATGTTGGCATCATCGAGGAAATCGCGGGGGAGTTCGAGAATTTCTTCGTCGGGACGCTTGACGAGAACGCGCGCTTTTTGTGGGCAGACGTAGGCGCACTGGCCGCATCGATAGCACATCATGTTGACGCGGGGGGTTCCGCCTTCGCCGTCCATCGTGATGGCATGTACCGGGCAGCGCTCCGCGCAGGTTCCGCATTTAATGCACTTACTCAGCTCGACCTCGAGGGTGTAGTGGCTGATTTGCCCGAACGCCTGTGTCGATCCGACGGTGCTGGGATCCCCGATGCTGTTCCACATGCTGACGATCATGCAGGAGTCGGCGTGGCAGGAGCAGATAGTCTCACTGTCTTTGCCGAAGCAGCTTTGGAGAATAAAGCCATCGTCTGCGGAGCGTTTCATGTACTGCGAGGCCTGCTCTCGAGTGATTTCACGGGCAATCCCGCGATCGATCCAGTACTCCGCCTCGCGGCCCATCATAAGGCAGGTTTCAACGCGCTGGTTGCAAAGGGGCGATTTGTAGTCTTCGAATTTTCCGGTTGCGAAGTCGGCAAAGGAGGGCTTGCCTTCAACGCCCGCAACGTAGAGCGCGTTGTATCGACAGTAGCATGGGGCGATGGCCAACTTGTTCTTGGTCTTAATAATTTGCTGCACATCGTCGAAAGGAAGGACGGTGCCGTCGGAGGTAACGGATTTGTCGCAGGGCATAGCGTAAAAAGTTGGAGTACCGGTGGCTGCCGTATCTGCGGTGTAGTCCATTCCCACGATGCCGACGTCGTAGGAGCCGTTTCCCGCAGCCGTTCGGTCGAAGTGATATTCAACGACTCCTTGGAAGTAGGGGACTTGGTGATAGATGGTGCCGTCAGATGTCGTGTAGCGGCAAAGATAGCCGGCGCTGGCAATACGATCGCAAACTTCGGTGCAGCTTTCCAAGGGACGACCCGTCTTTGCGTAAAGGTCCATTGCGGTAAATTCTACGCCTCGGGGCATATCTAAAAACGCCTGGGCATCATCTTCGGTGAAATCCTTGAGGATAGCACCCCAGGAGGCGTCGTAGGGAGTGTTGCCGCAGCCCATGCCGTAGGTGTGAATAAGCGCTCGAACTTTTGTGAATACAGCGGGAATGACGGTGCCGTTTGCAAGAGTGTAGTCGACCTGCTTATTGATGTACTCTTCGCGATACTTGTTGAGGTCTGCGAGCGGCATGGTTGATCCGCCTAAAGCTGCGATTTCTGGCGGCGTGCCCGTCCATCCGGTTAACTGAGAGGATTCAGCGAGTTTTTTGTTCGATTTCTCGTCAAGTTTGTCCGCAGCGGAAGCCGGTGTGCATCCGACAGCCAAAGCTGCCACGGCTCCGGCCATAGCAGCACCGACTCCAAGAAACCCTCGCCTGCTGAGACCTCCTTCGTTGCCGGCATCGTTAGCCTGTATTTCTTTATTGACCTGCTGGGTGCTCGTTTTCATTTTTCTCCCTTTCCGCCGAACAGCAATGAGCTATGGAAACGCCCTCGTTCTTTGTTTATTATCTGGAGAAAGTGATTTGAATGTAAAGTGACGAAAATGCGCTTGAATTACTTATGTGACAGAGTTCAATCAATGGGTACTCATTTTCGGGCAACGGCCGGAGGTTGATTTTCGTCTTGGCAAGAAACGTTGGAGTATGCGGGGATTTTGTTTTCTTGTTCGACTCCGGTACCGTTTCGAAATATCTTGCGCAATAAAAAAGGCCGGACATTTGCTTGTCCGGCCTGGCATGTGTGGTGGAGCTTAGGGGGATCGAACCCCTGACCTCATGGCTGCCAGCCATGCGCTCTCCCAGCTGAGCTAAAGCCCCGAAAGTGCAAGAGCTAGTATAACTGACTTACGCGTGCGGTCAAGCCTGATTTTAAAGAGGTTTCACGAAGTCTGCATGAAGAGAGCCATTATCTCTCGTGCTGCGATTCTCGGGTTCAGTGAAAAAGCGATTCTTGTTGCAGAGTGAGACTTTGTTGATTTTGGCACGCCGGCTTAGCGGGAGAGCCTCTGGACGTGATTCTGGTAAAGGAGGGCTGGGATATTGTCTATAATGGCACCGGTAAACCAACGGTGGGGGATAGATTGAGTATGATTGTGAAAAGTGATCGACCGACGCCAATCGGGGATGATGGGCTACCCATGACCAAGTGGCAGGTTCGGCTTAAATGGCTGTGTATGATAATGATTGTTTGGGCTGTCGTGGACCTTTTGATCGGAATCGCGATGATTGCGTTTTCGTATCTCGTCAATGAAGGTTTCAGTGGGCTTTTGGGCATGGGTGTCGACGATGTGCGCTCGTTGTTCCTTATACTCGGTGTCGCTTCTATTGTGGGCGCTTTCGTTAACGTTGTTCTCGGATTTTTAGGTACGCGGGGCGCAAAAAATCCTCAGAAAATCGCTCTATTTTTCTGGATTGCGCTCATTGATGCCGTGCTGACCGCTTGGTCTGCGGTAAGTGCTGCCTCTCAGGGTGTTGCCGATTTTGCTGCAATAGTGTCGGGTGCTTTCATTTTTGCGCTTGCGGTGTGTGCATGGCAGGTGCGTGGGCAGACAGGCTACTTTGACAATCATCCGGTTCCCGAAGATGACGAGGGCGAAGTCGGGAAGGATTTTAGCTTGAATCAGAATCGGCGCGCATAGTTATAGTGCTTTTCTGAAAATAAAAGCCCCCCATTCGGGGAGCTTTTATTTGAACTGCAAATAAAAGCCTTAAGCGTCAAGCTTCTCAATCTGCTCGAGCACAGGATTGAGCGCGGTGCCGACGTTGTAGGTTTCGACTTGACCCGCATCGCAGCTGCGAGCGAATTCGGGGTCGATTGGCAACGTGGCATAGGCGGGGATGTTGTATTTCTCAGCCACTTCAGCACCCTGGGGTTCACCGAAGATATAATGCTTCTTTCCGCAGTCGGAACAGGTGAAATACGCCATATTTTCAACGAGGCCGAGCAGTTCGACATTCATATCTTGAGCGAGATGCACTGCCTTGCCGACAATCATGGCAACAAGCTCTTGCGGTGCTGAAACGGTTACGATGCCGTCAACCGGTAACGACTGGAACACGGTTAGCAGCACGTCGGACGTACCCGGAGGCATGTCGACGAATAGGTAGTCGATGTCGCCCCAGCTTACTTCGTCGAAAAACTGACGAACAACGCCGGAAATGACGGGACCGCGCCAAGCTACGGGCAAGGTTTCGTTGGGAAGCATGAGGTTAACCGATACGATCTTGATGCCGCTTTGAGTTTGGGCAGGGATGATACCGTTCATGTCGGCGGCCAGAGGGTTGGTCACGCCAAACGATTTTGGAATGGAGGGCCCTGTTACGTCGGCGTCGAGAATGCCGATTTTCTTTCCTCTTTTTTGCAACTCGCTGGCAAGAAGGCTTGTGATGAGCGATTTGCCGACACCGCCTTTACCGGACACAACTCCGATGACGTGCTTGATGTTCGAGTGCTCGTTGGGGGACAGAACTGCACTTGCTGCCGCGGCGCGATCTTCGCAATCTCCTACGCTACAGCCCGAACATTCATGACTGCATTCTTCTTCTGCCATATCTCCTTCTTTCTCCCTATTCAATGGGATGGGGAAAGTCTCGTCCTGACGCGCGACATAAAAGCCCTTATGTGAGCGCGTTTATTTGATTGTAGCGCTTGTTCCCTGCTTTCGTGGAAACAATTTGCTGTGGTTGTCGAGAGAGATTATTTGGAGCACGGACTGGTATGATAAGCGTCACCTGCAAGGGTTTTGTTCGTATAAGTATGTCGTGCCTGAGGAGGCAGAGTGGATGCTTTTTTCCAATATTTCGGTTCTTGATGAAAATTTCGAGCTTCAGACACAACAATGGGTTGGTACCAAAGAGGGTCGTATCGATTACCTGAGTTCCCGGCCGCCGGCGACCCAGCAGGCCATGGAGTATGGCGAGTTGTATGAAGGCTCGAGCAAGCTTCTTCTTGCCGGGTTCTACAATGCGCATTCACATGCTCCTATGACGCTGCTGCGGGGGTATGCCGAAAATCTCCCTTTACAGACGTGGCTCTTCGATCGCGTTTTCCCCTTCGAGGCGCGCATCACGGCGGAAGATGCCTACTGGGCGACGACGCTGGCAATCGCCGAAATGCTTCGATTCGGTACGGTAAGCTTTTCTGACATGTATTACTACACGCGGGATTGCGCTCGCGCCGTCGTTGATTCCGGCATGAAGTGCAATATATGCGATACCTTGATTGCCCCTGATGAAAAGCCGTATTCTTCCTACCCTCTGGCTGCGGCGAACGAGGCGTATCTTCGGGAATTCCACGGTGCTGCCAACGGCCGTTTGCTGGTTGATTTTAATATTCACGCAGAATATACCTCGCACCCCACGGCCGTATCGGGTCTTGCCGCTGCTGCGAAGGAGGCCGGTGTCCGTATTCAGCTGCATGCGTCGGAAACGAAAAGCGAACACGAGGAATGCAAGCAGCGACAAGGGGGTCTCACGCCGATTCAATACTTCAGCAGTCTCGGCGTTTTCGACGTTCCCGTCACGGCGGCACATTGCGTATGGATCGAAGGCGATGATTTTGATATTTTGGCAGATAGCGGCGCGACGGTTGCCTGTAATCCTGTTTCCAATATGAAGTTGGGAAGCGGGTTTGCGCCGGTGCCTCAGATGATTGAGCGGGGCATCAATGTGGCTCTCGGTACCGACGGGTGCGCCTCGAATAATAATCTCGACATGATGCAGGATATGTATGTTATGGCGCTTGTCTACAAGGGCTCGAATCTGAATCCGGAAGCCATCACGCCTTATCAGGCTCTTTATTCGGCAACACGTGCGGGCGCCCTTTCGCAGGGTCGCGACGATTGCGGCATGGTGCGAATTGGAGCAAAAGCCGACTTGGCGGTAATCGATACGAGTGGACCCCATTGGTCTCCCGCCACCAACCTGCTGTCGAATGTCGTGTTTTCGGGGCACGGGTCGGATGTGTGTCTCACCATGGTCGATGGTGAAGTGCTCTATCGCGATGGGTTGTGGCCGACCCTTGATGTCAATCGTGCGCGCACGGAGGTTGAACGGGCAACGGAGCGGATTATCTCCGAGCTATGATAAGGGCGGTCGGGATGTTTTCTCGCTGCCGTACTAAAAAGTGACACTTATGGTTTGAGAAACAAAAAGAGGACCGAAAGATTTGAAATCTTTCGGTCCTCTTTCGGGTTTGAGCAGAAAGTATCCGGTGTTATGCGCTGACTTCTACGAGAGTGATTTCGAAGTTCAGATTCTTGCCCGCCATTTCTGGGTTCATGTCGAACGTCACGATACCGTCGGTTATATCTTTAACCAAGACGGCAAACGGTTGGCCATCTGGTCCCTGCATGTATACCTGCTGGCCGACGGGCAGTTGGTCGCCGTTGGGAATCTGATCAACGGAAACTTTCTGAACCAGATCTTCACGATATTCGCCATAGGCTTCAGCAGCGGGGATGTGAACGATCTTGGTTTCGCCTTCCGCCATTTCGTTGACGGCTGCATCGAATCCGGGAATCATTTGCCCGGCCATGCAGGTGAATTCGATCGGTTCGCCGCGATCGATGGACGAATCGAATTTCGACCCGTCGTCAAGGGTCCCTACGTAGTGGGCCTTGACCTTCTTGCCTTCATTGCTCATGAAGAGCTCCTTTCGAAGATTACTGGAACGTATAGTGAAGTCTAGCTGATGAAAGGCGCATCGATAACAACAGGATAAAACAGTTTTAAGTTGTCATAAATCCGCTCGCGACGACGTGGGGGCTGAGGGGGAATCAGCCGCTTCGGGTCCTTTAGCATCGTGAAAGATCGGTAACCGCAAGCAAGGTGATCTCGAAATTAAGCGACTTACAGATAGCGTCATGGTTCATGTCGAATACCGCGTATTCGTCGGTGACCTCAATGACGCGCGCGGGATATGTTTGCCCGGTGGGGTCTTCCATGTTCACCATTTCGCCGACAGGCAGCTTCAAATCGGAAGGAATCTTCTCGCGAGAGATTTTCAAGACGCGTTCTTCGGTGTGTTCCTCGTAGGCTTCGTTGGCCCCGACACGGGCTGTTCGAGTTTCCCCGACTTCCATGGTGCGCACGGTGTCGACAAACGCCGGTGGCATCCACCCTTCAGTGCAGGGAAAGTCGATGGGGTCGTTCTGGTCGATGAACGTGCTTCCGTCATCGAAAAAACCGCGGTAACGTACGGTTACCATCTTGTCGCTGTGGTCGTTCGTCGTGCTCATCGTGAGTCTCCTTGTGCGGTGGATTGAGGATTATGCGATCGTGGCAATGTCTGCTAATGTCGTGCGATTGGCCACAAGGTGTGCCAGGGGTTCAAGATAGAAGCGTTCGTCATCGGGTAATCCCTGATGGGCGTGTGCAATCAAATCATCGAGGAGAATGGCGACGGGACGTCCGTAAACGCTAGCTTCGTATCCGCGCTCCATGAGGGCTTCTTTGGCATCGTCGGTATCCTTGGCCGTTACCTCGGCAAAGAGTTCTATATACCGATTGAGATTTTCCTCGCTATAGAACAGCCCCTTGATGAAGGCGGCGTATGAGATGACGTAGGGGATAGGCATTGCGTCGGCTGGGCGTATCTCGACATATGTTTTCAATCGCACATCGTTGAAGAGCATTGAGACCGCGTGTTCGATGTCGGTTTTTTGCAGGGGTTGTTCGGCGTATATTTCCCCGAAGGTGCGTTCGGAATAACACCATTCCTCCTTTTCGCAGGGCGCGAGAATCGCCGGGGTATCAAGGAGGTATTCAGCGTAATCACGTAAGGTAAATGTGTCGTTCAGTGAGTTCGGAATGATTCCGCAGCGGTCGGGGTCGCATTCTTGCCAAATCTTCGTACGTACCAATTCGTGGGTGCGTGGTTTTCCCTCGAATACGGGTGCATTGTCGGAAAGAAGGGAGAGCAGGGGCACTAAAGCGTTGGCAAGGCGCAATTTCCGCAAGCAATCTTCAACCGAAAAATAGTCGATAGAAACTTGAGTTGAAGCTGACCCGCGCATCATACAGGGGCCGTAGGGACCGATGTCTCCCAGGTAATTGTTCATAAAGCGATAGCGCCGCTTCGGAATAAGTTCCAAATCTCTCACCTGGGCGGTAGGGTGATATCCGAGGGTTAGTATTGTTTCGCCGACGGGGTTGAGAAGCTTGGCCAGTTTTTCTTCGAACGCTTCAAAAGTTGCTTCGGCGTCGGCAAGTCGGCCAAAGGGACCGGCGGAAAGTTCGAGTTGAGAAGCCGGTTCAAGGGTGACGGACTCGTTGGGGCGGAAAACACCGATCAAGTCACCGACCGCGTCGCATATAGTGGTAGGATAGTCGGACTGCAGCTGGCGAAGAATCCACTGAGCTCCCCGTTCCTCGTTGTATGAAACGGGGGAACGATCGGCTGAGTGAACCAGGGTGTGTTCCAGTTCGATACCGATATTTCCCGGTGTGGTTTTGATTCCGCTTTTAAAGTAGGCGACCAGGGCCTCTATATTGTGTTCGCGCTCGGGCTGCGTGTTGGGAACGGCCGTTGCGTGCCCGGCGGTGCCTGCTAGGGGGGCGCTGTGTCGCGGTGATGTGTGGTCGAGCTCTTTGTGGTCAAGCGGTTCGTCGGTGGCTGTGTTATTCATGTAATG
The DNA here is from genome assembly GCA_036650075.1 of Raoultibacter sp. Classification (GTDB taxonomy): domain Bacteria; phylum Actinomycetota; class Coriobacteriia; order Coriobacteriales; family Eggerthellaceae; genus JAVWGW01. Next base: position 112,432 of record JAVWAI010000001.1, read on the forward strand.
AACTCCCCTTCGGGTCGGCGCAACGTTTCTCATAATAGCCTATTTGTGTACAATGAATTTTTGGAAGAAAAGCTTGTCGTTATTTTGAAACCAAACGGTTATTAAAAAGAGCTCTTTCCTCACGATTGCAGGGATAAGATAAACGATTATGGATGTTCGTATAACAAAAAGAACCGCGCTTCTTTTACTCTTTGATGTCATCGCAACCTACGCTGCCTATTGGTTGGCGTCTGTCTTGACCGATGTGTTTGAAGAAGTGTTTTTCAACAACGAAATATATTTTATGCTCGGTATTTTGGCTCTCATCAATATCGCAATCCTCGGAGCGTTTCGTCTTTATAATAATCTCTGGGAATACGCTTCGGTCGATGAAGCCATCCAAATTGTTCTAGCACTTTCCCTTTCCACGCTTATCGGCGCGGTTTTTTTGTGGGTCATCGATGTCCGTCTGCCCATCCGCGTGTATTTTGTCGCGTGTTTCCTCTTGATATTTCTCATCGGCGGGGTTCGCATGGTTTACCGAGTTATGAGGCAGAAGAGACGAGCGCTTTCCGACTCGAAGGTTGTGTGTGACCGCTTGCGAACTTTGATCGTCGGGGCCGGGGAAACCGGTTCGCTTACTATCGATCGCATGGCATCGAAAGATCCCCTGATGCCCGGTATCCCGATTATTGCCACCGACGACGATCCTGCGAAGCGCGGCCTGCGCATCCATGGGGTGAAGGTGGCGGGTACGAGCGATGATATTCTTGATCTTGTCGACAAGTACGATATCGGCCAAATTGTGGTAGCCATTCCCTCGTCGACACTCGAAGAGCGCAAGCGCATCTATGCGATCTGCACGAAAACCGATTGCAAATTACGCACGCTTCCGAATGTGCGCGAGCTGCGTACCGACGAACTCGACGATGTCAGCCTGCGCGATGTCGATGTGGCTGACTTGCTTGGTCGTGAAGAAGTCATCCTGAACACACGAACGGTCAGCGGTTATATCGCCGGGGAAACGGTGCTCGTCACGGGCGGTGGCGGTTCGATCGGTTCAGAACTTTGTCGGCAGTTGTGCCATGTGGCTCCGAAGAAAATCGTCATTTTCGACATGTATGAAAATGACGCATATCTTCTTCGTCAAGATTTGATTACGGAGTATGACGACATTGAAATCGTCATTGAAATCGGTAACGTGTGCGACAATGCGCGCATCAACGAAGTTTTCGGGGCACACCACCCCGCTGCTGTTTTTCATGCGGCGGCGCACAAGCACGTCCCGCTCATGGAAGTTTGTCCGCGTGAAGCGGTGCAGAACAATGTTTTCGGTACGCTGAATGCGGTGCGAGCTGCTGATGCCCATGGCGCGAAGCGCTTCATCTTCATCTCGACCGACAAGGCGGTCAATCCCACTTCGGTTATGGGGGCGACAAAGCGCATGGGCGAAATGGTGATGCAATATTATGCGCGCACCTCGAAGACAATTTTTTCAGCAGTGCGTTTCGGTAATGTGCTCGGATCGAACGGCAGCGTTATTCCCGTGTTCAAGCGTCAGATTGCCATGCATGGCCCGGTTACCGTGACCGATCCCAATATCGAGCGCTATTTCATGACCATTCCCGAAGCGTCTCGCCTTGTCATTCAGGCGGGTGGTATGGCAAAGGGTGGTGAAATATTCATCCTCGATATGGGCGATTCCGTGAAAATCGTCGACCTTGCCAAGAGCCTCATTCAGCTTTCGGGGTTTGTTCCCGATGTCGATATTAAAATCGTATTCACGGGGTTACGTGAAGGCGAAAAGATGTATGAAGAACTCTTGATGGATGAGGAAAGCACGCTTCCGACGGATAACTCGTCGATTATGGTGTCAACCGGTCAAGAGATTGGATATGAAGCGGTGGCGACGAAGCTTGAAGAACTCGAACTCGCCATTACGAAGACCGATAAAGAAGCTATTGCGGTTCTTGAAGAAGCGGTTCCGACCTATACTCACACCCCCAATCACCGCTAGATTTGTGCTTGTTTTCTCGTGCCTGTCGGTTTCGCCGTTTCCCTCTGCGGTGAAAATGCGGTATCCTCTGGGGAAATGTATTGCAGGCAGTGCACGGAACGCGAAGGGGACGTTATGACTGTAAAGGTAGGAGTCGTCGGAGCTGCGGGGTTTGCCGGGGTTGAGTTGGTCCGTCTTCTTACCGAGCATCCTGAATTCGAATTATGCGTTATCACCTCAAACGCCGAGGCTGGAATAGCGCTTTCGGAAATCTATCCTGCGTTTGTCGGCAAGACTGATCTGGTCTTTTCCTCCCATAACGATCCCCTGCTTTTTGAATGCTCGGCTGTGTTTTTGGCGGTGCCCCACACCGCGGCACTCAAGCAGGTGCCCGCATTGCTTGAGAGAGGCATCGACGTGTTTGATCTTTCGGCTGACTATCGCCTAAAGGATGCTGCGGTGTATGAATCGTGGTACGGAGCGACCCATACGTCCCCGGAGCTTCTTTTGCGTGCTGCTTTCGGTTTACCCGAGCTGTTTGCCGATGAGCTTGATCGGGTCCACTGCGATCACGAAGCGGGGCGTGCAGTGCTTGTTGCTTGTGCCGGCTGCTATCCGACCGCAACATCGTTGGCTGCCTATCCCGCTATCCATGCAGGGATGTTGCGGGGCAATCTTGTCGTCGACGCTATTTCCGGCATTACAGGTGCCGGCAAATCGGCCACCGCGAGAACGCATTATTGCAATTCTGATGAAAGTGTGGAAGCGTATGGGGTCGGCAAGCATCGTCATACGCCAGAAATAGAGCAGATTCTCGGGCTTGCCAATCGTGTGATATTTACGCCGCATCTGGCACCTTTCAAACGTGGCTTGCTTTCGACGGTCTATATACCCCTATCACCCGATGCCGCACAGCATTTCAGCGCTGATGCCCTGCATCGCCTTTATACTGATTTCTATGCAGAGAGCGCTTTTGTGCGGGTGCTTGCGTCGGGAGCTATGCCTAAAACGATGTCGGTTGCGGGTAGCAATGTGTGCCAAATCGGTCTATCGTTGCACGAACCGACAAGTACTCTTATTGCGGTTGCCGCAATCGATAACCTTTGCAAGGGTGCTGCCGGTCAGGCGGTTCAGTGCGCGAACGTGACCTACGGATTTCCCGAAACTGCAGGTCTTACGAAGATGGCATTGCCGGTTTAGTGGTAGCGCGGATAAACGGTACGGGGGAGACGCGATGCAAGAAAATGATGGAAATATCATCTCGCTGCAAGCTGTTGAAGGCGGAGGCGTAACCAGCGCTCAGGGATTTATGGCGGGAGGAATCCATGCTGGTTTTCGGAGGGACTCGACGCGGTTCGATATGGCGCTTGTTGAGGCGGAAGAGCTCTGCTCCTGTGCTGCCGTATTTACCACGAATGTTTTTTGCTCAGCCCCGGTTACGGTTTCCCGTGAGCATTTAGAGGGTGTATCTGAGGGATTTGCGCGCGCCGTGGTTGTCAATTCTGGTAATGCGAATGCGGCAACGGGCACCAAGGGGCTTGAAACGGCTCGTAAGGCGTGTGAATACGTTGCCGACGCAGTTGGTTGTGCGACGGAAGATGTTCTCATTGCATCGACCGGTGTCATTGGCGTTCATCTTCCGCTCGAGCCTTTCAAGAGCGCTTCTCCGGTGTTGCAACAGCAGGTTTCTCGTACGGGTGGTGGCGATGCCGCTCGCGCCATCATGACAACCGACACGGTTTCCAAGGAATGTGCTGTCACCTATACGAGCAATGATCCCGTATGTGAAGGCATGCAGGTCACGGTGGGTGGCATGGTCAAGGGCTCCGGCATGATCATGCCCAATATGGCAACTATGATTTCTGTTATCACCACTGACGCTCCGATGGCACCTTCCGTTGCCCATCGGGCTTTGCTTGCGTCGGTGAACGAAAGTTTTAATAAGGTTACGATTGATTCCGACACCTCTACCAACGATACCTGCATCATCATGGCAAACGGAGCGGCTCCCGGTGCGGCGGCAGATGTAACGATTGAGCCGGGCACGCTTGCTTACGAGGAATTCGTCGCGGCGCTTCGGTATGTATGTATCGATTTAGCACGCAAGATCGCGCTTGATGGGGAAGGGGCAACGCGCCTCATCACGGTAACGGTCGTCGGTGCGGCAAATGCCGCCGATGCCGATAGAGCCGCCCGAGCTGTCGCCAATTCGCCGCTGGTGAAAACCGCCGTGTTCGGCCATGATGCCAACTGGGGTCGCATCGCCGCAGCAGTCGGTAAGTCGGGGGCTTATTTCTTGCAGGAAAATGTTTCTATCGATATCATGGGAATTCCCGTGTGTCGCAAGGGGCTGACCGTCGACTTCGATGAGGACGAATCCCTGCGACGGTTTGAGGAAAAAGAGATTGCTATAGAGGTTGATCTGGGCGAAGGGCTTGCTACAACCACGATTTGGACCTGCGACTTTTCATACGAGTACGTTTCAATCAATGGAGATTATCGATCATGAAGTATGCGAAAGATACCCGAAAAGAACCTGCATTCAGTGAGACTGCCGATGTTTTGATGGAAGCTTTGCCGTGGATTAAGAATATTACCGGCAAAACGGTCGTGATTAAATATGGCGGCTCGGCTATGGTCGACGAACAGCTACGTGCCGACGTTATGAGCGATATCGTTTTGCTCAAGATTATCGGAGTGAACCCCGTCATCATCCATGGTGGCGGAGCCGCCATCACTGAGGCCATGAAAAAAGCCGACTTCCCCGTTGAATTCAAAAACGGGCAGCGTGTCACCACTGAAGAAGCGATGGATGTGGTGAAGATGGTGCTGGTCGGCAAGGTGAATCAAGAATTGGTTGCCGCGATGAATGCTCACGGCAACCTGGGAGTTGGGGTGAACGGTGCGGATGCGGGCACGATTATCGCCGAGCCGCTGTCGAAGGAATTGGGCCGCGTTGGCCGCGTGACTGAAATCAATGCCACGTATCTCAACGATCTCATCAAAGATGATTACGTGCCCCTGGTGGCATCGGTCGGCAAAGAGGACGGTGGCGGCTCACTTAATGTGAATGCCGACCTGGTTGCCGGTGAAATTGCGGCGGCGATTGGGGCGCATAAGATCATCTTCTTGACCGACGTTGACGGATTGTATGAAAACTTCGAAAATAAAGATTCGCTTATTTCGAATATGACGCTTTTTGAAACAAAATATCTTATCGAAAATGAACTCGTTTCGTCCGGCATGATTCCCAAGCTTGCCGCCTGCGTGAATGCTCTTGAGGCGGGTGTCTTTCGGGCCCACATCATCAACGGTACCACCCCGCATGCTCTCCTGCTTGAGCTTTTGACATCGACTGGCGTCGGTACGACGATGCACTCAACGGAAGAATCCTGCACCTTCGACGCGCATCCTCTGGGCAATCTCGCCAGTAAGCTTGTAGAAAACCGCGCCGTTGCCGGAGAAGGTTTCGCCTATGTGACCGAAGCTGGTCGGCGTAGGTCAAGATCATAGAAGAGAAGGTTATTATGGGCTTTGAAATTGAACAGAACCTTGATTCCGATTATATTATGCATACCTATGCGCGCAAGCCGGTCGAATTGGTAAGTGGGCAGGGTATGCGTGTCCGCGACGATCGGGGCGCCTCGTACCTCGACTTTATTGCAGGTGTTGGGGTTGATAGTCTCGGGCATTGTCATCCGGCGGTTGTCGATGCTGTTTCCACCCAGGCTAAGCGTCTGATCCACGTAAGCAATTACTACTACATCGAGGGGCGCGGTGAACTTGCTCGGACAGTGTCTGACTTGCTCAACACGGGCGTATCGGATTTTGAAAGCAAGCCATGGAAAAGCTTTTTTACCAATTCTGGTGCCGAGAGCAACGAATGCGCAATCAAACTTGCGCGCTTGTGGTCGAAGCGATTTGGCCGTGGCGGTCTGCAGATAGTCACGCTCGATAATAGCTTTCATGGACGTACGCTGGCGACGCTTGCCGCTACGGCCCAACCCGCAAAGCAGGAGTCCTTCAAACCGCTCCCGGAGGGTTTTCTCCATACGCCTATCAATGATGTCGAGGCGCTCGAAGCGCTTTTTGCCGCACATGAAAACGAAATCTGCGCGGTGATGCTCGAGCCAATCCAGGGGGAATCGGGCGTGCATCCCTGCACGCTTGAATTTATGGAAGCGGTCGATCGTTTGACCAGAGATGCTGATGCTCTCTTCATCTGCGATGAAGTTCAGACCGGAATTTATCGCTGCGGAACCTATCCGTTTGCGTTTCAGCATTTCGGTGTCATGCCCGACATCGTGACCATAGCCAAGGGTATCGCCTCCGGCTTCCCCATGGGTATGTGTGCGGCGCGTGATTCGGTGGCTTTGGCGTTTGAGCCGGGGGATCATGGATCGACTTTTGGCGGAAGTTGTTTGGCTGTCGCCGCAGCTCGGGCAACACTTTCGACGATTGTCGAGGAAAATATACCCTCGCAGGTCGTTGAGGTCGGCATGTACCTGCGTGAGGGACTTGCAAAGATTGAGGGGGTAGTGTCGGTACGTGGTCTGGGTCTTATGTGCGCCTGTGATCTTGCCGACGGAATCGATGCCGTTCAGGTGGTTGCACGGGGTCTCGAGGTTGGTTTATTGCTCAACTATACGGGTTCTCACACCCTGCGTTTTCTGCCCCCTCTTGTTTGCGCAAAAGCTGAAATTGATGAACTCTTAGCGAAACTTGGCAGCCTTTTTTAAAAATCTGGTCTACAGGACGCGGAAATTGCGTTACTATGTTCTGCATATTGTTAGCTGTTTACTTTTGCTATTCGTATAGAACAGCAAAAGTTTCCGAACTTATCGGATACGATCAATTCAACTAAAGGTAGCGATCAGGAATTCGCATGAGAAAAAGGGTACAGAGACACGATATTATTCGCGATATTATTCGCGAAAACAATATTCGCACTCAGCGCGAACTCGCCGACAAGCTTCAAGCTGCCGGTCATGACTGCACGCAGGCTACCATCTCTCGTGATATTACCGATATGGGCCTCGTTAAGTCACACGAGGGCTACTACGAACTTCCCGAAGACATGCGCTTGCAGCGGATGGTCGCGGAACTGGTTGAAGAAATCTATATTGCCGGCAATATGGTTGTCGTCAAGACGTTTTCCGGTGGCGCTCCCGGCGTTGCCGGCGCTATTGACAAGGCGGGTCTCGTTGGCTCGCTCGGAACGGTCGCGGGCGACAACACCATCATGATTGCAGCAAAAACTCCCGAGGATGCCCTGATCATCGAAACGGCCCTCAATACTTTGCGACGACGATAGTCGCCTTTTTCTACGGGGCCTCAAGCGCCCATTTTAATCCTTTGCACTACCTAACGTGAGGAAATCCGTCCTCCGCATGCTGGTACCGATTCATTTTCGGGCCATCGTAGCTCAATCGGCATATGACCACGATACGCGTAAAGAGCGTCGCTCTTATTTTGCGCACGCTGTGGCTCGTGTGTTCTCGGGCGCTGAAAGCAGGCAAAACGGGACAAAACTAGTGAATACCTGTCGAAAGGAAAAGATAATGTCTAAAGAAAAGGTTGTTCTTGCTTATTCGGGGGGACTTGATACGTCGTGCTGCATAAAGTGGATGCAGGCGGAATACAACCTCGATGTGATTGCGGTTGTCGGAGACGTAGGGCAAGAACATGAAGGCCTCGAAGCGATTCGCGAAAAAGCCCTGAAGACCGGTGCGATCGATTGTGTTGTGGTTGACATGCGCATGACCTTCGCTGAAGAATATCTTACGAAGGCTCTGGCGGCAAATGCGATGTATGAGAATAAATACCCGCTTGTTTCGGCGCTTTCCCGTCCGCTCATCTCAAAGCATCTTGTTGATGCCGCCCACAAATATGGAGCGAAATATATAGCGCATGGCTGCACGGGAAAGGGCAACGATCAGGTTCGGTTTGAATCGAGCATTCAGATGCTTGACCCCGACTTGGAAATCATCGCTCCCGTGCGTGATTGGGAACTGAAAACCCGTTCCGAAGAAGTCGATTGGGCAAAAGCGCACGGTATCGAGGTGGCCGCGACGAAGGATTCACCTTATTCCATTGACGATAATCTATGGGGTCGTGCTATTGAGTGCGGTGTTTTGGAGAATCCCTGGGTCGAACCACCCGAGGATATCTACACCATGACGGTTTCTCCTCAAAATGCGCCCGATACCCCAGAATATGTTGAGCTCGAGTTCGCGCGGGGTGTTCCCTATTCCGTCAACGGCAAGCAGATGAGTTTTCTTGGGGTGATCCTTGCCGTGAACGAAATTGCCGGTCGTAATGGGTATGGACGTATCGATATGGTTGAAAATAGATTGGTCGGAGTGAAGAGTCGCGAATGCTATGAATGTCCCGCAGGTCTTGCCCTGGTCGTGGCGCACAAGGCGCTTGAAGACATGGTTCTTGAACGTGAGGTGCTCCACTATAAGCTTTCCATCGAGCAGTCCTGGGCGAATGCCGTCTACAATGGGCAGTGGTTTTCGCCTCTCAAGGAAGCGCTCGATGCTTTCTGTGTCTCGACGCAACGGTGTGTTGCTGGCACGATCCGTTTGAAGTTTTACAAGGGCAGCTGTGTCGTTGTTGGTCGGAGGAGTTCCTACTCTCTCTATGATTTCTCGTTGGCAACCTATGATGCTGCCGATGAATTTGACCATACTGCCGCAAAAGGATTCATCCAGTTACAGACGCTTTCTACGAAGGTGTGGGCGACAAATCGTCGTCGGGAGGGTGCTCCGGCCGAATTGTTCGATGCGCAGAAGGCTCAAGGTCCTCTAACTAAAGGAAAATACGAATAGGAGTTCCGTTATGGCATTGTGGTCGGGTAGGTTCGAGCAGGGAGTCAATGATTTTACTCAGCGTTTCGGGGCATCGCTTCCGGTCGATAAGGCGCTGTATAAGCAAGATATTGCAGGTTCGAAAGCGCATGCACGTATGTTGGCGGAGCAGGGGATCATCGCTTCTCAAGACGCGAAAGATATCGTGTCGGGTCTAGAACAGATAGAGCAGAAAATTGATGCAAATGATTTCGTCTTCGATGTCGGCGACGAAGACATTCACATGGCCATCGAGAAAACCCTGACGGCCGATATTGGTGCGGCTGGAGCCCGCCTGCATACCGGGCGGAGCAGAAACGATCAGGTGGCGACCGATACCCGGCTTTACGCAAAGAAATTGTGCGCTGATTTGATGGCGCAAAACGTACACTTGCGCAACGTCCTCGTTTCGAAGGCGCAAGCGTACCCCGTAACGATTATGCCGGGATATACGCATTTGCAGCATGCGCAACCTGTTCTGTTTTCTCACCATCTTCTTGCCTATTTTTGGATGTTTACCCGTGATTTTGCCCGTCTAAAACAAGCCCTACGTGCAGCGGACGTGTGTCCCCTTGGCTCGGCTGCTTTGGCGGGCACGTCGTATCCGCTCGATCGCGTCATGGCTGCTGAAGCTCTTGGCTTTGCAGCGGTGTCGTTTAATTCTCTCGATGCCGTTTCCGATCGCGATTTTTTGCTCGATCTTGAGTATGCATGCAGCGTTTCGATGATGCATCTATCGCGCCTGTGTGAGGAATTGATTTTGTGGTCAAGCGCCGAATTCGACTTCATCGCTCTTTCTGATTCGTTTTCGACCGGATCATCGATCATGCCCCAAAAGAAGAATCCCGATTTCGCAGAATTGATTCGGGGAAAAACCGGGCGCGTTGTGGGGGATTTAGTTGGGCTACTCGTTACCATGAAAGCGTTGCCCCTGGCGTACAACAAGGATCTTCAGGAGGATAAAGAAGGGGTAATCGATGCCGCCGGCACCCTCGATGACTGCCTGGCGTGTATGGCGGGCATGATCGAAACAATGGTCATTCATCCCGATGCCATGATAGCTCAGGCGAAAAAAGGATTTCTAGCGGCAACGGATGTAGCCGATTACCTGGCAAAACGAGGTATGCCTTTCCGTGATGCCCACGCTGTGGTCGGCCATCTGGTGCTGTTGTGTGAAAAGCGTGGCTGCGACCTGGATGACCTCACCTTGGCGGATTTTAAATCAGCAAGCAGTCTTTTCGACGCGGACATTATCGAAGAGCTTGATTTGGAAAGTATCGTGGCGGCCCGTACTACAATAGGAGGAACGGCTCCGGGGGCGGTGCAGGTCCAGATGAAGCAGGCCCAAGCTCTTCTCAAAAAAGATGCCGATCAGTTGTAGTGACGATTGATTGCCAGGAACTACGAAGGCTCGCATCGGCTCCTTTGTAGTTCCTCTTTTCTGCTTTGCTGTGCGTGGATTGTTCGCTGTCTATCTCTTTAGCCCTATTACTGTTTTCCAACAAACTTATGTACTTTCAGTCCCTTTGTGTGCGCAATGATAAAATGGGCGAAGTTTCAGGAGGTAATATATGGCTTCACGTGCATCGAAAAACAGGACCGGCAAGAAGACAAAGCAGCCTTTTGTCGGTTTCCTTATATTTTTAGCCGTCGTTGTTGGATTGGTTGCGGCGGGCGGTATCGCTGCGTATGCGCTCGGTTCGTCGTGGCTTGAAGACCTGCCCGACTATGAAGATTCAGCCGCGTTCAATACGGCACAAAAAACGACGGTTAAAGCGGGTGACAACACGACGGTCCTCGGTGAATTCTACGCCGAAAATCGCGAACCGGTCACTGCCGATAAAATCAGTCCCTACGTGCTCAAGGGCACGGTTGCAACAGAAGATGAACGCTTTTATGACCACGGTGGCATTGACGTGGTCGGTATCGGCCGTGCGGTTCTGGCCAATCTCACTGGTTCTTCGGAGGGCGCATCCACCATCACCCAGCAGTTCGTGCGCAATACCGTGCTTGCCGATGAAATGACGGACATCACCTTTAAGCGTAAAGTTCGCGAAATGTATATTTCTGTGAAAATTGAAGAGAAATACACTAAAGATGAAATTCTTCTCATGTATCTCAATACCATCAACTATGGCTCGGCGACGTATGGTATCGAAGCTGCTTCGCAGAAATATTTTTCCAAAAGTGCTCTTGATTTGACGCTTGTCGAAGCAGCGACGCTCGTCGGCATCCCTCAATCCCCGACAGCATTGAACCCCATCGATCATCCGCAGGCCTGTTTTGAACGTCGCAATACGGTTTTGCAGCGCATGCTTAGCAACGAGGTTATTACGCGCGCAGAATATGACGATGCGGTTGCGCAGGAAATCGTGCTTAATATCAAACCCGACGACAAGGGCGACGGTCTCTACCGATACCCTTACTTCACCAGTTACGTTCGCCAGTTGCTCATCGACGAATTCGGCCAGGCGGAGGTATTGAAGGGTGGCATGACCGTCTACACGACGCTCGATATTCCCACGCAAGATGCCGCTGAGCGAGCGGCAGCTAATAAAGAAGCTAATATCGATGACGACCTGGAAGTTGCCTTGACGGCGGTTGATCCCGATACCGGATTCATTAAGGCGATGGTCGGCGGTCGCGATTATTATACCGATGAATACAACTTGGCCACTCAGGCGCATCGTTCTCCCGGTTCTTCCTTTAAAACGTATACGCTCGTTGCGGCACTTGAGGCGGGTATCAGCCCCCAGACGAGCGTTGACTGCTCTTCTCCGGTCACGCTCGGTACTTGGCGCGTAGAAAACTACGGCAATGCTCAATATGGCACTCGTTCGATTGCGAGCGCATTCGCGGTTTCTTCGAATACTGGCTTTGCGCGTTTGGTTACCCATCTCACGCCCGAAAAAGTCGTTGAGGTTGCCAAGCGTATGGGCATCGAATCGCCGCTCGATCCCGTGCCGGCCATCACGCTTGGTGCGGAAGAGGTGACCGTCCGCGAAATGGCCGGGGCCTATGCGCCTATCGCTAATGGCGGCACGGCGCGTGGGGCGATAGCGATCAAGAAGGTCGTCAACCGCAACGGCATCGACATCACGCCGGCTTCTACGAAAGCGGCCGCGGCGGGCACTAAAGCGATAACTCCCGAAATCGCCTGTGCGGCAAGAAAGGTTATGGAAGGGGTCGTCACGAACGGAACCGGTACCGCGGCACGACTTGCCAACGGGCAACCGGTGGCGGGCAAGACCGGCACCTCCGAAGACTGGAATGACAGCTACTTCTGCGGGGTCACGCCGCAGCTTTCGGTTGCTGTTTGGTTGGGTGCTCGCGTTCAGCGACAAATGCCTGAAGGAGTTACTGCGACCAGCGTGTTCAGTGACTTCATGGACCAGGTGCTTGACGGGCAGCCGATCGAGCAATTCCCTACGGCGCAGGATCCCGTGTACAAGTCGGTTTACGATGCGAGCCTCCATATCAATGGGGGAGGTTCCTCCGGTTCAAGCGGCAACTACTCTTCCGGTGATGATGGCGGGAGTAACAGCTCCTCGCCATCATCCACTCCCGGCACCGGTGGAACTACCTCCGGTGGAACTACCTCCGGAGGCACCACCCCTGGAGGCACCACGCCCGGGGGAACTCCCCCCAGCGGTGGAGGCGATACGCCTCCCAGTGGTGGTGGGGGAACTCCCCCTAGTGGCGGAGGTGATACGCCAGGCGGCGGTGGTGCCGGTGGCGATACTCCTCCCCCCAGCGGTGGCGGTACCGGTGGTGATACTCCTCCCCCCAGCGGTGGCGGCGGTACCGGTGGTGATACGGCTCCCGGCGGTGGGGGAACGGTTGCTCCGGCATCTTTCGCTGGATTTTCCCGGTATGGCGTGGCTCGTTTTCAGGGCTATTTGAGTTAATAATGAAACGAAAGGCAATTATGAAATCGAGATTCCGTATTCTCAGTGTTGTTTGTGTAAGCGTTCTGCTGGTCGTGGCTTTGGCGGGTTGTGCTGCCCCGAATAAGGCGGTCGATGAAGAGCAGGCCGCGAATCGCCAATATATGGCGCAGGTCAATCAGTCCATGGACGACCTCAACAGTCGTCTTAAATCATTTGATGAGGCTGTTTCTCGTGGTGATTCCGTTACCATGAAGACGCAGGCAGACAATGCCTTCAAGAGTCTCTCTCAGCTCGAATCGCTGACACCTCCCGATGTCTTAAAGGATGTTCATACTCAATATGTTGAGGGTTGTAAGAGCCTGAAAGACGCGTTGAACTCCTATGTCGGTTTGTTCTCCGACATTAACAGTGCAACCGAAGCCGCGCCTTTCGACTACGCGACCTACGATGGCCGTTTGAAGGAAATTCAGAGCCAGTACGATGAAGGCATTAAGAAACTTGAGGCGGCAGATAAAGCCGCAACTGATTTAGGCTAAAAAATACCCTTTAGGCTAGTGGAAATCAGTTGGTCTCCGTACTGCTGCCGGGTGGATTAGGATTGTTGGGCGGGGTTTCCCCTCCCGTGTTCGGTGTGGTAGGTGTTTCGACATTACTATTGCCGGCACCGCCATTGGCGTAATTACCGCTGTTCGAATAGTTGTCATTATTGGAAGAGTTGTTGTGGTTGCCATTGCTGGAGTTGTTATTGTAATTCCCCGGTGACTTAGAATACCCCGAAGTTCCGATGTGAAGTGTTGCATCGTATACCGGTTTATAGACGGGGTCCTGTGCCGTGGGGAATTGCTCGATCGGCTGTCCGCCAAGCACCTGGTCCATGAAGTCACTGAACACACTGGTTGCGGTTACCCATTCGGGCATTTGCCGCTGAACGCGAGCGCCCAACCAAACCGCAACCGAAAGCTGCGGCGTGATTCCGCAGAAGTAGCTGTCATTCCACTCTTCGGAAGTGCCGGTCTTGCCCGCCACCGGTTGCCCGTTGGCAAGTCGTGCCGCAGTACCGGTTCCGTTCGTGACGACCCCTTCCATAACCTTTCTTGCCGCACAGGCGATTTCCGGGGTTAATGCTGGGAGCTCCGCTCTCCGGGCCGGAGTGATATCGGTGCCATTTCTGTCAATGACCTGTTTGATAGCAACGGTATCGCGCTGTATGCCGCCTGAGGCAATCGTGGCATAGGCGCCGGCCATTTCGCGGACGGTTACCTCTTTCGCGCCGAGCGTCAAAGCAGGAAAGGGGTCAAGTTCGGTTTCGATACCCATGCGCTTGGCAACCTCAACGACTTTTTCGGGCGTGAGGTAGGTAATCAGGCGTGCAAATCCGGTATTCGATGAGATTGCAAAAGCATTCGCAAGGGTGCGCGTACCGTATTGGGCGTTGCCGTAGTTCTCTACGCGCCAGGTGCCGAGGGTTGCCGGCGAAGAGCAGTCAACGCTCGTCTGGGGGCTGATACCCGCTTCGAGTGCCGTGACCAGGGTGAATGTTTTAAAGGAAGAGCCGGGAGATCGATGTGCCTGCGTGGCTAGATTATATTGGTCGGCATAGTAATCGCGGCCGCCAACTAGCGCCCTGATAAACCCGGTATCAGGATCAACCGCCGTCAAGGCAACTTCCAGGTCGCTGTCGATATTTGCTTCTTTATTAGCCGCCGCTCGTTCGGCGGCATCTTGCGTGGGAACATCAAGTGTCGTGAGTACGGTGAGACCCCCCTTGAACACGGTGGCGTCATCGAAAGTTGTTAGGAGCAATTCACGAACATAGCTGGTGAAGTAGGGATAAAGGTGGATGCCGTCAGCTGCCAGAGGGGGTGCCGGGTTGAGAGGCAAGGGTTCGGCAACCGTGGTTTCGTAGGTGGCTTGGTCGATGGCTTGCGTGTCGAGCATGCGGGTGAGGACGATGTTGCGTCTTTCGAGGCTGGCCTCGGGATTGGTTTTGGGGTTCAAATAGGTTGGGGACTGGGGGATACCGGCGAGGAGCGCCGCTTCGTTAAGCGTAAGCGTTGCTGCCGTTTTCTGGAAATAGCTTCGGGATGCAGCTTCGACACCATAACAACCGTCACCATAATTGATAGTGTTGAGGTACATAATAAGGATTTCGTCTTTGGAATAAACTTCTTCCAGCTGCATCGCCAGTTTGGCTTCGCGGATTTTTCGCTTGAAGCTGACCTCTTTAGCTTCGTTCTTAAGGACAGTATTACGAACGAGTTGCTGAGTTATAGTCGATGCGCCTTCAATCTCTCCTCCGTTGAGGTTGCGCCATAGGGCACGAGCGATGCCGACGGGGTCGATGCCATTGTGCTCGTAGAAACGGCTATCCTCTGTCGCGATGGTGGCACTGATAATGAGAGGACTTACGGCGTCGAGGGTGACCGGCTCACGGTTTTCCAAAAAAAACTCCGCAAGAAGAGTCGCTCCGTCATCGGCATACACGCGCGTCTTTTCGGCATAGGCGAAAGCGGAAGCATCGGATACATCAGGGAGGTCTTCGAGCCATGAGTCGACAAGAGCGATACCGCCCTGGATGAAGCCCGCAAGTGCGAGGCAGAGCGAAAGCAGAACGATACAGGCACCCCATGCGCCGGCATGTGAATGTACTTCCCGTTGTTTACGCCTTCTCTTCATAAAAACACTATAGCGAAACTTCCTGGTAAAAAGCCTTAAAGCTTAGGACTTTTCTGCAGATTGGTCTTTTGAGGGCCTCCTGCGTCCTTTGCGGGGTTCCAGGATGGTAAGCTTTGAAATTCGAAATGATATCTGTATCTTCCTGATAATGCTTCAGGTGGATATCCAATAGAGATGGGATAGTCACATGAACCAAGCGAAACCCGAGCTTTTGGCGCCAGCGGGCAACATGACCTGCCTGCATGCCGCGGTGCGTGCCGGGGCTGATGCGGTGTATCTAGGGGCCGAGCAGTTTAACGCACGCCGCAGTGCCGATAACTTCACTTTGGAGAATCTCTCCGAAGCCTGCGATTTCGCTCACCTTCGAGGGGTTCGTGTCTATCTGACGGTAAACACCGCAATACTCCCCGAAGAAGCGAAATCGGTTATGGAATTGGTGCGTCAGGCTCATCGTGCGGGTGTTGATGCGTTCATCGTGCAGGATGTCGGTGTTGTCGCAGAAGTCGTTCGCACGTTGCCTGGAGCGCGCGTTCATGCTTCAACGCAGATGAACATTCATAATGCGGCAGGTCTTGCCTCGCTTGCCGCTCTGGGCGTCAAGCGGGTCACTTTGGCGCGCGAGCTTTCGGTGGGTGAAATCGAGCGTTTATGTGCTGAAGCTGCGGTGTTGGGCGTGGAAATCGAAGTGTTTGCGCATGGCGCATTGTGTGTCTGTTATTCAGGGCAATGCTTCATGTCGTCTTTGATCGGTGGTCGTTCGGCAAATCGAGGCGTCTGTGCCCAGGCGTGTCGCTTGCCTTATGAGTTGCATAATCGTGCGTTGCGCAAAAATCTTGAGGCTCCGGGCGAGCATCTGCTTTCCCCGAAGGATCTTTGCGCGATTGAAAAAATTGATGATCTTGTGGCCGCCGGTGTCGCTTCGTTCAAAATCGAAGGACGCATGAAATCGGCTGAATACGTTTTTGCGGTTACGACCGTCTATCGCGGCGTCCTTGATCGGGTGATTGCTGGAGGTGCGGTCACGGTTACTGATAAAGAAAAGAAGATGCTTTCCGGAGTGTTTTCTCGCGGATTTACAACGGCCTACCTTGATGGTTTGCGTGGCAATGACATTATGAGTTACGGCCGTCCCAATAATAGAGGCGTCTTCATCGGGCGCGTTTCCTTCGCTCGAGACAATTTGGTGTCCGTTTCGGTCGAGGAGGAGCTCAATCGCGGCGACGTGCTCGAATTTTGGACGAACAACGGGCATTTTACGCACACGCTCGGTGATTTCGATATTGACAAAGACGGCAACGTTCGCATGAGCGTTGCAAAGCATGTTGGCAAAGGTGACCGCGTTTTCCGTGTGCGCGACGCTACAGCAGCCTACGTCGATGATGCTCTGCAGCCGAAAGTGCCGATTGTCGGCAAAGCCGTTCTCCATATCGGTTCGCCCATCGAACTTTCTTTCGCCACTGCCGCCGGTACCGCTATTTCCTATAAAGGGGATGTGGTTGAAGCTGCCCGCACTAAAGCGGTTACCGCAGGTGAGGTAAGTGAGCATATCGGTCGTTTGGGCAATACGCCTTTCGAGCTGACTTCTTTTGAGGCGGCGGTCGATGAGGGTGTCGGTATTGGTTTTTCTCAGCTTCACAAGCTGCGCGCTCGCGCGCTTGAAGAG
This sequence comes from Raoultibacter sp., assembly GCA_036650075.1. Classification (GTDB taxonomy): domain Bacteria; phylum Actinomycetota; class Coriobacteriia; order Coriobacteriales; family Eggerthellaceae; genus JAVWGW01. Next base: position 129,487 of record JAVWAI010000001.1, read on the forward strand.
CTTGAGCAGGAAATTCTCGCCCCAAGCAAGGGACGCACGCTGCCTCGCGTTGTCGAGCGCAATGATCGTCCGGCGCGTCCGCAGCATGGTTGCGTTGTGGCCGCGTGGGCCACGAACCCTGCCTGTGCTCGTGCTGCCAAGCGGGCCGGTGCCGAGCTGATTTACGTGCCGGCCCTCAACTACAAACGGGGCGAAGCGGTTGTTGCCGGCCAGCTTTCCGGGACGGTCGAACAGGCCGGTTATCCCAAGCAGGCCATTACCGCACTTCCTGTGGTCGATCATGACTTGGTGGGCAAGTCGCGCGAAGCTCTCATTGATTTTGACGTGTGGGAACAGGTCAAATCTGACAAATCTGTTTTCGTCGAAAGCTTTGGTCAGCTGCGGCGCGCCTACGACGCAGGAGCCATGCCCGAAGTTGGGCCGCATCTCCCCGTTACGAATCGTCTTGCTTTACAAACTGTTTGCGACGCAGGAGCGCAGCGCGTTTGGCTTTCCCCTGAGCTCTCTCTTCCGCAGATTACCGAATTGGGAACCAACACTCCCGTTTCGCTTGGTCTAACCGTTTTAGGAGCGACGGAATTAATGGTGTGTGAACACTGTCTCTTGATGAGTCAGGGTCCCTGTGACCAGCAGTGTGCAACCTGTGCCCGCCGTAAGAGTCCGCACTACTTCAAGGATCGCAAAGACTACGAAATGACAATCATCACTGATTGCTGCGGCCGAAGCCATCTCTATAATGCGGTCCAGCTTGATCTTGCCCATCTCGCTCCCGATTTGATTCGTGCTGGCATTTCGGCCTTCATGGTAGATACGACACTCATGAACGTGGCCGAAACGACCGAGGCGGTCGCGCGGGTGGTTCGCGCTCGTGACATTGCGCTTAAAACCGGCGATGCCTTGTCGAAAACCGAGGGTGCTACGACCGGTCATATATTCCGTGGCGTACAATAGCGACTTTCCGATTGAATTGCGCCCTGTGCTAGAATCTTGGCACAAGGACCAAACGAAGAAGCGAAGGAACGAACAGACGATGCTTTCAGCTGAAGAACAATTTCATATCCTGCAATCCGGTACGGCGCAAATCGTGCCTGAAGCCGCTTTGCTTAAAAAATTAAAAAGCGGTCGACCGCTCAATATCAAGTTGGGTGTTGACCCCACTGCTCCCGATATCCATCTGGGGCATGCGGTTCCCCTGCGCAAATTGCGTGCGTTTCAAGATCTTGGGCATCATGTCACGCTGATCGTCGGGGACGGCACTGCATTGATTGGCGACCCTTCCGGCCGCAACACCACGCGTCCTCAGCTGACGTCCGAGCAGATTGCCGTGAACGCGCAGACCTACGTTGATCAGGCGTTTAAGATTCTTGATTCCGAGAAAACGACACTGCGTTACAACTCAGAATGGTTGCTCACTCTCGATATGGCCAGCCTTTTAAAGCTCATGAGCAACTTTACCGTCGCTCGCATTCTTGAGCGCGATGACTTTCACAATCGTTATGCGAACAATCAGTCTATCAGCTTGCATGAATTCCTCTACCCGGTCATGCAGTCTTACGACTCCGTTGTCATCGAGGCCGATGTCGAAATGGGCGGTACGGATCAGCTGTTTAACCTGCTGGCCGGTCGTGAATTGATGGAAAAGATGGATATGGACCCACAGGTGTGCTTCACGCTTCCCCTGCTTGAGGGTACTGACGGTGTCCAAAAGATGTCGAAAAGCTATGGCAACTACATCGGATTGACCGACGAACCTGCCGATATGTTCGGTAAGGTCATGTCCATCCCTGACGAAATCATGGTGAAATACTATCGCCTAGCTTCGACGTTATCTGTAAGCGAAATCGATGCGGTCGAGGCGGGATTGACCGACGAAAGCTTGCACCCCAATCGCGTGAAGCGCGATTTAGCGAAGAATATTGTCGCGGCATATCACGGTGCCGAAGCGGCGGTCGGGGCAGAAGCTGAATTTGATCGCGTCTTCAAGCAGCACGATATGCCTACTGATATCCCCGAATACGCTGCGGATTTGACGCCAAACGATGAGGGCAAGGTATATCTCGCCAAACTTCTGGCTGACGCAGGGCTTGCTCAGTCTGCGGGCGAAGTGCGTCGCCTCATTGATGGCGGCGGCGTGAAAATCAATAGCGTTGCGGTTGATGCGGGTTGCTACAACGTCGATCCTTCTCTCCTGGATGGCGCGACGCTTCAGGTTGGTAAGCGAAAGTTCGTCAAACTGGTATAAAACGGGCGGTGTGTAACCGCTTTAAAGAAAGCAGGGCAAAACGTCGATCTTCGTGATCGGCGTTTTGTTTTATACTGCATAGTAGATGAGGTCGCTCGCGTTCGTTGACCTGCCTTTGTGCGGAATGCTCATGACGCGCAAAACTTTTTATCTTTTTTTGAATTTCTTGCAAGGATTCGCTTGGCTGAATCGTGTTGTAGGTATAAGTCAAGAAACGAAGGAGCTAATCATGAAAAAGAAAACTGTTGCAATTGCCTTAACCGGTCTTCTCGCTGTTGTTGCTCTGCCGACTGTCGCTTTTGCGGCCGGAGGCAATGGGTGGCAGACTGCTTCCGAGCCCGTCGAGCAGGCAGCTGTAACCGAGCGAGCGCAAACTCCTGCAGCTGAGGTTGCCATCGACAAAAGCGCACCCGTCCAGCAGGTGGCAGCCCAGGGTTTTGTCGACGCTGACGGCAACGGTGTCTGCGACAACGCCGGGCAGGGTAATGGTAATGGCCAAGGTTTCGTCGATGCTGACGGCAATGGCCTTTGCGACAACGCCGGCCAGGGCGGCGGACGCGGCCAGGGCAATGGTGCGGGCTATGTCGACGCTGACGGCAACGGTGTCTGCGACAACGCCGGGCAGGGTGGCGGACGCGGCGGCAACGGCGGCGGACGGGGGCATCGCGCTTAGTGAGGTAGTGACGGCTCGGTAAGGGGGGCGTTTTCGTGCGGGATTCTCGAGATGTGGAGCAGGCGATTGACACCCATGGTGACACGGTGTGGAGGGTGTGCGTGCTCACTTCCGATTCTTCCGCTGACGCTCAGGATGCATTTCAGGAAGTCTTCCTTAAATACTCTCTACATGATGCGGTGTTCGCTGACGGCGAGCACCGCAAAGCCTGGCTTATTCGCGTTGCCTCCAATACCTGCAAAGATATAATGCGGGCGGCTCATCGAAAAAATGTTTCCCTTGATGCGGGTCTGGCAAGTGGTGTTGAACCGGCAGCACCTGCAGGGGAGGGGTGTGATTCCGTGATTCAGGAGGTTCTTGACGCCATGGATGAACTGGGCGATCCTCCAAAAACACCGGTCTACCTTGCGCTTTACGAAGGGTACACCGCACCTGAAATCGCTACGATACTCAATGCCCCCGTAAATACAGTGTACTCTTGGATTGCGCGCGGCAAGCAACAGCTGAAGGAGGCCTTGGCATGAACGATATGGAAAAACGCGTTAAAGAGGCTTTCGACGCAATCGAAATGCCGGCACATCTCAAGAAGGCTGCGCTTGCCTCGATAGATGCGGCACGTGAGACGTCTACTGAAAATCACAGGGCTCCTGCACCGCTTCGACCGACCGCCAAGATAAAGCGTCGTGTCACGTTTGGCCAGCGGATTGGCATTGCCGTCGCAGCGTGTCTCTGTATGCTCATGGTGGGGGTTGGCGGCTACGCGGCGTATGCGACGGAAACTGCCTATGTCGATATCGATGTGAATCCTTCTATCGGGCTCGGTATCAACCGCTTCGATATGATAGTGAGTGCGACGGCCTACAACGATGACGGTCGCCGAGTTTTGGATAAAACATCAATTATAGGCAAGAATTACGAAGTCGCCCTTGAAGAACTGTTACAAGCGGAAACCGAAGAGGGATATTTGAAAGAGGAATCTTTCGTTGCGATTAACGTTGCTTGCAACAGCCAGACGCAGGTGTCGACGATTGAAGTCGCCAGCGAAAACTGTGTGGGCCGGCGTGGCAACGGCAACTACTCCTGCTCCACGATGGCTCCCGAAGATCATTCTGCCGCCAAGGCCGCTGGCGTGGGGATGGGGAAGTACCGTCTATACCTTCTTATGCACGAGGTTGATTCTTCGATTACCGCTGAACAGTGTGGGCAGATGACCATGAGCGAATTGCATGATAGAGCCCTGTCGCTGGGTATCAGCAGTGAAGACCTCGCTTATGAACGTGGTTCCGGCGGTAAGGGCCGCGGAGAAGCGGGAGTGGACAAAGGGGGCTTCGATGGTCAAAACGCAGGTTCTGGTCAGGGGGCCGGTAGCCATAACGGACAAGGACAAGGACAAGGACAAGGACAAGGACAAGGCCAAGGACAAGGCCGCGGCGGTGGACGCGGGTCTGAGGTTTAGGGTTCCGCGTAAATCTTGCTGGATCGATGAGTGAAAACACCGGGCGTGCCCAAGCTTTTTTCATAGAAAGCCCAGTTCATTTCCGTAGAGAGAGAAAGACGGGTTGAATTGCAATGTCAGCCGAACACCTCGATGCTGCAGGACGTTCTCGCAGTTAACAGGACAGCGAATGAACCTTGGGGTGTTCGCTAGACGAGAGGATCTGCAGGTCAAGGTGAATCGTTTGTTTGTCCAGATGAGTTTAAGAGCACAGCTTCGCCATACCCGCAAGGTCTGCTCGCAGACTTATCTATACGGATTGTTCGGTAGCTATTTGGTTAGCGAATAGATTCTAGATTAAGTCTGGGAGGCCGCGCTTTCTTCGTTCTGCATGGATTGCCTCGACGGTGAGGTTTAAATTCCCGTAGGCGATATCTTCGATACCGAGGACGTCTAAAAAGGATTCGGCATCATCGGGCATGGCGGCTTTCATGAGTTTTATAGGGGAAAGTCCTGCAAACTTGCCCCTCGGCTCGGAGTTGAGCTGGCTCATGACACACGCCATATCGCGCTCATCTAGCTTGTCGAAAGATATGCCACAACCCTTGGGTAAAAGCTTGCGCAACTCTACGTGGTTTCGCTCACACCTACCTTTCTGCTGAGACTGACGTATGTCGCAGTAGTACACTTTGCAGCGA
>JAVWAI010000002.1:0-77056 GCA_036650075.1 Raoultibacter sp.
AAGCCTGAGCTAAGCGTACTCCCTGTACGCGTGCGAAGGTTACGAGAGTTTTGAGGCGCTAGCTGGCCGCCACAACGCGCCGTCAGGTTACTAGGAGGCGAGAGGGTGCCAAGCCGCATACCCAAAAAGATCGAGTATCTCAGACAGCATCATCGACGAAGACGAATCAACCATCAAAGGCAATTCGGCCCTGAACTTGCGACCATCAGCCTGTTGCACCAAAAGCACGACTCCGTCGCGACCCGGGTGCGACTGCAGAATGCGATTAAGTCGCAAGGATGCGGTCTGGTTGAAATCGCCCGCCTTGATACTCAACTCAAGATGAGCCGGTGCAGAACCAGCCTCCGAGCCGGTCAATTCAAGCGCCTTCACCTCAAAGGCGAGCAGTTGATTGCCTCGGTCGGAATGCTCAAACTTACCCTTGATCTTCACGATAGCATCCTCAAAAAGCTCTTCGGCGAAATCGTCGTATTTGAAGCAAACGCACTCCATGTGGCCCGTTGTGTCCTCAAGCGTGAAGTTGGCCATTTTCGTACCGCGTTTGGTAATCTTCGTTGAAACCCCGGAAACCATGCCGACGAAAGTAGCCGAAGGAATTTCCTTTTCTCGTTCGGTCAATTCTCCCATGGTGAACTTGGTCATACGTGAGATAGCCGCTTCGTAGGGACGCAGCGGATGATCGGAAACATAGATCTTGAGAATTTCCTTTTCGTAGGTGAGCAGGGTCTTCTTATCCCACTCAACGCCGTCCGGCTGAGGAATGGGCTCATCGAAGCCCGACTCCGGATCATCGGCAAACATATCGAACATGCTGACCTGACCACTATCTCGATCCTTTTGGCGCTTCGAAGCGCCATCGAGCAGCGGGGTTTCGTCAACGAAATACATGCACTGTCTGCGCGTGTAGCCCGTCGAATCGAAAGCACCGGCCTTGATGAGCGCCTCGAGCGTTTTGCGGTTATAGACGCGCGTATCGACACGATTCACGAAATCATGCAGGGAGGAATATTTACCGTTGCGCTTGCGTTCTACGATGATTTCTTCAACAACCTTTTCACCGACACCGCGCACGCCGGCCAGACCGAAACGTACCCCTTCATCGGTTGGCGTGAATTCGAGATTGGACGAATTGATGTCGGGGGGTAGCACGGGAATACCCGAATGGTTACAGCTTGCAATATATTTGATCAGGCGATCTGAATTTCCCATATAGCTCGATAGCGTAGCCGCCATATAGTCATGGGGATAATGGGCCTTGAGATAGGCTGTACGCATGACAATAACCGCGTATGCCGCCGAGTGACTTTTATTGAACGCGTACTTCGCGAATTTTTCCGCATCCGTCCAAATCTGTTTGGCAATCTCGAGGGAAAAGCCGTTTTCGACCGCGCCGGTATTCCATTCTTCCTGCAACAGCTGCATGATGTCGAGTTTTTTCTTACCCATGGCCTTACGAAGCTTGTCAGCCTTGCCAGCAGAAAAGCCGCACATCGCCATGGAAACCTGCATGATCTGTTCCTGGTAAACCATCGTGCCATAGGTTTCTTCCAAAATGGGGCGCAGACGATCGTCGTAATAATGCACCGCAACCTTGCCTTGGCGAGCGTTAACGAATTCGTCGACCATGCCCGATTCGAGCGGACCGGGACGGTTAAGGGCGATGGCTGCGACGACGTCGGAAAACGTGCGCGGCTTCATGCGCGCGAACAGTCCGACATAGAGAGCGCTTTCCACCTGAAAAAGACCATCCATGTTGCCGCCGCACATAAGTTCAAACGATTTCGGATCGTCGAGCGGAATTTCGTCAGGCTTGATTTCAACCCCAAAGCGCTCTTTGATATTGTTGCAGGCACGACTGATTACACCGAGGGTGCGCAGACCTAAAAAGTCCATCTTAAGCAAACCGAGTTCCGGCGTGTAGTGGCCGTCGAACTGCGTGATGATACCGCCGCCCTTCGTGTCACGCTTGACCGGCACGTGATCAGCAAGAGGGTTGCGGCAGATAATCGTGGCGCAGGCATGTACACCCTCGCCGCGAATATGACCTTCGATGGAAAGGGCGGCATCGAGAACAGCCTTACATTCCGCATCGGTATTGTAGGCTTTTTTTAGATCGGGGTTCTGATCAAGGGCCTTCGCTATCGTAATACCCAGTTCGTCACCGACCATCTTGGAAAGCTTATCACCCACGTTATACGGCTTGTCGAGGACGCGTGCCGCATCGCGAATAGCATTTTTTGCCTGCAACTTACCGAAGGTGATAACACCGGCGATGTGATCTTCGCCGTACACATCGCGTACGTGGTCCAAAACCTCACCGCGGCGCGCATCGTCGAAGTCGACATCGATATCGGGCATTTCCACCCGCTCTTCGGAAAGAAATCTCTCAAACAGCAAGCCGTTGGGTAACGGATCGAGGTCGGTGATGCTGAGCGCATACGCCACGATGGAGCCAGCAGCAGAACCACGGCCCGGCCCCACACCGATGCCATTATCTTTCGCCCACTGGATGTATTCCTGCACGATCAAAAAGTACGCAGGAAACCCTTGCTTGATGATAACACCCGCTTCGTGTTCATAGCGATCCATCACATCTTGGGAAAGTGTTTCTCCATAGCGATGATGAAGACCCTTCATGCACTGCTTACGAAAATAGCTTTCCTCGGTTTCGCCCTCAGGCAAGGGAAAACGCGGCAAAACCGCTTCGCGCTCCAAAACGACATCAACCTTTTCGGCAACCTCAACCGTCGTGTCGCAGGCTTCAGGAAAGTCTTTGAGCGCATCGCGCATTTCCTCTTCGGTCTTCATGTAGAACTGATCGTTTGAAAAACGCATACGGTTCGGATCATCAAACGTCGAACCCGTGCCGATGCACAGCATGATATCTTGCGCTCGAGCCGCATCGTGTGTGAGATAGTGGAAATCGTTGGTGGCAATAGTTTTAAGGCCCGCCGCCTGCGCAACGCGCGTCAACTGATGATTGAGTTCGGTTTGCGTCAGACCGGCATCGGTAACGATACCCTGATTTTGAAGTTCAATGTAGAAATCGCCCGGATCGAAAACACTTGCAAACTTTTTTGCCCACATAACAGCCTCATCGAATTGACCGTTATCGAGCAGCTTAGGAATGATACCTGCAATGCAAGCGCTCGAACCGATGATACCCTTGCCGTATTTCTTAAGCATGGAAAAAGTCGTGCGCGGCTTGTAGTAAAAATTGTCGACGTGCGATTCCGACACGAGACGCACCAGATGGTGATAGCCCTCGTTGGTCTTCGCAATCAACAGCATGTGGTAGAGCTTCGGTTTGATATCGCGACGCAGTTCTTCATCGACGGTGAAATACACTTCGCAACCGAAAAGAGGCTTCACCCGCACGCCCGTTTCCTTCTCGACGTCGTCACAGGCTTCGGATAGCTCGGGAACGCCACTCATCACCCCGTGATCGGTGACGGCAACAGCAGGCATGCCTAATTCGGCGGCGCGCCGCACCATATCTTTCACGTGCGTCGCGCCATCGAGCAGGGAATATTCGGTGTGGTTATGAAGGTGGACGAATGCCATGCGCATGCCTCTTATCAATCCGTAATATGCAGTGGTTTACCCACCTATGATAACAGCATGCAGGGGTTGATGTCTTGCATAAACCATGGAGTTTTACTGGCGAATCGCCACCCTCATTTCATGATGGCAAAACTCGTCACCCACCGTCAGGCTAAAGAGCTATTCGACGTCTTCGAACTCGAACCCATCATCGGCATCACCAAATCCTGAAAGATCTTTTTCAGGTTTGGAAGGCTTCGGAGCAGCTGGGGTAATAACGACATTATTCGCCGGAGGCGTAGTGTAGGTGGCGACGCTCGAGCTGACTTCACGACGAATCGGAGCCTGGGCGCGAGGCATCACACGACCACCGTGATGCTGTGCCGCTTCAGCAGGAGCTGCGGCAAGAAGGGAATCTCCCCCCACTTCGGAAAGCTTCTTGGTGGCAGAGGTGATGAACTCTTTGAGCATATCCTGATAATCAGTACGAGCAGTTTCGCGGTCGGATTGCAGCTGCGAAATCGTATCGAGAATACGTTGTTTTTCGTTATTAGCCTTGTCGAGAATGCGGCGAGCCTCATCTTCGGCATCTTGACGCATCGTTTCAGCGTCGCTTTTCGCCTTAGCAACCACTTCGTCGCCCGAACGCTGCGCGGTGATGAGCGCTTTGGCAATTGCATTGTCTTCACCCTTACGCTCTTCGAGTTGCTGCTGGAGATCGGCGATGAGAGCATCCTTGTCGCTCGTGTCGACCAGTTCAGTCGATACGGGGACATCGTAGTGAACCATCTCGTCCTGCGGAGCAAAAGAGAGTTCGTCAATTTGACCGTTCAGCTGAGCAACCTGATCGTTGAGAGCATCGATTTCACCTGCAACACGCTCAAGGAATACATCGACTTCATCGACATTGTATCCTTTGCGATCGATTGAAAAACTTTGATTTTGGATGTCGGTCGATGAGATAGCCATGGGGATTTCCTCCGTATCGTTTCGTTCAACAAAACTGCAGGTCTTTAAAACAAACCAACAATAAGTCTTACACCAAATTGTAGTACAAGAAGAGCAATAATTGGAGTCACATCGAGCATTCCCCCAATGGGCGGAATCAATTTCTTGAAAATATTAAGGTAGGGGTCACAAAATCTTCCCAATAGGTGATAGATATCGGCAAGTATCCCCCGATCGGTGGGCAGCCACGACATCATGATGTAGACGAAAATCACCATCGAGTACGTATTTGAAAGGGCGACTATAACCGCCGGTAAAGTTAACATGCGCCCAACTCCTGGTTGCGATGCACCGCAGCGGCGACACCGGCATCGTAGGCGGCAGCGATATTGCAGCTATCCATAGCGGCAAGTGCCGCCAACGTACTACCACCGGGGCTACAAACGGAAAGTCGCACCTCTTCGGGCGCCTGCCCCGTTTCCCGAATGAGTTGAGCAGTACCATATACGGTTTGCAGCGCAAGATTTTCAGCCAGGTCGGCTCCAAGCCCCTGCCGTACTCCCGCATCGCGCAAATACTCAACGAGAGCAGCAACGTAAGCCGGACCGGAACCACTTAAGGCACCAACGGCATCCATATCGCCTTCATCGACCACGTAAGCACTGCCGAGACAGGCGAACAGATCGCGCACCTGCAGACATTCTTCGGCTGTAGCTTTCGCGCCAGCACACACCGCCGTCGTACCTGCGCCCACCAAAAGGGCAACATTGGGCATCGTGCGAACAAGTGAGCAATGCTGGGGTAAAGCAGCTTCGAGACGATCGGTCCCAAGCCCCGCGGCAATGGAGACGAACAGAGCTTCCTGCGCAAAGGGCCGGGAAGCGATAGATTCAAGAACCCCCATCATAACTTGAGGCTTCACCGCAAGAATCACGATATCAGCGGATTCGATTGCCGTCGCATCCGCCACGCAAGCAACACCGTAACGTTCGGTGAGATATTCTCGTCGAGATTGGCCGGGATTGGCGACAATAAAATTATCTTTATTAAGAACTGCAGCAGGTGCCTCACGGGAGGCAATCCATCCGCCCATAATAGCCTCGCCCATTTTCCCGCCACCGATCAGCGCAATGCGCGTTGTCGAAGAAATCGGCATCACCCTAAAACACTCCTTGGTTGCGCAGCTTCGTCCGCTCGTCCGCAGTCAACTCTTTGACGCGCGTGATGACGAACACCTTGTCGGCAACGCAATCGACGCTCGCATCAAGAGCGCTCGAAACACCGAAAGCGAAATCGAGAATTCGTTTTGAAAGCTGGCTGGGAGTGTTGCGCAATTGCAGCACGACAACATCGCCTGCTTTCAGAGATTTCGCTACCGTTTCAACTTCATCGTAGCTTGCTGGCTTGATAACCGTCATGGCGCGTTGTGGATTATACACAGGAATACCGGACCCTTCGTAGGCTTGATAGGGATCGAATCCCGTTGTGGCTGTTGTCTGAACAGACAGCGAGGGCTGCTGCGGAGAAGAGGAGGCTGCAGTCGGAGCAAAAAGAGATTCATACCCGGTGGAACGTTCACGCGAGGCGGTAACAGGAGCCGGTGCAGCGCTTGCTGTGGGAGCGTAGGCGCTGTAGTCGGTCATGGCGCGAGAGGTAGGTCCCGGATATGCAGAAGATGTGCGGCGCGGCGGCAAAGGATCGCGATTGAGACTGTCGGGGATCTGCGTATTCGCACGAACGTCATTGAAAGAAACCAGATGCGGCCGGGTGCTATCGTAACGAGAAGAGCTTCCCTGTCTTCCGGGTCGCGTCGAAACCGACGGGGAATTATCGTAGGCATAATCGCCCGCATAGGCAGATTCTTCGACAGGCTCGCTCATGTCTTCCTCGTAATCGTCGTAGTAAGCATCAGCATTGCGAGAAGAATCATCGGCTAAACCGAGTTTGTTTTTGATTCCCGAAAGCATATCACTATCCTGGAATCGAGAGAATTTAGACATAATCGTTATCGCTCCTGCTCGTGTCGGCCTCAAACGAGGCATCTTTGGCATTTGCCGACGCGACCCTCGTCGCGTTCTTTTCCGCAAACACCGACGACACCAAAGTGTTAAAAGGGTGTCGGAATTGTTTTTTACTCAAAAGCGTCGTCAAAGACCGCTCTTCCGATACGGACCATAGTAGCGCCCAAAGGTAGTGCGCACTGCCAATCTTCACTCATTCCCATAGAAAGCTCATGCAAATCAGCATTGGAAATACCAGGGCAAACATCAATCATAAGTTTATCGCGAAGCGCGGCAAGTCCCTCGAAGCACGCGGAAGCTGCCACTAAATCCCCTTGAGGGGCCATGGTCATCAACCCGCAAATCTTTACATGGGAAAAGCTCTCGCAGTAATGCAGCATTTCCTCCACCGCATCGGGCGCAAGTCCTGATTTGCTTTCCTCCCCCGACACATTGACCTCAAGGAGAATCCGCTGAACCTTTCCCAGCGCCTCCGCTGCCACATTGACGCGGGCGATGTGTTGCGGTTCATACAGTGAATGGATAAGCGCCGCATGCGCAACGATTTCCGGAATTTTACGCGATTGCACGTTACCGATAAAATGCCAGGCCTCTTGAGGTAGTTCAGCCTGCTTTACAGCCAAGAGATCGGGGCGATTCTCTCCGAAGGCATGAGCGCCGGCAGCAATGGCTTCACGTACCTCAGGAACGCCGACCGTCTTAGACACCGCCAAAAGCAAAACTTCCTCCGGTGCTCTTCCGCACGCACGGCAACTTTCATCGATTTCCGTACGTAAGCGAAGATATCGCGTTGCAATACTCAAGAGTTCTCCTTAAAACAATACCGCGAACGCTCCATGACGTCCACACCGGCCATTTTGCGCACGATAAGAAAAATAAAGATCGTTTTCACACACCGTGCAAACACCCGCATCGGCAATACGATCCCCGTCAATTCCGGCGGCGCACAGGCTCACCCGTTGAGCCTGCCCCAGATCGATATGGCGAGAATCGAGAGCGCATCTTCCACCAAACTTGTCGGTGAAACGATGGTGAACTTCCGACGAAGTCTCGAAACATTCGGCATGGATATAGGGGCCCAGGTAAACATTGAAGCTGCGCGCGGCCCGATCGCCAAGTATCGCCGCATCAAGATCGGCTAGCAAACGAACCGCTTTGGCGGCAATCTCGTTCTCGACACCGCGCCATCCTGCATGCACGACAGCGAAATGTCCGGTCGGAGACACGATAATCACCGGCATACAGTCAGCAAAACAAAGCAGTGACGCAATGCGGGGGACGGCAACGATAACGCCATCAGCACCCTGGTCGGCATCCTGCTGTACATACGAGACGCTTTCAGCATCCGACACCGTAAGCACCGTGTCGCCATGGATTTGGTTCGGAACAACGCAAGGGGCTTCTTCGACCCCGAAAGCCGCCCGAACAAGGCGCCTGTTTTCCCGCACCTTTGCCGAATCGTCATCGACATGACTCCCGAGATTGAGAGAACCGTAGCCACCTTGACTCACCCCGCCACCGCGCTGCGTGAAAGCGACACGCACGCCAATCTGATCAAAAAGGCTTTCATCGGTCAAGGCGCAAACAGACATAAAACGACCCTCGGACAGACGTGGATTCACGAGTTCAAGGGTCGTCATTTTATCCTGCAAAACAAATTTAGCGCTGACGTTTCAGAAAGTCAGGGATGTAATCCTCGTCTGCAAAACGGCCATCTTGAGAAGAAGGCTGCTGATAGCTGGGCTGTTGATAAGAGGGACGCGCCGGTTCTGTCTTATTGGACAGAGCCGCAGGCGCCGTCGACGCGAACATATCTTTGCGCGAGTAATCGCCCGGAGACTGCGCGGGGACCGATTTGAAACCGGTCGCGATAACGGTAATACGAATTTCGTCTTCAAGGTTTTCGTCGATAATCTGGCCATAGATAATATTGGCATTTTCGTCGGCATAAGCCTCCACCGTACGAGCCGCTTCATCAACCTCGGTCAAGGTCAAGTCGGGACTACCCGCGATGGAGAACAGTACGCGGGAAGCACCCGCGATGGAAGCTTCCAGAAGCTTGGAATCAATTGCCTGCTGAGCGGCTTCGAGCGCGCGGTTTTCACCACTCGATGCCCCGATACCCATCATAGCGGTACCGGCATCCTTCATGACCGTGCGAATGTCTGCAAAGTCGAGGTTGATCAAGCCGGGGATGGTGATAAGGTCGGTTACGCCCTGGATACCCTGGCGCAACGTGTCATCGGCAATGCGGAACGCGTCAAGCATACTCGTCTTCTTTTCGACGATTTCGAGCAAACGATCGTTCGGGATGACAATCAGCGTATCAACTTTCTGGCCGAGCAAGTCAATACCCTGTTCGGACTGATTGCGACGCAAGCGACCTTCAAAACTGAAAGGCTTAGTCACGATACCGACCGTCAAAGCCCCGATTTCCTCACGGGCAATCTCCGCGACAACGGGAGCAGCACCGGTTCCGGTACCACCGCCTTCACCTGCGGTTACGAAAACCATGTCAGCTTCCGCTAAAGCTTCGCGAATTTCTGCGCGGCTTTCTTCAGCAGCCTGGCATCCGACCTCTGGATTTGCACCGGCGCCCAACCCGCGTGTTAATTCTTCGCCGATATGGATTGTCTTATCGGCATCGGACATGAGCAAGGCTTGACGATCGGTGTTTACGGCGATGAATTCGACACCCTTGATGCCAGCTTCCACCATGCGATTGACCGCATTTGTGCCGCCGCCACCAACACCGACTACCTTGATAACCGCCAAGTGCTCGGAACCTAGATTGTTTTGCATGGTTTCCTCCACAAGTGCTGCGTTTTACAGTGCTGCGTTTATTTGCGTTTTCGTACATTATTTACATCAAAAGTATTGTACACGATGCTTATTCATTTGCAAATTGCATCAGGGCTTATGGAGAAAAAGGGCACACGAAAAAGCAAATGCGCCCTAGACCGACCTCCACGTCGGTCTATCGACGACACGCACGTTGATATAGGCAATTTTACCGGGATTGTCCTGGATTAGCTGGAGACAGATACGTTCTTTGTCTCGAATGTCCTCCGCGGAACCGAAGGCAATCTGAACGCCGCTGTCGAGCGTCAAGGTCGTCATATCACCGCTCGTTGCGGAAACGCTTTTGACCTGGTCTTTTAGACTCGTCGTCATGCCATCGATAACCTTGAGTGCATTGATGACGCTCGCGTCGGTACATACGCTGCCGATTTCCGGAGTAACCCCGTAGGGCACTTCGGTGATGAGAAGTGCAGCGTCGGCGTCGACATAAACCTGAGAACTTGTCGCCTTACCCTCTTCGGAATTGCGATCGGGAATGGACATGAGCCATACGCCATCGGAAGACACGGCCCAGTTCTGCGTGGCCTGCGTCGCGCCCATCGGAACCTGCACCACCGCTGCAATAGTGCGTTCGGTTATGGCAAGCTCGAGCGTATCGGGCAGAACTCGGTTGATGCTGGCATCTTTCACCCATGCATTTTGCAAAAGTCGGTTTTTGATTCCAGCGGCATCGACACGAAGAAGCGTCGTATTGGCTGGCACCGAAGCAAGCTGCGTCATTTCAACAGATGTCAGATGTTGCACCCCCTTCACCGTCACGTTTGTGATGGCGAAGAGATTGGAACTGTAGAAACCGATTCCCACCCCGAGCAGCACCGCGATTGTGAGGATGATAATTACCAAGCGCCGTATATAGCGACGGTAGTTTTCTTGGGCACGTATCGTTGAGCTCGACGCGGGGATATCCCCAATACGAACGGAACGCACCGAAGTTGGTGGTGGGTTATATCCTCGTCTTTGAGGGTTGTAGCCCGGTTGCGACCGCTTAGATCCCCCCTGGGCACCTTGCGATCTGCGCGGATTCGTTTGCGGCATGCGGACACCACGCTGAGACCCCCCCGTTCGGGAGGAAGGCGCAGCTCCACTTCGAGTTCGCTGAGGCGAAGGCCTACGCGAAGCCGAGGAAGCGGACTTCCGGTTTGAGTTCGATGCCATAGGTTTCTTTCACTTTGCTCTGAGCAAGTTCGATCAGCGTCATCACGTCGGCCGCTCTCGCATTATCTTTATTAATAATAAAGTTGGCATGCATATCGGAGATTTGCGCACCACCTTCCATCAGCCCTTTCAGGCCGACCCCCTCGATAAGAGCACCCGCACTCTTACCTTCAGGATTTCTGAAAACACTTCCACAAGAAGGATGTCGCAACGGTTGATTCTCCTTGCGACGAGCAAGGAGAGTTTCCATTTTACCGCGAATAGCATCAACGTTACCCGGCTGCACATGCAACACGCATTCGACGATCACTTCGTCTGCAGGAATCGACGAATGCCGGTATTCCCACACAATATCGCTTTGCTGGTAATGCTTCAATCCTTCCGTCGGTGAACACGTCGTGACCGAAACCACCTGCGCTCCCAGCCATTCATCGCGGCTCCCGGCATTCATGCGCACAGCTCCACCGAGGGTGCCCGGCGTACCGACCGCAAATTCAAGGCCGGAAAGACGGCCTTTAAGAGCTTCTTGCACCACCCGGGATAAACGCACCGCGCAACCGACAACGAAATGATGGCGTTCCGCGTCGTAAAAACACTGCTTGAAGTCACGTCCAAGCGCCATCACGACACCCTTGAATCCGTCGTCTGAAACGAGCAGATTACTGCCCTGGCCGACAACGACCCAATCAAGGTTGCCTTGCGTACATATTCCAAGCACCTGCGAAAGAGCCGTCGTCGAATCGACTTCGATGAAAAACTGTGCCGGCCCCCCAATGCGGTACGTGGTATGACGCGCCATGGGTTCATCCCTACGCAATGAACCGTCGAACGTTTCGTCGGAGCACAAAAGTTGTAACGCCGCCACGCTGTCGAAAGTCATCCGGATTCTTCCTGCTTTCCTATTGCGCTGGTTCGAGCGCAGCAATAAGCTGCGGCCCAACAGCCGTCACATCGCCTGCCCCCATGGTGATCAAAAGATCACCCGGCTGCATCTTCGAGAGCAGATAGGGCACGATTTCGGGACGACGGGGTACATAGGCTGTCTGCGGATGACCGGGGTGATCGAGCACAACATTCATAAACGTTTTACCCGAAACCCCCGGGACCGGAGCCTCTCCCGCAGGATACACATCCATAAACGTCACCGAATCAGCTTCGTCGAAAGCAGAACCGAATTCATCTTTGAGCACCTCGGTGAAAAGCTTCACCCGCGAATAACGATGAGGTTGAAACAGCACGTGCACGCGCTTGAAATCAAGTTGTTTCGCTGCAGCGATGGTTGCCGCGATTTCCGTGGGATGATGAGCGTAATCATCAACCACGGTGATTTCGCGCTCGATTCCGACCAAATCAAAGCGGCGGCGTACGCCAGCAAATTCACCGAGCGCACAGGCGGCCTTTTCGACCGACAGGCCAAGCGCCCAGATAAGGCCAAGCGTACCTGCTGCGTTGAGGACGTTATGGCGACCGGGATTCTGTAAAACACTTGCGTGAACCAGGGTACCATCGGGAAAGCCTAAGTCGAAATCGCTGCCGATGCCGACGACCGTATAGTTGGAAATGGTGATGTCGAAATCGTTCCCAAAACCATACGAGAAAAATTCATGCCCCGTTTCGCGGGCAACCCGTACCAGTTCAGCATCTTCCCCGCAGACAACGACGATACCGTCGTCTGGAACCGACCCGATGAATTCGGCAAAAAGTTGATATATCTCAGCAAGATCACTGTAATGATCAAGATGATCGGCTTCGATATTGGTAACGAGCACCGCGCGAGGATCGAGATAGGTGAACGACTTATCGCTTTCGTCAGCCTCGACCACATAATAGTTACCCGATCCGGAATGAGCATTAGTTTGATATGCTCGAACGATGCCGCCAATGAGAAAACTGGGGTCTTCGCCCATCGTGTCGAGCACACTTGCCAGCATGGATGAAGTGGTGGTTTTACCGTGCGTTCCCGCAACGGCTAGCGTCTGCTTGTCGACACCGAGCGCCGCCAGCATCTTGGCACGATGCCAGATTTCCAGTCCGCGCTCTTTTGCAGCGACCAATTCAGGATTATTCTCCAAGATGGCCGTCGACACCACGACAACATCGGGGTCATTCGCGGGAATATTTTCGGCACTATGCCCAATGGATATAGTGATTCCCGCTTCTTTGAGCTGACGCGTATAACGTGATTCTTTCAAATCGGACCCCGACACCTGCATACCCTGATCGTGTGCAACGTGTGCGATACCACTCATCCCCACACCGCCGATGCCGATGAAGTGAACTGTTTTAATGTGCCGTTCCGCCATAGTGTGCATCCGTCCTTTCTTCAATCAGGCTATTGTAGCGTGTTTGCGCTTGCGACACCTGCCGCACACACAACATCTGCCAACTTGGTCGCCGCATCCTGCGTTTTAAACGTCGCCGCAGCAAGGCGCATACTTTCCCGAAGATTGGCATCTTCGATCAAACCGAAAAGCAAGCGCTCGAATTCGGGAGTTTCCACCTGATTATCAGCAATCATGTAGGCCGCTTTTCGACCGACATACGCTTTTGCATTCGTCGTTTGATGATCTTCTGTCGCGTAAGGAAAGGGAACGAGCAGTGCGGGAATACGGCGCGCGGAAATTTCGGCAAGCGAGGTAGCTCCCGCCCGCGAGACAACAATATCGGCTGCCGCCATGGTTTCACCCATGCGGTCTTGATATCCCATCACCGACCACCGCTCACGCTCGGCATCGCTCAAGGAAAGCTGTTCGCAAACCGCCTCGTATTCTTTGGGACCGGTGATATGCACCACATGTAAATCGGGTATACCGAGCAATCTATCTTTTAAGGCAGCGACAGCCGTGTTGATATGCCGCGCGCCCAAACTGCCTCCAAAGATGAGCAGCATCAACGATGATGCGGGCACTGCAAGCATCGAACGACCCTCTTCGCGCGTGGAGTCAAAGAAGGATTGTCGCACTGGATTACCGGTGATAACGACCTTGGAAGAATCATCAACCGCCGAAGCGGCTACCTCATAGGTGAGTGCTACAGACACCGCACGTTTTGCGAGAAACTTATTCGCCATACCCATAACAGAATTTTGTTCATGCACCACCAGGGGAATACCTAAGCTTTTCGCCGCACGTCCCACAGGAATAGAAACATAGCCTCCAAAACCCACTACGACATCAGGTTTGATTTCCTTAAACCACTTCTTTGCAGCAAGGGTGCTTTTCTCGATTTTATAAAGCGCTTTAAAAATGCTCAACGGATGATTGCGATTGAATCCGGCGGCTTCAAAGGGAGTAAAGGGAATGCCCGCCTGCGCCACCAGACGCGCCTCGACACCTTGAGGTGTTCCGGCGAAGCGCACCCCACACCCCCGATCGGTCAGAATCTCAGCCAGCGCAAGTGCCGGGTTGATGTGCCCTGCAGTGCCGCCTCCAGAAAGTACCACCAACATAGCTATCTCCTTGTATTTCGTGAATTATTCGATCTACTGCGCGACGCACCCGAAGACGAGCGCATACGATCCGACGAACCCCGCGATGCGCCCGAGGAACCGCGCCGTGACGAAGAATTCGTATCAAGACGTGGTGCTCGAGGCTGAGAAGCCTGTGGAGAGCGCGGCTTTGTCCGTGAGGATGACCCCGAAGACCCCGTATGCGACTGAGGTGGCGCAGCCCGAACGACACGCAGATCGGCACGCCGCCGATCGTATACATTCGGCGTTTGCGCCCCGTAAGATACCGACAAGATAAGTCCAACCATGATAAAGGAAGCCAAAAGAGACGAACCACCCGACGAAATAAAAGGAAGCGGCTTCCCTGTCGTCGGCAGCAACCCGATTACGCAGCCAATATTGAGAAACGCCTGAAACACCACCATAACGGTCGTGCTGCCGGCAACCATCGCGCCGAAATTATCCGGTGCTCCTTTCGCAATTCGAATGCCCGCGTAGAGAACAGCCAAGAACAAAACGAGAACGACAACCGCTCCGATAAGCCCCAATTCTTCACCGATGATGGCGAAGATGAAATCCGTTTCCGCTTCAGGTAGGTAGAGATATTTTTCACGGGAATTCCCCAAACCAACCCCGAACAGACCACCTTCCGAAAAAGCGTAGAACGAGTGAATCAGCTGATAACCGCCACCGTAGCCCGCTTCCCCATCGTTCCATGGATTAATGAACACCATGCGATCGGAGCGATAGCCGACAAAAAACGTCGCAATGATTCCAAGGCCGCAAAGCACCCCAATCGCGATCAGTATCGTCTTAAGCGGAACTTCACCGATCCACATGACAGCCAAAATACCGATGAGGCAAATGGCCGTCGTGCCCAAGTCAGACTGCGTCTTATAGAGAAACAGAATCGGTATCACGATGAGAACAAAAGTTTGGACCATCAGGTTTTTCGGGGTAAGCGCACCGTTGCGGAAATCGAAGAGAATACGTGCCGCCATGAGGACGAAAGCGATTTTTGCAAATTCGGATGGCTGCAAGCTGATAGGCCCGATATTGACCCAACGCTGGGCCCCGAGATCCGCAGTACCAATAGCGGCCGTCAGGATAATCAGGGCACAGGCGACACCCCACACAATCCAGGTCAGCTTACCAGCCCACCATCGATACGAAACGAATCTTGCCACGAGGGCGCAGAGAATTGCACCGCCAACAGCGAACCCAATCTGTTTGAAGATATAGCTTGTCGCACCACCGGTTTCATTGATGGATTCAATCGAAGAGGCGGAATACACCATGACAAGACCAATTAAAGTCAGGGCGAATACCGACAGAATCAGCAAAAGACGCGGCACCATAATGGATGCAGCGACACCATCGTGATTCTTCGCAACGGAAGAAGAGGAAGGCACTTTGGGATGTTTAGAAGATGTTGCGCGCTGAGTCATCATAAACCGATCAAGCGCCCCGCACCGCAGCACGGGAAGCAACAAGCTTCTTGAATGCCTCTCCTCGCTGCTCGAAACAGGTGAATTCATCAAAAGAAGCACAGGCGGGAGAAAGCATCACGACATCTCCCGCAATCGCAACATCGAGAGCACAATCGAGGGCACTCTCCAAACAACCGGCCAGAAAGTGCGGACAAGAAGCCGGCTCGAACGCCTCAAAAAAGCGAGGAGCAGCGGCTCCGAAGCAAACGACCGCCTTGCAATGCGCCTCTGCGGCAACAACCAGGTCGGTTAAATCAGTCCCTTTATCATCTCCGCCCAGCAATACAATGGGCGGCACTTCACCGAAAGCAGCGAGGGCCTTGAGCGTCGCATCGACATTGGTCGCCTTGGAATCGTTATAACATGCAACACCAGCAATGGACCCACAGGGCTCGATGCGGTGTTCGAGCGCCTTGAAGCTTTCGAGCCCTGCCCGTATATCTGCTATCTCGAGACCGAGAGAGAGGGCCACGCAAGCCGCCGCAAGAGCGTTGCTCGCGTTGTGTTCTCCCCTAACCTGCAAGGCATCAGCTCGAACAACATCATAGCTTTCATCACGAAAATCGACATGCAGCATACCATCTCGCAGATAGGCTGCATTATCGCTGCCACATGCGTCACGCATGCTCGCATCCAACCCACGCGCACAGCCGAGCGGCAGATATTCAAAGCCTCTCTGTGCTGCTGTTTGAGCACGGAATATCCGCACCTGCTTACGCACCTCGTCGTTAGTTGCATCAAGCACGCAAACCGAACCGTCAACCTGCGCCAAATTGGCGAACACCTTAAGCTTCGCAGCCACGTATGCTTCGTGCGTTTTATGCCATTTGATGTGGTCGGGCGTAATATTGAGCAGAACCGCAACATTGGGAGCGAAGCGATTCGTCGACGCAAGCTGGTAGGAGGAAACCTCGGCGACAAACACGTCAGCCGCATCATCTTCCGCCACGGCCGCCAAGCAGGTATCGCCGATATTGCCCACCGCAAGTGCCCGAACGCCGCAAGCCTGCAATACGTGCGCGGTCAGAGCGGTGGTGGTGGTCTTGCCATTAGTGCCCGTTACCGCAACCCAGCGAGTTGAAGCCTTGCTTTCGCGCCAAGCGAATTCAACTTCACTGATGACTTCCGTAGAGGCCGCAACCGCACTGCGATAAAAATCCGAGAACTGGGAGATTCCCGGACTGGCGATGCACAAGTCGTAAGTACCCTCGATTTCATAGTGGTCGAAAAGCACCTCAGCACCACGCTCTTCGATATCCCTTGCGAATTCCTGCGCCGCATCGTTGCATGAACCGGCCGCAACGGCAAGATTTTCAACGCGATCACCCAGAAAGTCAAGGCAATAACATGCCGCGGCACGACCGCTTTTACCAAGACCCAAAACAAGTACGCGCCCAAGACGTTCGGGAGCGTAATGACGATCGGCTATCAAAACCGGTGATGCTGCCATGAGCTACATCACCGCCGCTAAAGATTGAGCGAAATAGAGCGAAAATCCTGTAGCTGCCAAGACGCCCGAAATAATCCAAAACCGCACGACAACCTTCGTTTCGCTCCACCCCTTCTTCTCGAAGTGATGATGAAGCGGTGCCATGAGAAACAAGCGCTTCTTCGTACGCTTGTAATGAAAGACCTGTAGCATGACCGAAACAGCTTCCGCCACAAACAGACCCCCGATGATCAAGGAGCAGAATTCCGTTTTCGTCAAAACAGCAAGACACCCGAGCGCCATGCCGAGCGCCAACGACCCGGTATCGCCCATGAAGATATCGGCGGGATACGAATTGAACCAGAGAAAACCAATGCAAGCACCGGCGAGAGCAGCGGCGAAGATAGCACTATCGAGCAGGTCGCTGCGATAAGCTATGGCGGCCATGACAATCATGACAATCATGACAGTACCACCAGCAAGGCCATCGAGACCATCGGTTAAATTAACCGCATTGCACATGCCGACGAGCAAGATATTAACAAAGAGAAGGTAGAGCCATGGAATGATTATGCCATCGCCAATCGGCAAAACCGTAGTCAGGATACCAAGATCGAACGTCATCAAAAACGGGATCTCAACGGTGGGCGCGATATCGAGCATATTGACCGCAATCAGGCAAAAAACCGTCGCAATCAAAAACTGCCCAATCAGCTTCGCTTTCGGCGTCAAACCGAGAGAGCGTTCTTTGACCACCTTGGAGGCATCGTCAAACAGGCCAAGCGCTCCGGTAACTAAAGTTGCGCCCAGCAGAAGAAACGTTTCCGGCGTGGGCTTTCCTACGATAAGCGCGGTGACCGCAACGGCCACCAGCATAACCATGCCACCCATAGTCGGAGTTCCCTGCTTGACCAAGTGGCTCTGGGGACCATCCGCACGAACCTGTTGCCCAATGCGACTTGCCCTCAATATTTTGATGAGGATCGGCGTCAGCAACATCGTGATAGCGGCAGCAACAACGATTGAGAGAAAAACTAAAAAGGTAGGATAATGTGCAAAGATAGTAAACATTTAGCTGACAAGCCCCCCGACGATACGTTCGAGCCCCATAGAATGCGATGCCTTCACGAGCACGGCATCTTCCGGCTCAAGGCGCATTTCTAATTCGGTCAGGGCTTCCGCAATCGATTGTGTTTCGAATATGCATTCTGCAGACATACCATCCGCACGTGCCGCCTCGGCAATAAAACCAGCAAGCTTCCCGATGCAGATAAGATAATCAAGCGTAAGCGACGCAACAAGCTCGCCGATGTCTTCATGGCACGCCTGAGAGAAATCACCGAGCTCCCCCATGTCTCCCAGCACCGCAATGCGGCGACCGGAAACATCAAGAGCATCGAACATAAGCAAAGATGCCCGCATAGAATCAGGATTTGCATTGTAGGCGTCGTTGATCACCAGGTAGCCATCCCGCGATTGGAGAATTTCCTGCCGGCCCGTTTCCGGTTCGGCGGCATTGAGCGCCCGCGCAATCAGGGCAACATCCATGCCGAAACCGACTCCCACCGCAGCGGCCGCACAGGCGTTGTGTACGTTATGCAGCCCCCGAAGATTCAGAATGCACGAGGCACTGCCCCCGGGTGTATGCAAGACGAAATGAGGCTTTCCCTGTGCGTCGAGCTTGATATCCGTAGCGAAAACATCAGAACCGGGAAACGCTGAACCTGAGCCGTCGAAACGGCAGACAGAAACCCCGCGAGAAGCAACGTCGGAAACTTCACACACGAAATCGGTGTACTCGTCACTCGCGTTAAGGAAAGCACGACCGGTCTGGGCGGGCAGTGCCGTAATCAATTCAGCTTTGGCACGGGCGATATTTTCGCGGTTGCCCAAAAGTTCGATATGGCTTTTGCCTACATTGGTAATCAAGCCCGAATCCGGGCAAACGAAATCACAGAGTTCTTCCAGCTGCCCAAGCCCGCGCATACCCATTTCAACGATGACCATTTCTGTTTCGGGATCGGCAGAAAGCACGGTCTTAGGAACACCGAGTTCATTGTTCTGGTTCCCCCTAGTGGCCACCACGGAAAACTGCGCCGAGAGCACATCGCGCACAAGATTTTTCGTGGTCGTCTTGCCCGTCGAACCGGTCACTCCGAGAACGTGACCGCGTAAATGGCGTCTCCACGCCCGAGCCAAATCGGTGATTGCGCTCGCAGTTGAAGCCACCTCGATAACCGCCGCACCCATTTCGCGCGCAAGGGTGCAGGTCGCTTCGTCGAGCTGCCGCATAACGAGAATAGCGCGCGCCCCTCGACGAAGCGCGGCAGCGATAAAATCGTGCCCATCAGCCTTCTCTCCTGGCAGCGCAACGTAAAGGTCTGCATCGATGACCGTGCGAGAATCCCATGTGATTCCGTAAGCAAGCTTACTCGCATCAAGGGGTTCCACCACCAGCGCGCCACCGGTATACTCGCATATTTGTTTTGCATTCAAACGCATAGAAAGCACCTGCTACTTTATCGTTTTTTTCGCTTATCCGAAAACTTTTTGAAGCTCTTCGGCTGCAACAACATGATCGTCGAACGAAAGCACTTCGTCACCGACGAGCTGATAATCTTCATGTCCTTTACCGGCAATCAAGATACTGTCCTCTGCCTGCGCCATCGCAATCGCCATCGCAATCGCGGCACGTCGATCGGGTTCGATCGCATAGCGTTCTCCGTTACCCACGATACCGCTGACAATGTTGTCGATAATAACCCGAGGATCTTCGTTGCGCGGATTGTCGGAGGTGATCACCGCGAAATCACTTGCAAGCGCTGCGCGACCCATGATGGGGCGCTTGCTTGCATCGCGATTGCCACCACACCCGAAAACAACGATGGTCTTGCCCTTGGTGAGAGCACGAACCGAGGAAATCGCCTTTTCAAGTGCGTCGGGCGTATGGGCATAGTCGACAAAAACCGACACCCCGCCGTCATGGGCCGTATTCACGCGCTGAAGCCGCCCGGGAATCTGAGGAGCGTCAGCTAGCGCTTCGACGATAATATCAACGGGGATACCCAGCTGCAATCCGATGCCGAAAGCGAGCATGACATTAGAAACATTAAATTTTCCCACCAGAGGATAATCGAGCGCATAGTGGTTACCCCGCACATCAAGATCGACCTTTGTGTGGGTCGTGAAATATTCCACCGAATGCGGATGAATTTGTGCGGAAGCATCGAATCCGACAGAAATTACACTGTCTTCGGCCGCCGAACAACGCCGCAATAGCTCGGTGCCGTATGCATCATCGATACATATCACGCGACGAGCGGGATATTCCTTCGAGAAGAGGCGCGCCTTCGCTTCGAAGTACGCCTCGAATGTTTTATGGTAGTCAAGGTGATCCTGAGTGAGATTGGAGAAAGCGGTCACCGCGAATTCTGATCCCCACGTACGTTCGAGATCGAGCGCATGGCTTGAAACCTCCATAGCAACCACGTCGCACCGTTTTTCACGCATACGCGCAAAAAGCTGCTGCAAATCAGGGGATTCAGGCGTCGTATGGTCGCTTTTTTCCTGGATACCATCAATGCGCACCCCAACCGTACCGATAAGACCCGTACACTTCCCCGCAACCTTGGCAATATGCTCGAGAAGATACGTCGTTGTTGTTTTACCGTTGGTGCCCGTGATGCCGACGAGGTTAAAAGCTCGTGAAGGATGCTCATAAAAATTCATGGATGCGGCCGCCATCGCTTTACGCGTATCCGCCACAACAACTTCGGTGACATCGGTCGCATCGGCGAGGTACACCTTTCGCTGCACCACCAAAACACGCGCGCCACGGTCGATTGCGTCCTGAGCAAAAGAATGCCCATCAGCGCTGAATCCGACTATGCAGAAAAACGCATCGCCTTCCTGCACCGCGTCACTGCGGTAAGCAATGCCCTTAACTTCTTCGCTTTCGTTTCCTATAACGGTACAGTCGATGCCGCAGAAAAGCTCTTTACATGTTTTCGTCATGGCCATCCTTACTGAGGTGTGATTTTGTATCGGTCGATTGCAAACGCCATTATATCCTTAAACACTGCAGCCGTTGACCTATCCCCCGGAACCTCAGTAGCACCCACAAAACAAACTAATTGAGAGTTCGAGTGAGGCATATATCCGATAAATGAAATATTGTAGAATCCCTTCACGTAACCGCCCGTGTCGTCGGCGTATTCAGCCGTTCCCGTCTTGCCGGCAACAGAATAGCCGTCAATTGCAGCCGGCTTGCCCGTTCCATCGGTAACCACGCTTTCCAACAGGCTGGTCATCGCTGGAATAGCCGCCTTGTTCATCACCACATCTTCGGTTGGATAGGATAGCGTTTCGTTGTTCTGGGGTTTCGCGATAAGGAAGTGGGGTGTGCATTCGATGCCCTTGTTCGTCAACGCACCGTAAAAACGCGCCATCTGCAACGGGGTAACCGATATGCCCTGTCCGAAACTGATGTTATATGCCTGAATGGTCGACCAGTTTTTTTGATTGAGCAGATACCCTGCCGCTTCACCCGGATAATCAACCCCGGTTTCTTCGTTGAAATTGTATTGCAATATCTTGTCGTAGAGCACCGGAAACGTCAACTTCGAGGCTGCAAGCGACAAACCAACATTTGAACTATTGGCAAAAATTTTGCGTAAACTCATGGTTTCATCACCGCGCTCGTGAGCATCCGAAACAAAGTATTCATCCGCCGGCAAATAAGCCGGACAGAAAAGAGTATCGTCGGGAGTCATAAGGCCCGCCTCCAGCACGCCCAAGATTGGAACGGCCTTGAAAATCGAACCCGGCTCGAAGGCGGTCGTGATCGACTTCAACTCGGTCGCTCCCGCTTCAACTTTGCTTCGGTCCGAAGGATTCAGATATGGCAGCGAGGCGCAAGCGAGTATTTCTCCTGTTCCACCATCCATGATGACAGAATTGCCCCCCTTGCCTTCAAGATCTTTCACGCCCTGCGCGAGACGATCTTCGAGATAACCCTGCATACCCAGATCGAGCGACACGATAATGTCCTGCCCGTTCACGGCATTGGTGTCTTCGGTAACACCGCCAGGGATGGGAATACCACCCTCCCCGCGTTCGGCAACCATCCTGCCCGGAGTACCCGTAAGAATATCGTTGTAATACAGCTCAAGCCCGGAAAGACCCTCATCGTCGATGTTGACGAACCCAATCACCTGTCCGCCGATCTGATCGTTGGGGTACACACGACGGGAGTCATTGATGAAGTAGATGCCGTCTAGATCCATCTCTTTGAGCTGAGCGGCTTTTTCTGCATCGGCTTTGCGCTTCAGGTAGGCGAACGGCGTGTCGGCGGTCTGGAGCTTGTCCCGATAATCCTTGGCTTCCCCTCCCAAGATAGACGCGAGCTTTTCCGCTTCACCGGATGCGTCGGTCACTTCGTGCGGATTGCAATAGATAGTCGTCGCATCAACCGTGGTGGCGAGCACGGTACCATTGCGATCATAGATGGTTCCCCGTCGGGGGGAGAGCTCGATAGTGGTCGTACGCGCCTCCCGCGCCTGAGCAGAATACTCATCTGCGACGATGACCTGTAGAAAGACAAGACGGAACACGAATATGAGCACGATACCCGCAAAGATTGCAAGCAAAAGCATCGCGCGCGAAGAATCCAGTGAGATTTCCTGTCCTGAATACTTACGGGGAGCACGATCGTCGGGGCGTTTACCGCCAGTTGATGAATCCGTTCGATTGCGGTAAGCCATACAAGGCCTAGCCCTGACGCGTAGCTGCAGCTAAACTCTGGGAAAGCGAGAGACTACCGGTTTCGTCAGTTAACACAACGTCTTGAGGAAGCGTCAAAGTTGTCGATCCCGCCGCGACGCCCATGTTGAGCGCTGCCGCTTCTCTTTTCACATAGCTCGGATTCGAAAGAAAGCTCTGTTTCACTTCCAAGCTGTTACTCGTTGAGCGAACAGTTTCTATCTGAGAAGATATTTCTTGAGAAGCCAAAGCCGTGGTCACTGTGGCAGACACGAGCGCGATGCGCACGCAGCCGATAAGAGCCAAAACGAGCAGGGCTCCTGCAGCTATTTTCGCCAGGGTCACAACCTGCTTCGACAGGGTATTTTGGTGGGTGGTCTTACCACGGCCAGGTACTACGCGAACCTGCGGTGAACGTTGCGGGCGCGGATAGCGCTCGGGATAATCATAACGATATGCTGGTGCAGCACCTGCCATGAGCCACCTCCTTTTTCTCTGTTTAATCTACGTTTACGGTGTTTGTGCTCTTTATATTTCAAACGACCAAAGTCGTCTGGTGTTTTTTGTGATCTACAAGCGTTCTGCAACCCTCAGCTTCGCACTGCGAGCTCGGGGATTGCGTTCGATCTCGGCTTCGGTCGGGACAAGCGGTTTGCGCATGATCAACTTGATTACGGGCTTGTTACCACATACGCAAACAGGCAAATCGGGAGGACAAATACATCCTCGCGCATGCCGCGCGAAAACATCCTTGACAATTCTGTCTTCGAGCGAGTGATAACTCATGACCACGATACGACCTCCGGGCGCAAGCCACCGCAGTGCCGATTCGAGTCCACGGCGTAAAACGGTCAACTCCGAGTTGACCTCTATCCGCAGCGCCTGGAATGTCCGCTTGGCAGGGTGTCCCCCGGCGCGACGTGCTGAAGCGGGAACGGCGGCCTTGATAACTTCGACCAGCTGTTCGCTCGTTTCTATGGCGCCGTTAACACGTTCCTTGCAGATGAATTCCGCAATGCGACTTGCCCATTTCTCGTCCGAGTAATCACGGAGAATCCGAGTGAGATCTGCTGCGTTATAAGTGTTGACGATCTCTGCTGCGTTAAGGGTTTGTTTGCCCGGATCCATCCGCATATCAAGTGGGCCGTTCTCTTTGAAAGAGAAGCCACGAGACGGCGTATCAATCTGCACCGAAGAAACCCCCAGGTCGAATAAAAATGCATCGACGGAGGGAATCTCTGCCTGGAGAAGCAGAGCATCCATATCACCGAAGTTACCACGCAGAAGGTGCAATGCAGGTCGCTCGTTTTCGGGTATGGATTCAAGACGTTGACGAGCGGCTTTCAATGCCACTTCATCTTGATCGATCCCAATCAAAGTACCTGTTGCGCCAAGCTGTTTGGCCGCTTCGAGGGAATGCCCCGCACCGCCGAGTGTTGCGTCCACGAATGTGTGCTGTGTTTTAAGCTGTAGGTATTCGAGGCACTCGGCGAGCAGAACCGGTGTATGCCGATATTCGTTTGTCACTCCGCTCACGTCTAGGCTATCCAACATACAGCGAATCGAGCGTAATGCTGCTGCAGAAATCATCCCAACGCTTCGCGTCCCAAATCTCAAAATGATCGGTATCGCCTATAAGAACAACCTCTTTGTCAAGACCCGCAGCTTCGCGCTGGGCTGACGAGACGCCGATACGGTTTGACCCGTCGACTTCAATGTCTATTGCACGCGAATTCAAAATCTTGCGCTGTGCAGCGTGCATCGAGTTGCTCGTCTGAAAACCGCCGTCTTTTTCAAACAGCGATTCCACCCACACGTCAAAACCTTCCGGCTCAAAAACGTAGAGGCACTCCCCTTTCGGTGACAGAGTGACCATGAGATTTTTCGGAAGAATCTTACGGAATGCGGCGGGAAGCGAAAGGCGGCCTTTTGCATCGAGTTTATGGTGAAATTCACCATGCAATCCAGCCATGCTTTCCCTCCTTCCGAATCAGTTCCTCCGACAAGCGACATTCTATCCCACTTTGTCCCACTCCGCAACAAAATATGGGCCATTCACCCCCTTTCAAACCCACTTCAACCCCCTTTCCGCCCCGTTTCCTCCCAAAAGCAAGAGTCGATATTTTTTTAAAAACTAACTGTTGCCCGAAGCAAAGAAAGCCGCCACAAGATGATGTGGCGGCTGAGCTACAAAAAAATTTATGCAGGATATATGGGTTTGATCGAAACGACATCGAGAAAGCAATTGATGGATAAGAAGCACCGAACCTATCGGTTTTGTGAATAAAACAGGCAGAATCAAGCACGCGGGTGTGCCGCGAGATAATCCTCCTTTATGTGAGCGCGCGACACATGCGTATATACCTGAGTGGTCGCAATGTCGGCATGACCGAGAATTTCCTGGATCACGCGCAAGTCGGCACCGCCTTCAAGCAGATGCGTCGCAAACGAATGGCGCAGCGTATGGGGATGAAGATTCTTCACGCCGATAGCCAGCCCCGCTCGAGCAACGATCGCATGGACGCTCTGCCGCGTCAAGCGACCGCCACGTGCGTTGAGAAACACTGCAGACACCGGCTTTGCCGAGGACTTCAACAGCTCGGGACGCACTTCGCGAAGATACTCGCGCAACACCTCTACAGCCTTGCCCGAAAAAGGAGTGATGCGCTCCTTTAATCCCTTACCCATCACAAGCAGATACCCTTTCTCGAACAGGACATCTCCTACGTCGAGCCCCACCAGCTCACTGACCCGCAGCCCGCATCCGTAAAGCACCTCAAGTATCGCGCGATTGCGCAGGGCCAGAAGATCGCTCCCGAAATCCTGCGAGAGCAAGGCATCGACCTGGCCGATAGAAAGCACATCGGGGAGATGCCCGGGGACGCAGGGAAGCGAAAGGGTGTCGCAAGGATCGGTTTCGCAGTAATTTTCACGGACAAGAAAACGATGAAAACCCTTCAACACCGAAACGTACTGCTCGATGGTCGAGGGGGCATAACCTCGACCGATTAAATCCGATTCGTAGGCTACCACATCATCGCGCTCGACAGCCCCAACTCGATCGATGGATCGTTTCAAAAGAAACGCCTGATAATCAAGCAGGTTGTGCTCATAGACCGAAATCGTCAGCTCCGAACAACCCCGCTCGACGGCGAGATAAGAAAGGTATTCTCTTATAACGGCCTGCATCATAACCGATACGCCCCTTCTTTAATAGTGACTCCATTCTACTCGAAATCAGAGCAACCCAACCCATCGCAGCAAGCACAGGGGTTGCAACCAGAAAACCACCGATTCACCCGACACCTCATACCAAAACATCGCTTTCAAAAAACTTCCGACAGCGATGTCGAAAAGAAACAAAACCTCGATGGAGAGGCACTTACCTGCTGACTGTGCACAGCCGTGATAGGCTATAATTCTTGATATCACACGATTGTCGCACCGTGGTGAATACCATTCACCACAGACCCACCACCCACGAAAGGGGCGCCACCTTTTATGCGCATTGGATTTGATAACGACAAGTACATCGCACTTCAAGCAGAACACATCCGTAACCGTATTGCTCAGTTCGGTGGCAAGTTATATTTGGAATTTGGTGGCAAACTCTTCGATGACTACCACGCTTCGCGAGTTCTCCCCGGCTTCGAACCCGATTCCAAAATCCGCATGCTCAAGCAGCTCATCGACGACGTGGAAATCATTATCGTCATCAATGCGAACGACATCGAAAAGAATAAACAGCGCGGCGATTTGGGTATCACCTACGATGAAGACCTTCTGCGGCTTATGGACATCTTCCGCGGCATGGGTTTTCTGGTCAGCAGCGTCGTGGTAACCCAGTATATCAGCCAACCCGCAACCGACGCTTTCCGCAGCCGTCTCGCTGCCCTCGGGATCACCACGCACCTACACCACCCCATCGCCGGCTATCCCTACGATATCGAACATATCGTGAGCGACGAAGGCTACGGGGTTAATGATTTCGTTGAGACCACGCGCCCTCTCGTTGTGGTAACAGCACCGGGTCCCGGCAGCGGCAAGATGGCCACCTGCTTATCGCAGCTCTATCACGAACACAAACGCGGAGTAAGCGCCGGCTACGCCAAATTCGAGACGTTCCCTATTTGGAACCTTCCGCTCAAGCATCCCGTCAACCTTGCCTATGAAGCGGCAACCGTCGACCTCAACGACGTGAACACCATCGATCCGTTTCACCTCGAGGCGTACGGGGAAACCACCGTCAACTACAACCGAGATGTCGAGATTTTTCCCGTGCTCAAAGCTATGATGGAAAGAATTTCGGGCACGAGCCCCTATCAATCGCCCACCGACATGGGTGTCAACATGGCCGGCATGGCGATTACCGACGACGAAATCGTCCGCACAGCCGCCAAACGAGAAATCGTGCGTCGCTACTTCCAGACCGCCGTTGAAGTCAAGCGTACCGGCACCGGTGACGAGAAAATGGAAAAACTCGAACTTTTAATGAATCAGGCCGGCATCAATGCGAATCTGTTCCCCGCACGTGCTGCTGCCCTTTTAAAGGAAGAGACCACCGGCGCTCCTGCAGGGGCGATGGAATTACCCGACGGCACGGTAATCACCGGCAAAACCTCCGAACTACTTGGGGCGGCATCGGCATTGCTCCTCAATACACTGAAAGCTTTGGTGGGTATAAGTGACGATATCGACATCATCAGCGACTCGGCTATTTCCCCTATCTGCCATCTCAAATCGGAACAGCTCAACCACAAAAATCCTCGGCTGCATTCCGATGAAACGCTTATCGCGCTTTCCATCAGCTCGGTGACCAACCCCCTTGCTGGCGAGGCAATCAAGCACGTCGACAGATTGAAGGGTTGCGATGCTTTCTTCTCGGTAATCATTTCCTCAACGGACGAGAAACTCTACCGAGCCCTCGGCATCAACGTTTGCTGCGAGCCCAAATACGAGAAACATCGCTATTATCACAAATAAACGATACGCCATGATTTAAAAGAATACGCGCGAAGCATGAGCGTAAAAACCCTCATGCTTATAGCGCAACAAGACGGTGGGCGCTTCACCTTTGCGCACCAATACCCGCGTAACGCAGGAATCAAAGGGAAGCG
The DNA here is from genome assembly GCA_036650075.1 of Raoultibacter sp. Classification (GTDB taxonomy): domain Bacteria; phylum Actinomycetota; class Coriobacteriia; order Coriobacteriales; family Eggerthellaceae; genus JAVWGW01. The sequence goes on from JAVWAI010000002.1 coordinate 27,774, forward strand.
CCTCCCCGTCGGCAAACAATACCGTCTCTCGTTCTGCGGTATCGGGAACAAGACTGACCTCGACGACATCGCTTGGACCGGTCACGATAGCCCGGGAATGCAGGGTGTGCGGCGCGAGCGGCACGACTACAAGTCCACCAAAACCCGGAGCAACCAAGGGACCGCCAGCCGAAAGGGAATAAGCGGTCGAACCGGTTGCGGTTGCAACAACAAGACCGTCTCCCCGCATCTTAGCCACCGAAGCACCTGCGATGGCTAAATCGATATTGATGATGCGCCCCGAAGCACCCCGGGTGATCGCCAATTCATTGAGCGCGAAAAACGATCGACGAGCCTCTAGAGCTGTAGCCTCCTCGTCGCCTGCCGGAATAACGGTCTCGTCACCGTCTTCATCGCCCTCACAGACCACCCCGATGCGAAGATTCGTCCGTTCTTCCCGCACGACATCACCGGCAAGTGCCGCTGCGACAATCGCAATCACACCGTCGTCGTTTGAGTTCGACAGAAAACCGAGGTTGCCAAAGTTGATACCAAGTATCGGCACGCCACTCGTTCCGATATGGCGCGCGGTTCGCAGTATCGTTCCGTCGCCGCCGAGGACAACCGCCATATCGACAACTGCCGGATCGATACTTCCCTCGCAGGAGGTGGTAACGGCGATGTCAAACGAATCGAACAGCGTATAATCGATACCCTGAACGCCGAGATAGGTGGCGAGCATGAGCGACGCATCGACCGCTTTTGAGTTGGAGTTATTACGAACTATGAGGATATGCATGCAGGCTTCTTTCAGCTTTGTTAGTATAACTCTATATTATAGATGAAACGGCGAGGACACTTTGTGAGCGAATCAGACAATTCTATCCTAAAGAACACGGGCATCATGACCGCTGCCACGCTCCTTTCTCGTATGACAGGGTTGATACGTACCTGGGCCATGGCATTTGCCATCGGCAACACCGTTCTGACTTCGGCCTATCAAATTGCCTACAACATGCCGTCCATGATCTACGAACTGGCGGCAAGTGGCATCCTCGGCACCGCCTTCTTGCCGCTCTACCTTCTGAGTAAGGAACAGCGGGGGAAGGAAGGGGCTGACGATTTTTCTTCCAACATCTTGAGCATTGTACTTGTCGGCCTTGGAGCACTCGCCCTCGCCGGTTCGTTTTTTGCGCCCGAGGTCATCGCGACACAAACCTTTACCGTCCAAAATTCTGAAAGTCAAGAACTGGCAATCTTCTTCTTCAGGATATTTTCGATACAGATTCTCCTCTATGGTCTCGGTGCGGTAATCACCAGCATTCTCAACGCCGAACGCGTCTTCGTCGTGCCCTCGCTTGCCCCCGTCCTCAACAACATCATTGTCATTATCACGATGTTCGGCTACGTGCCCATCTCGCACCTCGACCCCTCATTTGCCATGTGGTGGCTCGCTGTCGGCACGTCCTTCGGCGTGCTCATCCAGTTTGGTGCCCAGATTCCCGTCCTGATCAAACACGGATTCCACTACCGGCCCCACATCAACTTTCATGACCCGATGCTCAAAGAAGCCATCAAGATCGCCCTGCCCACTTTTGTCTATGTCGTTGGCACTATGGTCACTTTCAGCTGTCGTAACGCCTTCGGATTACAGGCGAGCGCAAACGGACCATCCACCCTCAATTATGCCTGGACCTGGTACCAACTTCCCTATGGCGTGGTTGCAGTTTCGCTTTCCACCGTTTTACTTACCGAACTCTCCGAGTGCGCAGCCAAAGAAAACTGGCGCGGCTTCAAACACCACGTCACCGATGGCCTCAGAAAGACCTTCTTTCTCATCATCCCCCTCGCGGCCATGGTCGGCTCTCTCGCCACCCCTCTGATGCAGCTGTTCCAGGCCGGCGCATTCAACGCGCAAGACGTGACCTCAGTCGCGATTATCCTAGCCCTCTGGACGCTGTCCCTACCGTTTTACGCCGGCTACATGTACATGTACCGCGTGTTTGCCTCCATGCGGAAGTTCATGACATTCGCCCTGGTCGACCTTGCGCTACGCACTATTCAGATAGCGGGATACTGGTTTTTATGCAGCCAGGATGCAATCGGCTTGATTGGTATCCCCCTGGCCGATCTTCTTTTTTACGGCATGATGATGGTTGCCACCACGATTATCGTGCAAAAGCACATCGGAGGGTTCGGGGTGCCCAGTATTTTAAGCCTCTTCATCCGAGTCGGGATAGCCTCCACAGCAGGCGGCGCAGCAGCAATCGCTCTGGGTGCCGGCTTCGACATCGCACTTGCCCCCCTGAGCTTCATCCCCGCTATGGCACGTGGCTTGCTTGATATCATCGTTGCCGGCAGTCTTGGACTCGTGGTAACCTTCTTACTCTGCAAGGTCTTCCGCGTACCCGAATTCGCCATGCTCTCCACCATTTTTCATAAGATTGGAGGCCTGGTATTTCGCAAGAAAGCAGATCGCTCTCAGCAGGTAGAAAACGATGCAGCACCGGAACAAACCGATTCAGTCGATGCTTTAGAATCTGCCTTCCGCGGGAAACACGCCCGCCTCCCGCAGGATTCCAACGACATCCTCCCTCCGCAGAACAGGGTGCTGAGCGCCGATGAAACAGGTGCCATCATGCTTCGTGCGAAACATAGCGCGCTCGGCTCAAACGCAATTCGCCCCTCAAATGAGGCGACCTCACCTCAGCCATCAACCGCAAGACCCGACGAAACGGGCGCTATCATGAAACGTGCCCGTCACGTGCGCTAAAGTCTTCTCAACACCACAACGCAATTCGGCGCCTCGCAAAAGGCGCCGAATAGAAAATCACGACAAATAGCACACTACAGAGGGCGCCGATGGTCAGCTTCCGTCGTAATGATCAGCGGACCGTCTTCGGTGATGGCGACCATTTTCTCGAAGTGGGCCGAGGGCTTACCATCGTGTGTACACACCAACCAGCCATCAGGCATCTGGCGCGTCTTATAGGTACCCACGTTAATCATCGGCTCAATCGCCAACACCATACCAACCTCGAGTTTGATTCCCGTATGCTTGCGCCCGTAGTTGGGAACGTTGGGGTCTTCATGCATGCTGCGGCCAATGCCATGGCCAACATATTCGCGCACCACACCAAACCCTGCCGCCTCGGCAATTTCCTGCACCGCAGCACCGATGTCTCCTAGACGATTACCGGCGCGTGCCGCATCGAGAGCGGCCCACATGCACTTTTCCGTTACGTCGAGCAAGCGCTGTTTGGTGGGCGAAATCTTACCCACAGCGAACGTCCAGGCATTATCTCCCACCCATCCGTTCACCGTGGCTCCGGTGTCAACCGAAAGGATGTCGCCTTCCTGCAAGATGATACTTTCTGAGGGAATGCCGTGGACGATCTGCTCGTTGACCGAAGCGCAGATGGACCCGGGGAATCCACCGTATCCTTTGAATGCGGGAATACCACCTTCAAAGCGGATCATAGCTTCGGCAAAACGGTCGAGTTCAAGGGTTGAAACGCCCGGCTTCACCCGTGCGCCGACCTCGCGTAAAACTTTCGCACTGATGCGGCCCGCTTCCTTCATCGCTTCGATTTCTGCGGGAGATTTCTTTATAATCATGACTCATGCTTCTTTCATACGCCGTTACTTTTCGTCGACCAGTATATCACTCCCGAAATTCTCAGTACGAACCGAAAGAACCGAAGAACAAGCGGAAAACACCTCGACAAAACGCGGGCAAGAAACAGGCCTCAACCAAAGAAGCGGACGAATCCCAAAGATTCGTCCGCTTCCCCTCGCCGGCGACCTACTTCCGCAAGAAATTTCTCGACAGCTTTACTTCTTAAGGCTGCGCCCGCCGTGATTAAACCCTGTCGTAAAGACCTGATCGGTTTTGCCGGTGATAATATGGCTCTTGTTGAGGTTATCGATCTCCTTTTTCATATCACCGATCAGCTTGATAGCAAGCTGCATAGATAAATCTTGACGAGCAACGATGCGCTGCACGATCACATCTTGCAGGTTTTCAGGCAACGGATAAGCCGGCACAAGCCAGCCGCTCATACGAAGACGATCGGAAAGATCATAGAGCGACCACTGTACGCCGGCATCGTCTTTGAGACCCCAGCACACGATCGGAATGTTATCGGCCGCCTCATAGAGCTTAAACAACCCCATATCCTTGATTTCGGCCGCTAGATAACGCGCAACATCAAAGGTGCGCTGATGAATTTCCCTAAAGCCTTCGAACCCGTTACGCATAAATACGTAGTATTGACCGACGATCTGAGAAGCGGAGCGGGAGAAGTTGATGGCCATCGTGGCCTCTTCCCCGCCCAGGTATGAAACCCAGAAAATCAGATCTTCAGGCAGCGCTTCCTTGTTGCGCCACAAAACCCAACCGATACCAGGATAAACCAAGCCGTATTTATGACCCGAAGCATTAATGGACCAGACGTTTTTCAAGCGGAAATCCCATTTCAGTTCAGGATCAATAAAGGGCGCAACCATTGCACCGGAAGCGCCATCAACATGAATCTTAATGGGAAAATCTGAGTTTTCCCCGTTATACGCTTCAACGAGCGCATCGAGCCTCTCCACGTCGTCGTACTTACCCGTATAGGTGATACCCAGAATAGCCGTGATGCCGATCGTATAGTGGTCGACAGAATCCATAACGGTATCCATGTTAAGGGAGAGTTTGTCTTCTTCGAGCGGAATCAGGCGCATTTCAATATCCCAATAGCGGCAGAATTTTTCCCAGCAGATTTGATAGGCCGACGAGATAACGAGATTCGGACGAGCCGCGCACATATCGAGCCCCTGCGCTTTCGCAATCGCCTTCCAACGGAAGAGCATACCCAGGCCACCAAGCATGCACGCCTCAGACGACCCCACGGTTGAGGTACCCAGTGCTTGCCTGTCAGGGTCTGCATTCCATAGAGTTCCCAGCATAGCGACACAGCGGTTCTCAAGGTCTGCCGTCATCGGATACTCATCTTTATCGATGGCATTTTTGTCCATGTTCTCGGCCATGAGTTTCGTAGCCGTTGGATCCATGTAGGTCTGGCAAAACGTCGTCAGGTTTTGCGTCGCGTTGCCCTCGATTGAAAGATATTCCGTAATCATCTCGTAGGTGACACGCGGATCGATAGGGGCTTCGTTCATCTTATCAAGCGGCATTGCACTATCGCTCGCTTCGGAACCGAAAATCGGGGTAAGATACTTTGTCTTTTCGTCCATAGCATCTAAGGTGCTGCTCTGGATCTTCACACCATTCTTTTTCATAGCATTCTCCTACTCGCTCACATTATAGATACCAACAATACGATCAAACAGAGAATCAGGAGGCGGTTTTGCCTGCGGCACCAGAACAGGATACAGAACAAGATCCCGTCTCCTTGGGCAGGTTATCACTTACTCTCTTCCGATTCCGATTGACGGTCAGAAGACTCCTCTCCGATTTCCGACGAGGCCCTACCCGGTGTCGCGGAAGAAACAACACCGGTTACCGAGGACAGGGAGGACGGCTTGTTCCAGCGATGCTGCTGACTGTAGATGATAAAGGGAAGCGCGACAGAAATTATGAAGCAAATTGCGAGCGTACCCTGATATACCGCGTTTGCCTGCGCATCGAGCTGCGAAGAAGGGAAAAACGATATGATCAGGGTCGCCAGTGTCACCACCATTCCAGCGCCTGCGACAATCGCCTTAAAGACAGTTCCACCCGGCAGTTGAAATTCGCGCGCCAAGTCCCGATGCTTGAAGATCAAGACGAAATACCCAGCGAAAAACAAAATATAGCCAACGAGATAGATAACAACGGTGAGGCCGATAGCGGTCATATACCCCACCGAAGAACTCGACCCACCCGAAAGCGCAATGGATCCACAGAGAATCGCATCCCAGATAGTAACGATAACCGCCTGAATCATGACAGTCTTGACCGAGACGCCGTGCTTGTTGAGCTTTTTAAAAGAGGGGGGCAGGATTCCTTCGTGAGCCGTATCGAGCAGAGCACGGGAAGGGCCGACAATCCAAGCAGAAATTTCAGCAAGAACCCCAACGGCCAGCAAAATAGCCACAAGATACACGACCCAGGCCCAGCCGGCACCGAAGTGTGTGGTGAAAATAGCGACAAAAGCTTCAATAACTCCGAATGACAGGTTGCTGTCGAGTGTTTGGGAGGACAGCGAAGTCGCCACCGCCAAACCGCCGATAGCATCGAGCACTATGGTAAGAATTACCAAGATGATCATCGCGAGAGGATAGTTGCGGGAAGGGTTTTTTAACTCATTGATATGAGAAGCCGAAGCTTCAACACCCATATACGCCAAAATGAATGAAGCAAACACCACAAGCGTGTCGGCATTGGAAAAATCGGGGACGAATGTGGCGAAATCCATCGTTATCTGAGAAACACCACCCGTAGCGAAATAAGCAGCAAGCCCTATGAACAGAATGGCAACCGGAACGAGAATGCCGCCGACAAAACCGACCTTGGAAATGCGAGCGGTATATTTAGTGCCTCCGAGCTGGGTGAAGGTCAACGCCCACACAATGATTGCCACGCCGAAGAACATCACCAAAGGATTATCATACAAAGCGCTCCACTTGAAAACATAAGCAAGGGCCGCCAGGATGAAGAAGGACATCGTCACAAAGCCGACGGTGATCTGAAACCACTGAAAGAAAAGAGCAGCAAAACCCCAACGCTTGCCGAGAGTATTTCCTACCCAAGCAAAGATGCCACCCGATTCCCACCCTTTAACCGTAGCCATTTCAGCCGCACACATCGCGACGGGCAAAAACCACAGAAGACCACCAATAATCAAAAAGAATACCAGCTGAAAACCCGAAGATGCAAAGGAAGGATATTCATAAACCGTCATCACCATGGAGGCAGTGATAGCAAAGAAGCCGAAAAAACCAAGCGTGCGTTTAAAGCTAGGACGACTCAGTTGGCCGGGAGAAACCTGCTGCGAATCAGGCAGTTCTGAAGTTGTGCGCATACGTATCAGACCTTTCATATACCGTTTCGCAACCGCCGGAAAACACCCGACAGAAGCTGTCAACAGATGCAATTTCACGGAAGCTTCCCTCTATCTCATGACGACCTCCTCACCCGATTGAAACAACTCGCTACATTAAGAAGTATTCGGTGTATCACAAATCGAGTTGATATGCAGAGGTGTTACCACACCGTTGGTAAGCGGATGGAAAACGGTAATGAAAAAAATAAAACACCGTCACCTTAAAGGGGTTTAAACCATAAACCATACTATTGAACTGGTATTTTATAAAATCAGAAAAGTATGAAACGGTACAAAAAAGGAGCCCTGAGGCTCCTTTTAATCGTGCATATTTTGCGATAGATAAGTTATTCAGCAATTGGCTGCGTGTAGTTGCGCACAACGGAGCTATCAACCGTGACACCAGGACTCATGGTCGAAGTGAGGGTGATGTTCTTGACGTACTTGCCCTTGGCAGCAGCGGGACGCATGCGCAGGATTTCGTCATAGATTGCACCATAGTTCTCAACCAGCTGTTCAGCGGTGAAGCTGACTTTACCCAAGATGACATGAGCGATACCAAAACGGTCAGCACGATATTCAACACGCCCGCCCTTAAGCTCTTTAATGGCCTTGGCAACGTCGTTGGTTACCGTACCGAGCTTCGGATTCGGCATCAAGCCACGGGTACCGAGAATCTTGCCGAGACGGCCAACCTTAGCCATCTGGTCAGGAGTAGCAACCGTTGCGTCGAAGTCAATGTTGCCCGCCTTGATGTCGGCAATCAGGTCGTCAGACCCGACGATATCAGCGCCGGCTTCCACGGCGGCACGAGCGGCATCGCCTTCGGCGAATACGGCGATACGGACGGTTTTACCGGATCCGTTCGGCAAGCTGACGGTGCCACGAAGCTGCTGATCAGCCTGGCGAGTGTCGATACCCAAGCGGAAGTGAGCTTCCACCGTTTCGTCAAACTTAGCGAAGGAGATATCCTTGACCAATGCCATTGCCTCAAGCGGGGCGTACTGCTTTTCGAACTCAACTTTTTCGAGTGCTGCTTTGTAGTTCTTGGTTAAATGAGCCATTTCATTTCCTTTCGTGGTGATGGCGAGCACGTATGCTCTTCCACTGTCTTATACGTCACGAACAACGGAACCAATCCGCATTCGTAGAGTATTACGGTTTTTTATACTTCGTCGTCCAAGCTGACACCCGAAAGCTGAGCGGCGAGTTTCTTGGAAGGAGTATAAACCTTCTTCGGAGCGCGACCCTCGATGGTGACACCCATGGAGCGGGCGGTACCGGCAATGATTTCCATTGCAGCTTCGATAGTGTTCGCATTCAGGTCGGGCATCTTGATTTCAGCGATTTCGCGAAGCTGATCTTCGGTCAATTCGCCGACTTTTTGCAGCTGCGGAAGACCGGAGCCGCTCTTCAACGAAAGCTTTTCCTTAATCAGGATAGCTGCCGGAGGAGTCTTGCAGATGAAGGTAAAGGTCTTATCTTCATATACCGTGATTTCGACAGGAATGATGGTGCCGGACTGATCCTGCGTTGCGGCGTTGAACGCCTGGCAGAATTGCATGATGTTGACGCCCTGGGCGCCAAGGGCCGGACCGACCGGAGGAGCGGGATTTGCCGCACCTGCGGGGATTTGAAGCTTAATAAAGCCTGTTGCTTTTTTATCAGCCATTTCTAAAAGTTCCTTTCAGCTGAGACAATGCTCATAACTTACTCTATCGACAAGCGTTCATGCGTGAGAAGCCCTGTCCACCAGGCACGCTAACGCGTTGTTCTCAAATTAAATGCGTGAAACCTGATCGAACGAAAGCTCAACCGGCGTTTCGCGGCCAAAGATCGATACGAGGACCTTAACCTTACCGGCTTCAGGAGACACTTCAGAAACCACGCCGTCGAATTCGGCCAAAGGACCGGATACAACTTTCACCGACTGCCCCACTTCCAATGTTGTAGAAGTCTTCTTTGGAGTTTCGCGGTCAGCGCGCTTCATGATTTTATTGTATTCGTCGCGCGTCAAAGGCTCCGGAGAACCCTGGCTACCGACAAAACCGGTTACACCCGGGGTGTTGCGAACCGCAGCCCAGCTGCGATCATCGAGATCCATACGAACGAGAACGTATCCGGGGAAAACTTTCTTTTCGCTTTCCACACGACGTCCGCCGTCTTTAATCTCGCTTACGATTTCCGTGGGAATCTCAATGGCGAACACACTGTTCTCCAGACCCATGGTTTCAATGCGAATTTCAAGATTCTTCTTAACTTTATTTTCATATCCAGAATAGGTGTGCAAAACGTACCATTTTTTTGACATACGTATTACGCCCCTATACTTGAAATACCGACCAATATGGGCGTTACGACAAAGTTGTCGAGCACCATCACATAAGCACCGAAGAACACGAGAGCAACCACAACGACGACACTCCAACGGAGCACGTCTTTTTTGGTCGGCCACGTAACCCGCTTCAATTCAGAACGAACCTCTGATAAGAAGTTGGGTTTTTTCGCCTTTTTTTCGGGCTTCTTCTCTTGTTTTTCCTCAACGGGCGCAGCGTCGGTCTTCTTAGCAAAAAATTTCTTTTCTTTTTGCTCGACCACTTCCACAGGTGCGCTTGCCTCTTCAATCTTCTTAGCCGCGCGGCTTGCAGATGCTCTTGCTCGTTGTGTCTTTGATTTCTTTGCCATCATTTTCCTTTTTTGCTCTGGAAATCGCCGTGTCTATAACGCCAAACAAGCAGCCTTCTCAAGCTGCTCATACCAACAAGCTGGCAGGCCAGGAGGGACTCGAACCCCCAACATGCGGTTTTGGAGACCGCCGCTCTACCAATTGGAGCTACTGGCCTATCTTATGCCCAACCTACTATCGAGTTTCCTTGTGCAGCGTATGATGTCCGCACCACTTGCAATATTTCTTCATCTCGATACGATCAGGATTGTTCTGCTTGTTCTTCTTGGTCGTATAATTGCGGCGTTTGCAATCAGTGCAAGCCAAGGTGACCAATGTACGCATGAATTCTCCTTTAAATATTTACCTTTTCGAGCCTGAGCCCATACACATGATAAGCATGATACCGGAGCCCGCGTGATGCGGGCTCCGATGTGCATCAAAGAAACAAGAGCTACTTGATGATCTTGGTCACGCGACCCGAGCCAACGGTGCGGCCGCCTTCGCGAATTGCGAAGCGGAGGCCTTCTTCCATGGCGATCGGATGAATGAGCGTACCGGTCAGCAATACGTTGTCGCCCGGCATAACCATTTCGGTGCCTTCCGGCAAGTGAGCAACGCCGGTAACGTCGGTGGTGCGGAAGTAGAACTGAGGACGATAGCCATCGAAGAACGGAGTGTGACGGCCACCTTCTTCCTTCGTCAAAATGTAGACCTGACCTTCGAACTCGGTGTGCGGGGTAACGCTACCCGGCTTGCAAAGAACCTGGCCGCGCACGATATCTTCGCGCTTGATGCCACGGAGCAAGCAACCGATGTTGTCGCCGGCCTGAGCCTGGTCGAGCAATTTGCGGAACATTTCGATACCCGTGCAAACGGTCTTGACCGTATCGCGAATGCCGATGAGTTCGAGTTCGTCGTTGACCTTCAAAATACCACGCTCAACACGACCAGTAGCAACGGTGCCACGGCCGGTGATGGTCATGGTGTCTTCAACAGCCATCAAGAACGGCTTGTCAACGTCGCGATCGGGAGTCGGAATGAAGCTATCGACAGCATCCATGAGTTCCCAAATCTTGTCCTGATAAGCGGTGTCGCCTTCGAGAGCCTTCAGAGCGGAACCACGAATAATCGGGGTGTCGTCGCCCGGGAATTCGTAGCTGTCGAGCAGTTCACGAACTTCCATCTCAACGAGCTCAAGAAGTTCTTCGTCGTCGACCATGTCACACTTGTTCAGGAATACAACGATGTAAGGAACACCAACCTGACGAGCGAGCAGAATGTGCTCACGCGTCTGAGCCATCGGGCCGTCGGTGGCGGCGATAACGAGAATCGCACCGTCCATCTGAGCAGCACCGGTGATCATGTTCTTGACGTAGTCGGCGTGCCCGGGGCAGTCGACGTGTGCGTAGTGGCGATTTTCGGTTTCATATTCAATGTGAGAAATCGAAATGGTAATGCCACGCTCACGCTCTTCGGGAGCCTTATCAATATTTTCAAATGAGGTGAAGTCTGCAAAAGCAGTACCGTGTGAACCATCATTCGAAGACAGCGTTTTGGAAATTGCTGCCGTCAGCGTCGTTTTGCCGTGGTCAACGTGGCCGATGGTGCCAATGTTAACGTGTGGCTTAGTGCGCTCGAACTTTGCCTTAGCCATGCTAATCCTCCTTACGAGTTTCGCTTTTGCGAAAAATTTAACTAATACCGTACGCGCATGTGTGAAACATGCGAAAATTCTCAATGGTAGCGGTGACTGGATTTGAACCAGTGACGCCACGGGTATGAACCGTGTGCTCTAACCAGCTGAGCTACACCGCCATCTTGAATAAATAAGTGAATGAAACATTTCGGTTCCACCCACTGGAGAAAGTAAATGGAGCCCGCGACCGGATTTGAACCGGTGACCTCTTCGTTACCAACGAAGTGCTCTACCGACTGAGCTACACGGGCATAAATGGTGGGAGCGCTAGGATTCGAACCTAGGTAAGCTAAGCTAACGGGTTTACAGCCCGTCCCCTTTAACCACTCGGGCACACTCCCAAAAAGTTCACTGCTCGTTTCATGTGTATTTTTCAAGCTGCCTGCTCTCGGTTTCCTGTAAAAGCGAACGCGCGAGCAGATGAATAATACGCTAGGACTTGCAGAGTGTCAACGGTGAACACGCCCCCGGGCGTATCTCATATTTTCCCCACAACCTAAGCACTGAAGCACCGAACGGACGGTAGTTTAGCATAGAATCGAGCCTGCCGAACCCGATTTCAGAACTTTTTTATTTCAATTCATCGGGAAAACTACCTACACCTTCGAAATTAAAGCTACTCGCCTGGGCAAAAGCGCATACGACGCAGCAGAGCACTCCCCCGACAAGCATTCCTACGGAGACATTGCGCGCTACCCCGCAAAAGGACACCTCCCCCCATAACAACCGGGAAATACGACCACAGAGCCTCCTACCCACACAGCGTTACCTTTCACGGAAAAGAAATGTCCTTTCCGTACCTAAGGTCATCTTCTTCGCCAAATTTTCGCCTTCTCTCCCTGCAAAAAGAACACCTATATAGGTAGGCGATCGCGTATTCGACTTCTGCACATATCATTGCAACAGCAAGCAGTCCCTCGCCGAAGCGGGAACCCTAAAGATGAAAAGGCCACGAGCGCCGATACCGGCTTCGTAGATGAACGAAAGCGGAGAGCTCGACAAAACACCGAATCTTTTCTGATTGAACCAATAAAAGTACGCAATAAATACACATGAGCCGCATCAAAAGATACAGCTCATGTGTGAAACGATATAAGCGCCTTGCGACACAATCTTTGTCGTTGGCCGTGCATGCATCAGCTACGATGCACCACCCTTTTGAATAATCATAAACCCCTTGCCTTCAGAAAATCTTTTAGAATTCAGAATGCATATAGGAATCAAACTCGTCGGTAACTTCTTTACTGGGCGCCTTCGTCAAAAGCGAAACTACAACGATTGCGACAAGAGCCAAAACAAAAGCGGGCAGCAATTCGTATACCCCGAAGATTCCACCCAAAGGCTTGATGAACTGGTGCCACACCAAAACCGTGATTGCACCGACAACCATACCGGCGAGCGCCCCCTGCATGTTCGCGCGACGCCAGTACAGACTTGCGAGCACCAACGGTCCGAACGCAGCGCCAAAGCCCGCCCAGGCATAGCTGACAACCTGAAAGATTGACGAATCCTTGTCGAGAGCCACGAAAACTCCGAAGAGTAGAACCGCCACAAGCGTCAAACGAGCAACGATCATAACCTGGCGATCGGTAGCATCTTTCTTGATAAGGCCTTTGAAGATGTTCGTCGCAACCGCCGAGCCCGAAATCAGTAGATATGAAGACGATGACGACATGGAAGCTGCAAAGATGCCGGAAACGACCAGACCACACATGAACGCCGGCAAGATCATCTTGGCAAGAACGATGAAAATATTCTCAGCCGAAGACTGAGTCAAGAACTCGACGGGAAGAACAGCACGACCAACCAAGCCGATACACACCGCACACGAAAGCGAGATGACAACCCAAGTGGTTGCAATCAAGCGCGATTTTTTAATCTCATCGGAATGGCGCACACTCATAAAACGAACGAGTACCTGAGGCATGCCGCAGTAGCCCAGACCCCACGACAGGCAGGAAACGATAGCGATGATGCCATATTCACCCGGGATGCCGAAAACAGGCAGACCATTTTCAATCACCTGCAGATTGCCCGTGTCAAGCACAGGCGTCGCAATCTGGGTTCCACTGAGAAATCCGGGGATATTCTGCAAAAAAGTTACGGTGTTCTCAACACCGCCAGCTGCAGTGACGCTGCCCACGAATACGATGATAAGCGCGAAAAACATAAGGGTGCCTTGAACAAGGTCGGTTGTGCAAACAGAAAGATAGCCGCCAACAAACGTATAAAGAAACACGATAATAGCGCCGAGAACCATCATCGTTGCATAATCGAGCCCGAACAGCGTTGAAAATAATTTACCGCAGGTAACGAAGCAGCTGCCGGTGTAAATACAGAAGAACAGCAAGATAATAAGCGCCGCCATAGTCATAAGGATGTTCTTCTTATCATGGAACCGATTCGAGAAAAAATCGGGAATGGTGATGGAATTGTTGGCGACCTCGGAGTATTTACGTAGGCGACGAGCAACGAATTTCCAGTTGAGATAGGTACCGAGCGCCAAGCCAATCGCTGTCCACATAGCGTCCGACGCACCCGTAAAGTAAGCTACTCCAGGAAGACCCATGAGCAACCAGCCCGACATATCGCTTGCTTCAGCCGAAAGCGCTGTCAGCCACGGACCAAGCCCTCGCCCACCGAGAAAATAATTTTCCGATGAAGAATTTGATTTTTTCACATAGACGAAACCGATCGTAACAACGACGACGAAATAGAGGAGCATTGCAAGCAACACCCAGAAATCGTTTGAAACCATGTCTTCTCCCTTTATAATGAACATTATTGAGAAGCTGCGTGAAGCCAATGTGGTCGGGTAAGTGCACCGTCCGTCCATCCTGGCCTCAAGGAGCTTAACTTTTTGGATTATACTTTATTTGAGTGGAGTGTTTCCTAGGAATACTAACAACTTCGACAGGATGGCGAAAGGAACCGGCATGACGGCATTTGCAGAAATGGAAAAAGAGGAATTAAAAGTGCTTCGGGCGCGACTCGAAGATGAATATGCAGGTTTTAAGGCCAAGGGTTTGCAACTGAATATGGCTCGCGGCAAGCCGTCGAAGGCGCAGCTCGACTTGAGCTTACCGCTGCTCGATATACTTTCCTCCGAATCCAATCTCAACGCCGCCGATGGCACCGATTGCCGTAATTACGGCATAGGCGCGGGGTTACCCGAAGCCAAGGCCTTTATGGCCGCGATGCTCGACGACGAAGCCGATAACGTGATTATCTTTGGCAACGCAAGCCTCAACATTATGTACGACGCTGTTATGCGCTGCTGGATTTTCGGCACTCTCGGATCGACGCCCTGGGGCAAGCTCGCTGACGTTAAGTGGCTTTGTCCGGTTCCTGGCTACGATCGTCACTTCGGCATAACCGAAGAATTCGGCATCGAAATGATTCCCGTACCCATGGACGTCAACGGCCCCGACATGGATATGGTCGAAAAACTGGTTGCTGAAGATGCCTCCATCAAGGGTATCTGGTGCGTTCCGAAGTATTCAAACCCCGGCGGCGTGACCTATTCCGATGAAGTCGTCAACCGCCTTGCCTCCATGAAATGCGCTGCTAAAGATTTCCGTATCTTTTGGGACAACGCCTACAGCGTGCATCATCTCTATGAAGAAGCAGCCGATCAAGATCAGCTGCTCGACATCGGTTCTACCTGCATAGCCGCTGGCAACCCGGATCGCTATTTCAAATTCGCGTCCACCTCCAAGGTCACCTTCCCCGGTGCCGGTATTTCCGCACTCGCCGCAAGCCCGGCCAATATTGCCGAGGCCACCAAACGCGTCGGCGTGCAGACCATCGGTCACGACAAGCTCAACCAACTGCGGCACGTGCGCTTCCTGCACGATTTCGACGGATTGACCGCCCACATGGCAAAACATGCCGCCATCGTGCGTCCCAAGTTCGAACTGGTGTGCGCAAAACTCGCCGCAAGCCTCGAAGGTACCGGTTGCGGCTCATGGAGCAATCCGCGTGGTGGCTATTTCGTTTCGTTTGACGCCCCAACCGGTACCGCAAAGCGCGCTGTAGCACTCGCAAAGGAAGCCGGCGTGGTTATGACCGGTGCGGGCGCTACCTATCCCTACAAAAAAGATCCGCTCGACAGCAACATCCGCATCGCCCCGACGCTGCCGCCACTCGAAGAATTGGATGCAGCCATCGACGTGTTCGTCTGCTGCGTGAAACTGGCTAGCGTTGAGTCGCTTTTGGCCTAACGATTCCAATGACGGCAGAAACAAGAAGGCACCCTCTGGGTGCCTTCTTGTTTCTGTATCACTCCCGCCAAGGAGCTAGTGAGCTTTTTTGTAGGCGGCAAGGATCGTTTTTTCGAGATTGGGTCGATCGACTGATTCAAAATGATAGGCAACCACCTGGGGCTGCGCAAAATCAGCGGCATCGTGTTGTTCGACGCGAACGAAGGCAAAATCAATCATTTCAACGCCCTGCGACAAGATTGCACAGGCGTAACACGTGGCTTGGAGCAAATGCTTGTCCTGCAGTTGGTCGGGCGATTCTTCAGGGGATCCTCCCGTTTTGTAGTCGACGACAAACGCCTGCGTACCTGACCCATCAAGGCAGAGCAGGTCGATTTCACCCTCCATGAAAAGGGACGCGCATCCACCGTCGACCTTTACGAAAAACGGGACCTCGGCGCGCATTGACGCATTTGACTCCGCTCTACGCGCGATATCGGAATCGAACCAACGCGAAAGCGCTTCGTCAAGTCGCGCTCTCACATCGCCTGCAACCCCATACTGCCGAGCTATTGCGTCGAGGCGCTCACGCGCGGGCATGACCAGACGACCTGTATGATCGGGGGCGGCAGCTACGGCAAATTCGGCTGCTCGGTGAAACGCCGTACCGAAATCGGTTGCCGCAACCGCCGGAACGAACCCGGCATCATCATCTTCGCCGCGTCGCGCTTCCGCGACGGAATCGAATGAGACTTCATCGTTTTGAGAAACCCGCGCCGAAGCGGTGCTGATATCGTCAATTTCCTGCCGCGAGAGATGCTCTTCATGGGGGGCTATCCCCGAATAGGAAAACACCCCTTCGCGCAGTTTGATCGGCAAGTATGCCAAAGGCTCAAGCGGCCGCAAGACGGGAATCCGCAAACTGCCGACCACAGAGGAGGTATCAGTGCGGCCGGTCTCAGCGCCCAAAAGACCTGAATCCCCCCGTTGGGAGTCGTCGTCTTCGGTGCCAGCATATATCCGCGCAAAATGGGCAGGGGCGCTCCCTCCGTATTCAAGCAGCGTTTCCTCTTCAGGGAAATACGCATCCCCGAGCAATGCCGACCGAATATCGTCGAGCAAAGGAGTGTTTTCGGCACACCACGCAAGAGGATCCTTTTTCGTTGCTTTCACGATGCCTCCCACAATCAGGCATTCGCTTGCCCGCGTCAGCGCGACATAGAGTTTGCGCTTTCCTTCTGCGGCGTCCTCTTCGACTTCTCGATTATAAAGAGCGATACCGAACTCTGCAGGATCGGATGCAGCGCGGGGATCGTTCAACTGTCCTGAAAGAGAATTCCTGTATTGATACCCACCAGAAACCGGCGATTGATAAGCGCTTTTCCCCGCAGAAAGCTGCAGAAAGAGTGACCCCTCCGAAGCGGTAGAGAGAAAGCGAGCGTAGTTCGGTTTCGAAGCATCATAAGCAGCAACCGCAACAATGGGGAATTCCAAACCCTTTGATTTATGGACAGTCATGATACGCACCGCATTCTGGTTTTCAACCGAAAGCGAACCCTGGCCATCTTTTATTCCCGCATTCATCATGGCAGAAAAATCACGCGCGACCTGGGCCAGACCATACCCCGGATTATCCTCCAATTCCTCAACCTTTCGAACCGCTTTGAGGATATTGGAAGCAACGGCTGTGCCCTGCACACCCTGAGACTCAAGGCGGGCGAACCATCCCGAATCGAGCAGTATGCCCATAAGTACCTGTGAGGGAGATTGCGTCACAAGAGAGGCCCGGGCACGTGCGAACATCTCAGCCGCATGGTTTAGCAAGGTAGAATCGCCGGCTGCAACTTCATAGAGACCGCGATCAATCGATCGTCGCTGCGTACGCCCATCCGGCGTCACGTCAGTGGCAAGCTGAATGAAATCATCAGCCGAAAGCTGCAGAAGTGGTCCGGTTAGCACCGAAAAGAGAGCTTGGGTGTTAGCGGGGTCTGCTAACACCTGCAGCAGGTTGTCGATAACGTTTACTTCCTCCGCTTTACAAAAGCTCGACCCCCCCACCATAATGCACTCGAAATTTTCATCGCGAAGCGCCGAAGCGTAGACTGCAGCACGAGTCGTCTTACCCAACAGCAGTACCATTTCGCTCGGACGGTGACCAGCTTTGCGCAGTTCTGCAAGTCGGTGAGCGATGCCTCGCGCTTCCGCCTCGACCGCTTCTTCCACCTTGCCTTCAAAAACTGTCAACTGGATATCGACACGGGGGGTCTTACCTTTATATATACCAGATTCTCGACGAGAGGCCTTCAGGTCGAGGAAGTTGCTACCGAATACGGTTTCCTGGGAACAGATGCGCCGAACGAAAGCCAAAATATCCCCATGACTCCGGAAATTATCATCGAGCTGAGCGCAAAGCGCTTCAGGGCCAAATTCCTCGACTCGAGCGCAATGGGCATTATATATATGAACATCAGCACCACGGAAACGATAGATACTCTGCTGTGCGTCACCAACAGTGCATAAATGCTCAAGTCCTGTCAGTTTCGTAATCAAATCAACCTGCATCTGATCGGTGTCCTGAAATTCATCAACCATAACCATTTTAAACTGCTTGCGATAACGCTCAGCAAGGGCAGGATACTCGGTCAACACGTTCAAGGTTGTGCGAAGAAGACCATTCTGATCAAGCCCCGCACGTTCTTTGAGCATTCTGTCATAAGTTACAAGAACCTCGCGGGTAAGCTCCAGCAGGCTTTCGGTTAAGTGTCGCCCGCGAGCAGCATTCGCAATCACGTACATTTTGTCCAGGGCTTGTTGCGAAGCTATTGCCGCTTCTTTTTCCTCGTCTCCCCCGAACATACCGATGCGCTCAACGTTGCGCACCACCTCCATGAGTTCGTCGAAATCCTGACTTCCCGATTCAAGAAAAAGTTGCAGCGCTGCGCAGGCCGCACGTGAATTCTCTGCACTTGTAATGATTTTTACTCCCGCTTTCGCGGTTAATTTTCCTTCTGCCAGATTATGCACCGACTCATAGGTTTCCAGTAATTCTCGTGCCAGATGGGAAGGAAGGGGCATTTCAGGACCCAAATCAACGGCATCAAGTCCCGCTTCAAAAGAAGCGCAGCTCTTCAGCACCGATTCAAGCAGCGTCGCCACCGATACGGAATTAGGGCCTCCTTTAGTTCCGTACTCGGCAAACAAATCGGCAAAACGGCTGCTGTTTACCTCTGTTTCACTCCGAAGGACTTCGTTGATGGCCTCTGCTCGCAACGCCCCCGCCTCAAAATCAAGAATGATTCGGAAATCAGGATCAAGACCGCATTCGAGAGCATTCTCGTGCAGAATCCGCGAACACATACCATGGATCGTTGAAATCCATGCCGAGTCAACCTTGAGTGCTTCATCGAACATGCCCTCAGCGCGCAGGGCACTTCGCACCCGCGCCTTGATTTCGGCCGCTGCTTTCTCCATGAACGTGATGGCCAAAACCTCATCAATCGAGGTAAGAGCCGGGCCGCTTTTTGGAGACAGCGCATAGGCGATACGCTGCTGCAGCGTGAACGTCTTGCCCGATCCCGCACCCGCTGAAATAAAAAGTGGCCCATTAAGATGCTCGACGCATTGCCGCTGAGCTGGGGTAAATGCTTCCATATTCATCGAGCATCCCTCGCTTCACACAGCATAACCGGACAATAATCACATGACTTGGCGGTGCAAGGATTCGGATAGATGTCACCCTTCTGCAATTTCAGCAACTTTTCAGCAATCAACGCCTCGGTACGGTCAAGCAAATCGGAAAATCCTTCAACATGCGCATAATGCGAACCGTTGCGCTTTTCGTTTATACCCGGAAGATCACCGGAGCCTAAAACAGCACCGTCGTAGGCACCGAAAAGCCCCGGCTTGAGAACACACGCGTACAGAGCCCCTACGACATCAATTCCCAGTATCCTACGCACCACCTGGGCATATATAAGAGTTTGAATCTTGTGCGGCAAAACGAATTCAGAGCAATCCGTCGGCAAAGCATGGTAATCGACGCTGACCGAACTCTTATAATCAACAATAACCGCCTGATTGCGATCGTTGATATCGATTCGATCAACCTGCCCCACCAAATTGATGCCCGCATACCGAATAGGAGTATCATGCCCGAACTGCCACTCGAGATGCGTCGGCGCGAAACCGGGCAGCAAAGCGCTATCCCGCACCAAAAATTCTTGCAGTTGCCGTTTCAGTTCATCCATCTGGTATTCTTCCCATGGCGTCAGGGGAATAAGCGGATTGCGACTCGGGGCAACGCGAGGCTGGCGGGCTGCCTCTTCGTCGAATATAGCGCCCAAAAGTTTTTGGGCTGCAGCCAGATTCTCGGTCGTCGGCTTTACGCAGCCTTCCTGAGCAGAAAATTCCTGATAGAAACGCTGCAACACCAGGTGCGCAAAGTTTCCCTTTTCAATGCCCCCGAACCCAGCATCGGGGGTACTAAGGCTTAGCCGCCGCAGCGAAAACCACTTATAAGGGCACTCGAGATAGCTCTCGATTGCGGAAGGGGACAAATCAAAACCTTCGTGCACGAGCCCATCGTTATAAGCGCGGGATACCACGATCAAATCTTCATTTTCTGAAGAAAGATGACCCGTTGTGGCGAGAGCGACTTCTCGTAGATTGCCTTGACCGACATCAATATCGCAGAAATTCTTCGAAAAACACTCTTCACCGGCCTGTGTAGCGTAGGAAGCCAGAGCTTCGGGCAAACCCGTCGTAGAATCGAGTTCATGGGAATCGGTGGGGGTGAATCGATAGCAATCAAGCGCATCCTCGAAAATCACCGCCGGATAAGCCGGTTCCGCCTGCTCATTGTTGAGCGTGCGTTCGAGAACGAGCACCTTATGAGGAAGCGCGCATGCCGTCAAAAAATGAGAGCGCAAACGGTGCACCGGATCGGAGGTATAGGTCCATCCGAGCTTTTCAAACAACAAATCCTTCGAAGTCCGCGATGGACGAATCGAATGATCGCTCGCGTTTAAATCACCTATAATCAGAGCAGACACATCGTCGACAGCACAACATGCGGCCTCGGAAAGCGTCATGAAGCTGACGAAAGGCTTTTGCCCTAAAGCGGTACGAACATTTATCGACTGCTTCACCAGAAGAGAAAGCGCCTGCTTAAAACTAAAATTGAAGGCACCTGCACCCTGTAGTAATTCCTTTGCGCAAGCAAGCGCCGAAAGTTGCTCAGAGCGAAACGCCTCCGACCCGACGAAATGCGACGAAAAGAACTTCAGGGCGATGTCAATCGCCTCGTCGGGATGCCCCGCTTCAAACGAACCGATAAAAGGTGCGCTGAGATCGGGTGCATAATCACCCAAATCATCGAGGATTCCCTCCCGATCAATGATTCGCTTACCACGCCATTTCGCATCGAGGTTATAACCTCTCCGCACGCTCATATCGGACAGCGGGCTTAAAGCGTAATCGGTTGCTTGAAAGGTGTCGGGCCGGGGCGCGTCATCAAGCACGCCAGAAAGAGCGATGATTGCGCGACCGACAGCCACCTGGTCAAAGCGTCGTCGATAAGACGCACTGCAAGCAATATCCCGTCGCTCAAGCCAGGGGGCAATGGTGTAAAAAAGTGAAGCTGGGTCGTTGCAGACCACGACAATCTGCCCCGGGGCAGTAGCGGTAAGATTGACTATCGTATCCGTCATTAAAGAAGCGGTAGCGTAGCGTCCCGCCGGCAACAGGAAGCGAACAAAACCATCCGCAACCACCGGATGATCGGCATCGGGATGGAAAAGTGCCGCGCAGAAAGATTCCAGTTCGGGTGCGCGCTTCGGTGAAGGTTGTCCGCTTTCGTTCTCGCGGATCACCTCGACTTGAAGCGTTTCAAAAAGAGCCTCCAACGCAACGGCTGGATCAAAAACCGAACCGGAAGCGGTTTGCACAACGAAGACAACTTCCCCTTTTTGGGCCAGACGCGCAAAAAAGAGAGCCTCAGCCCTGTCGAGCGCGGTGAATCCTTCGCACACAACCAGAGACTTTGCCGGCATAACGGCAGACAGAGACAACAGCGCCTGCCCGATCTCGCATAGATTATGGCGCTCAAGCGCTTTGAAATAGCGGCGAGCGATTACGAAAAGATCGGCTTCGGCGGCGGTCGGAACGAATCCTTTTTGGCCCTTCCCCTCGATCGCTTCCATAAAGGAGAAAAACCCCGCCCCGTCTTTCACCGTATCGGCTATCAGATCGACCATACCCGAAGTCACCGCTATGCTATGCACTTCCTTCGCCGCAAATGCGCCATCGAGCGCACCTTGCACCAACAATGCCCGCTGTATCGCCGATACCGGCATCCGTCCATCACCGTAGAGTTCCCACACATCGGCAACCCAGGCAGATAGCGAGGAAATCGTCGCTCCGAAACAAAGCGGCGAACCCGAAGCGGCTATTTTCTTCCGATAATCAAGCACCTGCGCATACTTCGGAAGAAGCCAGATAGGCTGCCCTCCCCCAGAACCTTGCTGGAATGCTGCAGTGACCATCCGCTCGCTCGTTGCTCGGGAATTCGGGGTTGTGATAATTCGTATCGTCATAAAGGGATAATACCACGCGTCTCGTAACGAAACCGCAACACGCCGCGTGTCCTTTGAAAATATGCCGCTATCGCATGTTGCTTCGCGCATAAGCCTGGGAAATACAACGGCACGCTCGAGACCATCCACGCCTAAAAAATCCCTCTGTTAAATTGAGTATTACGATTTATTTATTCGTGTTATTATCTTGCCATCCCATTTCCGAAGAAAGGATCTCTACCATGGTTTTAAATCAGGCAAAGCGTCGATTAGCCGTTGCTGGGGCGTTCGCACTCGCCGCCGTACTCTGTATGCTGCTTTTTTCTGGTTGCGCGTCTGAGACGCACGATGCGCCACAAGACACAAAAAACGCGCGACAAAGCGCTACAAAAACCGTTACCGACATGGTTGGACGAAGTGTCGAAGTACCCACCAGCGTCGAAAAGATCATCGGCATCGGGTCAAGTTCTTTGCGGCTTATTTCGTACTTGCAGGCAACCGACAAGGTTGTGGGAGTCGAAAAATCAGAGTTAGAAGACAAGACCACGTGCAGCTATCGTCACGTCTACCATGAAACCTTTTCCGAATTACCCGTTATCGGCGAAGGTGGGGCGAAAGGTGTAACCCCCAATGAAGAAGCAATTGCGAAAGCGGCACCTCAAGTTATCTTTGCCAATATCGACAAAGATGCCGCAAATTCCTTACAGGAAAAAATAGGGATTCCCGTTGTTTGCCTCACTTTGAGCAATCTCGTATTCGATCAAATTTTTTACGACAACACAAAATTGGTAGGTGATATCGTCGACAAGCAGGATCGTGCCCATGAAATCGTTCGGTACATGCAAGACACCGAAAAAGATCTCAAAAACCGCACTTCCCCCATCGTGGGACCCGCTATCAAAAGCGCCTATGCTGCCGGAATCAGTTTCCGCGGAAGCCATGGGTTCGCGGGCACAGAAGCCAACTTCCCTCCCTTCCAAGCCGCAAACGTTAGCAACATCGTCGACACAAACGGGGCAAGCGGAGCGTTCGACATCGATATCGAAAAAGTCGTCACCGCTCAACCTGATTATATTTTCGTCGAAAGCGGTGCCCTCTCCTTAATCAAAGACGACTACAACAACAACCCCGATTACTTTGCGTCCCTCAAGGCGGTACAGAACAAGAACACTTACACCCTCATTGCCTACCGCTTCTACGCCACGAACATCGAACTAGCTCTCGCAAACTGCTATCAGGTCGGTGCCGTCGTTTATCCCGATCAATTCAAAGATATTAAACCAACCGAAAAGCTCGATGAAATCACCGAATTCTTCTTGGGTAAAAAACTTTCAAACGATTTGGCGAAAGAAGGTTGCGAGTTCAAGCAGATCGACTTTACCAACCTACCAGCCTGATTGATCTCTTTGGCGCCAAGCAGCAATACGAAACAAAAAAGGGAGCTTACCGGCTCCCTTTTTTCGCTCTGTTAAACCCTTCGCGATACCCGCTACATCAAGGAACCGGCACTGCGACCGGTATACCCCCAATCGTTTCCAGACACACTTCGAGATCATAGGTGATCGAAAGGTTTTCAGCCGTCGCCACCTCATGACCACCCTGGGCAATCACGCATCCGTCACGCATCAGCAAAAAGCAGTCGCAAAAACGCAGAGCAAGGTTCACGTCATGAATAACCAAGACCGTCGCCAAAGATCCCTGGTGGGTAATTTGACGCACAATTTCTAAAACTCCCATCTGATTCTTAAGATCAAGCGCACTGGTCGGTTCGTCGAGCAGCAAAACTTCCGGTTCCTGAGCAAGAGCACGGGCGATGTAGACTTTCTGTCGCTCTCCCCCGGATAGTTCATCGAGATAACGTGTCGTGAACTGCTGTAATCCCATGCGTTCAATCACTTCGAAAACCACCGCGCGATCATAATCGGAAAGCGCCCAGGTAATATGGGGTCGTCTTCCTAAAAGAACTTGATCATAAACACTGACGTGGGGAATTTTTTGCTGCTGCGCAACATAGGCGATGCAGCGTGCTGTTTCTCTTCGACTCAGCGACGCAAGATTGCGATTCCCTACACAAACCGCTCCCGCCGCCGGCCGGAGCAGCCCCGCCACCACATCGAGCAAGGTCGATTTTCCGGCACCATTATTTCCAAGAATTGCAAGGACTTTACCTTTCTCGATTGCCAGATTGACCCCCTGGAAAACCGGCTTTACAGCACGAGGGTAGACATAAGCGGCTTCCTTTATTCGCAACACTTCATGCTCCTGGGAAGAAGCTTCATGCACGCATACGGAAGGGGCGCTCCCTTTGCGGGTGTGCAGCGTGCTCACGCCAACGCTGCACGATTCGTATCCGCACATAACTTTTTTTCTTCTTTTATCCATCATCGCCTATACCCCCGATACAGAAGGTACAAGAAAAGCGGCGCACCCAAAAATGAAGTAATCGCCCCTATCGGAAGAATGATGGGCGAAATAACCATGCGGGCAACAAGATCGCTTGCCAGCATGATAACGGAGCCCAAAACGAGCGAGGCAGGCAAGAGAAAGCGATAATCGTCGCCGACAAATCGTCGGGCGATGTGAGGGGCGATGAGTCCGATAAAATTGATGAGCCCCACAAACGAAACCATTACAGCCGCCACAAGCGAAGCCATGACGACCCCGACGGTTCGCGTGCGCCGTACGTCGACCCCGAGACCGCCGGCAACGTGCCCTCCATTTTGTAGCGCATTGTAGTTCCAACGGTTTGCGAAAAAGTAGATTGTACAGATTACCCCGACACCGATCATAAGGCCGATTTGCGCCCAGCTTGCTCGGGCAAGATCGCCAAACTGCCAAAATATCACTTTGGTCAGTTCGAGATCGTCGGAAAAATACTGAATAATCGTGGAAGCTCCTGCCCAAAGCGAAGAAAGGGCAACTCCTACCAAAATAATACTTTCGGGACTGGAAAAGCCCATCTTTGAAAAAAGCAGCACGATAAAGCTGGAAAACATCGCTCCAATAAACGCGAAAAGAGCCACCGTACCCATGCCGACGCTAGCGGCCCCCGTCCCCGCAAAAAATGGCACGACAAGCAACATAGCAACCGTCGCCCCGAATGCGGCTCCTTGAGAAATACCAACCGTCGAAGCCGAAGCGAGAGGATTTTCCAAAACGCTCTGCAACACCGCACCCGCAAGAGCCAGCCCAGCACCGGCAACGATGGCGCAAATAACGCGCGGCAAACGGATGGAGCGCACCGTCATAACATCCTGAGGGTTCCCGACACCAAACAGCGCCTTTGCGCTATCGATAATGGTCATGTCCGAGGCACCATTCGCCAGCGCAATCAACGCCATAAGAACGCATACGACAACAAGCAAGCCGATAGCAACCCATGCACGTCGTTCAACTTTTCTTTGCGCGAGAGGAATATAGGAAGAGATGGTTTTCATGTTATCGTGTGCGCAGGTATCTCGCAGCTGACCAGCTTCGGAGCGTACAGACCCTATAGACACGAGAGCCCTTCCCGTTTATAGGCATCGTAGCAGTCAAGGCAGACAAGCTTGCCCCCTTGTACCCGTAAGCCAAATTCCGCTGTCGATTCCCCGCAAATGGCACACTTTTGAGAGGCAAACAGGCGCGCGGGTTCGGGAAGCCCATAGACAGGTACGCTCCTTGAGAATAATTCTTCATAAGAAGTTGTCAGTAAATAATTCTGAAAGGCTTCTCGACTTTCGTCTTCACGCTTTTGTGCCGTCAACATCAAGCGCACGCCTTTGTCCGCTCCCCTGACAAAAAACGAAAACGCCATTTTGCCACGAACGCGAGGAATGAGATTTGATTTGCCATAAGTGCACCCTAAAAGAGCTTGCACCGCATCAACGCCACACGCATCGTTTTCAGTGACACATACGATCTCTTCATCAAGCACAGGAAGGTATGAATCGTCGAGACCGAGTTCGACGATCGCCCCCTCGCAAGCTTTAAACCCTATAGCCAACCCGGGACAGGTGTGACCATGAAATGCCGCCGCTTTTTCCCACAGAGATTCACTAAGCATCGCTGCAACCTTCCTTACTGTCAGTCATCGTTGTTTTCAAAATAGTAACACAAATATTATATTCGTAATAATCTCAATACGGTGAGGCCGATTTTGTCCGGGAGCGGAAAGACTCCGACGCGATGCGCGTATACTGAGAAGACAAAAACAATCTCTTGAAACGAGGTGTGCGGTGACAAGTGGCTACGATACACAATCAGACATCGAAAGAGCGCGTAGCGCCGCCGTCGCCAATCTGCGGCAGCAGTTCGACTTTGACTTCGTTTCCGCCGCCGTCGTGCCGACCGATGCGGGTGCTCAGTTCGTGCGATGGAAATATGTTGCAGGGGCCACAAGCGATCGTTATAGGCGTATCGTGCTTTCTTCGGGCAGCGGAATCGGCGGCATCGTATTCAAAACCGGCAAACCGATGATTGTCTACGACATCGATGAGGAAATCGATGCGAGCGAATTCTCTTCCTATCCCATCGTTTTTGCCGAAGATCTTCGAGCCTTTTGCGCCGTACCCCTTATGAAAAAATACCGCGTGCACGGCGTGCTGCTCTGCGCCTTCCGCACGACCGACACTGCACAAAAACAACTTTTCACCGACTTACTCGCCTACCTGGAACAGGGGTTCTGCGAATTCGCCGTGGGTACCACCGAGCCGATTTACTTCGCCAACCGCCGTCCCGTTGATGCCGCCTTGACCGACCCGAAACCACGGGGCGTCGAAGGCGGCCCTCAGCGTATCGTCGACCTCATTATCGGAGCACAAGAAGAAGAACGGCGCCGTATTTCGCGAGAGCTCCACGATGGTGTCGCCCAAGAGCTGTTAAGCGTACTGGTTACCATTCGCTCGATTCCCTTACTCGACTCAAAAGCGTCAGTGGATTCAGCTATCGAAACCGCCGAACACGACCTTCAGGCCGTATTTACCGAGCTCCATAATATTTCAGTACAGCTGCGACCCCTTGCCCTGGACGACCTGGGCCTGCAAGCCGCATTTTCCGTGCACTTCGCATGGCTCGAAAAGGCTTACGGCGTCCGCATCGACTTCAATCCTTCGCTTGAAACCAGTCGTTTCGAAGCGGCGATTGAAACAGCGGTGTACCGCATCTGTCAGGAAGCGGTGGTCAATGCATGCAAGTACGCCCACGTCGATTTCGTATCAGTCACGTTAACCGAGCACGACGACACGCTAAGCGTCTGCGTGAAAGATGCCGGTTTGGGCTTTGACGTGGAACACCCCACCATTCAGGGCAGCGGATGCGGATTGGCGGGTATGGCCGAACGCGCCCACTTAATCGGCGCCGATTTCGAGGTTGACTCAAACGATGGCGGCACTACGGTAACGCTGAATGTTCCGTTGAAAGGAAGTATCGCATGATAACGGTCGTTATCGCCGACGATCATGCCGTCGTCCGTTCCGGATTCGCCCTGCTCTTAGAGCAGGCGGACGGCATCGAAGTCGTCGGAACCGCCGCCGATGGCGTGGAGGCCTACAACGCCATCCTCACCTATAAGCCTACAATCCTGTTGCTCGATATCAGTATGCCTCCGGGGCAAAGCGGACTCATTGCCTGCAAGAAAATCACGCACGACTTTCCTGAAACCCACGTGGTCATCCTCACGATGTTCGAAGATTCCGAATACCTGTTTTACACACTACGCGGTGGCGCCGCAGGTTACATACTCAAAAGCGCCTCGAGCGACGATGTCGTTTGCGCCATCCGAACCGTTGCCGCAGGAGGCACCTACATTTCGCCAAGCATGGCTGAAAATCTGCGACAACGCCACACCGACCGCGAAAAACCTGACAACGCAAGCCCTTACGAGGTGCTTTCCAATCGCGAGCTCGAAGTGCTTACAGCCCTCGCCAAAGGCTACACGAACAAAGAAATCGCCGACATGCTGTTCATTTCAATCAAGACAGTAGAGACGCATCGCACCAACATCTACGCCAAACTTGGTATCGCCTCACGTTCCGAACTGGTCAGCATCGCCCTCAAACACAAACTTCTCAACCTTTAAGCCACAACAACAACCGAAGTCAGGGTTTTCCCCGATAGGCAACCTTCCCCACACGACAGAGAATGAATTTCTACAAGGAATAATTTTCCAGGGGAGGAAGACCATGAAGCTTGCCACCATCGGAAGTCTGATCGCAGGTGCTCTGTGTAGTTACGAAGTGCTCGTTGCTGCGCAACCTGCTGCCGATTCTCTTCTTCGTCCTCCCGGAGCCGCAAACGAAGAAGATTTTCTCTCCCGCTGCGTTCGATGCGGGAAGTGCATCGAAGTCTGCCCTCCCCAGATTCTCAAGGCCGCTGACTCTCGGGCCGGAAGCGCCACGGGAACCCCCACATTCCTTCCCCGCGAAAAAGCTTGTATTCTCTGCGAGGATTTTCCCTGCATAACGGCTTGCCCCACCCAAGCACTTACCGAAGTCGAAAATCGCGAAGACGTGAAAATCGGCGTTGCCGTCATCGACCGCGATCTCTGTATCGCGCTACAAGGCATGCGGTGCGAAGTTTGCTACCGAGCCTGTCCCCTGATTGATGAGGCTATCACCCTTTCGTATAGCACACGGGAAGGAGATGCGATCCATTCCATATTCGAACCCGTTATACATGCAGATGCCTGCGTTGGATGCGGCCTCTGCGAAGAGCGCTGCGTCGTTAGCGAACCGCACGTTGCCATTCAAGTGCAGCGCGCAAGCTCCCAAAAAACACGAGGGTATTACCCCGTCGGAGAGGACCCCGCATTCAAGAACAACCCTGCAGGGTCCGACGCGGATTCAACGAAACACCCACAAGACCCTTCGGTTCTATTCAGTTAAACGTCCGATAGGCAGGAAAGACCAAGACGAGGAAAAGGAAGAGTAAAACCATGGACTATTCAAGACGAGCATTTGTAAAGTACACAGCGATTGC
This sequence comes from Raoultibacter sp., assembly GCA_036650075.1. Lineage (GTDB taxonomy): Bacteria > Actinomycetota > Coriobacteriia > Coriobacteriales > Eggerthellaceae > JAVWGW01. The sequence goes on from JAVWAI010000002.1 coordinate 56,879, forward strand.
TGCAGCGAGTGCCCTGGCGGGATTTGAGGTAGTGGGCTGTACGACCCCTCCGACACAGGGAATCGATGGCAGCACGACCACCACGTATAAAGCGGTCTGCCGCTTCTGCGGCACCGGCTGCGGCATCCTTTGCGACGTCAAAGACGGCAAGTTGATTTCGGTCACAGGTGATCCCGACAATGCCTCAAGCAAAGGCTTGAACTGCATTAAGGGATACTACCTTGGAAAAGTACTCTACGGAGAAGACCGTCTGACCACCCCGCTCATCCGCGACGACAAAGCCACCAAGGGTAGCAAAGACGGACTGCGCGAAGCCACATGGGACGAAGCACTCGACCTGGTGGCTAACAAGCTTAAAACCACCTGGGAAGCTGACAAGAATCGTATCGCTTTCTGGGGCTCTGGCCAAATGCCCATTACCGAGGGCTATCTCACCACAAAATTCTGGAAGGCAGGTTTGCTCTCCAATAACATCGACCCCAATGCCCGTCTGTGCATGGCAAGTGCCGTCGTCGCCTTCATGAACACTTTTCAGACAGACGAACCGGCAGGTTGCTACGCCGATCTCGAGCACGCCGACGTCTTCGTTACCTGGGGTGCCAACATGGCCGAAGCCCATCCCGTACTGTATTCCCGCCTGACCGCCCACAAGATTTCCGACCCGAAGGTCATCCACTACGACCTGGGAACTATGACCACCCGCACTTCGGCAACAGCCGATCACGTACTCATATTCCATCCAGGATCAGACATCGCCATCGCGAACGCAATCTGCAATTATCTGATTGTGAACGACCTGTACAACAAAGCCTTCGTCAACGACCACCTTCAGTTCAAGGCCGGCACCGAAAACCTCGGCAACTCAACGGAAGACGGCTACGACGCAAGCGATGTCGGTAAAACGGTCGACAAAGTATGGAATATCGAGTTCACAGAATTTGCAGAGAAGCTCAAGCCCTACACCATGGAATACGCTTCCCAGCTTTCAGGAGTGCCCGCCAACGACATCATCGCCCTCGCCAAAGAATTTGCCGACCCGAACAAGAAAATCATGTCGCTGTGGACCATGGGCGTAAACCAACACAACCGCGGCACTTGGATGAACCACTGCATCTACAACATTCACCTACTTACGGGTAAGATCGCCCAGCCAGGCAACGGTCCCTTCAGTCTGACAGGTCAACCTTCCGCCTGCGGCACCGCTCGTGAGGTGGGCACGTTTTCGCACCGTCTTCCTGCCGACCTCGTCGTCAATAACCCGCAGCATCGCCGCTATACCGAAGCTGTCTGGAAACTACCCCAGGGCTATCTTGATGCCATCCAAAAGCCAGGCTTCCACACGGTGAAGATGTTCCGCGAACTGTCCAAGGGAAATATCGACTTTTTGTGGTCCGCTCACAACAACTGGGCGGTTTCCATGCCCAACCTCACCCGGTTTCTTGGCAAAGACCCGAAATACCCCGGTGTTTTTGATTCCTTCAACGTGGTCAACGAGGTCTACCCGACTCTTTCCACTCGGTATGCCGACGTGGTTTTTCCCGTTGCCATGTGGGTCGAGCGCGAAGGTCAGTTCGGTAACGGCGAACGGCGCAGTGCTATTTTTGAAAAAGCGGTTGACGCCCCTGGCGAAGCGAAGTGGGATGTTTGGGTGCTGCTGCAAGTTGCAAAGCGCGTGCTCGACGGCAAGAAGATTGGCGAAGAAGACGCTTTCAAGCATCTGTTCGGCTTTGTATGGGACAGTGAAAAAGATGATTTCAACGGCAACGATCGCGAGGTCAACCGCGAGATATGGGAAGAGTATCGCATTTTCTCCAACCCCGACATGATGCCCGAAGCCGCCGCCATCAACAAGAATGCTACCGGCGAATTCGATGGCCCTTTGAAGATGGAAGCCAAGCAGCTAGCCCCTTATGATGAGTACCTTACGTCATCGGGCCTCACATGGCCCGTGCGTGAAGTTGATGGCAAATGGCTTCCGACGAAATGGCGTTTTGCAGACGGAGCCCAAAAAGACGGATTCGACGAAATTGGCGTGGCAACCTACGGTGATCACGGATTGGCTGGCGGCGTTTCCTTCTACAAGAGCGCCAAGAAACGGCCGAGCGTGATATTCCGTCCCTACGAACCGCCCGCGCAGATGCCCAGTAACGAATATCCCTTCTGGTTCACCACAGGTCGCTTGCTGGAGCATTGGCATACCGGGTCGATGACGCGACGCATTCCTGAATTAAACCGTGCGCTGCCGGAAGCGTTGCTCAGTATGAACAAAGACGACTGTTCACGCCTCGGTATCAAAGACGGCGACATGGTGAAACTCACCTCTCCTTACGGCGAAGTGAAGATTAAGGCATCGACCGCCGACCGCATGAGCTGTCCTCCCGGAGTCACTTTCGCACCTTTTTTCGCCGATGAAGCGCTGGTTAATCTCGTTGTGCAGGATTGCTATTGTCCCCTTTCAAAAGAACCTGATTACAAAAAGACCTGCGTCCGTATCGAGAAAATCTAGCAGCTTCGACCAGAAAGGATCTGTCATGCTTTCAACTGAAACCGCCCGCAAACACGCTATCGGCACCCGCGCGGGCACCCTTTTGATCATGCTGGCGCTCATCGCTGCGGTAACCGCGCTCTGCTTCGGTATCTTGAGCGGTTGCTCGAGTGCGGCGGCAAGCAAAAGCACCACCAACCCTACCGCGCCGCCGCTCATGCCCGCAAGCCACCTCAATCGTTTCGAAGATGGCAGCGCAACACGCTGCTCTATCTGCCACGCGCTCAACAAAAAGGGGGAACCCTCCCTCAAAGATGCCCCCTTAACCCCCGACTCCCACTACATCGACAACAACCCGACGCAGGGACTTTCACCCGATCGGCTGCAATGTAATACCTGCCACTCAGTCACCCCTCGATAAGGAGCACCACCATGGTTATCTCAAGTCTTATTGTCGGCACCCTGCCCCAGCAATCGAAAAGCGTTGCCGGCGAACTGGCGAAACAAAAAGGTGTTGAAGTGCACGGAATCAATGAACAGCAGATCATCGTAACGATTGAAAGCGACACAGTTGATGAGAGCCATCACACCTCGGCGCAGTTTCTCGACATTCCCGGCGTGATGAACGTCGCTCTCGCCTATGTCAATTTTGAAGACGATCCCAGCATCAAATTCGACCGCGCATAATCTCACCACCTTCCAGGGAGGCATCGCATGAAGAACGCACATAAACGACCTGCGAAATGGAGCATCGTACGACACGTGGTGCAGTGTCTTTTCATCGCTCTGTTTTTTCTTCCCTTGGTTGTATCTGCGCATGATGGCGCGGTTCTCTTCTTCGGATCGCGCAGCTCGACCACCGTGTTTGGCCTTTCCCTCCTCGACCCCTTCGCGGCCTTGCAAACCATCGTCGCTGCCAAGAGTTTTCCTCTTTCCCTCTTGGCGGGGGCCGCCCCTTTACTGATCTTTTACGCACTCGTTCGGGGTCGCGCCTTCTGCGGGTGGTTTTGCCCCGTCGGTTTCCTCGTTGAGATAACGTCATGGATACGCACCCGCCTCGGTATCAAGGATGCTGACTGGCATCTGAATCGACATGCAAAAATTATTGTCGCGGGAATCATCCTTCTTTTGTCAGCCCTGGTAAGCGTGCCAGTATTTGAAATCTTCACCCCCGTCAGCGCTCTTAACAAACTGATTCTGTTCGGCGCGGCCGGGGGATTATGGACGCTGGTGGCCGTGATTGTTTTGGAGCTCTTTGCGGGAGGTCGAATCTGGTGTCGCAGTCTGTGTCCCCTTGGAGGTTTCTACGAAACGATTGGACGCACGGGTTTTATCAGCGTCAAAATCGATCAGAATGCTTGTACGCACTGCGATAATTGTAAAGATGTTTGCTTGGCCGATCCCGCAATTCTCAATGCGTCGATCGACGGCACCGCCAGCCATGTGATAGCCGGCGACTGCATGCTCTGTGGTAAATGCATAGACACCTGCCCCACCGAGGCCCTCGCCTTCAAGGTAATCGTTCCCCGCGCACTGGGCGGACATAAGTAACGCCTTTGTCACAACTTATTCAATCAAGTACAAAAAGGGTCCGAAGCTTTTGCTCCGGACCCTTTTGTTTCGTCATCGATTGACGACAACTTTTACTTCTCAACTTACAGGTTCTTCGAACCTTCGACGCGACCTTCCAGGTATGCCCAGTTGGCAGCAACATCATCTTTCATTTCCTGCAGTAAGCCCTCATTGCCGGGCTTGAACAGATGCTTGAAACGACCCTGCGGCTTGAGGAAGTCTTCCAGCGGACGCTCGTCCTTTTCACGGACGGGGGTAAGCTTCCAAACACCATTCTCGATTTCAAAAATCGGCCAGAACTTCGTCGCAACGGCAAGACGGCAGATTTCGGTCGTCATGTCAGAAGCCATACGCCAACCACGCGGGCACGGAGCCAGCACGTTGATAAACGCAGGACCATCGACAGCAAAGGCTTTTTCGGCTTTGCTCACCAAGTCGCGCCAGTTGCCAACCGTAGCCTGAGCAACGTAGGGAATGCCATGCGCTGCGAGGATGGAGGTCAAATCTTTGCGGACCTGAGGTTTGCCCTGTTGAGCAACGCCAACCTCGGCAGTGGTAGCCCAAGCGCCCTTCGGGGTTGCACCCGAGCGCTGAATACCGGTGTTCATATATGCACCGTTGTCGTAGCAGACATATACCATGTCATGACCGCGCTCCATCGCACCGGAAAGCGACTGCAAGCCGATATCATAGGTGCCGCCGTCGCCACCGAAGGCGATGAATTTAATCTTTTTTTCGGCCGGAATCTTACCTGCAGCCTTCATTCCCTTGAAAGCAGCTTCGACACCGGACATGGTGGCGGCACTGTTTTCAAAAGCGTTATGGACGAAGGGAATATTCCACGAATCGTAGGGATAAATGGTCGTCGAAACTTCCAGACAACCGGTGGCGCACCCAGCGACGACGTTAACGTCTTCGCCTGCACCCATGAGTACTTGACGCACCGCGATCGAAGCGCCGCAGCCACCGCAGAGACGATGACCCGGAGCTAAAGCGTCGGGGCGGTTGGATAATTCTTTAATGTTTGCCATCGTTGCCCCTAACCTTGAATCCCGAGATAGGTCAGTTCACTCTTACGTGTGCCTGCCGCACATTCTTCGAGTTCGCTGAATACTTGTTTCATCTGATCAAGCGTCACATCGGCGCCGCCCAGACCGGTTACGTAATTGCTGACCGGCACGGTCATGCCGGCATTATAGAATGCACCGATTACTTCGCTACCGAGCGGAGCATGATCTGCGCCATAGGAATCAGCGCGGTCGAATACTGCAACGGCCTTGGCGTTCTTGCACGCCTCGGCGATTTGCTTGCCAGGGAAGGGACGGAAGACGCGAGGACGAACCACGCCAACCTTTTTACCTTCAGCGCGCATCTGACGAGCAGCGAAACGGGCGTTGCCAGCCAGCGAACCGAGTACGACGATGATAAAGTCAGCGTCTTCGGTACCCCAAGAGTCAACCATATCAAACGGACGACCGCAGATTTCTGCCCACTCTTTGCCGTGCTCTTCAATAACAGCAGCAGCGCCATCGATAGCGTTGCGCTCGACTTTTTTAACCTTCATGTAGGTGTCGCCCAAGTTGGCGAACATGCCCTTGCCGACGGGATGATCGGTGTCGAGCAGCGGCATCGTGGGTACATAGGTTCCCACATACTTCTGCACGGTTTCGTCTTCTTCTTTTTCGCAACGTTCCATAGCGTGCGTGGTGACAAAGCCGTCAAGCGTGGTCATGACCGGCAGCAAAACGCGAGAGTCTTCGGCAACCTTGAAAGCGATGATGGTGTTGTCGTAAGCTTCCTGGGCAGTTTCTGCGAACATGATAATCCAACCAGTGTCGCGAGCGCCCATGATGTCGGAATGATCGCCGTGAATGTTGATCGGGGCAGACAGTGCGCGGTTTGCGTTGGCCATGACGATCGGGCAGCGCATACCGGAAGCAATGTGGAGTTCTTCCCACATGAGAGCCAAACCCTGAGAGCTGGTAGCCGTAGCCACACGCGCGCCAGCAGCGGAAGCGCCGATGCAAGCGGAAAGGGCTGAGTGCTCGGATTCAACGGTCACGTATTCGGTGTGAACCCTGCCATCGGCCACGAACTTCGCGTAGTTTTCCACAATCGTGGTCTGCGGGGTGATGGGGTATGCCGCCATAACATCGGGATCAACCTGGCGTATGGCGTCGGCAACCATCTGGTTGCCCGTAGCGGAAAAGGCCTTATTCTCACTCATGTTATGCCTCCCTCGCTTCGCTCTCGGAGATCATTTCCAGAGCTCCGAATTTACATTCATTAACACAAACACCGCAACCCTTGCAGTGATCGTAGTCGATACCGACCATTTCGCCATCTTTAACTTCGATGGAAGAGTCGGGGCAATACGCCCAGCACAACATACAGTTTTTGCAGGCATCCTTCGACCAGACAGGACGCTGGCTGCGCCAACCACCGGTAATATAGAGCTTAGAGTTACCCGCATCCGGGCAAGCTACACCGATGGGGAAATCGCTTGGTTTCCAATCATCGAATGTGGTCACATCATACGTGCTCATACCTGGACCTCCTCATACGCGCGATCGACGCTGGCAATGTTTGCATCAACCATTTCCTTGGCAAATTTTTTGCCGAACGTAATGATCAAGCGCTCTTCAACCTTTTCCTTGGGAAACATCCCCGTAATCTTAGAAAGAGCTCCGACGAGCGGCGTGTTGGGCATGTCCTTTTTAATGGTGTCCATGGCGATGCCGGTAGCGTCAACTACGGCAACTTTCACGGAATCCGAAACGCCGAGTTTCTTACGAGCAGCCGCAAGATCCATCTTCGTATTGAGCAAAACCGTCCCGTCTTCGGGCAGGCCTTCCGTCACGTCGATAGCATCGAGCAACGTGTCGTCCAACACGATGACGATATCCGGGTTGGTGATATTATTGTGCACTTCAATCGGGTCGCTAGAAACACGTGTGTAGGCCTTCAGGGGTGCGCCGGTGCGCTCGGGGCCGTATTCTGGCATAGCCTGAATATAAGAACCCGCTAATAGCGCGGTGTCCGCAACCAGTTTGGCTGCGGTAACTGCACCCTGACCAGCACGTGCGTGCCAGCGAATTTCGGTCAGCTGAGACATACCTCTCCTCTCGCTTGAGCTTTGTGACTTTGCTCGTCTTTGGGGTATAACGGTTGTTAATGATACCAGCGCTTTTCCCTATTAAAGTGAAAAACACACCCTGTACCTTTTCGAGGGCACGCCGCTTCGGTAAGTGGAAATTTATGTGAGCAGAGCGTGGAGATGAGGAGAAAACCCCTCATCCAACTTGTCGTGATCGCCAAAAACTCTTCAAATCAACGAGACAGAGAGGCTCTTTATCGACTTATCCCCGCAGCAGTACCATCCGCTTAACCGCCCACGAAGCATCATCAATAGCACATTTCATGAATAAGTGGCAACTTATGTGCCGCTCTCTTTTACGCCTCCTCAATGTTATGCGATTTATTTTACCAATTGCCTACATTCTTTGAGCTTTCCTTGGCAGTTTGAGACAATTTCTGCGGTTTGCTCTAAAATGAGCTCACTGGGGGTAACCCGTCACGCACGACCGTAGGTATAATCAGGAGGGAAATATGGAAGAAAATATTAGCAAGAACCTCTCGCGCCGCACGTTCCTCGCGGGCAGCGCCATTGCAGCAGCATCCTTGGGCTTCGGCCTGGTAGGCTGCGGATCCAGCTCAAGCTCAAGCAGCAATTCAGCCGGTAGCTCTACCGGCGCCGTTGGAGGTGGCACGCTCACCGCGGCCGTCGCTTACGAAACCAAGAACTACCTGCCGTTGAACAACTCATCGGCTTTGGCCGTCGGTGCCAACTGGCACGTCGTCGAAGGTCTCTACGAGCTCAACATGAGCACGTTCAAACCTTACAACGCACTCGCCGCCGGTGACCCGGTCAAGATTTCCGACACCGAATATGAAGTAAAACTTCGTGACGGTGCCAAGTTCTCAGACGGCACCCCGGTAACCGCTGAAGATGTTGTGGCTTCCTACGATCGTACGGTTTCCGCCAAGGGTGCCTTGTATCTTTCGATGCTGTCCTTCATCCAGAGCATTTCTGCCAAGGATGACGCTACCGTCAAGATTACGCTCGCTCATCCGTTCTCGCTCCTTAAAGAACGTCTGCCGCTAATCAAGGTTGTCCCCACGAAGGCAACCGATGCCGACCTTACCGCTAAGCCAATCGGTTCGGGCCCCTGGCAGTATGACTCCATCAGCGAAGCTGAGATCGCGTTTTCGCCCAATACGAACTACAACGGCGGCCATGCAGCGAAAGACACCGCTATGAAGTGGAGTATCATCAAGGATGACACCGCTCGCACCACCGCCATGCAGGAAGGCACCGTCACGGTTATGGAAAACGTTCCCGCCGACGTCGCTGACCAGCTTAAGTCTGCCGGCGCAACCGTTGAACCGGTTCAGGGCTTCAACCTGCCCTTCCTCATGTTCAACACCAAGAAAAAGCCTTTTGACGACAACCGTGTTCGCCAGGCATTCTTCTATGCTATCGACACAAAGAAACTGATTTCCAACGCTATGTCAGATATGGCATCGCCGGTCACCAGCTTCCTACCCGAAAACCACGCCAATTACAACAAGGCTGCCACCGTCTTCACCTATGACACCGAAAAGGCAAAATCTCTGCTTAAAGACGCGGGCGTTACCGCTTTGTCCATCACCCTGGACACGACGGACCACCCGTGGATTAAAGCACTGTCACCGCAGATCAAGAACGACCTCGAAGCCGCCGGCATCAAGGTTTCCATCCAGGAACAGGCTTCTTCCGCCCTGTATGCAAACCGCACCGACGTGGACGATCCGCAATACGATGTCGCCCTGGCTCCTGGCGATCCCTCCGTATTCGGAAACGACCCCGACCTCCTCATGAACTGGTGGTATGGCGACAACACCTGGACGCAGAAGCGCAGCCAGTGGAAGGGTTCTGACAAATTCAACGAACTCCACACACTTATGCAGTCTGCCATCGAGAAGACTGGTGCTGATCAGCAGAAGCTTTGGAACCAGTGCTTCGACCTCTTGGCCGATCAGGTTCCGCTGTATCCCCTGTTCCACCGCAAGGTCTCTACGGCTTTCTTCGCCGACAAGATTGACGGATTTACGCCGATTGGCACCACTGGCCTAAACCTGGTTGACGCCGCATCGAAAACTGCCTAATAAAATCGCAAGACATTCGGTAGGTATCACCGTATAATAAGTTTTGGTTTGTATTTTAAACCTGCATCGCATAAGCGGTGCAGGTTTCTTTCTGGTAAAACGGGCATGAAGATGCCCCTGATCAACGAAGGGGGCTGCGATGAATAATCTGCTCCGATTGGTTGGCAATCGGCTGATCGCCCTGCCCATCATGGTACTAGGCGTTACCATTCTTGTATTCTTTTTGATGTCATTTTCACCAATCGATCCCGCCTACTCGGCATTGGGTGAAGGCGCTTCACCAGAAGCCCTCGATGCCTATCGCCAAATGCATGGATTGAACGACCCGTGGATCGTCCAGTACGGCAATTTCATGGCAGGTCTGTTTCAGGGTGATCTCGGAACGTATGGAGCAAACGAATCCTCCGTCGGCGACAAGATTGCGTCGGCTCTCCCCATCACCTTGCAACTGACCTTCATGGGCCTGATTATCGCCGTCGTCATCGCGTTGACTTTCGGTGTTATTTCAGCAGTGTATCGCGATAAGTGGCCCGATCAAATCATTCGAGTTTTCTCAATCGCCTGCATCGCAACACCCTCGTTTTGGCTCGCCGTTCTTTTGATTCTCCTCTTCTCATCAACGATGCATATGCTGCCCGCCGCCGGAGCTCTGCCGAATTTCTTCGACAATCCCGGCGGCTACTTTGCCCGCATGGCTATGCCGGCATTTGCTCTCGGCATTCCCGTTGCCGGTCAATTGACGCGCGTCATCCGCACCTCGATGGTCGAAGAGCTTGATAAGGACTACGTGCGCACGGCAATCGGAGCGGGCATCCCTCGTCCCATCGTCATTGCCCGCAACGTACTGCGCAACGCACTCATCACTCCCGTTACCGTTTTGGGTCTGCGCATCGGGTACTTGATTGGCGGCGCTGTCGTTATCGAGGTTATCTTTAATCTTCCCGGCATGGGCATGGCTATCCTCCAGGGCGTGCAGGAAAATTACCCGACGCTCGTGCAAGGCGTAACCCTCACGGTTGCTCTGACTTTCATCCTGATCAACATTGTGGTCGATATGCTCTACATCGTTATCAACCCCCGAATCAGGACGGTGTAGCTCATGTTTTGGCGTAAATCTCTCACCGAAAAAATGGAAGCGAATCCAGGTCACGTGCACTTCCGCCGCTGGCGCGCCATGAGTATCGGCTCTCGTATTTCCCTTGTTGTTCTCGTGTTGATCGTCCTTGCCGCAGCGTGCGCTTCCTTTGTGGCACCCCACGATCCCCTGGAAATCTTCACCGCTCGCCAAGCACCATCAGGCGAATTTTTATTCGGCACCGATGATAAAGGCCGCGATGTCTTATCGCGCATGATCTACGGCGCTCGCTACTCGCTTACCATCGGCTTATTCGCTACAGCATTCGCTCTGGCCTGCGGATCGATTCTCGGCTCGCTCGCCGCCGTTTCGCGCAAGGCCGTTTCCGAAACCATTATGCGCATCATGGATGTCATCATGTCGTTCCCCGGCATTGCTCTTGCTGCCGTGTTCGTCACCGTATTCGGAAACTCACTTCCCTCGCTCGTCTTCGCCATCGGCTTTCTCTATATCCCCCAGATTGCCCGCGTGGTCCGCGCCAACGTCGTCAATGAATACGGCCAAGATTACGTTCGTGCCGCTATCGTTTCCGGAGCGCACGCTCCCTGGATCTTGGTGAAGCACGTTGTCCGCAACTGCATCGCCCCCGTTATGGTCTTCACCATCGTACTCGTCGCCGATGCCATCGTGTTCGAAGCTTCACTTTCTTTCATCAGTGCAGGCATCCCCGAACCGACCCCCACCTGGGGCAACATTTTGGCCGATGCTCGCTCCGGCGTTTTGGCCGGTCGCTGGTGGCAGGCAATGTTCCCCGGTCTCGCTATCATGATTACGGTTTTGTGCCTCAATATCTTGTCTGAAGGCATGACCGACGCTATGGCTGCTGCGCCGAAAGCCCCCATAAAGGCAAGCGACTCTAACGTCTTGGCCTCGCGTGAAGCTGACAAACTCGTTGCCGACCCGAGCCTTGCCTACGCAACCCAGGCCGAATCGCTCAAACGGAGACTCTCCGATCTGAAAGCGACCGAGATGACGCGCACCGACCGCTTCGAAGCCCATACGTCAGTGGAGCCCATCCTTGTGGTGAACGATCTGAGTATCCAGTTCCCCCGCCACGGCAACGTCGATATTATCGACCACATCAGTTTCGTTGTCCGTCCGCGTCAAACGATGGGCCTCGTCGGCGAATCGGGCTGCGGCAAATCCATCACCGCGCTCGCCATTATGGGGCTGCTTGATCCAAAGGCGAAAATCACTTCGGGTGAAATTCTCTATCAGGGACAAGACCTCCTCAAGATGAACGACAAGCAGCGCAACGCCCTGCGCGGCAAAGAAATCGCCATGGTGTACCAAGATGCGCTTTCGTCGCTCAACCCGTCCATGCTTATCAAGTCACAGATGAAACAGTTGACCAAGCGCGGGGGCACTCGCACAGCTGAAGACTTGCTCGAACTCGTCGGTCTCGACCCCGAACGCACACTGGGTTCTTACCCGCACGAACTTTCCGGTGGCCAACGTCAGCGCGTGCTGATCGCCATGGCTCTTACCCGCGACCCGAAACTTATCATCTGCGACGAACCCACCACAGCCCTTGACGTAACGGTGCAGAAACAGGTTATCGACCTTTTGAACCGCCTTCAGAAAGAGCTCGGCTTTGCCATGGTGTTCGTCAGCCACGACCTCGCTCTCGTTGCGGAAGTGGCCAACTCGATTACCGTTATGTACGCCGGCCAAGTGGTCGAACAGGGTCCCGTTCGCGACATTCTCTGCTACCCCATCCACGAATACACCCGTGGTCTTCTCGGTTCCGTACTTTCCATTGAAGCTAAGTCCGATCGCCTGCATCAGGTTCCCGGATCGGTACCAAGCCCACAAGACTTCGCTCAAGGTGATCGCTTCGCACCGCGCTCGAGTCATTTCAGCGTCAAATCGGACGTTCGTCCGATTATTAAACGCTACAAGAACAGTGACCACTACTATGCCGAGCTACCCGATGCCGAACTGAAGACAATCGGACTGACGCCCTATGATGGAGGCGAACAATGATCGAACAGACGAAACAAACACCCCCCGCCTCCGATGAGCCCATTATCTTCCTCGATGATGTCCACGTGATATTCAAAACGCGAACCGGATCACTGCTCCACCCCAACAAGGTGCACGCCGTCCAGGGTCTTACCCTTAAGCTGATGCCCGGTGAAACTATCGGGATCGTCGGCGAATCGGGCTGCGGTAAATCAACCACCGCAAACATGATTTGCGGTTTACAGGCCCCAACAACCGGCAAGGTGTTCTTCAAGGGAGTCGACGTCACAAAACGCACGGCGGCGCAGAGACGCGTCATTGGCCGCGTGGTATCGGTGGTATTCCAAGACCCGGCGACGGCTCTCAATGCCCGCATGAGCGTTCATGACCAGTTGATAGACCCCTTGAACGTCCACAGCATCGGATCAAAAAGCGAACGCGAGACCCGCACGAACGACTTGATCGAAATGGTCGGTCTACCCAAGTCGGTGCTCAACGCCCTGCCGGGACAACTTTCCGGCGGCCAGCGTCAGCGCGTTGCTATCGCCCGCGCCTTGGCTCTTTCCCCCGACGCCATCATTGCCGACGAGCCAACCTCAGCTCTCGACGTTTCGGTGCGAGCTCAAATCCTCAATCTCTTGTCCGACCTGAAGCGCGACCTGGGGTTGTCCATGGTGTTCATCAGCCACGACATCCAAACCGTGCGCTACATTTCAGACCGCATCATCGTAATGAACAAAGGTAAAGTGGTTGAAGCCGGACCTTCAGTGGATGTTTTTGACAACCCGAAAGACGACTACACAAAGATATTGCTCAACGCTTCACCCTCTCTGCTTCATCCCGATATCAAAAAGTAATGTGCGCAAGAAACGCTCCTTTTCCCGAGGAGCGTTTTTCATCTTGACGAACAAGGAGCAAGACAATATAGTTGCTCACGTTTCACGCCCACTTTCTAGACTAAGGTTTATGACATGAATGATCTCAAGTTTCACGGCGTCATCCCTCCGGTAATCGTTCCGCTGACCCAAGATCGTCAGCTTGATGAAGCCTCGTTCGAGCGCTCTATCAATCGCATGATTGATGCCGGCGTTCACGGTCTGTTCTTCCTCGGCTCCAGCGGCGAAGTCGCTTTCCTCAACGACGACCAGCGCTATGAGCTTCTTGCCGAAGCCGTGCGTATCGTTGCCGGGCGGGTGCCCGTCCTTGCCGGCATCATCGATATGGAAACGGAACGCGTCATCGCTCAAGCTCGCCGCACCGAAAGCTGCGGTGTCGACGCGCTCGTTGCCACCGCACCCTTCTACGCTCTCGGCGGACCAAAGGAAAACGAACGCCACTTCCGCAAGATTCGCGAGGTGACCGACCTTCCCCTATTCGCTTATGACCTGCCTGTTTGCGTACACACCAAACTTGACCCGACCATGCTGGTGCGCCTCGGAACCGATGGCGTCATCAACGGAGTGAAAGATTCCTCCGGAGACGATGTCTCATTCCGCTTCCTCTGCCTTGAAAACGAAGATGCGGGCTCACCGCTCACTCTTCTGACCGGACAGGAAGTCGTCGTTGATGGCGCTTATCTGGGCGGCGCTCATGGTTCCGTTCCCGGCCTGGCAAACATCGATCCCGAAAGCTACGTTCGTCAATGGAATGCCTTTCAGGCGAAAGACTGGGATGCAGTACGCACCGAACAAGATCACCTTGCTCGTCTTATGTTCATGACGCGCTTCGTAAAGGCAACGGTCGGTTTCGGCGCAGGCGTCGGTGCATTCAAGACAGCTCTGTGGCAAATGGAAGTTTTCGACACGAACCAAATGCGCGAACCGGTACAAGCGCTGATCGGCGATGACGTTGAGGCCATTGTTGCCGTCCTTAAAGAAGCGGGCATGCTCGACGCCGCTGCCGCCATCCGTTCATAGTTCGCGAAGAGGAAATCCGTCATGAGCACCTTCGAACCCACCGCCTTCCCCTCTTCAGTTGTTGCGATCGATATCGGCGGCACTAAAATCGCCGGCGCAATCGTTACCTACTCCGAAGGCGGAAAGCGACCGAGTGTGCATGACACCCGGGAAGTGCCAACCAATGCCGAACGAGGGGGCGATGCAGTCATTGAAACACTTGTTTCCCTCGTCAAAGTACTTCTACCCTATGCCGACACCCCTCCACGGGGTATCGGCATAGGCACTGCGGGCTGCGTAGACACCGCTACTGGCTCGATTTCTTACGCCAATGAGCTTATGCCTGGATGGACCGGACAACCTGTTAGACAACGTCTCAGCGACGAATTTTCTTTACCCGTCGCCGTTATGGGAGACGTTCACGCTCACGCCCTCGGCGAAACGCGATGGGGCGGTGCCCGCGATCGGGAAAGCTGCCTCTTAATTGCCGCGGGCACGGGATTGGGCGGTGCGTTTGTCGATCACGGCCACGTTCTGCGAGGCTTTCACGGAGCCGCAGGACACATCGGACACACGCTCCACCCTGACGCGCAGGGAATCAGGTGCGCTTGCGGCAGCACGGGGCACGTGGAATCGGTCGCTTCGGGTACCGGCATCGGCGAGCTTTATCGGGTCCGCACCGCGCACGAACCCCACCCCCTACCGGCACCTAATGGCGCGGAAGTTTCACGACGGGCCGAAGCGGGCGAAGAGATGGCTCGCTCGACGATTCAAGACGCTGGGCGCTCTCTCGGAGAGGCCATGGGATCATGGGCGAATGCCTTTGACCCTGAAGTCATTATCCTGTCAGGCTCGGTCTGTGCCGCAGGTACCCTTTGGCGCAAAGCCGTTGAAGAGGGTTTTACGAGCCAGGCTATCACGCCCCTCCGCAAGATTCCCCTGATCGAAGCAACCCTTGGATCCGACGCGCCGCTGGTAGGTGCTGCCGAGAATCTGCTCGATTTCATCCGGTAGCGCACCGAAGAAAATAAGATGCCGGCTGATTCCTTGCACGAAGCGATCGGCAGGAAACTATCACGTAACGCAATTAAAAGTTGAAAGAAGAAGGAACCATGGGAAACCCATTGATTGAAAATCTCAAAGGTGCGTTGATTGTCAGCTGCCAGGCTTATCCCGGCGAACCGATGCGTCACCCTGAAACCATGGCACAGGTCGCCTTGGCCGCGCAGGCCGGAGGTGCCGCCGCGATTCGATGCCAGGGATTGGCGGACATAGCAGCCATAAAAGGACAAGTTGATATCCCTGTCATCGGCCTTTGGAAAGAAGGCCACGAAGGTGTCTACATCACACCGACGCTGCGCCACGCGCGGGCGTGCATTTCAGCAGGAGCCGACGTCGTTGCCATCGATGCCACAGCACGCCCGCGCCCCGACGGTCTCACCTTCGAGGAAACGGTTGATGCCCTGGCGAAAGAAACACTGATTATGGCTGACTGTGCCTGCATCGAAGATGTTTGTCGCGCCGCAGCAGCCGGTGTCGATATCATCTCGACTACGCTTGCGGGCTACACCGACGATCGACCCAAGACGGTTGGACCTGATCTGGATTTCGTACAGGAAGCCCTTGCTGTCGCGCAGAGCATCCCCGTATTCTGCGAAGGCCGCGTTCACGAACCGGCCCAGGCACGGCAAGCCATCGAAGCTGGAGCTTGGGCTGTTGTCGTAGGAACGGCAATCACCCACCCCACTTCCGTCACTGGGTGGTTCTGTAACGCGCTGCGTTAAAGCAAACGACCTCTAACAACGACGTGTTTGACCGTCAAATCGCGGTTGAGCACAACCGCGTCAGCTATCTTTCCGACCTCGATCGACCCGCGTTCTTTATCAATACCCAAAGCGCGCGCCGGGTTGATGGTGGCCGCTTTGACGGCGCAAGGAAGCGGAATGCGCATGTCGGTCGCGGCGATACGAAGACACGTCGCCAAATCGGTTGCAGATCCCGCAATCGTACCATCCGCAAGGGTTGCCCGATTACCCTTTACGGCGACAGCTTGCCCGCCTAGGCTATAGGCGCCATCGGTAAGACCCGTAGCCATCATCGAATCACTGATCAAAACAACCCGATCATCACCGAAAAGAGTAAATGCAACGCGAACCATGGCAGGATGAATATGCACACCGTCAGCGATAACCTCGACCATGACGTCACTGGCATCGGCCGCAGCCCCAACAACCCCCGGATTTCGGTGGTGAAGGGGTGGCATCGCATTATAGAGGTGGGTCACATGGCGCGCACCCCGCTCAAACGCACGGGTGGCGATATCGTAGTCGGCGCAGGTGTGCGCCAGGGAAATGCGCACTTCATCGTGAAACGCTTCGATGAAGTCAAAGGCACCTTCAACTTCGGGTGCCACGTCAACCAGCTTGATCAAACCCTGCGCCGATTTTTGTAATCTTTGGAACATACCCCCATCGGGAACCCGGACATGGGTAGGATTCTGAGCTCCGATTTTGTCGGGTGATATAAACGGACCTTCCATATTTATTCCCACCAAGGCAGCACCATCAGGAACATCATCATAGGCTGCCGCAGCTTCCACGATGGCATTGAGCGTATCTTCAGGATAGGTCATTGTCGCGGGACAGATAGCCGTCACGCCGCACGATGCTTCGTGACGGGCAATCGCATCAAAAGCCTCGACGGTACCGTCGCAAAAATCATATCCAGCACACCCGTGGAAATGAAGATCGATTAGCCCGGGAATAACAAAACATCCTACGGCATCAAGCGTGACACCATCAGATGCCGCCGCAACAAAGCGTTCGCCAGACACGCAAACATCCTGCGAGACGAACCCTGTACCGGAAAAAACCGAGCCGCCGACAATCTTCATACCTTCAGCCTTTCTAGCTGCAAAGAGCTCCTGCTTCAGCGTCGACAATCACGATGACATCCTGATGAAACTGCAAAACGGAAGCGGGAACACGAGGAGTGACCGGACCGAAGAAAGCATCGCGCACGATTTCGGCTTTATCACTTCCACTGGCAACAACGAGAACTTTTTCGGCAGCCATAATCGTACCGATGCCCATCGTATATGCCTGGCGAGGAACCTCGTCGGCGGAATCGAACAGACGACTATTCGCCTGAATGGTGCTTTCGGTCAAATCGACACACTGCGTCGTCTTCGGAAAATCATCAGCCGGTTCATTGAATCCGATATGGCCGTTATGGCCCAAACCGAGTAGTTGCAGGTCGATGCCACCAGCCTGAGCGATAACCTTCTCGTATTCAGTGCAGGCCGCCTCGGCATCCGGGTTTGAACCATCGGGAACATGAGTATGTGAAAGATCGATATTTATCTTATTGAAAAGATTCTCGCGCATGAAGTAATGATAGCTTTGAGGGTGATCGTGAGAAAGACCACGATATTCATCGAGGTTACAGGTGGTGACTGTGGAAAAATCAAGAGTTCCCACACGGTAGTCCTCTGCCAAATCATCATAGAGACCAATCGGCGTGGTACCCGTTGCCAATCCGAGGGTACACTGAGGTTTTTTGTGCACCATATCCGCAATAACGTCGGCTGCTTTACGGCTCATTTCTTCGTAATCTTTTGCAATAATAAATTCCATCGATCATCCTTCTTTCCCGTATTTATCCCACCAATTTGATAATTACTTCTTCTAGGTCCAGAACTGGAACGCTTCAACGATACTCTGATATGCCCACGGATACACGTCCGAGAACCAACCCGTTTCAGGAACAACACACAATAATAAGCTATATAACATACTAACCGTCACTAGCACAATGAGAACTTTCATCAGAAGGTGATGCGTCGCTTTGTTGGGGTCGAGATTCTCATTAACGATGAACACAAGCAGCACTGCTGCAGTTAAGAACATGAAGCTGAAATCAGCAAAGTAACGCTGTAGGATACCCGCCATTTCTGCATCGAGTAAACCGACCAGCAAACCGGCCGTAATCAATACAATGATAACGCCCGCAATCGTACGCGTCGAACGCTGACGAATGCGCAGCGTCAACACTCGACTCGCAAACGGAAGGACCCACAAAAACGGCAGACAGGCAAATACTCCACCAAAAGTGACTTCTTTGATAGTTTGACCCATGTAAGTCGTTTCAAACGGCGTCGGATGAATATAGGGGAACATGCCCGTCACATTGGGAGGCTGAATGAAGTAGGCGAACAGCGCCGGTGCCAAACGCCCGACGTTCCACCCGCGCTTCGTCATGTCATTCACCGTAAGATTGTAGTTGGCCCCGAAATCGAACAGAGATCCAAAACGCGCTTTGTTATACCAGCAAAGCCCCGCGATGACAATAAAATACGGCCCAATTAAGCAGGCGAATTCAAGAGCGCCGCGCTTGGTGAAAAGATGCTTCTCGGTGATAAACAGCCTCCAGAAAAGCGGAAACGCCAAAAACGACAGAAGAACCAACTGCGGACGACACCCGATAACGAGCGCCATGCAAAGCGACCCGACAAAATACCACCCCGGAGCCTTTGTGTGTTCCGCGCGCCCTCGCATCCAGAAATACAGGCCCCAAACCGAGAACGCAAGACCGAGCATGATCGGTAAGGAATAAAACGTGGGAAATTTCAAAAGATACAAGATGCCACAGCAAAATATGAGCGGTATCTGCAAAAGCAAATAGAGACCAAGACTGACCCGCTTGAAATGATAGCGAGCGAAGCGATCAAGCAGCGCCGAGCAGCCCAAAACAAAGGCGATTGCCGCTATCAACACACCAACCGCAGTGGGGAAACTCGCCCCCGTTACAAGATAGAACGGCAGATAGAACAAAAGGACCGGCACGACACCGAAATAGACATAATAATGCCCCTCGTAATACGCAACGTCGAAAAGGTATTCCTCCCCCGTCGATTTCTGCGCTTCATCACGAGCGCCCTTGTCGTAGGGATCTGACATTTCCTGTAGCCAGGAAGGAGGCTCTTCCTCGAGGTAGAGCTTTCCCTCTGTCATTGATTTCGCCAACTCTGCGTATTGCTGCGCATTGGCTCCACCGACTTCGAACGTATTGACTATTCCGGCTTTGTTCCACGAGCCCTCATTGTAAGCAGGCGTTGCCACACCGACCAGGTTCGACCCCATGAGCAAAAACGTCGTCAGCAGATATATTTCCACCACAACCGTCAAAATAATACACGCCTTTGATTTGCGTGAATGCTCAACGATATAGCAGCGGTAGATGCTCGAACGAGGCCTGAAGATATAAACGAGTCCAAGAGCGAGGGATATCAAAAGAAAACGCGCCACATTGAAATCGAAGGGGTGATGGGCGTTGATGTAGACACCGGTCAGCTTGATTGGGTAATTGACGTTTTTGCCGCCGATTTCAATTCGCAGATTATCGGTAAGACCGCTGGTGTTTAGATTGATGTATTCGCTTTGATCGCAGTTGGTGGACACCTGAGTCGTCGGAACACCTACCGTATACTCGGTGGAATCAAAATACGTCAGATGCGCCGCATCGGTGAAATGAATCTTCACATCGAGATTCTGAGCTGGTTGTGCCCACGAAAAATCGAGGCGAATATTATGGACTTCCGTATTGAGGTCCGCAAATTCCATCACGTGATTAACGGAAGTCACCTTGTACTCTTTGTCGACCGTCTTCTGTAGGGTCAACTTGTCGCTGAGATTGACGGTATTGTATCCTGCCGACGTGAAGTAGTTGAAATTAAAAACAACCGATTCAAGCAAAAAAGCCAAAACAAAGACCGCCAACGCGCACTTGAGGACGTGAAGAATCGAGCCCTTATACAAAAGCATAAATTCTTGGTACAGTCGGCGTATGTTATCCCAGGTACTTAACATGGTAAAACAGGATTATAAAGGATAAGACCCCTCAGTGCCGCGCTAATCGCC
>JAVWAI010000003.1:0-68819 GCA_036650075.1 Raoultibacter sp.
TACGACCCGGTAATCAGCACGAACAGACAAAGAATCACGTTGATCAAGTTGAACAACGTGAAAATGTTGTCGCGCACGATGCGCTTGATTGATTTCGTTTTAACACTGACGTCGGCATTAACCTGCCCGGCAGCGATGCGTCGACTCACTTCATCCGAAGTGAGTCCCTGTAGGTTGTCGGTCATAGCTTGTCTCCTTCCGGCGTGTTCGAAACATTATATCGTGCAAAAGAGCTTGAACGCTTACATAGGGACGTTAAGCAAATTTCGCCTCGAGGGACGCCTTGACACAGGAGGGTACAAATTGATCGATATCGCCTTGGAGCGACGCAATTTCGCGCACGATTGAGGAAGAAAGATACATATACTGGGGTGGGGACATGACGAAAAAAGTCTCGATGTTCTTGTTGAGCTGATAGTTGAGTGCCGTCATTTGAAATTCGTATTCAAAATCCGTGATGGCCCGCAGGCCCTTGACTACAACATGCGCCCCAACACGTTCGGCGAATTCCGTCAGCAATTCATCGAAGCACTGCACGGTAACATTGTCGAGGTGCGCCGTTGCCTGCTGCACGAGAGAAACGCGCTCATCGAGATCAAAGAGCGGATTCTTTTTAGAAGAAGCTGCAACGGCAACGATCACTTCGTCGAAAAGCTGTGCAGAACGCTCTATGACATCGAGATGCCCTGCAGTGATTGGATCGAACGTTCCTGGTACAACGGCCCTTTTCATGAGGGTTCCTTCCCCAATATGTCTATCGCGGTATCTCCGTATATTTTATGCGAAACAATGCTTAATTGTAGCGGATGCTTCAAGGAAGCATTGTTTGAATCGAAATCGAGATTGTGCGCCTTGTCGTGTTCGTAGCAAATAATCACATCGGACGCGAGAGCACCAGCCGCCTCGAGTACGGCGACTAGTTCGAGCACGATTGCCGCTTCCAGCGCATAAGGTGGGTCGAGAAACACCAGATCAAAAGGTGGTCGACAGCCAACCGGAGGAGCTTTCAGCACATCGCACCTATGAATCGTTGCACGGGTTGACAAAACTTTTGTGGCGGCGATGTTGGCTTTTAGTACCCGCAGCGTCTCGGGATTGGTTTCATAGAAGTGTGACGAGGAAGCCCCGCGACTGAGCACCTCAAGCCCCAGGGCACCACTGCCCGCAAAGGCATCAAGCACCACGGCACCCTCAAAACCGCCCCGCGCACTTCCAATCGCGCTCATAAGCGATTCACGAACCCGATCGGTCGTCGGGCGCGTGGCAACCCCTTTGGGGGCCGCTAAAACCCGGCCCTTAAATTCTCCCGCAATAATACGCATTTCAGCTTCCTTACTTTCCGTCATCGGAAAACAGCAATCGCATTTCCCGGCCAAGCGCACGATACGGAACGCTTTCCAAGTGAGGGTCGGTAGCGAGGATGGCGCGCGCATCGGCATGCGCAGCCTCAATCACCCGCCCATCACGCACAACATTAACCAGTTTTAAAACCGAAGCACCATGTTGGCGGTTGCCGAGGATATCACCTTCACGACGCAGAGAAAGATCGTATTCGGCGACTTCAAACCCATCTTCGGTTTTCTCCATCACCGAAAGGCGTTCAAGCGCCGCGGGCGTTTTGGTCGCAGAAACGAGATACACCTCACCAGGCACATCGCCCCTTCCTACGCGGCCGCGGAGCTGATGAAGCTGGGCAAGACCGAAGCGATCGGCATCTTCGATTATCATCACCGTTGCGTTCGACACGTCAACACCGACTTCGATAACGGTCGTTGCCACGAGCACGTCGATTTCTCCGTCGCGAAAACACTGCATGACTTTACGCTTCGCTTCACTATCCATTTTTCCATGAAGAAGACCGACTCGATAATCGATGAAAGTTTTATACTGCAAAAATTCGGCTTCGGCAGTGGCAGCTTTAAGGTTGTCTTCCGGCAAATCATCATCATCTTCAATGGTGACAAAAGCATAATCGTAGGCTTCCCTGTCGGTTTCATCAACAAAACTTGCTGCACTCCGATTTTTTTCATCAGCCTTTTGACCGACAAGCGGGCAGACGACATACACTTGATGACCTGCCGAAAGAGCTTCAAGGGCCGCGTCGTAGGCCCTGCCTCGTTCGGCATGTGAAACAACGTGGGTAGTGTTTCCGGCCCGATTCTGAGGACGTTTCATGATGTAAGAAAGCGTTAGGTCGCCGTAAAGGGCCAAAGCGAGCGTACGCGGGATGGGCGTTGCGGTCATATAGAGCACATCGGGCGCACTTCCCTTAGCGATTAGCTTCGCGCGCTGATCAACCCCGAAACGCTGCTGTTCGTCGATCACGACGAAACTACACGAACGCAATTGCACATCATCTTCGAGAAGTGCGTGCGTGCCAAAAAGCACATCGATTGTACCTGCGGCGACGCGAGCCAAAATGGCGCCACGATCTCTGGCAGAAGTAGAACCCGTTAAAACCTCCCAGGTCACCCCCGCACTATCAAACAGCGGTCCCAAGCTTGTCACATATTGCTGCGCCAACACCTCAGTCGGTGCCATCATGAGTGCCTGGGTGCCGGTGTCGGCAACCGCCGCCAACCCATGCGCAGCCACCACCGTCTTCCCGGTACCGACATCACCTAAAATCAGGTGATTGGCAGCTTGGGAAGATGCCATTTCGACAAACAAACCATCAACGGCGGCAATCTGTTCATCAGTCAGAGAAAACGGAAGTGCGCCGCGAAGCTGCTTTACGTGATCCCCGTCAATCACATGACTTAGCGGCAAACGACCCGCAGAACGTCTTCGGGAATCACTGATAAGAAACAGCTCGAGCAAAAGCAGCTCTTCATAGACGAGCCGTCGTCGCGCCAGAGATATCTCTTCGCTAATCCGCGGGAAATGAATGCAACGCAGAGCAACCTGTCGACTGGGTAAATGGTAGCGTATCCGCAGTTCAAGCGGGAGCGGATCAAAAGCGCCCGCACACAGTTCAAGGGCATTGCCAATCAAACGCCGCATCCAGGCACTTGAGATTTTTTCAGTAGCGGGATGCATCGGAACAATCAATCCCGCCGTTTCATTTTCACCCGCATCGAGCACTTCGAGAAAGGGGTTGGTCATCCGCTTGAACCCATAATTATATTCAAGCTTTCCCGACACGGCCAAGCGCATACCCGCCGCAAGGCGATCGGACAACCACGGTTGACGAAAGCAGGTGATCAAAAGCGTACCGGTACCGTCTACAAGGGTTATCTCAACCAAATCGAGATGGGGCTTCGGGCGCTTAGCCTGTATTTCATAAATGGTGCCCGCAATAGTGCAATGCTCGGAAATGGGAGCGGCGGCAATCGTGGCAACCTGCGACATATCGATATAGCGTCGAGGGAAATGCGTAACCAGATCACGTACAGTATGGATGCCGAGCTTCGCGAGCGAGCGAGCCCGAGCGGGGCTTACCGCACGCACGCGATCAACCGGCTCGCCGAGGGCCAACGTAGCAGCAAGGCGGCTCGGAGTTGCTGTCCCCCTGCCGCCTTGCTTTGTTTCAGATTCCTTTTCGCCCACGTTTTAGCTTCTGCCTCCGAGACGTCATTATTCGACGGACATCACGATGGGATACAGGGGTTGATCGCCCCGATGCGCGTCGATTTCAAGATCTTCATAGTGCTGTTCTATTTTTTTCAGAAGCGCGTTGAAATCATCGTCAGAAATATCGGTTCCGGCCAAGATGGTCAGAGTATCGGCATCTTCCGCTTCCATGATTGTCAGCAACTCAAGCGTGACCTCTTCAACAGAAGAACCGATGGCTTCAATGGAGTCATCGGCGATACCGATGACATCACCATCTTTGATGGCGTTTCCGTGGGCATCTTTCGCGTCTTTGATAGCGCGGGTGACTTCCCCCGTTTTAACTTCCTCAAATGCGGCAGTCATCGCCTCAACGTTTTCCTCGAGAGCAGCGGATTCGTCAACCCCGAACAGCGCCGAAAATGCCTGAGGAACACTGGTCGTAGGAACGACAGCGCAGGGGGTTTCGGAAAGCGTGGTGCAGCTTTGGGCTGCCATGATGATATTTTTATTGTTGGGAAGAATAATAACCGCATCAGCGTTGACGCGACCAACTGCCTCAAGCAGATCCTTCGTGGAAGGATTCATGGTCTGACCGCCCGAAACAACGACGTCGACGCCAATGCTTTCGAGAATCTTCGCGTTGCCTTCACCGGCGGCAACCGCCACGAAACCCAAGGGTTTACGTTCGCTTGCCACCTCAGTCGCTTCCAGAGCGGCACTGCGCTCTTCACTTTGAAGCTGCATGTTGTGGATATGGACTTCGGCAATCTGACCGCGTTCGAGCATGTAGGAAAGCACTTTATCGGGCGTGTTGGAGTGTACGTGCACCTTGAAATTCGGAGTCTGGCCAACCAAAAGCTCACAGTCACCCATGATACCGAGAAAATCAAGAGCATCTTCAAGATCAAGTGTTTCAGAATTAACTAAAAATTCGGTGCAGTAACGGAAGCTCGAGCCTTCCCAATCGTTAATCTGCTCGATTTCGACCTTGGGGGTACCGGTGCGCGAAAATGCCAGCTCATCAACCATATGACCTTCACGACCAAGCAGTGCGGACACGAAAGCATCAAACAGGATAGCCAATCCGTAACCACCGGCATCAACCACACCGTTTTCTTTAAGAACCGGCAAGAGATCGGGAGTGCGCTGCACCGACGCGTAGGATTCGGCCACAATAAAATCAAGGGCATCGGGAGTTGAGAATTTCTTCTTCTTAGCCTTGCGAGCAGCCGCTCCGGCGTCGCGTAAAACCGTGAGAATCGTACCCTCTACCGGTTTACGTACCGCATGAAACGCCACCTCGACCGCATGGCTGAACGCGGTGTCGAGCGAAACGGTATCGAGACCGTCTGCAGCGTCGAAACCTTCGCAAAGACCACGCAAAATCTGCGAAGTGATAACACCGGAATTGCCGCGAGCACCCATGAGCGCTCCGGTCGTGATTGCCTTGCGAATGTCAACCGGTTTCACTCCGATAGGAAGTTTAGCAATGTTGTCGACAACCATTTCGAGGGTAAGCGACATATTCGTTCCTGTATCGCCATCGGGCACAGGAAACACGTTCAGTCGATTGATTTCTTCTTTACGATTCGAAAGGACTCTACTGGCAGCCGCAATCGCATTCATAATGTCATTGGCTGGATAAGACTCAGGCATCAGCTTCTATCTTTCTCTTTATTATCACGGAAGCAACCGTGATTGGTTCTCTTGTTTTGAGCAGGACGCAAACGCGCCGCTTCCAAAAAAGCGGCGACGACAAAGATTCTAGCGACGTACTTTCACACCCTGTACGTGCACATCTATACCGTCGAGCGGAATGCGAGCATATTCAGTCAAAGCGAAGGACACCTGTTCTATCAGGTTCTTCGAAACAGTGTTGATGTTGGTGCCGTATTCGATCACGATATACAAATCGACATGAACCCCAGCTTCGGTCGTTGCCACCACGACCCCGCGCCGCAGGCGAGAAGCCGGCAGAATCTTCGCGATGCCATCAACTGCATTCGGGGCCGCCATACCGACAACGCCATAACATTGCAAAGCGGCGCTTCCGACCAGGTCGGCCAAAACATCATTGGCAACATGCAAGCTGCCTGAAACAGTGTTCGTCATAATCATCCTTCCACGATTACAGGTGCAAACCTACAATCCATGATGAGCTTGGTAAATTAGTATACTGTATACTAGACACTAGACACCAGAAACCAGTCACTTCAACTTAATCTTCAAATTGCACGCAGGCGCCACGCAGAGCTCAAAGGGAGACCTTATGCAAACCATCATCGACTACCTGGAAAGCGAATTTGCTTCGTTCGAGGAAAAGCCCTTCAACGCGCTCGACTCGCTGGTGCTTTCTTCGTTTTGCATGGTCGACCTCGCCCGTATCGCCCCTCCTTTGCGAGAGGGAAAGTCTTTTCTCGATACAAACACGCTGTTGCAGAGCATCTTCCCCCTCAAAACCAAAGACATCAACTTCAAAGATGTTCCTCATGCCGAATATTTCGACACAATGTTCACAAGCCCCACTCCCGATATGACAAAAAGGCTTATGTTCGCGCTTGCCGCAAGTCCTCGATTCCGTAAAGTGACCATCGGGGAGTATCTCAGTCTCTTCGACACCAACAACAGCACTCAATTCGCCGCCATGCGGTTTGTATACAAACGACAATTTGCTTATATAGCGTTTCGGGGCACCGATTGCACGCTCACCGGCTGGCGAGAAGATTTCGACATGGCCTTCACTGACACCATCCCTTCGCAAACCCAATCGATTCTCTACCTGGAAACCGTCGCTCCCCGCCTTCCGAAAACCCTCTACCTCGGCGGACACTCAAAGGGCGGAAACCTCGCAGTCTATGCGGCACTTAAAGCAAAACCGGCGATCAAAAATCGCATCGAACGCATCTACAACCATGATGGGCCCGGTTTCAAACCGGGCACTTTCACCGATGAAGCCTACGCCGATATTCGCGAGCGTATCCTCAAAACAGTGCCGCAAGAATCCCTCGTCGGTATGCTGATGGAATCACGCGAAGATTATCGCGTGATTCACAGCAATGGACACGGCATCATGCAGCACGACCCCTTCACCTGGGAAGCGGTCGATGACGATTTCGCATACCTCGACCGCATCACCGACAATGCGCGCTTCACAAGTGAAGTGATCAACGAATGGATGGGTTCGCTTTCGCCCGATGAACTGCGCGTGATGACCGACACCCTGTTCGCCACCCTGGCGCAATCCGAAGACGCCAGCGTCGCCGACATCATGAGCGACTGGCGTAAAATACTTGCCCTCGTTGTCGACGTCGCAAAACAGGCCGACGCCTCGACAACGGAAGTTCTCTCGAAAGCCATGCAATCGCTTTCGAATATCGCCCTCAAACGCTTCGGCGAAGGAGTGGTTTCAACCATGGCAACACCCCGCATCGGTGCCTTACTGCCGAAAAAACCAGAACCGCTTCAGCCTTAGACGACGGACAGGCGACAACCATCAACCCCGCCGCACCGGGGGCACAGGTAAAACGAACGTACTCTTATGGAATTCGATGATACCCTCATCGCGCAACTTCCCCAGCTCATTTGAGAGCGCGCTACGATCGACCGACAAGTAGTCGGCTAAACCCTGGCGATTGAACGGCACCTCGAATCGCTCGCTTTTCGCGTCGAACGATTGACGGGAAAGATAGGACAGCACCTTTTCTCGTGTGCTTCGCTGTGTCAAGTGCCCCATCTTATCCATGAGACCCGTGTTCTTGATTGCCAAGATACGCAACAAGTTTTGAATAAGACGGGTATGAAAAGCGCACGCCTGTGAACAGACGTCCGTAATCTTGCGACAATCCACCATAAGAACCTCGCTCTTCGCTGCAGCAACCACGCCTATGGGTACGTTTTGTTGACCCATACAGGCGAACGCTTCCGCGAACAGGCCCGGTGTGCCGACACTCGCGATGATGCTGTGGTGTCCCCAGCAGTCATCGCGCACCACATAGACCTCCCCCGACAGCACCACGCCTAATTCGTAAACAGTGTCCCCGGGCCTGACAAGATATTCTCCTTTCTCGTAGTTTTTCGTACGCGCATCGAGGCAATTGAGCATCGCCGCCATTTCCTCACGCGCAATTCCGACAAACAGCGGGCATCCGGCAAGCAGTGGCACTACGGTATCAGTCGAAATTCGTCCTTTCACGGTATAACCTCCACAATTTTTCGATTACGTTGTAAAAACAACCGATTTAAGCAGCATACCCTGGCTTACTACAGGAAGCAAACGGAAAGGATACCCATGTTACGAAAAATCATCTGCATAGACGAGGATAGCTGCACCGGCTGCGGATTATGCGTCACCGCATGCCACGAGGGTGCGATCGCACTCATCAATGGCAAAGCGCGGCTGATTCGCGACGACTACTGCGACGGACTCGGCGATTGCCTGCCCGCCTGTCCCGAGGGAGCCATCAGCTTTGAGGAACGCGAAGCGGCCGCCTACTCTGTCCCGACTGCCGCCCACGTGAGCGAACTTACCCAGTGGCCCATCCAGATAAAACTCGCATCCTCACAGGCAGCGTATTTCTACGACGCAGACGTGCTGGTTGCGGCAGACTGCACCGCATTTGCCTACGGAGATTTTCATCGAGACTTCATTTGCGACCATGTCGTATTGATCGGATGTCCCAAACTCGACGCGGGCGATTATAGCGAAAAACTGACCGCGATCTTTGCGGTCAATCCACCCCGCAGCGTCACCGTCGTCCGCATGGAGGTTCCCTGCTGCGCCGGAATCGAAGCTGCCGCGGCGCGTGCCATCGAGAACAGCGGGTGTACCCCACGCTTCGAAACGGTGACAATCGGGCTTGACGGTCGCATCGTCAAACGCAGCGCATAATCACCCCGCACCCTCCCGGCATTCAATCGCCGGTCAACAGGATCTATCGGCTTTACCGCACTATGCGCATACCATATTTAGCAAACACGGAGGAATGACCATGGAACAGATGTTTTGTAACCAATGCGAACAAACCGCTCACGGAAGCGGATGCCGAGGATCGCAGGGAACCTGCGGGAAATCAGCGACCACAGCCGCGCTGCAAGACGAACTGACTGCGGCGCTGGTCGATCTTGCCCGCACCACCACCGGAAAAAAAGTTCTTCAGACAACCACCGTGTGCGAAGAACTGCTTTTGAGGGGCATGTTTTCGTGCATGACGAACGTGAATTTCGAAGAAGCATCGCTTGCCAGGCAAACTGCCGCCATCAACCGCGAAATCGCTGCACGCGGAGGAGTTGCTCAACCGACGGACCCCGCTTTTATTGAATCCAACCCCAATGAAGATCTCCGCTCACTGCAGTCTCTCGTTTTATTCGGTATGCGCGGTATGGCGGCGTACGCTTACCACGCCCTCGTTCTCGGATACCGCGACGACGCAGTGTCCGATTTCATCTATCGCGGGCTTGCGGCGCTTTCCGAAGAGCAGTCCCTCGACGAACTGCTGACCCTCGCTCTTGAAGTGGGTGAAGCGAATCTTGTTTGCATGGAGTTGCTCGATCGCGCCAACACGGAAAGCTTCGGCACTCCGATGCCCACCGAGGTTTCATTCATGATTGAAGCAGGTCCCGCGATCGTGATATCCGGCCACGACCTTGAGGTGCTACACCGTTTGCTCGAACAAACCAAAGATAGCGGCATCAATGTCTACACGCATGGAGAAATGCTTCCCGCGCACGCTTATCCCCAGCTTAAGGCCTACCCACATCTCAAAGGAAACTTCGGAGGCGCTTGGCAGAACCAACAGCATGAGTTCGCCGAGTTTCCTGCCGCGATCGTGATGACCACCAACTGCATCATGCCTCCGAAAGAAAGCTACATCGACCGCATCTTCACCACCGATGCCGTCGCCTATCCAGGTACAACCCATCTCGAGGATAACGATTTTTCTGCGGTAATCGCGAAGGCACGCGAACTCGGCGGATTCACCGAAGCCACGACCTTTCCCGGAATCAATGGAGGCACGCACACGACCACCGGATTCGGTCACGATGCGGTACTCGCCTCCGCCGACGTGATTGTCGATGCGGTAAAAGCGGGCTCGATCAAGCACTTCTTTTTAGTCGGCGGATGCGACGGAGCCCGCGCGGGACGCAGTTATTTCACCGATTTCGTTAAACAAACTCCCGCCGACACCATCATCCTCACGCTTGCCTGCGGCAAATACCGCTTCAACGACCTGGATTTAGGCACCATCGGCGGTCTGCCTCGCCTGCTTGATATGGGGCAATGCAACGACGCATACAGCGCTATCAAAGTGGCCGCGGCCTTGGCCGATGCGTTCGACTGTTCGCTCAACGACCTGCCTCTTTCGATGATTCTTTCCTGGTATGAGCAAAAAGCCGTCTGTATTCTGCTTTCCTTGCTGTATCTTGGTGTAAGAAATATTTACCTCGGTCCCACGTTGCCCGCTTTTCTTTCGCCCAACGTGCTCGATGTCCTCGTGAAAAACTATGGCATTTCTCCCACGAGTACCGCCGATGCCGATTTGCGCGCAATCCTCGGATAAGCGGAACAAATCACGCGGAGGTACCTCATGGATTTTTAACCATAAACACTTGGAGTTGGTTGGGGGCTATGGTATAGTATCAAGGCTTTTGTCACCACCGATTCGTTTGTGACGGATCGATACGATATGTAAATGGAGTGATAGCTATGTCTAAGGTATGTGCAGTTTGCGGTAAGGCTCCCGTTGCGGGTCGCAACATCAGCCACTCGCATCGCGTGACGAATCGTGTATTCCGTCCCAACGTGCAAAAGGTCACCATCAAAATCGACGGCAAAGTCAAGCGCACCAACGTGTGCACGAAATGCCTCAAGGCCGGCAAGGTCGAGCGCGCCTAACTCACATTGAATTCGAATCGCTTTTTCCGCGAAAGATGATTCGTAAGTATGTACGAGAAAAAGCCCCTCTACGGAAGGGCTTTTTCTCGTACTCTTTTACAAATATTACCCCGCATATCACCTCAAGGTGTTTCATTCGTCCGCTTTCCGCGCTAAGATGTAATCGTAGGTAGGTAGTACCTCTGTTTGCTACCACCCTTTGGCACGCACCAGAAAAACGATCCCCTGAATAGGTCGATTGTTTTCGACAGACTTCTCAAGTTCGAGGCGTCTCTTTAGCAAGAAGGCGGGCAACGTGACCATCTCTCGCAAACAAAGCGGTTTTACCCTGGCCGAACTTCTTATCGTCGTCGCCATCATCTTGGTGCTCGTCGCTATCGCCATCCCCGTATTCACTGGCGCCACCCAAAAGGCCGAAGAAGCCACCTGTGCCGCAAACCGCACGAGCCTTGCCCGTATGCTGACAACCCAATATCAGCTCACCGGAAAATTCGATCAGGCCGCGGCCGAACTGCTCGCCAAAGAACAGGGATTTGTATGTCCCACCACGGGCAAATTCACTATCTCAGAAGACACTAAGATACCGGAATCCCCCTATATCCGCGTAGCATGCAGCAAACACCAACCGTCGGAAACCGTCAGTGGAAAAATGATTATCGATGTTGGTGCGGTACGCGAACGCTTGCAAAACGGAAAAGATAAATGGAAAGCCAACAGTAACAGCGAAATTCGAAAAGCTTATTTCAAAGAATTCGAAGGTAAAACTTATCCACTATTAAAAATCGGAGATAAGGAATTAATCATCCAGCCCTATTATAAATCGGGAGCAGCGGAGGGTGAAAACATCTGGCTCTTCGCGAGGGGAGATACCGATGACAACTGGAACACCCAGTATGTCTATGATCCTATTGATAAGAAATGGTACGAAGCGACAACCGGCAATGGAAGCAAGGGTGGTAGTACGTCTATCAATGGCTACGATAATGCCGCTGCTCTCCATAAAGACATAACAGAAGGGAAACGGAGTAATGGCAAACCGAAATGGCTTCCCCTTGAAAAATACGAAGAAATGCCCTCACACGACATAACGAACCCGTAATAATTCCCTCAAAGCCATCGCAAGCATCATCTCTAAAACCTCTATACTACAAAGAAATGACTTTGGAATGATGGAGTAGGTATTATGGCGCAGCACGCCCCGCACAAACACCAACAGGACGGCAACCCCGAAACACCCGTGCAAGCCAACGATGTCATGCGCATGGTGCAGCGAGCCCTCAATCGCGTCGATGTGCGCCTGGTCGACCATGGCAACCGCGTTGCCTACCTGGTTGATGCTATGCTCGAAGTGGAAGGAAACCTGTCAGAAGACAATCGCCGCAGCGCCTACTTCATCACGCTTTTTCACGATATCGGCATCTATCACACCGAAGAAATCAAAAAGGTACTCACCCTGGAAAGCGTCAATTTATGGGAACACTCCCTCTATGGGTATCTTTTCTTAAGAGAGCTACCGTTTTTACACGACGGAGCAGAAGCGATTTTATTCCACCACCTTCGCTACGATCTCTTCGATATCCAAAATCCGGCGACCGCTCATCTCGCCCAAGTTATCCACGTGGCCGATCGCGCCGACGTTTTCCTTTTCGGAAACAAAGATGCGCCCCTTAAGGATCTGAAAAAATACTTCACCGAAAACAGCGGAACCCTCTTCGCTCCCGACGCCGTCGGACTCTTCCTAAAAGCGCAAAGCCGCTATAACCTTGATGCACATATTCGCGATGGCCTCGATGCCACCGAATTCGTCAACACCTACGCCATCCCCAAGCAAGAAGCCGAATCGTGCCTGAGGATGCTGATCAACGCCATCGACTTCCGAAGCCACCACACCGTCACCCACACCTATACCACGGCGCAGATCAGCTACCAGCTAGCGATTCTCATGAATATGACCCGCCCCGAACAGGAACAGATTTATCACGCTGCGCTTCTTCATGATTTAGGAAAAATCGGCATCCCTCTCGGAATACTGGAAAAACCGGGGAAGTTGACCCCTGCCGAGCGCATCATCATGGAAACCCATGTGGACATCACCGAAGAAATCATCGAGGGGTGCGTGGATGACTACTTGGCCGCCATCGCGTTGCGCCACCATGAAAAGCTCGACGGCTCGGGCTACCCCCGCCACCTTGATGCGAGCCAGCTTTCCTTGGCCCAGCGTTTGGTTGCCATCGCCGACATGGTCAGCGCTTTAAGCGGAAAGCGCAGCTATAAGGAAGCGTTTTCGAAAGAACGCGTGCTTGCAATCGTCGTTGAAATGAAAGACGCGCATGAAATAGATGCGGACATCTGCATGTGTTTGGAGGAGCACTACGATGCCATCATGGCAGACGTGGCCCGGGTGTGTGCGCCCGTCCTCGCCGCGCACGACCGCATCCTGGCAGACTACGCCCACCTGCTTCCCCAACTGGAAGCTTATTCCGAACGAACGCCCACCTGAAGCCAGACGCAGCAAAAAACCACCCCGAACACAAGCCCCCAAGATGTCATCTCGAGCGAAAGCAAAGGATCGGGGTTTTCTTACTTCAAAAGGGATTTGAAATCGAGGGCCGATTTGATGTCGTTGAACGCTTCGGCAAGTTCGACAACCGTCGCTTTGCCTTCCTTGAAGATTACGTTGGCGTCGCTGGTGGCAGATGCCACCGCTTCTTTCGTGACCAGGGGAACGTATTCGTCGTCATCTTCGTCAGATTGCGTCTTCTTCGCAACCTTTTTACCGATAGGATCCCCGCCCTCACCGGACCCATCGGTTTCCGGCTCGTCGAAGGCCTCTTCAACTTCGGGCACCGCTTCGAATTCTTCCTCGATGGCAAAAAGTTGATCATCGATGAGATCGAAGCGCTTGGCGTATCCCGCACAATCCCCCTCGAACAGTTCAAGGCTCTCTTCCACATCGTCCAAGCGATCCCTTATTTGCTGAATCATATTGGAGACAGCTTCTTTTTCCGTAGTCATGCGTCCTCCTAGCGACGGCGCTCTTTAAGAGCGCGCTCCAGATTACGTCGCGAATCACGTTCGGCCATATCGGCGCGTTTATCATACAGCTTCTTACCACGGCCTATGGCCAGTTCAAGTTTTACCAAAGCGTTCTTAGAAAAATACATCTTCAGAGGAATGAGCGCAAAGCCCCGCTCCTTCGTCGCTTCCTGCAGTTCGCGAATCTGCTTTTTATGGAGCAGAAGCTTTCGGCGACGGTCGGGATCAACGTTGGCTAAGTTCCCGTGGGAATAAGGAGCAATATGCAGATTATGTAACCACACTTCCCCATCGCGAATCAGCGCGAAGCAGTCGGTCAGCTGGCAGTTATTGTCGCGCAAAGAACGCACTTCAGTGCCCGTCAAAACGAGACCGGCTTCATAGTGTTCCATGATTTCATACTCATGGAACGCCTTCTTGTTGCGCGCTATCAGTTTTTCGTCACGCTGCACAGTTTCCTACATTCCCGGCACAAAGCTGATGTCGTCATCCAGATCAAGGATGAAACGCGTCAAAAGCTTCACCGCTGCTTCAAGATCGGAAAGAGCAATGACCTCGGTCGGCGTATGCATGTAGCGCAAAGCGACCGAAACGAGACCGCAGGCCTTGCCTTCGCGGGTGATTTGAATCGCACGCGCATCGGTACCTGTCACGCCCGGTTCTGCTTCAACCTGATAGGGAATACCTTCCGCCTTCGCCGCCGCGACCAATCGCTCGAACACGACCGGATTGATATTGGGACCGCGGGCGATAACAGGACCACCGCCGCAACGAATATCGCCGTAGGTAGTTTTGTCGATACCGGGATAGTCGGTTGCATGCGTCACATCGAACGCGATGCCCACATCGGGGTTGACACCGTAGGCGCTGGTCGTAGCCCCGCGCGTTCCGATTTCTTCCTGCACGGTCGCCGCACAGATGTATTCGCCCGGCGCGCCTTTTGCCGCCGCAAGCTCTTCAAGGACCCGCACCGCTACCCATACGCCCGCTTTGTCGTCAAACGCACGCGATACCGCCATACCATTGCCGAAGCGTTCGAATCCGACCCCGAACGTGATGGTATCACCGACACGGACGCGCTTCTTCACCGCTTTACCCGACATGCCTAAATCGATCACAAGCTTATCAAGCGGCGTCACGTTTTTGCGCTCGTCGGCAGAAATCAGATGAATCGGTTTACGTCCGACCACGCCACGCAGCGTTTCTTTTTCGGTATGCACATCGACGCGCATACCCGGTAAAATCGCAGCGTCAACGCCACCCACCGCAGAAACGCTCAAATAACCTTCGTCGCTTACGTAAGTGACCATGAGACCGATTTCATCCATATGGGCCGCAATCATCACCGAGGGTGCTTGAGCGTTGCCAGCCAGACGCGCATGAACCGAGCCCATCACATTCGTTTCTATTTCAGTGGCAACATCGCCCAGCCGCGTGCGCACAAGGTGCGCAACCGCCGATTCGGTACCCGTCGCCGAAGGGGTTTCCAAAAGTGTTTTGAGAAATACCCTGTCGTTTTTTTTCATACCTGCTCCTTGCTTTCCCGTTGAACCAAATCATTATAGCGTGTCGTTGTGAATACCTTAGGTTCGGTCTTTGCGCATCCTGTTAAAACCCAGACCCTTCGCCGCGCTCAGCATGACCAGGCGCACGTTCGAACGCTAGGAGCCGCAAGCAGCGTGCAGGGGCTTACGCTTCAGGGAATAAATCGACGAAGGCAAACGTGCGACAATCGATAAGGCCTCGGTTGGTCAAGCGCAGTTCAGGCAAACATGCAAGGGGAATGAGCGCCATCGTCATAAAAGGAGAGGGCATCGCGCAGCCGATTTGCTTCCACGCCTCTTCTTCGGCTTCGACAAGCGCAGCGACCTCCTCAACCGTGCCGTTATTCATCAAACCCGCCACCGGCAAAGGAACGTGTCCGATAACCCGACCTTCGCACACGACAACGCTGCCGCCGCCTGATTCGATAAGCGTGTTGGCCGCCAGCGCCATGTCTTCATCGTTGGTACCGAGCACCAGCAGGTTGTGAGCGTCGTGGGCAACCGTGGAAGCCATCGCTCCCTTGGTGATACCGAAGCCTTTAACGAAACCGTAGGCGAAGCTTCCCGTTTCGTGATGGCGCTCGAAGACAAAGGCCTTGAGCACATCCTGAGAAAGGTCAGAGGCAACCTTACCACCCACAACGGGGAGATCGGCGAACGCCTCAAAGGTACCAACCCGTTCGGGAATAACCTCGATGACGCGGGTTTTAACCGAGCCTTGCGCCTCTTCAGGAGCAGAAATTGCAAACGTTTCCGGGGTGATGCGCTGCTTGATATGCATGGAGTGCGTGACCCACGCAGGATAGCAAAACGGCTCGGGATCGAAAAGTGCACGGCCCTCTTCGGCAACGACTTCTCCATCGATAAGTACTCGGGTGACCTGGCAGCGTTCAAGGTCTGACAAAAAGACGATGTCGGCACAACGGCCCGGAGTAATCGAACCCAGCTCATGGTCGAGCTGGAAACACTGGGCCGTATTGATCGTAACCATCTGTATCGCGGTGACAGGATCGATACCCTCTTCGATGGCGCGGCGCACGATATGATCAAGATGTCCGTAACTCACCAGCGTGTTGGGATGCGTGTCATCGGAGACCAGACAAGCAAAACGCGAATCGAGGTGCGCTAAGGCACTGTCGGTCAGAATGGTTGAAAGCTCCGCCAAATCATGCCATGCCGACCCTTCGCGAAACTGAGCGTACATGCCCAGGCGCATTTTTGCGAGCGCATCTTCCCGACGCGTCGATTCATGACAACAGCGTATCCCCGAAGCGATATAGGCGTTGAGCCCAGCATCGGTTTCGGGAATGGAATAATGCCCCGTCACAATCTTGCCTGCGGCAAGCACGGCCGCCACTTCGCCATGAGCGTTTTCTTCGCCCGCCAAGATTCCGGGGAAATTCATCATTTCGCCCAAGCCCACGACGCTATCCCAGCCCATCGTTTCAGCGACATC
Source organism: Raoultibacter sp. (assembly GCA_036650075.1). Lineage (GTDB taxonomy): Bacteria > Actinomycetota > Coriobacteriia > Coriobacteriales > Eggerthellaceae > JAVWGW01. The sequence continues at coordinate 16,484 of JAVWAI010000003.1, forward strand.
AGCCGCAAAGACGGCCGAGCCGGTATCTTCGAACCCGGGAACTGCCGGCACGCAAGAGGGGGTGGTAATCATAGCCTTGAGCGGCGTGCGCTGCACATCCTCAAGCATAAGCTTCACACCCGCGAGACCAAGCACGTTGCACACCTCGTGCGGATCCCAGCAGATTCCCACAGTACCATGCACCACGACGGCGCGCGCGTACTGCGATGCAGAAAGCATCGACGATTCGACATGAATGTGCCCGTCGAGAAATCCGGGTGCGATGTAGCACCCTTCCGCATCGATCACGCGAGTGGACTCACCGGTGCAGTGCGAGGCATCAGATCCCACATAGGCGATGCGCCCACACGTAATGGCAACCGAAATATCATCCTGGATTTCGGCAGTACACACATTGACAAGACGCGCGTTGCGAATGACGACATCGGCGCTGAGACGGCCTTGCGCCACCGCAGCAAGTTCGCGTGTGCAGCTTGCCAAGGCAACTTTGCAAAAAGTATTGATCACAGAGGTTCCTTCCTTGCTTTCTTTATTCTGAAATGAGTGTTTTTGTCGCAATCACGGAAACACCGGTGCCGCATACGTTATCGATGACCACGTCACCCGCGCAAACGGGCACCGAAAGCGCGAGATTAGCGATAGCGGCAAGGACGTCGGCAATCAAGTTTTTGGGGACAGGATTGGCGGTTTTTACGCTGAGGGGCTCAAGCGTCCCCGCAACGCACACGATTGCACACACCATGCGCACTGGCGCGATGGCTTCTTCGACCGCATATTCCAACCCTCGCCTGCACGTATTGCCCGAAACATCGGAAACGGCACCGTCGGCATCGAGGGAGACTTCAAGCTGGCAGCCAAGCGGGCAGCAGATGCACGTATAAGTTTTAACCTCGGTCGCAAACAGCATCACTTATCACCGCCTTCCGCACGTACCTGCACGGCCGCAAAGTTCGCCACGTCGCTTTCAGCCAAAGCAATCTGCACCATTTCCGCCGGCACAGCAACGGTGGTCTTTGCCGTCTTGATGCGATGCACGCCACCAGTGCCATCGATGCCTTCCACGAAGAACTTCGGTCTTTGCAAGGTATTCGATACCCGAAAAGACAGCGTGATAATCTCCTGCGGGTCAGTCGCGAGATTGATCTTTTGCGGCACAACGTAGCGGATATTTTGAGCCGCCACAACCGACAGCGAAGACTTGCTACCGTGCTTCCCAACGTCAGCAACGCCTTGCGCGTATGCAGCCGCCGCCGCACCCGCGATTTCCCCCTCCGCCGAAGCGTGGTCAACAAGATCGTGCACATGGAGGGCATTGCCGCACGCAAAGACACCGGCAACATCGGTCGAGAGACAATTATCGACCTGTGCACCCCCCGTAACGGCATCAAGCGTAACGCCGGCCGTCTTCGCCACTTCGTTTTCGGGCAACAAACCCACTGAAAGCAAAAGCGTGTCGCAGGCGATGCGCTTTTCGGTGTGAGGAATCACCTGCAGCGTGGTCGGGTCGACCGAAGACACATAAACCGCCGTCAGGCGATCATCGCCCTCAAGGCGGGTGACGGTCGAAGAAAGGTGCAGAGAAATATCGTAATCATCGAGGCATTGCACGATATTGCGGCGAAGCCCGGATGGGTGTGGCATCAGCTCGTAGACACCGAGCACGTGCGCCCCCTGCGAAACGAGGCGGCGCGCCATGATAAGCCCGATATCCCCCGACCCGAGAATGACGGCACGGGTGCCCGGCAGACACCCCTGCAAATTGATAAAATTCTGCGCACTGCCGGCAGAAAAAACACCCGAAGGCCTGCTGCCTGCGATATTGAGCGCACCTAACCCCCGCTCGCGGGAACCGGTCGAAAGCACAACGGCCTTTGCGTGCAGAAAGTGCTCTCCTGTGGCATCGACCGCCACAATCGTGTGCACACCCACATCGGCAGCATCGAGACGCAGAACCGAAGTGTCGAGCATAACCTCTACCCCATCGATTGCAAGCGTTTCGATTTCACGTTGTGCGTATTCAGGGCCGGTCAGTTCAACTTTGAATCGATGAAGACCGAAACCGTTATGAATGCACTGCTTGAGAATACCCCCCAATCGGCGTTCGCGGTCGATGAGCAACACACGGCTGGCACCGTTTTGCATTGCGGCGTGTGTGGCGGCGATACCAGCCGCCCCGCCACCTACCACGATAACATCGTAGACAGAATCGCTACCTTCCGGCACCGAAACCTCAAGATTGCTCGACTCATGCCCAGCCAATGCAACATAATCGGATCGCGAAGAGGTGACCACGCACGACCCGGCAAGACGCTTATCTATTTCGTGAGGGGGGACTCCGAGTTCGCGCGCCACGATGCGCACGATTTCGGGCGAGCAGAATCCGCCGTGACAGCGACCCATCATCGCCGTCGTACGCCACTTGAGCGCATCGAGCGCGTGGGGTGGAATCGGTCCGTGAAGAGCGGCGACCACTTCAGCTTCCGTCACCTCGCAACAGCGACATACCACATGGCCATAGCGCCCATCACGTGCGATAGCTGCCGCACGTTGATCGTCGGTCATGTCGGCAAAGGGAATCACGCGCCGCCGATAAGGATTAAACGCAGCGTCGAGCGGCGCCTTGAGGCGACGGGCAACCTGCGAAGCGATGGCGCACCCCACTGCGGGAGCCGAGGTCAAACCGGGCGAATCGAAACACGCGATATTGAAAAATCCTGGCACATCGCCGGGTTCGCCAAGGACGAAATCGCCCGAATCGCCCGACGAACGAAGGCCAGCGAAGTTCGCGATGATGCCCTTCGGCGCAATACCCGGCCACGTTTTCTTTGCCGCCTCACCGATGGAATGTAACCCTTCTTCGGTCGTCGAAAGATCATATTTGCTGCGCTGCGCCACCGCATTGGGGCCGACGAGCAGATTTCCCTGCACCGTCGGTGTGATGAGCACCCCCTTGCCCGCAGCGGAAGGAGCCTGGAACATCGTATGGGAAAACGTCGTGCCGTATTCGGTGTCGTAGAGGAAATACTCCCCCCGTCGCGCCGTGATATGCAAACTGACCTTACTGACGAGATTATTTATTTCATCAGCAAAAACACCCGCCGCATTCACGATGCTACGAGCAAAAAAGCGATCCCCGGATTCCGTGGTGACAGTGAACGCAGGCTCAGGGACACCGTCAACTTCCGAAACCGAGGATGCAATCGCGCAGACACGTTGCTCGAAGAAGAAATCGACACCGTTGTTCGCCGCGTTTTCGGCAGCGGCAAGCGTAACGTCGTAAGGATCACAAAGGGCACCTGTCGGGGCATAAAGAGCACCCAGCACCGAGGACGACACTTTTGGTTCTTTTATGCGCACCTCTTCAGCAGACAGGAAGCAAGCTCCCTCAACGCCATTTTCGGCGGCACGGTTCACCAATTCGCAAACGGTTGCCAGCTCTTCTTCCGTAAAGGCAACAACGAGCGACCCATTGTTGCAATAGCCAAACCCAAGCTCTTGGGCCCACAGAGGAAAGAGTTTTGAACCAGCGAGATTGTAGTGCGCTTTAAGCGTACCGGGCTGCGGGTCATAGCCCGCATGGACGATGCCGGAATTAGCGCGCGTCGAACCGCAGGCGACATCATTCTCGGCTTCAAGCACTGCGATTCGCAAGCAATAACGTGCCAGCTCGCGCGCCACGCAGGCGCCCGCGACGCCAGCACCGACAACCACCACGTCATACTGATTATTTGCAAGATTTTTCATGCCACAAGCTTACTATTTATTTCCGTTGAGCGAAAGGCTCTGACCTTAAGTTCCATTTCACGGTATCTTCTGTGATGGACATACCACCCAAGGAGGACGACATGAGAATTGCTGTTGCCAGCGACGGCCTCGACATCTCGCAGCATTTCGGCCATTGCGACAACTACAATTACTACACGGTTTCAGACGGTGTAATCGTTGATTGTCAAAACATGCCAAGCCTCGGACACCTATACGGATCCATGGCTCCGCTCATGAAAGATCTCGATGTCGGCGTGCTGATTACCGGAGGTATCGGCGCCAGCGCGAAAGACGCCTTCGACGCCCACGGTATCGAAGTCGTCACCGGTGCAACCGGAACAGCGCGTCAAGCCGTAGAAAACTATCTTTCTGAATCACAAAGCTGATACAGTCACACCGGCAAACTCCGCGAACATCGAACGATAGGGAAATACACCACACGAACTTAGCCGAAACGGTATTCAACACCCATCGTCGGTTGCGGGTTTTCCCACTTTTTGATGATGGTATCGCCGCAGATGATACGACATGTCCCGCATTCAAGACAACCTGCATAATCAAACGATTTCTTACCCTCGTCATCGATTTTATAAAGAGCTGCCGGACACACACGGACCAGTTTCATGAATTCTGCAGTGTTGGGGTCTTCGATAAGTTCTATATGGGCGCTTTCTTCATCGACGTTGTATTTGTTGAGCGCCAAGAATTCGTCAATATTGACCGTTATTGGTTTAAGGTTTTTCATAGGGCTTTCATGCCTCCTCTGACATCTCTCAAAAGATTCAGTATGCCGATTTTTTTCACAATGGGCATAATTGACTTCTTCAATGGCTTGACCGGTTCACCATCGACGACAAACATCGTGTTCATGACATCGCGCACCATGGCGGGATACTCATTGAACATGCGGGTGGTCGATTCCATGAAGTGTGGAAAGCGCCTGAATTGCTTGAGGTCCTTGAGGACGAAGCTGTTGTTGAGCGCATCAACGTAGCACTGCAATCCCGCCTTACTGGTGTCACCCGCGTCAAGAGCGCATGCAGCACACTGCCCCGCATGCATCCCGGCCGCAATCGCATAATCCATACCACGCACCTGATAACCGAGATTGACGCACATCATGGCCGATTCACCGGCAAGCAAGACGCCGTCACCGACAAGATTGGGCATCATGTCAAGTCCCCCTTCAGGAACCATATGGCCCGAATATTCAACCACTTTACCACCGCGAATAAGAGGTGCGACAGACGGATGAGCCTTAAGATCTTCGAGCATCTGATACACCGGAGTCTCAGCAGTCGCGGCATCGGCAATCGTTGCTACCAGACCGAGCGAGATGGAATCCTTGTTCGTATACATGAAACCACCGCCGACGTGGCCCTGTGTTGCATCACCCGCGAACAACCATGCCGCACCTTCGCCTTCAGCACACAGAAGACGATCGCCGATAACACCTTCAGGCAAGGCGATTACCTGCTTGAGACCGACCGCCATGGCGGATGCGGAGGGACGAACAAAACCAACAGCCTTCTCGGTTAGGAGAGAATTCACCCCATCGCAGAGCAAAACAACATCGGCAGTGATTTCATCTTCTCCGGCCATAACGCCGACAATTTTGCCTTCTTGCTCGAGCAGGTCTTCCACAGCAATGCCGTAAATATATTCCGCACCGGCATCTTCGGCCTGCTGAGCCAACCAAGGATCAAACGTCGCGCGCAAGACACTGTAGGAATCTTTTCCCTCCTCATTCATTGCTTCCGAGGTGAAATCTACCGTGAAGTTTGCATCGGGAGACAACATCGAAATGCGTTCATGGGTAATCTTGCGCTCGAGGGGGGCATCGTTTTCGAAATCGGGAAACACTTTTTTTAGCGAGTGGGAATAGATTCGTCCCCCGGTCATATTCTTCGCGCCGGCGGAGTTCCCGCGCTCAACCACCAGTACCGACTTACCGGCACGAGCCAGTTCATAGGCTGCAACCGAACCAGCACACCCGGAGCCGACAACGATTGCATCAAAATCTGCCATGATTACCTCTTTCAAAACTCAGCGTGAACACATCTATTCAATCAATACATACCCTGCAGCAGTCTTTCCGGTTCGCTCTCGACAAAACCGATTGAGGGAGGCGGAATGCCCCCCTTCGCCGATACTACAGAGCAGCCGTCAGTGCAGGCAATACCGTGTCGATATCCCCCACCAAACCGTAATCGCACTGCTTGAAGATCGGGGCATTTTTATCCTTGTTGATGGCGAACAAAGTCGTTGCACGATTACAACCAACCATGTGCTGCATCTGCCCAGATATACCGATACCGACATATACCTTCGGAGAAAGCATCAGCCCAGACACCCCGATATAGACTTCGGAGGGAAGCCAGTCAACGCCCTCTGTCAACGGACGCGAGCAACCCAGACCAGCACCGATTGCGTCGCATAAGGTGCGTGCCATAGCGAGGTCTTCTTTTTCCGCGAAGCCGCGACCCGCAGCTACAACCGCTTCAGCCTTGAAAAGATCAACACCACTTTTTTCGATAGGGCTGGAAGCGAGCAGTGTAAGCGGATGCGCAGGCGCAATCCACGCAGCATCGGTAACCGCATTCGATCCAGAAGGTGTCGCGCCAGTAAAAACATCAGCAGCAACCGTGTAGACGGAAGTACCGGAGGCTTTTTGGGTTTTGTGAGCAATGCCACCGAAATACATATTGGTCGCACCCTCATCGTTGAACGCGATGACATCGGTGATGGTTGACGTACCCGCATGTGCGGCGAGCTTACCGGCGATGTTCTTCAGGCGGCGCGTTGGTTCGACAAAGACCATTTCAGGATGTTCTGCGTCAAAGACCGAGATAACGGTGTCGGCCGCATCATCGAAGAGCGCGCCATCCGGAAGAGCAATGCGCACGACGGTGTCCGCGATGCCATCAGGAATCTCAAGAGCAGCGATCGCAAAGAAGACAACCTCGTCGGCAAAAGTGCGAGCACCGGCACAGAGGTTTGCGGCAGCCTCTGAATGTTCAGCTAAAACGAAAGCTTTCATTATAGTATTCACCTTTCCTTACAACGCAGCTTTGAGGGCGGCAGCAAATTTCGCAATGGCACCGTCTTCAGAAGCTTCGATGATTTCCAATTTACGATCAGCCTGCTTCGGTGCCTTGCAATCGAGCATTTCGAGCGTATTGACGAAAGACCTTCCAGCCGCAGACACCTCCATGGGTTTTTTACCAGCAGCAAGAATATCCTTCATGCCTGGAATACGGGGCAGCGCGATATCGGGAGATACTGCAACGACAGCCGGCAACGGAACCAAAACGGTCTCGACGACATCTTCGAGAGTGCGCTCAATTTCGAGATGATCACCTTGGGCAGTGATTTTGGTTACACCACCAACAACCGGCAAACCCAATTTTGCCGCAAGCTGCACATCAACCTGCTGAGCGTAGTTGTCAGCAGAACCATCGCCGCACAAGATCAGATCGAACTCCCCGATCTTAGCAACGAGCGCCGTCAGGGCTTCGGCGGTTGCATGAGCATCCATGTCGGCGCACGCATCGTCGGCGGTCATATAGAGTTCATCGATGCCACGCGCAAGAATGTTTTTCTTCAATTTCGAGTCGTTGATAGCAGCGGAACCCGCAGTCATACCGACAATGGAAGAACCTTCCGTTGTCGCAGCCAGCAAAGCTGCGGCCTCCATAGCGTTTAAGTCGTACGCGGAAACGACGTGATGCGCCTTCGAGAAATCAAGGCTACCATCGCTCATCACCTGAACGTCTTGATCGTCTGAAACAACTTTGAGAGAAACAACGATTTTCATTGAGCACCTTTCCCTTCTTACTGTATATAGAAAAATAGAACCACCGAGTACGGAGACCCACCCTCGGGCAGACCCCGCAAACGCTATGACGACAGCTTGCTGCTTACCGGTTGTTTTTCCATCGCAAAAATGCGACGAAACGATCATTACTTAATTTTTAACTATGTTTGAACTGGTCGTTCACGAAATTAAGCGAAACTCAATCGAGCGAAGATGTTTCAATCAACGACTTCCCTTTGGTTTCGGGGGCCATCACAATCGACAGAATAAGCCCGGCGATTACCAAACCAGCAGCGATCAACATCGTCGGCCCGATTCCGTATGCCGCCATAAAAAGAGGCGTTGCGTAGGTGGCGATAATGGTTCCGACGCGAGAGAACGCGATAGCGATACCGACGGCCGTTGCGCGCACTTCTGTTGGAAACAGTTCGTTGGGGTAGAGCCACTGGAGAATGCCCGGCCCACCACTGAAAAATGCATACAAACCAAAAGCAGCTATGATTACCAACACCGGTGCTGCTGGAAAGAATCCCAAAACAAGCAAACCGACCGCCATCAGCGCAAGGCTGCCAATTAGCAGGGGGCGACGCCCGACGGAATTGAGCCAGAACATCGCCGGAATCGAACCGATGAGAAAGAATAAACTCACCGCACTTTCTCCCAAAATAGCTTCGCGTCCGTGCCCTAAACCGAAGGCCGTCATAATTTCGGGTCCGAACGTATAGATCGCATACATCGGAACCACCTGACACAAGATGAGTACGCCCAGGAAGACGATGCGCTTGAGATAGCCTTTTTCAAATATCTTACGAAACCGCGTCTTTTCGCCCGGCGCTTCCATTTCAATCTCGACATCATCACCGAACACGCGATGGGTGATTTCCTCAGCCTCCGCGGTGCGCCCTTTCTGGGCAAGCCACATCGGCGATTCGGGAATATCACGACGTCCAATCAAAAGGAAGATACAGGGAACAACTGCGCTCCCCAGCATCCACTGCCACCCGTTTTCCAGCCCGTACAAAGCGTAACCCACGACTGCGGCTACCGTAGCACCGAGGTACCAAGCAGCAGAAACCATTCCCATAGAAATGGCCCGGTGTCTCTTGGGGGTAAACTCGGCGATCAACGATGTTGCGATGGGATAATCAGCCCCAATAAAGACTCCAATGCAAAAACGCGCAGCAACCAATTCGAAGGGGGTTGAGCAAAAAACGCTCAAGAGGGAAAACACCCCGATAGCAACGAGATCGATGATGAACATCTTCTTGCGCCCGATGCGGTCGGTTAGATACCCGCCCACGATGGTGCCCACGAAGATACCCAGCAAAACCGATGCGCCGATTGCGGCGCTCCACTCACTGGTCAAATTGAACTGAGGCACGATTTGGGTGAGGGCCACCCCAATCAAAGAGAGCACATAGCCATCCAAAAATGATCCGCCACTCGAGAAAAAGGTGATCTTTCGAAGAAACGGTGTCATGGCAACATCATCAAGCGTCTTCTTCAGCGCGCATTTTGATTTTTCAACCCGAGCGCCATCGAACGATATCGTTTCTTTAACCTTTTCTCCGCACGGAGGACTTATTGCTTGCGTCATTTTTTTAACATCTTCTACCATACGCTCACCTTCCTTACCCTTCTGTGTATGTTTCGACGACAAAGCTGCGTTAATACCGAAGCTTTGTCGTCGACACATAATCACCGGGTACAGGTGGGGAGCCGAAATGCTCCCCACCTGTGGTGATACTTAAAAACAATCCGCGCTTAATCCCATTCGATAATGCCGTAGTTCAGGTGCGGCTTAGCACCGGTTTCCTTATAATCGGCATCGACCAAACGGAAGCGAATTTCCTTATCTCCCACTTGCCACATTTCGGTGGTCAGCTTCGTTCCAGGAACCAAGGGAGAGGTCACGCGGGTCTTGAAGCGGGTCATACGCTCAGGTTCGCCGGGAAAATACGCGGCAATCGCATGACGCATGACCATACCTGCATAGCTGATGGCGTGAGCGATAGGGCGATCGAGACCGGTCTGCTCGGTGTAGGACCAATCGATGTGCTGCTGATGCCAATCTCCCATGAGACGATAAATCAGTGGTTGATTGAGCGGAAAGGTTTCATTAGCCGTGACATCCGCATCGCGCTCAGGAATCTCAACGATATCCTTGGGGGCTTTCTTTCCGCCCCAGCCGCCATCATAGATGCAGCAATCCCATGTTTCGGTCGTGCACAGCAGCGTACCGTCCGAGCTAAAAGAACGGCCGGTCTGACACGAAAGGCTTCCACGACCTTCACCGCGATCATAGAGAGCATCCTGGGTAACAAACGTTTCAACACGATCGGCCATCTTAAAAGGAGCGTGAAATTTGATTTCGAAGCCATAGTGCAGCGACCCGGCGTAGTCGTAACCGTAATCGAGCGTTGTGGTCATCTCTTCGTTTACCGTCAGCGGCACACCGAAGATGGGAAGAACTTTAAGATCGGGATGGTGGGCATCCTGCTCGTTCACGTATTCAAGATCGGTTTTTCCATCAAAGGCGGCCCCGCAGCCGAGTGCGCAAATCTCGAGATCCTTGAACGTATACTCACGAACAAACGGTCCGAATTCTTTACCTACAATTTCTGTACTGACAGTCATAATGCCGTTCCTTCCTTATTTTTCGCTCGGAAGACCCTCCGGTCGGCCGAGCATCATGAGTTTCAAGAGGACAATCGGTTGTCATCTTTTGCGCTTACGCGCTATTTCAAAAGCTTTTTTTCTACCTTCATACTGCAGGTGCGCGGGAATTCGTCCACCACCTCGACAAAAGAGGGCACCTTGAATGCAGCTACATGCTCCGCGCAGTATTCCAATACCTCTCGCGGGCTGATCGCTTCTCCCGGAGCAGGCAAGACAAAAGCCTTGACCGCCTGGTCACGCAAGGAGTCAGCCACACCGATAACTACTGCTTCAGCAATTTTCGGATGGGTGGCAAGCACATTTTCGAGTTCGGTTGTAGAGATGTTTTCGCCGGAACGTTTAATCATGTTGACTTTACGGTCAACGAAATAGAACCACCCCTGCGCATCGACATACCCTTTATCTCCGGTATGCATCCACCCCTTGGTGGTGATGGCGCGAGTAGTTTCTTCGGGATCGCGATAGTATCCTTTCATGATAGTCCGTCCTGCGACCCCCCGCACGACGATTTCACCGATTACATCAGGTTCGACCTCACAACCTTTGTCATCGACGATTTTCACTTCGCACGAAAGGCCCACTCTACCCACCGACGGCCACTTGCGCGCACCTGAGGGCGGATCGGTCAAAACCCACACAAGCGACTCGGTTGATCCGTAGGTATTCATAATCTTGGTGCTGAAACGCGATTCAAATGATTCTTTTTCTTCTGCAGCGATTGGCATAAAGTATAAAACCGTGCGCATGCAATGCTGTTTTTCCCACGCAGCTGCCGGTTGCATAAGCAGGGTACGCACCATCATCGCGACACACTGCGTCACGGTAGCGCGATAGTCACAAACCTGCCGCCAAAACCGTTTCGCACTGTATTTCTCGATGACAATCAAGGTGGCACCGGCGCACACAATCGGCGCCATTGCCGCCAGTTGAAAGTTCGAATGACACGCTGGCATCGTCGTAAGAAGGCGATCTTGGGCGGTAAGCGTCAATTCCCAAACACCATAGACACCCGCATAGAGTACGTTGCAATGCGTGATCACAACACCCTTGGGACGCGATGTTGTACCGGACGTGAAGATTATCTCCGCGTCGTCTTCGGCACATAACGGACGAATATCCCGCAAAACAATTGGCTGATTTTGCCTCAGAGCTTCAAAATCCTGGATATTCCCGCAATCACCTTGCGAGCGGGCAAGCAGCAACCCCTTGGGGAGAAATCCGTCATGTGCCTGAATCTTCTGATACAGCTCGATAAAATCAGGTTCGATGATTGCGGTCGTAACCCCACATTTATCGAGCACATATTCACATTCCTCCTGCAAATACTGCTCGTTCATCGGAACCATCACGGCTCCGATCTTAGCGAGGCCAAACAGGCACATTATAAACTCGGGAGATGTGTGCAGCTGTACGGCGATCTTCTCTCCCTTTTCAATCCCCAGCTCAAGAAAAAGATTGGCTGTTTTATTTATCTCATCATCGAACTGACGATAGGTGAATTCACAGACAGCACCTTGACGACTTTGAAAGATGAGGAACGTCTTGTCGCCCCGGGCGACAGCAAGCCCATCCCATAAGCTTCTCAACGTTTCATTTCCTATGATATCGGTCACCAAAACGCCCCCTTATACCCTTTCGTTTACCGCACGCACTTAAGCTTCAATCCTGATATCCAAACCAAGATCCGCCTTGCGGGCGCATAAGAAACGCCACACCCACAAGCTTTTGCAACTACTTACCGAGCTTGATAATTCCCTGTGCTGCAAGATCTTCAACCTGTTTGTCGGTGTAACCGAGCTTGCCCAGAACATCAGCGGTGTCCCCGCCCTGATGGGGCATCGGACGCCACACTTGACCGGGGCTGTTTTTGAATTTCGGAAACACGTTGAGACCCTTGAACGTATCACCGTCGGCGGTTTCCCACTCAAGCCACACGTTGCGTGCCTTGAGATGCTCTTCCTCAACGAGGTCGGGGATATCCATGACGACCTGGGCCGCGATACGATGCGCAGCAAAATCTTCCTCAATTTCATGCTTACCATGAACCAGGCAATACGCATCGAGAGCGGTTTCGATTTCTTCCGCATGGACACCGGAGAGCCACAACCCTGACGTATCTTCCGGAATTTCCTCCGTGCCCCACAAATGACCGAGACCGATGGTTTCCAGTAAATACTTGTTCTGATCGACACCGTAGAGGCAAAGGCCAACGAAACCGTCTTTGCATTTGTATTCGCCGATACCGCACAAGTTCTGATTGCGGGCACCGGGACGCGGCCACAGAATGCCCTCGTTGAGATAGTCGACCAAGTAGTACTGGCCGATTGAGAGCATCGTCTCAAACATAGCCAAATCGATGCTTTCGCCCTTGCCGGTCTTTTCGGCTTTATACAAGGCGCCGAGCGCAGACGAGGCGATCATGAGCGTATTGAAATAATCGCCCGCATAGGGACCTGGATTCATGGGTTGGTCCTGGGTGCCGTTTTGGCTCATGTAACCGCTATATGCCATAACGGTAAGATCATAAGCTGCGCGTTTGACCATGGAGGGTTCGCCCTCCTGGCCGAAGCCCGAAACGTGCACGATAACCAACCGAGGATTGCGCTCCCATAAAGCCTCGTCGGTGACACCGTGGCGAGCATAAGTGCCGCCTTTGCTCGCCTCGAGAAAAATGTCGGCATCCTCGATCATCTTGAAGAGAATTTCCTTGCCTTCATCGGAGAAATAATTGAGCGCGATAGATCGCTGATTGCGGCGCTCCGCCTGCTTGATATAAGCGGTGTCACGAATGGTGTCACCGGCGCCCGTATTTTCAATCCAGGTAACGTCGGCTCCCCAATCGGCCATCAAGTCGGCCGCCTTGGGAGCGGCAAGCTCTACGGCGGAATAGACGACTTTGACTCCGTCGAGCACGCCGAAGGAGGGTTTGTTTGTTTCGATTGTCATGCTTTGAGTCTCCTTTTCTTCTAGGAGCGGACACGCACATCCGCTCCTTTCGGTTTCAGTGAAACAATTCAGGGATGGTCTAGCGATACTGTTTCAGAATGCCCTTTGCAACCGTGAGAACCATCATTTCGTCGGTGCCACCAGAAACGCGATCGACACGCAGGTCGCGCCAAATGCGCTGAACGCGGTGGTCTCCCACAACCGCTACGCCGGCCATGATTTGCATGGCATCATCCACTACCTCAAAAGCGGCATTGGCGCAGTAAAGCTTGCACATGGCAGACTGAGCGGATGTCATCGTGCCCCGGTCATAGCACCAAGCCGTTTCATAAAGCATGTTCTTCATGGCGTCAATTTTGATGGCCATATTGCAGACCTTGAGCTGATTGAGCTGGAAACGACCAAGGGTCTTGCCAAACTGCTCACGCTTGTTGGCGTATTTTGCGGCATCTTCGAACGCGCACAGAGCGGTACCGTAATCGCAGGCACCAACCAGGAATCTCTCGAAATCAAAATCACCGATGCCGCGACGGAAGCCGTTGCCTTCGGTACCGAAAATATCTTTTTCCTCAAGCTCGACTTCGTCAAGATAGACCTCGCAGCAGCTATCCATGCGCAGGCCGAGTTTTTCGAGACGTTCGAGCTTGACACCCGGAAGCTTCATATCGACGAAGAATTCCGTGAAAGCGTCCGGGTTTTCTGAATTGCGTGCCATAATGACGAGGTACGCGACGCCGGCAGAACTGGTAATGAAAGTCTTGTGGCCGTTAAGGTAGATTTTTCCATCACGACGGGTATAGTTCGTCGTCAAGCTGCCCACATCAGAACCGGCACCCGGCTCGGTGCAAGCTGAATTCCATATCTGTTTTCCGGTTCCCACATAAGCCATGATCTTGTCAATCTGCTCTTGAGTGCCTTCACGCAAAATAGTCTCAAACCCGGGAAGCTGGTAGAGCACATACGTCGGAGCACCGTGACGACCAAGTTCTTCGTATGCCGCCATAAGGGTTACAACACCGAGGTTGAGGCCGCCTTGCTCCTCGGGAAGCATGATTAAATCGAAGCCGAGTTCGCACAGTGCGTGAACCCAGCGCTCGGGATACTCGTGCTTCGTATCGCATTCAACGAAGTAGGCCTCCCAGTTTTCGCTCTCCATGAGATCGCGAATGCTTGAAACAAATAGCTCCTGATCGTCCGTCAAGCTAAAATCCATAGTGATTCCTCCCTTTTCTTTTTTCTCCCGTGCGCTCCAGATGAGACGCACTCGGACACTTGGTATAAAATCCTTTTCCGCAACAAGGCAATTAGCCGGCAAAGCGCCGCCATTCCCTTCGGAAAAGATGAAACCTGACAAGAACCTTGCTAACGGTTAAGGTGTTCGCGGTAAAATGCCGCGCCATGTTCCAGGGCCTCCTGTGCTGCCTCCAACATTCGGGAGTGATGGAGAAAAGCGTGGATGACGCCTTCGAATATCTCGAACTTATAGGGAATGCCGTACTCTTCGAAAATAGCGGCAAGCGTTATGCTGTCGTCTTTAAGTGGGTCGAATTGGGCCGCGGCAATATAGCACGCCGGCATGTCTCGGGTCAGATCGGCGCTGAGACAATCGGCATAGGGCGAGTCGGCATCCGCCGTCTCATTGAAATAGCAATCCATGTAGTAATCCCAATCGGCCTTGGTAAGCCCATCCCATGAACCGCCGAGCAACCTCATGGAGGGAGAATCCCTCAAACCAAACCAACCGTAATACAAAATCAAGGATTTGATGTAAGAGCTGTCATGCTTTTTGTCTCGGAGATACAGCGTTGTCGCCAGACTCAGATGAGCTCCTCCAGAGTCTCCTGCAAACGAAAGGCGATTGCCGTCAATGCCGTGTTCAGCACCCTTTTCGTGCAGGTACTCGGCAACGGTCGCGGATTCGATTACCGCGCTGGGGAACTTCGACTCGGGAGCCAGACGATAATCGACACCGACAACGATTGCGCCGGTTTTATCAGCAAGGATTCTCATGATGCGATTATGGGTGTCAAGATTTCCCACCACAAAACCGCCTCCATGGATATAGATGATGCATGCTAGATTCTCGCCGTCGTTTGGAACGTGGTAACGAACGGGAATATCCCCGTAAGGGCCAGCAATGACGCCATCACGAGTCTCGTGAAGCATCGGGCCCCCCTCGTTCCAAAACATGCGCTCTTCGCGGTAGTTGGTGCGCATTTCCTCAAAACCTACGTTGGTGGCAAAAGCCTCACCTGCCAACTCATTCTGTTTTTCAAGCACGGCTGTCATTTGAGGAGTTAAGCGTGATAAAACGTCAATCTTGTTCATTGTTTTCACCATGTCCTATCTCTTAAATACCCCGCAGTAAAATCAGCTGACGCAACTGCGGGGATATCATCCAAGTACCGAACTGAAGACCAGTTCCTTTAAGCGAGCTTTTGCGCCTCTTCGAGGTCGGCAGCGGCGCTCCCCCGTACTGCAGCAGCTTCGGCCGCAGCGATAGCTTCAAGTTTCGCGTTATTCTTTCGGACGTAGAACTTCAGAGCGACCGAAATCAAAGCGGCGATAACAGCAGAACCAGCCATGATGGCGAAGATCTCGGGATAAGCGGCAGCGCCTTTTTCGTCGATGATCGCGCCGAACCATGCGCTCGAGAAGGTGTCGGGCATGAAGCCGATAACGGACACGAGGCCAGTGGCAGCACCGAAAATAGTTAGCGGCACCTTGCCTTCAGTCAGCTGCGATGAAACAATGCCGAACACGCCGTTGGCTACAAAGCCAAGCAAAACGATGATTGCCGCGGCCACAACGACCATACCCGCTTCCGTCGGAAGGATGCCGAAGGCAACCAAACCGGCAGCGCAAATAAGGGAACCCACAGCGATGGTGATAGCGGGAGATTTAACCTTGCCGGCGATTGCCCCAAAGATCGGACCCGAAATAAGCGTGATACCGTAGGTACGGATAACGCTCACAGCAGAAACTATTACGAGTGGAGCTGCAAAAACTTCAGTGAGATAAGGCGTGGTATACGTAACTCCCGTGTAAAAGAAGTACACGAAGAACATGGAGGCAGCAGCCATCCACACAACGGGGGTCTTAAGGGAGGTAACGAATTCATTCAGATTGAAAGAGCTGCCGTCGTTTTTGATTTCACCCTCGAACTTCGGAATGAAGAAGAAGGATAAGATACCCAGAAGCAAAATGAGAGAGCCGAGAAACACGAGAAGGACGGTAACGGCCGAACCCATGTTTTCAGCAAGGGCGCTCACGATTGCGAGGTTAATGAAGCCGACGACGAGTCCGCCAGCACCATAGATGCCGTAGCTCATGCCGATGTTCTTCGGATACTCTTCCTCGGTGGAAATCAAGCGAACGAGCTTAAAACGCACGCCCCACCAAATAAGAATGGAAGTAATTCCCATGCCGACGAAAACGCCAAGCAGGATTTCGTACGACGGCAAGGCAGCATACACGAAAGTCAAAAGAGCGGTTCCGACGAAACCAACCCAAGAAAGCGTGCGACAGCGAATCTTGTCCGCCAGAATACCTGCAGGCACATAACAAATCATCGCGGTAACGGCGTAGGCGGAAAGCAACGCGCCCAATTCCATGTTGGTACAACCGAGAGCCTGCATCAGAGGGTCGTAGAAGACGCCCTTTAAATATGCTGGAGCGTAAATGGTAGAACTGCCAACACTGACCAAAATGAGAATAAATATCCTATGAAGCTTACCGAGGTCGCTGACTTTCTTTTCACCTTTTAAGATATTCATCATAGAGACCCCTCCTGTTTCACCGTACATGCACTCATTGATTCTCCTTTTCTTGAGCTAACGACTTCTTCAATCATCGGCACTGCCCCTACGAAAGGCCGACTGAAGATGGGTGCATTGTGCGCGGCGAACGGTCGATATAGCATCGTGAAATAACAGTGAACCCCCGATTACTTATTTTTTTGCGAGGGTGCCGCTTACTTTTTGGTGATATATTCACGGCATCACCAACGATGACGAAACCACATCACCAGCTACTGAGACACAAACAATCACACACCTTTCCGCCCCTAACTTTTAGCAGGAGTGGTTTTCTCGTCAATTTCCCGCTTCATAACGCCTGTGCAAACAACGATGAAGAATGGAGGCAGCAATGAAAGAAATAAATCAAAAACCATCAGACACACCCCAGGGACTTATCGGCAAACACCCCGCATTCAAATACCTTGGTTTTGCTTTGATTTTGGGATGGCACTATGCTCTCTGGTTCGTCCCCCACGTTTTCGCTTACACGCCGCTTCTCGCAGAAACTGTCACCTTTTCTTGGCTTATCTGTCTCGGGTCGTCAGTGGCTGCTCTTTTTCTGATTCCTGCGGCTCTCGGACGAAAACAATCCCTTTCCCGATTTCGATGGCTTTTCTGGTCAGCGCCGATTATTACCTGCCTCGGAACGCTCGCGCTGACACTTATGCCGATTGTGATCGCCACACCCTCGATTGCCTTTGCCTTGGCCGCTCTTCTCGGGGTCTCCGGCGCCATACTCTGGATTTTATGGGGGGAACATTACGCCTGCATCAAGGCAAACTTTTCAATGAGCCATGTCGGCCCTGTTTTCGGTTTGGTTTTATTGGTCTCTCTATCAATCGCGAGTTTCTTGCCCGCAGGACCTGCCGCCCTTTTTGTGGCGGCGATACCAATCGTATCCGGTTTCTTTCTGCTGACGGAAAGCACCGACGACAAAGCGGAAGCGCTTCCTCCCCTTCTTCCGAAAAGCGCAAATAGAAAAGGATTTAAAAGCGTCCGGCTGGTATCGTTTATCTCTTTTGTAACGGCAGCCGCCTGTTATTTTCTCGTTGCAATTATCCCCTGGGAGGCGCTTCCCACCTACGACGAAAGCTTCACCTTCGGGGTTGTCGGCGGTTCTTTTCTCATGCTCGCCATCGCCCTCGTCTGCATTGCGTCAAAAAACAAGATCAACATATTCAAGATGCTGCCCTGGCTCCTTGTTTTCGTAATTGTGGCCTTTGCGCTCTTCTTAGCGGACGATTCATTGTTTTTCCCCGCATTCGTTTTGGCGCTTGCCATCTCTTCAATCCTCGAGGTTTTACTGGTAATGTATTTTGGCATCCTCACCTCTAAGGGCTATGTCGCACCAGCACTCGCCTTCGGGTTCAGCGGTGGGTGCATCCGCAGCGGTATTGCCGCAGGCAACACCGCCGCAATCATCTACGAGCACAACCCCGCCTTTTCCGCAGCTTTCACCCCTGAAACCTCACTCGTTTTCATCTGCATCATCACGGTTATGATAATTCCCCTGGTACGCCAGGAATACAGCATTGCAACTCTCACCTCGGCGCCCCTCGAAGCCTCGAGCCTCGATAAGACCTGTCTTGAGATCTCGAACGAATTTAAGCTTTCAGGCAGAGAAACAGAAATTCTTATCCTGTTGGCTCACGGATACTCGACCGATGGCATAGCTAAAAAGCTTGTCATCTCCCCTTATACGGTCAACACCCACATCCGTCACACCTACGAGAAGATGCAGATACACAAGCGCGCCGATCTCCTCAACTACATCAACATGCAGCGATCTGATTACTGAGATAAAAAGAACCCCCCAAGGTATGCTGCCTTAGGGGGTTCGATGATTCCGTATGAACAAAGCGTATTACTTCGCGGGATAGAAACCGCTCGGTGCTTCAGATAAGTTAATCATAATGTTCTTTGTCTGCGTGTAGTGCTCGAGCATGATCTTGTGAGTTTCGCGGCCGATGCCCGATTCCTTATAGCCGCCGAACGGAGCGCCTGAGGGAATCTGGTTGTAAGTATTAACCCACATACGACCCGTACGCACTCCGCGAGCTACACGGAACGCACGATTGATGTCGCGGGTCCACACAGCGCCACCCAAGCCGTAGATCGAGTCATTAGCCATATCGATGACTTCCCGCTCGTCCTTAAACTTGATAACAACCGCCACGGGGCCGAAGATTTCTTCCTGAGCCACACGGCACGCATTGTTCGGGATGGCAATCAGCGTCGGCTGCAAGAATGCGCCCTTTGCCAAATCGCCCTCAGTTGCGCGCTGACCACCACAGAGAACCTCGCCGCCCTCTTGCTTGGCGATTTCGACGTAATCGAGGATCTTGTTCATTTGGCCTTCGTCAATCTGGCTGCCCATCTGAGTGTCATCTTCCCAGGGCATTCCGACGTTAACGTTATTGAAGGCGGTTACCGCATCGGCAATGAAATCGTCATAGATATCTTCGTGAACGAAGATGCGGGAACCGGCACAGCAAACCTGACCCTGATTAAACAGAATACCCAGCTGAATGCCATCGATAGCCATATCCCACTTTGCGTCGGGGAAAATAATGTTGGCAGATTTGCCGCCCAATTCGAGAGTGGCAGGAATCAAACGATCGGCTGCCGCACGAGCGACTTCACGACCGACTTCGGTCGATCCGGTGAAGGCCAGCTTGGAGAGCTTCTGGTTTTCAAGGATGCACTGACCCGATTTTGAACCGCGGCCGGTAACAACGTTGAACACGCCAGCAGGGATGATGTCCTGCGTCAAACGCGCCAATTCAAGCACCGAAAGCGAAGTGGTTGAAGAGGGCTTGAACACGGTGCAGTCACCCGCAGCAAGCACGGGAGCGAGTTTCCAGGCAGCCATAAGGAAGGGGAAGTTCCAGGGTACGATCTGTCCAACAACACCGATGGGCTCGTGCAGTACGAGTGACATCATATTGGTATCAACCATATCGGCTTCGCCGGTATCGGCAAGCAGGCATCCCGCGAAATAGCGGAAGTGATCGGCAGAGTAAGCGATATCGATAGCGCGGGTTTCGCGAATCGGCTTGCCATTGTCAAGCGTTTCAATCAAAGCAAAATGCTCGGCGTTCTGCTCGATAACATCCGCTACTTTATTAAGAATGATGGCGCGCTGTGCCTTGGTAGTCTGTCCCCAGGTTTCAAAAGCTGCCCACGCTGCGTCAACCGCAGTGTCAACATCTTCACGAGAAGCATCTTGGATAACGGAAAGCTTTTCCCCGTTGGCCGGGCAAAAAACGTCGAGTGTCTTTCCGTCGGAGGAATCAACCCATTTACCGCCAATGTAGAGTTGATAAGAATCTTGAGAAGGATTTTTCATACTGTTCCCTTTCATCCAGACTTGCACGTCTTTACGTGACATACAAAACAATGATTGACCGATATGATGTTAAACCGGTCACAATTAAAATATACCTCCATCCATTCCGAGAAACAACGAGAATTTGCAAATCTCGACCAGTGGCGCAAAAGAACGCGTCGGTACCAGCCGAACACAGCAATGGGTAAAACGAAGGCAGAAAAGGCAGGGTATCTAGCCGCTATCCTCCGCAATGCCCGATAAACAGGGGTCGCCCGAATCAATCAGGTAGCGCAATTGGGATTGCACGCTCAACTGAGCAGCAGAACGCAGATCGGGGTTGATATCGGCATAGACCGCTGCCACGATACTGTCCAAATCGGCGGCGACGCCCTCAGCCAAAACTCGACGAATCTGTGCAAGGCGTTTGCCGCGATGAGCTACCGCAAAATCAATCTGCGAAATCGGATCATCGATCACCGGACCATGACCCGGTAAAAGGCGTTCGATACCGCATTCGACCACCGCGCGTTGAAGCCGATACAAACTATCGAGATAATCGGCAAGCACCCCATCGGGCGCACAGATAACCGTAGGGCTTTGCAGAAAAATCATATCACCCGTCAACATCACCGCGTCGGCTGGGACTCCGATACCGACCGAATCACCCGAATGCCCAGGAAGCGACATGATGTGCACCACCGGCCCTCCCCCTGGCACCGCGAAGCGCCCATCAGAAAGGTTGCCTTCGTTGCGAGAATAAATTGCCGCACCCGTTATTCGTGAAAGATGAGGAGCGCTTTCATCATGATCGAGATGTTCGTGCGTGATAAGAATAGCCCCAACCGTGCAGCCAATACCTTCACAGGCGGCCCTGATGTTCTCAAGATGAGCAGGACTTTCAGGCCCCGGATCGACCACTGCGCAAACAGAACAACCCGGTTCCGAGATAATCCACGTATTCGTACCGGTAAACGTCATCGGCGAAGGATTGTCCGCCACCACACACCCGGTACGCAAGGAGATCTGCCCCCCTGTCCAAAGATTACTTTCTAGCTCCACGACAATGCACTCGATTCTCCTAATGAAGCTTCTTTGGTTTTGCGGCGGGATAGGTTTTCTCGAACTCGCTGAGATACTTCGATCTTCCCGCCTCATCGGCCTTGGCAATCGGAGCGAGGATCTCAGATTCGTGGGCAGAGGGATTTTCGTAGGTCAAATCTATCTTCCAGGCCTCACCGATAGTACCAACACGGCCGTTCAAGAGAGTGAACAGAGAATCTACCTGCTGTGCCTCGGAAAAATAGAGTGAATCCTTCGTGCATCCGGCAGCAGCCAATGCCCGAGCAAGATCCGCTTGGGCGGTCGTGATTTTCGCCATCAATTTCGTGCAACGATTGGCCGCTTCCTGCCTGGTAGGCATACTGCTTGCCAGATACAACGAATTGAAATCGGTCACGATTTCATCAATTTGAGAATTGTAGTCCGCCACGTTGGCGTAGGCGATATTGATTTCGGAATAAATCCCATCGAGTACTTCCGCTTGCTTTTTCGCGTCAGGCGCAGCGGCAAGGGCTTCGGAAGAGGTTGCGGCAGTTGAAGCCGGATTTTTTTGAGATGATTCTTCGGACGCTTTCTCAACCGCAGGCCCCGTATATGCATAATTTTGAAGTAGCAGCTGGCTTGCAAAGAAAAAAAGCGCAAGGGCAACGGCGATAAGAGCGACCAGCAGAGCTACTTTTTGAGGCGTCCATCCTTGGGGAACCGCGCTTGATTGTACGTAATTCTTTTGCTGACCGGTGCTTTCCTGAAGGACCTCACCTGATTCGGGATCGACCTTGGGTATGCGCACCGTCACCGATGGATCGTCGATCGCCGGCAAATCGATAGTCGGCTGCTCGGAGTCGTCAATCATTACCGTTTCCCGCTTAATCTCGATACTCGGCACGGTTTCCGCAAGGCTTCCATAGGTAATTGCGATGCCGCATTCCGGGCAGAATTTCGCATTGTCAGGCAGCTTGGTGCCGCAGGCTATGCAAAACATTAAACCTCCTTCAAAGCGCAGGGAGACGAACATGATTTTTTGTAATTGATAAGCCGATTGAGCGCGTTGAGGTACGCCTTGGTTGAAGAGACAATGATGTCTCCATCGGCACCGCGACCGGTAAACACTTCGCCGGTAGGTGCCGTCACACGGATGGCCACTTCACCCAGAGCGTCGATACCGCGGGTAACCGACTGCACACTGAATTCGGTCAAGTCGTTATCGACCTGTACGATTTTATTGACGGCCTTATAGGCTGCATCGATGGGCCCGGAACCGATATCGCACGCTGTGGTCACCACCCCTTCAGCATCACGCAGCGTAACGGTCGCTGTCGGAGTCAAGGGGAAGCCGCAGCTGATCTGAACGCCTTCCAGCACATAAACGGCACTGGCATTGCGGTCGTATTCGTGGATCAGGCTTTCAAGATCCTCATCGTAGACTTCCTTCTTCTTGTCAGCCAATCCGAGAAACGCTTCATAGACCTCATCGAGCGCTTCGCCTTCCCGCTCATAGCCAAGCTCTTCCAGACGATGCTTCAAGGCAGCATGACCGCTGCGCGCCGTCAAAACAATCCGGCTCTGACCCGCTCCGACTTCAAGTGGATCGATAATTTCATACGTATCGCGCTTTTTGAGCACGCCGTCTTGATGTATCCCGGAAGAATGAGCGAAGGCGTTGGCGCCGACAATTGACTTATTGGCCTGCACGCCCATGCCGGTAATTGAGGAAACGAGGCGACTTGCTTTAATGAACTCGTGCGCGTCGATGTCGGTGTGGGCATCAAGCTTTGCCCCATGCATCCTGATCGCCATGACAACTTCTTCCATGGCGGTATTTCCAGCTCGCTCGCCCAAACCGTTGATAGTACATTCAATTTGCGTGGCACCGCTACGCACTCCCGCAAGCGAGAGAGCCGTCGCCATACCGAGATCGTTGTGGCAATGAACCGCGATGGTTACCTTGTTGATTCCTTCGACGTTATCGACAAGGTATTTGATGCGTTGACCAAATTCTTCAGGCATTGAATAACCGGTGGTATCGGGAATGTTCACCACCGTGGCACCCGCCTTAATAACCGACTCAATCACGCGTGCCAAAAAACCGTAATCCGATCGGCCGGCATCTTCAGCGTAAAATTGCACATCCTCAACGAAGGTTTTCGCGTATTGCACGCATTGAACGGCACGTCGAATACACTCCGCTTCACTGATGTTGAGTTTGTCGCGCAGATGGCTAGGAGAAACACCTAAACCGGTATGGATTCGGGGGCGCTTACAGTACTTGAGCGCTTCAGCGGCCAAAGCGATATCTTCCTCCACCGCACGGGTGAGCGCACAGACGACGGCTTTATCCCCCGCGATTTCGGCGATGCGACGAACGCTCTCAAAATCTCCGGGACTCGAAGCAGGAAAGCCCGCCTCGATGATATCAACGTGCATGCGCAAAAGCTCTCGAGCAATCACCAGCTTCTCTTCGGTATTCATCGAAGCACCGGGAGATTGTTCGCCATCACGCAAAGTGGTATCGAATATATCAATCTTTCGAGTCATGGCGTTCCCCTTTCCGGTTCGGCGACAATCGCTGGCCCGCACCACCAACGGGTGGCGGGCGGCTTCAAGAGTAGTTTACCCCAAACGAAGCAGAGAATCCCACCCCTTCATCGGGGCAAGATTCTCCTCTTCACCACAAATAACGCAACCGGGGGTTTCGGCGGCCACCCGGTTGCTTTCCTTGCAACGTCGAAAACCTGCGTCTAGAGCTTGATACGCCACAGGTTCTTCAGTTCGAGCGCTTCGTTGAGTTGAGACATCACCTTATCGTCGACCACACCTTCGACATTCATGAAGATGAGCGCATTCTTCTCTTCAGATTTGGCACCGATTTGCATCGTGGTGATGTTGACTCCCGCATTTCCAAGAATCGTGCCAATGATGCCGATACGACCCGGAGCATCAACGTATTCGAAGATAAGCGAATTAGTCGCGGGAGTGATGTCGATCTGATAGCCGAGCAGCGATACGATGCGGGGCATCTGGGCAGCTCCAGAAAGCGTACAGGATGCTTCAGCGCCATCGACGGAAAGCGTAACCGTCGAAGCATATTCGTGGGCGTCGTTTTCGGAAGCCAACTCGATTCTGACGCCGTGACGCTTAGCGACAGCATCCGCATTAACGGGAGAAACATTAGCTTTTGCGTACTTCGACAACAGGCCGTTAAGAGAGCCGGCCGTGAGAATCGAGAGATCGGCCCCCGCAAGAGATCCAGCCGCGGTGATCTTGAGTTTACTCGGCACCGATCCGGTAATCTGAGTCAGAATCGAACCCATCATCTGGCAAGCGGGCACATAAGGTCCAACCGCATCCATAACCTCAGGAGGTACGGAAGCCATATTGACGGCGGTGGGAACAATCGAGCCTTCCAAGCCGGCAGCCACATATTCGGCGATTTGCGTGCCGGCGCGCTTCTGGGCTTCTTTGGTGGAAGCGCCCAGATGGGGCGTGAGGATTGCGTTATCGAATTCATGAACCGGACTTGCGGTGCAAGGCTCTGATTCCCATACATCGATTCCGGCGGCACCGATTTTACCGGCAGCCAAAAAGTCGGCAAGCGATTCCATGTTGTAGATACCACCACGAGCAACATTGACCAGGATGACACCGTCTTTCATGTTGGCATACTGTTCAGGGCCGAACATCCCAATGGTTTCCTTGGTTTTGGGCAGATGGACCGTGATGAAATCAGCAAGCGGAACAATGTCGTCAACATTATCGTAGAGCGTGACGCCGAGAGCTTCGGCGCGATCGGGCGAGCAATACGGATCGAAACCGATGAGGTTCATACCGAAAGCACGAGCACGTTCGGCAACAAGACCACCGATACGGCCGAGGCCAAAGATGGCAAGGGTCTTTTCGAACAGTTCGACGCCGGTAAACTTCGAGCGCTCCCATTTGCCGGCCTTCATGGATGCGTTTGCCTGCGGAGTCTTGCGAGCACATGCCAAGATAAGTGCCATCGTCTGCTCGGCGGCAGATACGATATTAGAAGTCGGGGCGTTGCACACGATAATACCGTGCTCGGTAGCCGCTTCGACATTGACGTTATCGACGCCGACACCGGCACGACCGATGATGATAAGCTTGGTTCCCGCCTCAATCACTTCGGGGGTCACCTGAGTTGCGCTGCGTACGATAAGCGCATCGTATTCGGGGATAGCCTCAACCAGAGTTTCGGGAGTCAAGTCAAGCTTGACGTCAACTTCGTACCCTTTATCGCGCAGAATCTCAATGCCCGCTTCAGACAGCTTCTCGCTGATCAATACCTTCTTCGTCATAACAGTAATCACCTGTTCCCTCGTCGATGTTTCCAACTAAATCATTTTACCCATTCGCCGGCCCTCTCCAAGCACCGCATGAAGCCGCTTGGTGCAAACCAAGCTCCGACGCATCGCTTTATGCGTGAGCGCGTTCGAATTCGCCCATGAAATCAACGAGCTTCTGCACGCCCGCCTTCGGCATGGCGTTGTAAATGCTCGCCCGCATGCCACCCACGCTGCGGTGGCCCTTGAGACTTGTCAGCCCTGCGGCAGTAGCTTCCGAGATAAACTGAGCGTCGAGTTCGGGATTGCCCGTCACAAAAGGTACGTTCATAAGGGAGCGATCCTGCTTGCGAACCGTGCCCGAGAAAAGCTTGCTCTGGTCGAGGAAATCGTAGAGCAATGCAGCTTTTTCGACATTATGCTTCTGCATGGCCTCAAGACCGCCCTGCTCCTTAATCCACTTGAACACCTTACCGCAGATATAGATACCATACGCCGGAGGAGTGTTGTAAAGCGAACCGGCGTCGGCCTGGGTCTTCCACTTCAGCATCGTCGGAGTACCCGGCATCACTTCGTCGCGAATGAGGTCTTCACGAATAATGGCAATCACCACACCGGCAGGACCAATATTTTTCTGCACGCCCCCGTACATGACACCGTAACGCGTGATGTCGACCGGTTCGGAAAGGAAGCATGAGGAAACATCGGCGACAAGATCTTTACCCTTGGTATTCGGCAATTCTTTGAACTTCGTGCCGTAAATCGTATTATTCTCACAGATGTAGACATAATCAGCATCTTCAGATATCGGCAGATCGGAGCAATCAGGAATATAGGAGAACGTTTCATCCTCGCTTGTCGCGATAGCGCGCGCGTCCCCGAAGAGAGCCGCTTCCTTCCAAGCCTTCTTCGCCCAAGCGCCGGTGATGATGTAATCGGCAACACCGTTTTTCATGAGGTTCATGGGGACGGCCGCAAACTGCTGCGACGCACCGCCCTGCAAAAACAGCACACGATAGTTGTCGGGAATACCAATCAAATCGCGCAAATCAGCTTCAGCGGTTTCGATGATTTCGGCAAAGGGTTTTGAACGGTGGCTCATTTCCATAACTGACATGCCACAACCGCGATAATCCATCATCTCGACAGCGGCCTCTGCAAGAACCTCTTCCGGCAACACTGCGGGGCCCGCAGAAAAGTTATAAACTCTGCCCATGGTCACAATCTCCTTTTCGTCCTTACCATCAACCTCTGATACATAGGTACGCTCGACATTCTGAGCACTTAGCGCATTGTACCCCGACAAGCCCGGGACTCCATCATAATAGAGTAAATACGGTATATTTTTATCTGTGGACGATATCATACATCCTTGCTATTGCGCGACATGGCTATTTTACCGGTACGCGTGATTTCTTTTATACCATAAGCGCGCAACAAATCTTCAATGCCCTTGAGCTTGTTTTCATCGCCTGTCGCTTCAATGGTAAGCGAGCTTTTCCCGACATCGACAATCTTGGCGCGAAAAACATTCGCAATTTCAATGATTTCATTGCGCTGCCCCGGTGCAGCATTTACTTTGAACAGCACCAATTCACGTTCGATAGTGGAGCCATTCGTCAAGTCGGTAATCTTATGAACGCTGATGAGCTTATGTAATTGCTTGGTAATCTGCTCATAGGCCACCCCATCAGCATGCATGATGATGGTCACCCGCGACATGGTGGCATCTTCGGTGGGACCGACGGAAAGCGATTCGATATTAAATCCACGACGAGAGATAAGACCAGCCACGCGAGATAAGACACCGGATTTATTTTCGACCAAAACGGAAAGTATATGGCGCATCCTCCTATGCCTCCTTTCCTTCATCGTAGGTCTCCGAAACGACTTCAGCATTGACCGCTCCGATGATATCCTCGATCGAATTGCCGGGAGCTACCATGGGAAACACGTTTTCGTCGGAGCCTATACGCACATCAAGCAACGCTGGACCCTTCGTTTGAAGCAGGTGCACGAAAGCCTCCCGCGCTTCAGAGGGCCGCGATATGGATTCAGCGGTCCACCCGTAGGCCTGTGCAAGCTTGACGAAATCAGGATTGCCCTTGAGCATCGTTGCGCTGTAGCGCTTGTCGTAGAACAACTGCTGCCATTGGTGCACCATGCCCAAACAGGCATTGTCCATAAGCACCACCTTCACGTTCACTTCCCCTACGACAGCGGTTGCCATTTCTTGGATATTCATCTGGATGGAACCATCACCTGAAATGCAAATAATCTGCTTCCCGGGACATCCATAGGCAGCTCCGATAGCGGCGGGCAGACCATACCCCATAGTGCCGGCGCCCCCACTTGATAAAAAGGTGCGCGCCTGCTCACGGTCGATGTGCTGCGCTGCCCACATCTGATGCTGTCCCACATCGGTCACCACAACCGTTGAAGCCGGATCAAGCAGAGAGGAAAGCAGGTCGAGAATCCCTTCCGGAGTAATGGCTTTAGCGGCGTCGGGAAGACCGGGATGATAAAATGGGTGCGCACGCCGCCAATCGTTAATCTGCGCCATCCATTCTTCCGTCACCGCCCGTGCATCTATTTTGTGCAGTTCGGCGACAATGCCCG
The DNA here is from genome assembly GCA_036650075.1 of Raoultibacter sp. Taxonomy (GTDB): domain Bacteria; phylum Actinomycetota; class Coriobacteriia; order Coriobacteriales; family Eggerthellaceae; genus JAVWGW01. Next base: position 44,801 of record JAVWAI010000003.1, read on the forward strand.
ACAAAACACCTTGAGCATCTCCCACAATCGGCACCTTCGCCGCACGATTCTTCCCTATTTCTGCGGGATCGATGTCGATATGGACAACCTGTGCGTTAGGAGCAAAATCAGAAAGCTTCCCGGTCACGCGATCGGAAAAACGTGCACCGACAGCAATAATCAAATCGGATTCATTCATGGCCTGGTTGGCGTATTGCGAACCATGCATGCCGACGGGCCCCAAACAAAGCGGATGCGACGAGGGGAAAACTCCTTTGGCGGTCAAGGTGCAGACCACCGGAATCTGCATCGTTTCCGCCAATTCCCGCAACGGCAGCGAGGCCCCAGAAGAAACAACACCACCGCCGACATAGAGCATCGGACGTTTTGCCCGAGCTATCAAGGCCGAAGCCTGCTTAATCTGCTTCGGATTGCCTTTGACGGTCGGCTTATAGGAAGGGATAACCACTTCATCGGGGTAGTGGAAGGTAAGTTCTGCCTGGGCAAGATCGGAAGGAATATCGATAAGCACCGGTCCGGGGCGACCTGTCGAAGCGATGAGAAAGGCTTCCCGCATCGTTTTCGTCAACTCTTCGGTCGATTGCAGCAGATAGCTATGCTTAACCACGGGCATCGTGATACCCACGATATCGGATTCCTGGAATGCATCGGTGCCGATGACACTGCGGGGAACCTGCCCCGAGATGATAACAAGGGGCACGCTATCCATATAGGCTGTGGCGATGCCGGTAACGGTATTGGTAGCCCCGGGCCCCGACGTGACGATCACGACGCCCACTTTGCCGCTTGCGCGCGCATAACCATCAGCCTCATGAACGGCACCCTGTTCGTGACGCGACAAAACATGCGTGAGTGTCGGAGAATCGTAGAGCGCATCATAGATGTTGATGACCTGCGCACCGGGATACCCAAACACCGTCGTAACCCCTTCGGCCTCCAAAGACGCCACGACCGCCTGCGCCCCGGTCATGACCGTGCCTTCTCTCTCGGTATGACTACCGAGATGAGCCAAAGAACGCGATAGTTGTGCTTCCCCGGCCTTTTGTATGCTGCCCATCGTGCACCCGCCCCTTCCCACCTGTTCCCGAAAGTAAAAAACCTGACCGCTGATTGGATCAGGACATCGAAAGAACAAAGCGGGTACGCGGGAAATACCACGCACGCACGTTGGACTGATAACGGTTGTCGCCGATTCAACTTAGCGGCCGCAGTGCCCGCCAAAGGTTGTTCGGCGTGACACAGCAAGCGTTGCGTCAAACTGCTCGAAGGTGGCTTTCAAAACGTACCCCCGCTGGCTCGCAGCAATTCGCCAACTCTCTGAGGAAGAATACGCCTTTACTTTCCTTGTCATAGCATTTCAAATATTCAACTGTTGATGGTAAGTATACCCCCAACCCCCATCCTGCAACTAAAAATTATGAGACCGGCAAAATTCTTCGCCAAAAAAAACGCGTGAACAGGAGATTCCTTCCTGCTCACGCGCTGCGTTCAAAGAGAAGAAAGCTGCGTTCCCTATTTGTCTGGGACGGCGAATTCTCAGATAGCCTTGGCGACTACTTCGCCCACATTTTTACCGAATACCGTGATGTCGCATACTGCATTACCACCAATACGGTTATCGCCGTGAATACCGCCCGTGACTTCACCGGCAGCATAGAGACCGGAAATGGGATTGCCGGAAGCATCGAGGGCTTCGTTCTTTTCATTGATCTTCACGCCACCCATTTCATGATGAACGCCCGGAGCAACTTTGATGGCATACATAGGACCGTTGGCGAAAGTGATAGCCCCTTCAGTGCGGCCGAATTCGTCTACAGCGCCCGATGCCGCAATGGCGTTATAGGCATCGATGGAAGCCTGCAAGGCTACCGGATCGATCTTGATGGCAGCAGCCAATTCAGCGACGTTAGCACCCTTGACAACCAAGCCAGCCTTGTCGTATTTCGCAACAGCCTTGTTGGCGTCGTAGACCTGCTGGTCGAAGACTTCCCAGGCAAATGAACCGGGCTGTGCGAGCTCGGCTGCAGAAACTTTGTCGCGAGTCTTCATTTCGTCAAAGAAACGCTTGCCTTCGCTGTTCACTAGGATAGCACCCGAACCGCGCACGCCTTCAGCGATAAGGGTTGAAGTTCCCTGCTCAACCGTGGGGTGAATCTGGATCTGATCCATCTGGATCAATTCTGCGCCCGCATCTTCCGCCATGACGTAACCATCACCGGTGGCACCAGGCTGATTCGTGGTCACATAGCCTTCGAGGTCGGGACGATACTTCGTCACCATTTCCGAATTGGCACCCAAGCCGCCCGTTGCCAAGATGATCGCCTTGGCATTAAAGGTGGTTTCCTTGCCGTCGAGGTCGGTTTTGACTCCCGTCACAGCACCATCGCTATCCTTGATGAACTCAGTGGCCTTGCAATTCATCTTGATGGGAATGTTGCGATCTTTCACCTGAGCTAACAGAGCAGGAACCATCGTCAATCCGACCGCTGAACCATCATGCGGACGATGGCAACGCTTGACGGACATACCACCGGTCAGCGTGATGTTGTCGAGCACGATACCCAAACCATCGAGCCAATCAATGGCCGCAGCAGAATTGTCGCACATGAAATCGACCAATTCTCTGTTGGCAGTGCGATGACCACCCTCGAAAGTTTCCTCAGCGAACAGCGCGTTGCTGTCCACAATGCCCTGCTCCTTCTGAAATTTCGTTTCCGAGGCGTTCATCCCTGAGGAGGCGAAGTTGGTGTTACCACCGTTAACCCCCATTTTTTCGAGCAGGCAAATGCTCGTTGCGCCGTTGTCGTAAGCAGAAATAGCAGCCGACATGCCAGCGCCACCAGTACCGATGATCACGATGTCGTAGCTCTCAGATTTAGCGGCAGAACCACCCTTTGCGTCGTCACCCTTAGGTGCGCATCCGGAAAGCCCCAGACTTCCAATCATTGCCAAAGCACCCATAGCGCCCGCGCCAGCAATAAAACTACGGCGTGAAAGATGTAATGGTTCAGGACCCATATTGCTCATATTTTTCCCTCCACACTGCGTAAACACAGCGATGCTTACGCACGATTAACGGCGTTTTTCCCCTCTGGAAAAGCGCAAACAAAATCCAAGCGTAGGCATCTTCATACCGTTAGTCAAGGGCATTTTTACGTTTTTTAATTCACTGTTAGCCGCGGAGAAAACCCAGTAAACACAGGGGTTTTATGGAGCAGACAACCTACGTTATCATGAAAGGCAGTTGCTTTTCTCTTTTAAGAAAGGGTGTCTCGCATGAACAAATCCCTCATCACGCCAGCGCTTTCCACCCCTACCTTGCAGCACATTGAACAGGTGAGCGAAGGGTGGATCAACAAGTATATTCTGACGTACCGGATGCCCAACGGGTCCACCTACGCCTACGAGAGCATTTCACGCAAGAAGCTTGCCGCCTACACACGCGAAATGCAGCGCGACCCCACCGCGCCGCAAACCGCCGATGCTATCTCCATTGTCGGGCGCACCGCCGACGACGAGCTGGTGATGATCAAAGAGTTTCGCTATCCGCTCAACAGCTGGTGCATTGCCTTTCCTGCGGGGCTGATCGATCCAGGCGAGGACATGATGGCCTGCGTCGAACGTGAGCTGCTCGAAGAAACCGGTTATGGCCTGCGTATGGTCGATGGAGGCCCCTGTGTTCGCCCTCTCGAACAGCCCGGCTGTTCTTCAACCGGGCTTTCGGAAGAAAGCGTCTGCACCGTTTTCGCTGAGGTTGAAAAACGAGGCGACGCACAGCCTGAGCCTGCAGAGCTTATCGAAGCGTTCACCCTGCCCATTTCAGACATTGACACTTTTCTTAAAGCAAACACCCTTCCTATCGGCACCCGTTGCCAACTGGTGCTAGAGGGGTTGAGACGATAGCTTTTCATCAGCATTTCCGCAATAAAAGAGAGCCGGTGTGTTCTCTATTTTTCACTTTCAAACACTTTGACGCCATGACGGCCTAAGATATCGATCGCCATTTCACGCAGCTTGAACTTCTGAATCTTATTCGATGCTGTCATCGGGAAATCATCGACGAAAAAGACATGCTTGGGCACTTTGTAGCGCGCCATGCGCGCGATGCCGTACTGGCGCGCATCATCTTCGGTCATGCCTTCGTAACCGGGACGCGTACGCACAAATAATCCGACGATTTCGCCACACCGGGCATCAGGGATACCGATGACCTGCGCATCCAAAACACCGGGCATCCCCAAGTAAAAGTTTTCCACTTCGAGTGGATAGATGTTTTCGCCCGCACGGATAATCATGTCCTTGATGCGCCCCGTGACACGGTAATATCCCTCCGCATCAACCGTACCCAAGTCGCCCGAATGCAGAAAACCTTCCGCGTCGATCGCCTGAGCGGTTTCCTCGGGCATCTTGTAGTAACCCTTCATGACGTTATACCCGCGGCAACACAGTTCACCAGGCTGCTCCAAAGCGCATTCCTCGCCCGTTTCCGGATCAATGATACGCACGTCGACCGGCGGATGCTTACGTCCGACCGTTTCGCACTTATGCTGCAGATCATCGTGAATGGTCGTCTGCGTGAACACGGGGCTCGTCTCGGTCAGACCATAGCAGATGGTGCATTCGGTCATGTGCATCTTTTCGATGGCGGCCTTCATCGTCTCGATGGGGCAAGGCGAGCCAGCCATGATGCCGGTGCGCAAGCTTGTCAAATCGAAGGTATCGAATTCGGGGTGATTCAATTCGGCGATAAACATGGTCGGCACGCCATAGAGCGCCGTTGCGCGTTCTTTATGTACCGCCTGCAACACCATTTCCGGCTTGAATTCCTCAACGGGAATCATCGTCGATCGGTGCGTCAGCGATGCCATGACACCGAGCACGCAGCCAAAACAGTGAAAAAAGGGTACCGGTAGGCAGATGCGGTCGTCGGGGGTAAGCTCTTGCCCTTCGCCGATATAAAAACCGTTGTTCAAAATGTTGCGATGCGTCAGCATGACACCCTTAGGAAACCCGGTTGTACCGGAGGTGTACTGCATCATGACGATGTCGTTATTATCGAAACGCGTTTCGGCGTCGATCAGCGCGTCATTTGATACGTTGTCGCCCAGCAGCAAAAGTTCGGGCACGCTATAAAACCCGCGATGTTTTTCGGGCCCCATGTAAATAAGGTTTTTCAGAAAGGGAAATTCGTCTGCCACCAAATGCCCGCGTTGGCACGTGAGCGTTTCGGGAATGAGCTCGCGAATAATTTCGATATAATCGACATCGCGATAGGCATCGATGATGCAAAGCGCCTTCATGTCGGATTGCTTGAGCACGTACTCGAGTTCGTGGATTTTGTAGACCGGATTCATCGTCACCATAACGACGCCGATTTTGGCCGTCGCATACATAAACGTCAACCAGTCAGGAATATTACGCGCCCACACGCCAAGATGATCACCCGGTTCCATACCGATGGCAAGCATGCCCCGGGCAAGATTGTCGGTGCGTTCATCAAAGTCTTTATAGGTCCACCGCAGATCACGATCGGGGTATACCACGAACTCGTGATCGGGATCGGTTGCCACCTGGTTGCGGAAATAGCGACCGATAGTCAATTCCGAGTGTAAAGGATAATCAGGGGAGCCCGGCTCCCCGCAGGGTATATCAGCCATAGAACAGCTCCTAAATCGGGGTGTAGACGACAGCTAAGAACTTCGCCGTTTGATTGTCGTGTGCGCGTACTTGATGAGGGACGATCGAATCGTAATAGATACTCTCACCCGGCTGCAAGACGTAGGTTTCCTTACCGTATTCAATCTCTACGGGACCTTCGATGCCGTAGAGGAATTCTTCACCTTCGTGCTGCGAGAGCACGTGGTCCAGGTCGCCGGAAGGCGTAACCGTGATAATGAAGGGGTCCATATGGCGCGAGCTACGCCCTTCCGCCAGCGAGAAGAAATTAAGTGTGCCAGCATCAGAGGAGGTTTCAAGGCTCTTCATGCGCGTCGCTTCTTCAATCTGCCCGGCTTGGGTATACACCGGCCCAATGGCAATATCGTCATCCATGAGCGTACCAAGACGCACCCCAAGAGCGCGCGTAATCTTGATAAGGGGTGAAAGAGAAGGTGCGAGCTGCCCGGCTTCAAGACCCTCGACGACGCTCAAATCACAATTGCAACGCTGTGCAAGCTCTTCTTGCGATAGTCGCAGGGACTCGCGCAGGGTTGTGATCTTCGATCCGAGTTTATTGTCTTCGACCATGACGGTTCCACCTTTCCTGCATGCGCAAAGTGCGTGGCATGCCTCGCTGAGTACTTTGTATTCAAGAGTAATGCACTTTGCTATAAAAGTGTGCTCTACGTCCGGAAAAATCACGCATAAACAACCCGAACGGTGCCGAGAGGTCCCTCGGCACCCGCGGGAAATCATCAGATTCCTGGTGTGGGGATTGTGATGGCGGGGCCCCTTGAAAATGTTTGTAAAATTGCCCCTTGCCAATAATCGCTATTCCGGTATAATTTCCACTTGCGCCACTTCATAGCGCAGGCCGTTATTCCTCGGTAGCTCAACGGCAGAGCATCCGGCTGTTAACCGGAGGGTTGTAGGTTCGAATCCTACCCGGGGAGCCATTTAGATACCACGCGAACCCGCCCCGTGCAAAACACTTCGGCGGGTTCGTTTTTTTTCGGCATCATTCAGTGCCACGACCCCGCCACCACCCCTTTAGGCCGTCGATTGCCGATGCGTCGGAAAACAGCTTCAAACGACGTTTTCAACCCCGGGGTTTCCTTAAGGTTTCTCGGAGGTATTCTCTAAATCACCCAATATGCGCTCTTTCCACGTCAGGCGCCGCGGAGCAAAGGGGGTCGGAAGAGGAATGTTGTTGCCCAATGACCTCAAGGCGATATCCCAAAGCGTCAGGTTGCCGCCACGATACACATAGCGCTTCTTCAGAATCGGCAGCAGGGATTCATCAACCGAACCCACCGCGGCAAACTTATCGAGAACCGCATCACATTCCTCTTTCGCCCGATTTCGACGAAATGCCACAACGCCATTCGCAACGAAAACACCAACGGTATATGGCAAGACCAGTGAGCGAATCAGAGCAATCAAATCATCGGACTGATAGCTGAGCAGGTATTGTGACTGCTGCGCGATAACATCGCTTCTCAGAGCATTAGAGAGCGCCTGACTGTTGTGGGATACCACCCAGTCCTGCACACCGGAAACCCAACTGCCCGCGAACACCACCACGGCTCCAGAGAAGATCAAAGCAACCAGGCTAATTCCCTTCATCCACCGCGTCACGCTCTTCATTTGGTAAAGCGGGACAGTGAAGGTGTAGAGCAGAAGCAAAAGCCCCGCGAACACGATTGAGACAGTGATGATAAGGGGGTCTTGCTGTAAAAAATAATCCGTTGCCGCGCCGAGCATGGTCTGCACGTTGTAAACCCACACGAAGCCGTCGGCCAGCATCGTGTCGGCGGGAATACCGATCGAATCAAAAACCCGCACGACCACGGACAACAAGAGACAGCACACGACCACAATAATAAAAAACACCGGCAGCGTTACGATAAGGCAGGTAAGCCCCCGTAAAAGAGTCTTATCCCAACGCAACGACAAAAAGTAGCAAACGAGGAACCCCACCACCAGCAGCACCGTAAACGAAAGATAGGTCATCAGGCTCTCCGGCATCGAATCGTTTGGAAACAACGAACCGAACGCCCGGAAGAAAAGAGACAGCAAGAAGAAGCCGTTAAGCGACAAGCAGGCCAAAAACCAGGCTCGCTGCATGCGATCGCGCGGCGTATCAAGCGCGATGGAATCCTTGCCTTTCTGGACATCAATGAATTCAAGTGATCGTATGCGGTTCATCACGAACCAAGCTTTGACTGTAAGGATGCCGGCAACAGGAAGAGAGGCGATAAAACCCACCCAAGGCGGCAAGGCGAAGCAGATTGCCCCGAGCAGGACCAGAGGGACCCCCCACCCAATCAGATTTTTAAAGGGATCATGAAGCCATTGACCCACCCATACGAAAAGGGTTTCGATAATTTCTCTCAGAGTGGAGACAAGCGTCTTCATCGCTTGCTTTTTCCCTGGTCAATTTGGCGATACTGCCTCATAAGGCTTCCTCTGAAATCGGCGGATACCAGGTCAAAGTCATGATGCTATGAGCATCGAGTTCAACCTTTCCGGTAAATTCCGCTTCGCAGACCCGAATGGTTTTCGCCGTGTCGCGGCGATTCAGCAGCACCAGCACACGCTGCTGGTCAGGATTGACGAAACCCACCGCCTCCACCGTATCAAAGGCGCGTGAAACAAGACAAACTCGCGCACCGGGGGTGACGAAGCGCGAAAAATGACCGATGTAGGTATGACTGAGATGAACCTGCACCGCAGAATAATCTGCGGTAGCCATAAGCGGTGCATCACAGTAATTGCCGACGTGATTAGGGCCACCCTGGGCATCAAGCAGCACGTTCCAGTCAAGGTAGGCGTTCGCTCCCGCACAAAAATCACCGATGATGTCGTGGGCATACTGTTCCGCCGCTTCAACCTGAGAAACGCCTCTACCCCGTGAGTATTCGACGCAGCCTTCGGTGTGAATGAATTCTTTATCGGGAAACAGCGTACAAACCTGCCTGAGAGCCTCGAAGTGATCGCCCGCATACCAGTGGAATGCCACTCCCCCGAAGGCCGCAAGGGCTTCATCATCTCGCAAAGTTTCCTGCGCCCGATCGAGGATACGCTCTTTGTTGTGATCCCAGAAAAAAATACGGACATCTTCGAGCCCTGCCGCATCAAGCGCCGGACGCAGATAGTCGACGCCGAAAATGCGCTCTTCTTCCGCCGAGAACAGGCACGAATCCCAAAGTTGTGCGGCATTCGGTTCATTCTGGAGACTGAGACGGCTGACGAAAAAGCCCCGTTCGCGCATTTCGGAAACATACCGCGTCAGCACCTGGGCCCAACGTTCATAATATTTCGGACGAAGACGACCACCGAAGTTCATGGATCGATTCGTCTTCATAAAAGCAGGGGGCGACCAGGGAGAAGCAAAAAACTCCAACGAAGGCTGTACCGCTAAAACCGCACGATAGAAGGGAAACGATTCTCGCTCATCGCGCTCAAGAGTGAATCCCCGCAAGTCAACATCGCGCTTATGGGAGACATAGGAATAGTTCCCCAGGGAAAAATCACAGCTCTGCACAGGAACGCGAGCAAGATTATAGGCATTGCCCTGTGATCCGAACGCACAATCGAGCACCTGATGCTGCACCGGTTCAGGCAAAAGCTGAAACGTATGCGCCGAAGCTTCTGTCAATGCCGCCCCGAAACCCAAAACTCGCTGCATCAGGTGGTTCGGATACAGCTTGACCAGTTCCATTTCAGCACCCGGGTCGAAGATAAACTGAGGGACGCAAGGGTCCATCCGCTGCGTAGCCGACGACACATACGCATCAAGATGCGGAACGGGCGGCAAAGAGGTCCGGGGGTGATAATTGCCCGACCGCAGGCTTCCGACAGCACCTTTAATGCGTGCGATTGTGCCCATTACACTCGTTTCTCCTGAGCTATTTCCTTTGCGACGTCATCGTTGATGCGCCACAGGAGATAGCACTTATGGATACGGGGATTCCGCTCGAAATCATGAGGAATCGTCTGGGCCGTGATGTCCTCGATGCCAACACCGTACTGTTCAAGTTTTTCGCGATCAGGCTTGAAGTTGCGCAGATTACATGAGAAGACGCCGATGCCGCCCTCTTCAAGCAGGCGCGACACTCCAATCAACAACTCGGCATGGTCGCGCTGCACACTCCAGGTGACACTACCCATGGATTTTGAATTCGAAAACGTCGGCGGATCGACAAAAATCAAATCATATTTGCGCCCACTGCGACGTTCTTCGGTAATCCACGACTGCACATCGGCCTTGACATAGCGGTGCTCTTCCCCGGTGAACCCGTTGATCGCCATATTGCGCTGCGCCCAATCAAGATAGGTTTGAGAAAGATCAACCGTCGTCGTTTCAACCGCATTGCCACCCGCCGCATGCACGCTTGCCGTGCCCGTATAGGCGAACAGGTTTAAAAAACGCGTATCTTCAGCCATCGAACCCACAAGGGCGCGGGTCAGGCGATGATCGAGGAAGATGCCCGTGTCGAGGTAACCGCTCAGGTCGACCTCGAACGTGTAACCGCTTTCAAGGGTGCGGGTGACAAACGACTTGTTGCGCGCGTGTGCATACTGCGAGCCACCACGATCCCTTCGACGCGTTTTTGAGAACACGTGGGCAGGGTCAACCCCCACTACCAAAGGAGCAAGCAGCAACACATCGCTGTAGCGTCTGCGGGCACGCGCTTCGTCGATGTCGGCAGGAGGGGCGTATTCTGCGATTACCATGAACACTTCCCCGCGATGCCATCCGGCACCGTGGTAGAGGTCGATCGAAACCGAATAATCGGGCAGATCGGCATCGTAGATGCGATAGCACGAGATATTGTTCTTGCGCGCCCACTTCATGCGCTCTTTGGCCACCTTACGAAGACGCGTTGCGAACTGGTCGGAATTCTTCTCAACCACGGCGATTTCATACGCCTGGCCATCGGGAAGCGTCGAAATCGTCACCGTTTCATGGTGAACGAATGCGAGCGTATAAATGCGCAGCGTCGTTTCGATGGGACCATTATAGAGTTCAAGCATTTCTTCGGGCTCTAAACCAAGCGAGGTATCGATAGAATCGTCGGGCGTGATAACCGCCAATTTCGACCCATCAGGAATGGCTGCCAAACCTTCGGCGAAGGCCGCATAAAGTTGCGGCAGCTGCGCTTCGGTATCGAGACGATGCGCATACGGGGGATTCGTTGCAATCACGTAACGATCGGTATTATCGCGCACAAAGTTGCCCATCTCAGAAACATCCTGCACGGCAAATTCGATATAGGAAGCGAGGCCAACGCGGCGGGCGTTACCCTGTGCCAACTCAATCGCAAATGGATCGATATCGGCACCGATAATACGTGGCATCGAAGCAAGCCCCGCTTCAAGAGCGATATCGGCGGCATCGACAGTGCGATCCCACAACGTCTGATCGTGACCAGACCAACCGGTGAAACCCCAATAGTCACGCAAGAGACCCGGAGCCATATCGGCAGCAATCATCGCAGCTTCGATAGCGAGCGTACCGCTGCCGCACATCGGATCGAGGAACACCGCATCTTCCTGCGCCGCTTCAGGCCAGCCCGTCTTAAGAAGGATGCCTGCAGCAAGCGCTTCCTTGAGCGGTGCCGCTCCCTGAACGCCCGGTTCACGATACCCCCGACGGTGCAACGATTCGCCCGACAAATCGAGCGACAATGTCGCTTTTTCGCCACGGACCGCAATATCAATCGTCACATCGGGGCGGGTCGAGTGCACATCGGGTCGTGCACCTCGCTCTTCGCGCAAGGTATCGCAGATAGCATCCTTTATCTTCACGCCCACGAACTGAGTGTTGCGCAGCTCGTCGTTGACACCTCGCGCACGGACCGATATGGTAGCCCCTTCGGGAATGTGCTGCGCCCACGCAACACCGCGCGCACCTTCGTAGAGAGCGTCGGCATCAGGACACGCGAAGCGATCGAGTATCAGCAGCACGCGCGAAGCAACCCGCGACCACAGACATACGTTGTAGGCATCCTGTAATGACCCGAAAAACGCAACGCCCCCGTTGAGGGGACGTATGCGTTTAACTTTGAGATTTTTTAATTCCTGCGCCAGTTGGCCTTCGAATTCGAAGGGACAAGTGGCAAAAAATTCGTCGTTGTTCACGAAGTTCCTAATCTTCTAAGTAGTCCTTCAATTTTGACGAACGGGAAGGATGGCGCAACTTCGCGAGCGTCTTGCTTTCAATCTGGCGGATGCGCTCCCGCGTAACGCCAAATTCACGACCCACTTCTTCAAGCGTGCGCGGATGGCCGTCTTCCAAACCAAAGCGCAGAGAAATCACCTTGCGCTCCCGCTCGGCCAACCCTTCGAGCACCTTATTCAGCTGCTCTTGCAGCATTGAGAAGCTGGCAGCGTCGGGAGGTACCACGGCGTCGCCGTCTTCGATGAAATCTCCCAGCTGGGAATCTTCCTCTTCGCCGATGGGTGTTTCAAGAGACACCGGTTCCTGTGAAATTTTTTGGATTTCACGCACGCGCTCGGGCGGCAGACCCATTTCCTTGCCGATTTCTTCCGGCGTTGGTTCGCGTCCGAATTCCTGCAACAGCTGGCGCTGAATACGCACCAATTTATTGATGGTTTCAACCATGTGCACGGGAATGCGGATAGTGCGAGCCTGATCGGCGATAGCACGGGTGATAGCCTGACGAATCCACCACGTTGCATACGTAGAAAATTTAAAGCCCTTCGTATAATCGAATTTTTCGACCGCACGAATCAAACCAAGGTTACCCTCTTGAATCAGATCCAAGAACAGCATGCCACGACCGACATAGCGTTTCGCAATGGAAACGACGAGACGCAGGTTCGCTTCGATCAGCTGCTGCTTGGCATCAAGACCCACCTGTTCAATACGGGAAAGGCGACGGCGTTCGCGGCGCTCGAGCTCAACGCCTTCGTCTTCGGCTTTTTCCAACTGATCGCACGCATCGACACCAGCCTCAATCTTCATGGCCAAGTCGATTTCTTCAGCAGCCGTCAAAAGCGGAACTTTGCCGATTTCTTTGAGATACATGCGAACGGGATCGCCCGTCAGCATGGTAACCGACGTATCGGATACCCGCTTGCTGCGCGCCTTCACCTTGCTCTTGGTGATCTTAGGCAGTTGCACATCAACGGTTGCCTTGAGTTCTTCTTCAGGAATACCTTCAAGAAGCTCTTCATCTTCGAGGTCGGTTTCGATCTTGTCTTCATCCAAGGCAGCACCGGTGGCCGCTTCCGCGATAACCGCTTCAGGTGCCGGGTCTCCCGTTTCGAGAATGTCGTCTTCTTCGAGCGATTCATCTACGATCACTTCATTGATTGCGTTTTTAGGTGTCGCTTTGCTTGAGGATTTTTTCTTTGAGGCTTCAGCCACGTATTTGTCCTTTCAAACAAGTTGAATCCCGAAACATATCGATCAATTTCGGGCATAAACGTACAGCTGAACAATATATCACATCAGACGCAAAGGTATACCCTGCTTTACTACATTTCCCTGCAAAATGAAGTTGTTTTCACCGGTACGAAAAGGTTGAAGGAGGAATTACAGCCCCAGCGAGTAAACGATCACGCCGAGCAAAATCAGCGCAAGCGCGAATATCTTCTTCTTATTAATGGTTTCTTTAAAAATCAAAACACCGAATATTGTGACATAAATATAGCTGGTAGCTTCCAGGACCGGACCCATGGAAAGCGGAATCCCCCGATACGCAATAATCGCCATGAGGGTGGTAACTAACATCAGGCCATACGATATGATAACCAACGGATTCAGATATTCCGCCAACAAAGTCGGATGCGTACGCATCGCTTCCTTCTTCAGCATCACCTGGGAGACGGCGCTGATGAAGACACCGAGCAGAGCTATCGCCACATAGGGCACGATTTCCACACCCATCAGCTCGACACCTCCCGCTTATCATCGGCGTTTGAAAACAACAGGACACCAACGATGATAATGGCAACACCCGCAAGTTTAAGCGGCGTGATTTCTTCCTGGAAGAAGAGCGCACCCCAGATAATTCCCCAAAAGACCGTAACGGCCTTGTTGGCGAACGCAGTCGTAAGCGGAAGGTGTTTGATAACTTGCTGCCACCCGAAAGCATACACGACCAAAATCAAAAGGATGCCGCCGTAAAAAAGGAAGAATCGAATATCGCTCAGCGGATAGCCCGAAGCGCATTTACCGAGAACTTCGGTGACGGAATAGAGCATCAAGAAAAAATGCAGGGAAAGAAATGTTTTGAATTTCGATTCACCCATAGTTGTTTTGTTTACTCCTGGCCAAAGAAAGCGAGAACCGCTTCTATCACAGCCATTTGATCAGCTTTGGCCAAACCGAAATAGAGCGGCAAGCGAACAAGGCGCTCTGAATCTGCTGTTGTGAATCGATCTTCGCCCGAAAAACGGCCGAATCGGATTCCCGCTGGAGAAGAGTGCAGGGGGATATAATGAAAAACGCTCCGTATTCCCCTATCCCCCAAAAACGCTATGAAATCCGTGCGAGCCGCCAGATTGGCACACTTCACGTAAAACATATGAGCGTTATGGACGCATTCTTCGGATATCGTAGGCAACGTCAGCAACCCCTGTTGCGCAAGAGGGGAAAATGCAGCGTAATACCGGTCCCATACCGCGAGACGACTCTGGTTGATTTCCTCAGCAACTTCGAGCTGCGACCAGAGATACGCCGCATTGAGGTCACTGGGGAGATAGCTTGAGCCATAATCGACCCAGGTGTACTTATCAACTTGACCTCGGAAGAATCTCGACCTATTGGTCCCCTTTTCTCGGAGAATCTCGGCCGCTTCGTTGTGGGCGGCGTCGCGGATTAAAAGAGCCCCGCCTTCACCCATGGAGTAGTTTTTCGTTTCATGAAATGAAAAACAACCAAAGTCGCCGATAGCGCCCAGAGGCTTTCCTTTATAGCTGCTCATAACGCCCTGCGCCGCATCCTCCACCACCAGAAGATGATAACGAGAGGCGATATCCATGATGGCATCCATGTCGCACGCCACCCCCGCATAATGAACCGGCACAATCACCCGCGTTCGCTCGGTGATGGCCGCCTCAATCTTCGTTTCGTCGATATTCATAGTGTCTGGGCGCACGTCAACAAAGACAAGTTTCGCGCCAACCAAAACAAAAGCAGTCGCTGTCGAAGAAAAGGTATAGCTGGGCAGAATAACCTCATCGCCCGGCCGTAAGTCGCACAACCACGCAGCCATTTCCAGGGCAGCAGTGCCACTGGTGGTAAGCAGCGCCTTCTGTGTTCCAAAGCGCTCTTCAATCCACCCGCTGCAGCGATGGGTGAACAGGCCGTCGCCGCAAATATGCCCCGCCTCAACAGCTTGCCGCATACAGTCATAGGCGCTGGGCACGAAAGGTGGTTCGTTGAATTGCACTATCGGATTTCCCATACACTCACTCTCTTTTTCACTATTGGGGCATTACGCTAACCATTCGACATCACTCACGTAAGCGAAGGACGTACCAGGGTGTAGCTTCCGGCAGCATCCATCGAATATACCGCAGGGGGGTGCTGGATAAAGAAATCGGGCGTAAACGACATTGAATACGCCCCGGCATTGTGGATAATCACCAAATCGCCCACTCGAAGTTCGGGCTCGTCGCGCAAAACACACAATCGATCGCTTTCCATGCAGGTGTAACCGCACAGCACCTGACGAGCCTTGCTGGGGCGACACGACGCGCCCGCCGGCCCATCATCAAGGGCACCCCTCATTGCGTCCATCGGCACGCCCTCGCGATCAGAGCCCGCAAAAAGTCCGGGAGTTCGATCATCATAGAGCACACTATGCACGTAAGATTCCTTCTTCATTTCATGGTCGACATTGATGCGCGAGAGTTCGGTAACCACGAAGCGATCAACCGTCGTGTCTTTCACATCGAGCACGCGACCCGCATAGATTCCCGGTGTGCAAACAACCGCACCGCCCGGCTCCACGAACAACGTCGTAGATTCGCGGTCGCATACCCCCGAAAGCTCTTCAGCTATCGCTTCGACATACCGATCGTAGGCGCCGGCGTTAAGCTTACCGCCGCCGAAAAAGCCACCGCCGATATCAATATAGTCAAGGCTGAGCTTGTAATCTTTCATAATGCGCGCTGCGTGGGAGGCCAGCACCCGATAAACCTCAACCGAGCGGCTTTGCGTAGTTACGTGCAGATGAAGGCCGGCGAGACGCACTCGGGCACTCAGGGCTTGCACTCGCGCAACAGCGCAAGCGAGATTGCCGTTTTCATAGCAAAATCCGAAACGTCCTCCTGTAGCTTTTGTCACGGTTTCTCCGGGGCAAAATGATTCAAGATCGACATTAACCCGCACCCCCACCGCAACCATCGGGTTGTCGGCTTGGGCATATTCTTCAAGCCAGACCAGTTCTCGCTCTGAATCTATATTGACCACGCCCTGCGCAGCAAGTGCCGCAAGAAAATGGTCTTTACCTTTGATTGGACCATTGAACACGATTTTATCGGAAGCATACCCACACGATCGGGCCCAATCGTATTCTTCGTCGGAAACAACTTCGGCCCAACACCCCACTTCTCGAGCGGTTTTCAGTATCCAGGCAAGGGGGTTCGTCTTTACCGAATAAGCAACGACGGAGTTGTTCGACCAGTGTTCACGCAGAGCCTTTTGGAAATCGATAAGATTTTCTTTCAGCTGCACCTCATCGAAAACGAAACAAGGCGTTTCAAGCTCGAGCATACTAGCCACGATGATCCTCCTTGGCAGAAATGCAATTCTTCTCTTCCCGCACGATGAACTGCGGGTGGTGGTTGGCGGTCATGAAAAGACGCCCGATGTATTCACCGACAAAACCGAGGCAAAACATGATCGCACCCGAACAGACCAGGATGGCCACCATCGTAGAAGCCCAGCCCAACGGCATCTCGGGATCAGCAAGCCGTTCGACGAATAGGATTATCGCACCGATCAAACCTCCGCCGGCGAACAAGATGCCAAACAAGGAAGCAATGCGCAAAGGGGTAACCGAAAAATTGAGAATGGTCGACCAGAGGCCAACGAGACTTTTAAAGGTGTAGCCGGAACCTCCCGATTCGCGATCGAAGTGTTCAACTGTCACATTCGCAATCCGGTTCGTGGTACGAAATATCAAGCCTTGTATGTAGACACGAGAACTTTCATAGCGCGTTAATTCGTTGCTTACCAGACGCTTCATTATAAAGAAGTTGCTGTCCGTAATTTCCTTGGGGCATCCGGCCAAAACGCGGACCGACCACATGGCAAAACGCGACCCGGCGCGACGGAACCAACTTTCCCTATGTTGGAAATAGTCGGCAAACACAACATCCCAACCCTCCCCCATCTTATCGAGCAAGATAGGGCACTGGGACGGATGGGTTTGCATGTCGTCGTCCATGAGCATGACCCAATCACCCGTTACCTCGCGCAGGCCGGCCATGATTGCATTGTGCTGTCCGAAATTACGGATAAGATCGATTCCTCTGACCAAGCTATCCTCTTCGCATAAGCGACCAATCTCACTGAAGGTCTCATCAGTGGAACCATCGTTCACCAGGATGAATTCATAATCGTAGCCCGCGCGCACCAGTTCGTCGCGCGTTCCATGAACAACCTTGGCGATAGTTTTTTCAGAATAGTAGCACGGTACAACCACTGAAATTTTTATCGGCTTTTCAGTCTTGCTCTCTGTCATGCGTGCGCCTTACCGTTGGAGACATCGCGTTCATCATAAACCATTTCCTGATTACCGACACGCCCCAAAGCCGCTTTGAGTTCTTCCGGCAAATGATTCTTATACAAAAGATTATTTCCCGATACATCAAAGATGCGGAAGTTTTCGAAAACGCGCTCGGTAACCTCATCAAGCTCGTAGCGCGAATTCGTCTGCAGGTATGCGCGTGCGACATAGGGCTTTTGCCCAACACCGTGAGTAATCGTATCGCCCTGATTGCAGTAGAAAAGGCTTTCAACAACAGCGGGATCATCGAGAACCTCGTGTGCTTGACGCGCATCAGCTATAGCACCTTCGTGTCCATGGAAGTAGAGGCCACAACTGGGTTTAGTGAAATGTTCGAGATCGTGCGCTTGAACCCGCGCGCGCATGCTCTGCTTGTCGTAGAGCATATCGAGCAGAAGATCTTCAAGCGAAAGTCCGCTGCCGTAGGTGACAAGTTCGTGCTCGTAGCCGAATAGACGGCCGACCGCTTCGCAAACTCGTATACCGCGATTCGGCTGCCAGAAGAACTGAAGGCAGAGAGGTCCATCCACCATACCGATACGATCGGCGATTTTCTGCACAATAATCAACGCCTCATCGCGCACCTCGGCTGTGAATCGACTGGGATATACGATTCTGCTGACATGAGGCACTTCCCCGATAACCTCTTCGCTCTTTTCGCGATCGGCAATGCTGATCAGGTGCACCAGGCCATCGGCCACCCAGCTAATCATATTGAATTCGTGACCGCAATCATATTCTTCCAAAACAATCGCATCGGCGGTTCCCGAGGAAGCCGAAAGCGTTTCGGCGTATTTTTCCCGCACGCCGTGCACATCTTCGACCACAAACACACCCCGTGATCCATATCCGTTCAGCGGCTTCATCACGCAGGGGAATTGCAGAGCCGATACCGCATCGTCAGAAAAACCCTGAGGAAGAATGCAGCTTTGAGGAGTGAAGACACCGATATCGTGCAGCATATCTTTCATAAGATCTTTTTTGCGCAGACACGCCATGGACTCGAGCGAACAGTAGCTTTCCAGGCCCGCCGCATGGGTCAAGGTGCAAAGAGATTCAAACAAAATGTCGGAAAACGACGCAATCGCCGCATCGATATCGCGGTCGCGGCAAAGATCGCACAACGCCTCAGTATTACGGGGGTCGACGATGTAGGCTTCGTCGGCAAAAGCCCGTGCGGGCCCGTCGGGATATCCATCACAGACGACGGTATGTATGCCGCGCGCACGGGCCCGCTTCACCAAGGGGACGAACTCATCCATCGATCCCAGGATGAGGAGTCGACTACCCTTTTCATTAAGCACCATGCCGTATCCGCCTTTTCTTCTTATCGAGCGCCACATTCCTGATAACGACGAGCACGCAAAGCCCCAAACCGATACAGGATAACGCTTCCCCCACGACGAGACCGGGTGTTGTATAAGTCAACTTGATATCGTGATGACCCGCTTCAAGCTCGAGAGCCATGAAAGCCGTATTCGCCTTTTTAATCGGAGTTGCTTGACCGTCGACGTATGCCGTCCAACCCGCAGAATAGGGAATACTCAAATAGAGCGCCTTCTTTTTCGGCAGATCGATAGAACCCGTGATTTGATTCGTGCCGACATCGATGTCTTTCATGACCGCTTCATTCAAGGCATCAACCTGGCTGTTGAAGTTTTTCATCGGCTGGCACACCACGTCAAGATTGTTGAAGGTATATTCCCCTACCTGAGAAAACGTCAGGGTTATCGTGTGCTGCGGCTCTGCGGAATAGCCCAGATTAGAAAGCCAGGTATGTTTACCGCCATAGAGATGATCACTGCTCACGAAGTTATTGAGACTGCGATACCCTGCAGCATGATCGGACTGCACGGCGATGACGTAATCGACCGGAGCAATCCATTCAGAATCTTTTTTCAGCAAATTTAATTTCTTATACCAGGGATAATCCTGCCGTTTCTTTTCAGAAATAGTCTCCGAGGGCGATGAGGCGTCAAAGTCGAGATTATTGAAATACACGTAAGTTTCGGCATCCTTTTCGCCCTCGACCTGTAAAACCATCGATGCGTTTCGGCGTGTTACCGCAACCCTGCCGTCCTCAAATGTCAGGCCATCGGTGGATTGCACGGTATAGGGAACATTCTTGCTTTCTAAATCAACCGAAGCTACCGGGAGAGAGGAATCTTCCAAAACCACTCCCTGCAAAAGACTTTCCTGTTTTTGGGCGGGAGTGTAGGCATCGTAGACGCTGCGAGGGATATATTTCGAATACGTGAATCCGAGAGGCAGCACGCGGGTGCCTTCGTAGACAGCGTAAGGCACCTCGGAAATAGTCGCTCGGGAAACGATTTTGGAAGGATCAGCGTAATTGTAGGGTGGTTTTTCCGAGCTGCGTTCAGGAATTACATAGTATTTCACCCCGTTGATCACATCGAGAAGCGGACGCCCGCCCAGATTCGTATACGAGAAATTGACATGGGTGTTCGCCACCCCCATTTCGGTATGGAACCGATCGATATCGTTGTTATATACGCTGTTGTAGAAGTCGAATCCGTTGACGTTGAGCACGGGACTGGAGTTGCGCGGGCGTGACCCCACCGTAGGGTCGGCATCATAGCGCCAAAGCGACTCGTCATCGAGTTCGGCGACGAGTCGGTTAGGGGTATCCTGCGTTAACTTCGCATACATCGAGCCAATCGCCGGCGATGAACGCGCCCAGCCACCCTCGTCGGGGGACGAAAAGTAAAATGCATTGCATATCACACAGGCGGCAAGGCAAACGAGAAAGCCAAAGCGCCACGCAAGGGAATTCATATTCTGCCAACCGACAAACATCAACGCAACCAGCATAACCGCCAAGGCGGCCATACTCCATTCCATGCGAGCGCCGGTAAAGACGAAAAGCGCCAGGGCATACACCGCCGCGCAAACGCATAACACCCTGAGCTCTTTGCGACTCAGCTGCGCAAAAAGCGGAACCATCTTCACCACGATATAGGAGACGCACAAAGCGTAAGCCCAGACCCATCGATTCGTCGCATAGTTAAACCCATTGAAAACGCTGCCCAAAAACGGAACCAGCAAAATAATCGTCAGCGCCACGAAGATGACCTTCAGATTCTTGTTGCGCTTTTGAGCGAAAAGGAGGAAACAGGATAGCAGCGCAATACCGCCGAAGCCGATAAAGCAATCACTACCCACCGATGAAACGCCCAGAAAACCCGCAAACACCCGTTGATAAAAACTAAGGGAGTACGCTATCGGGACACCAACATCCCCATGGGCCACGCGATCGAGGCTGAATAAGGACATGATCGAGGGAACCAGCGCAACGGCTGCCACCAAAACGCCGATGACAAGATACCCTAAAAACTTACCCGCCCACGTAAAGAACAGCTTCGCGGTCACCGTATTTCCCCGACGCCTTTCGACGACAAAAACCCTCAGTCCGCAGTAGAGCAACAACAGCAAACACGCCATATAGCCAAAGTAATACGACATCACAAAGAAAAACACAATCGAAAAGATGAACAGGTAAGGCTTCTGGTAATTGAATATCTTCTCAACACCCACCAACAACAGGGGAAAGAGAATCATGGGGTTGACACCATCGGGCCACAGGAGAGCCGCAAGAGCCGTGCCGCAGAGCGCATAGATAAGCGCACCGCACAGTGTGGCAAAACGCCCGTTGCCTCTATAACGTGCCAGCAGAGAAAACGCAGCGCCCGCAAGATACATTCTGAAGACAACGAGGAATTGGAAGAAATATTCCGAATATCGTTCGGGGCAAAGAGCCGAAATCAGATAAAACGGATTGTAGATAACATCGAGCACCGAAGGAATGTCAGAACCATACCCCAGGCTCATGTCCCACAGGGGAAATTGCAGGCCCTGTCCCGAGAAAATGCCCCCGACCACACCGCGAACCCATTGGCCCACATAAACAAAAAACGGGTAGTACTGCTCAAGGCCATCGACACCCCAAGCCAATGAATTGCCGGTCGTCGGATAGGCAATCAGCGCAAGAGAGGAAATCGCGATAAAGCACAGAGTGTAGATAATCCAATACGCTTTGTTTTTACGCCCTGGTTTTTTTTGCTCCCATTGATGGAGGCGATTTTCCCAGGACTGAAGTCGAGGAACAACTCCCATCATCGGCATACCGAGGCCCCTTCTGGGATGCTATCCGAGCAAGCGCGGTAGGCTCCGGTGGCAATGCGCTCCAACCATTTTTCATGGGAGAGATACCAGGCGATGGTCTTTTCGATACCTTGATCGAAAGATGTCTCGGGAAACCAGCCAAGATCGCGCTTGATTTTCCCGGAATCAATCGCATAGCGGCGATCATGTCCCAGGCGATCTTCAACATAACCGATAAGAGCCTCGTCGATTGCAGGATCGACGTGCTCTGAGAGATACGCGATGATATCCTTTACGATTTCGATGTTGGGGTATTCGTTGTTTCCCCCGATGTTGTAAACTTCGCCAGCAATACCGCCCTCGATCACCAGGTCGATAGCGCGGCAATGATCTTCGACGTAAAGCCAATCACGGACATTGAGCCCGTCGCCATACACCGGCAAGGAGATGCCTTGCAAAGCGTTGGTGATCATAAGCGGAATGAGCTTTTCGGGAAATTGATAGGGGCCGTAATTGTTGGAGCACCGCGTGATATTGATCGGCATACGATAGGTAGAACCGTACGCCTTCACGAAGCAATCTGCGGATGCCTTTGAGGCTGAATAGGGGCTTCGAGGATCAAGCGGGGTTTCTTCGGTGAAAAAGCCGCCCGTGCCAAGCGATCCATAGACTTCGTCAGTAGAAACCTGAACAAACTTATGACTATCAAAGCCTCCCGTGGCATTCTGCCACGCATGAAGAGCGCAGTCGAGCAATGTCACCGTGCCGAGTACATTGGTCTGTGCAAAAATTTCCGGCGTTTCAATAGAGCGATCAACGTGGGATTCCGCAGCGAAGTTTACAACGTAATCGGGATGATAGCGTTTGAACAGCTGCTGCATGGCGCATCCGTCACCGATATCTTCTTGACAAAAAATATGCCGTTCGTCGCCAAGCACCTCGACTAAATTGTCGAGATTGCCCGCATAGGTAAGCTTGTCGACATTGACCACCCTGACGTTATCGTAACGCTTCAATAGAAACGCAACAAAATTCGACCCGATAAATCCTGCACCACCGGTAACCAAGTAGGTTTTCACGCTTGCGGATTCCTTTCTTCAACTCTAACGGCATTTTCAACAGAAGAATTTTTCACAACTGATTCGAGATGCTTTCCATAAGGCGACTTCTTACACCGCATGGCCGACGCGAGAATGCTTTCACCATCGATCCACCCTTGCGTGTAGGCAATTTCCTCGAGAGCGCCTACCTTTTGACCCTGTCTTCTTTCGACAACCCGCACAAATTCGCTCGCGTCAAACAACGCTTCGACCGTGCCAGTATCGAACCAAACAAAACCACGACCCAGCGTAATAACGTTCAAACTACCGTCTTCGAGATAGAGACGATTGAGGTCGGTGATTTCAAGTTCTCCCCGCGCAGAAGGCTTTATTTGCTTCGCAAAATCACAGACGCGATTGTCGTAAAAATACAAACCCGTCACGCAGTAATTCGACTTGGGATGTTCGGGCTTTTCTTCGATAGAAACGACGCGTCCGTTTTCGTCGAATTCCAAGATGCCGAATTGCTCGGGAGTGTCGACGTGGAAACCAAAAACAGTAGCACCTCGCTCACACGATGCCGCCTGCGCCAAATAAGAACCCAGACCATTGCCGTAAAAAATATTGTCACCCAAAACAAGGGCGCAACTATCCCCCGCGATAAAATCTTCCGCCAAAATGAAGGCTTGGGCCAACCCTTCGGGCGCAGGCTGTTCGCAGTAGGAAAGCCGCACGCCAAAATCGGAACCGTCTTTCAAGAGCGCCCTAAAATTGGGTAGATCGTGAGGGGTTGAAATGATAAGGATATCGCGGATACCCGCCATCATTAAGATTGAAAGCGGGTAATAGATCATAGGTTTGTCGTATACCGGTAGAAGCTGTTTTGACGTAACCGCCGTGAGAGGGCTCAGTCGCGTTCCCGAGCCGCCTGCTAAGACAATACCCTTCATCAAGCTTCCTCCGTCAATTTTCGGACTACTCACAAGTTTCTAACAAAATATCACAATTTTTCGCAAACAAAACCATGGCGACAGAAAACGACGAAAACCTTACGTAGAATCAAATCTCAAATTTCTCCGTTCACCACAGCGACCTCGGATGATGCGAGATGAACCGCCCGATCGTCCTTACGAGCTATCCTGCTTTTCACAGCGAACGCAAAGACCACCGCAAGCAAATCGGCAATCGGCATACAGAAAAACAGCGCCGTAATCGGCGGAAATCCCCCGTCGCCGAGCGCTACCAGTGCTGGAACAAGATACACCAAGGGAATAAGGAAAAATACCTGACGCGACAAGATCAGCAACACCGAGGACAGCTCATGACCAGTCACCTGTAAGAGCGTCATATCCGTATAGAGAACACCGATAAATGGAAACCCGAGAAACACGATGAGGAGAATCGTTTGCGCGTGCTCGACGATGT
>JAVWAI010000004.1:0-63364 GCA_036650075.1 Raoultibacter sp.
TACGCTGGAGTTGAAAAACGAGCAGACGATGGTGACGAATCCGACAATGAAAATGATGATGAAAAGAATACTGTAGGAAGAAAGCGGCTGCCGTGCTTCCTTCTGTTTCCCCTGTTTGGTTGCCATGTGGCCTCCTTGCGATATAGGTCCTGTACAAGATAGCAAGTATATTAGGGAATTATAAAGCATATAAGAGCGTTAAGGTTGGAGTTGCTGAAATTCTCTCGTGTAGGGGGTCCAAGTGAACCATGGGCGGCGCGTATGGCCCTTTCTTTCTGCTCGAATATCAGGTGTTCGGGGTTCGCGGCGGCCATTGAATGCGGAGAGAGCTGTCTTCTTTAAATTAGTTAGCGGCGTGTAACAATCTGTGCTATAGTAAACGTTGTGAAACATTTACTAAGATAGCAAATCCTTTTCGGTAGTATCCTTTCCTTTTGGGGCGGGTTTGCCGTTGCGGCGGGTTCGAATGGGTTTTCGATGCCATCATTCGCCGCTCTTGACCAGTATTATTCGAAGGTGGTTTGATGACGCTTGACCAGGGAATTATCGGGCAATCCTACGAAGTTGAGGAAACCCATCTTCCGCTTGGTGTCGAAAAACGTCTTGAAGCATTAGGCATGACGAGTGGCACGAAAATCGAGGTGCTCAACAGTAAAAGTCGCGGGACTCTTATCATCAAGGTAAGGGGTTCTCGCTTTGCCGTAGGTCGTGGTATCGCTGCCAAAATCACGGTTCGGAGGTGCGTGCGGTGAAGCGGGACATCATGGTAGGTTTTATCGGCAATCCCAACAGCGGAAAGACAACGCTCTTCAATGCCTATACGGGCGCTAATTTGAAGGTGGCCAATTGGCCCGGTGTTACCGTCGAACGGGTTGAGGGTTCCTTTGTCCATGAAGACCACGGCATCCGCTTGGTCGATCTTCCCGGTACGTACAGCCTGACGTCTTATACGATGGAGGAACAGGTTTCAAGGCGCTTCATCCTTAGCGATGATGCCGATATCGTCGTCGATGTTATCGACGCCTCTTCGCTTGAGCGCAACCTCTATCTGACGCTGCAGCTGATTGAGCTGGGAAAACCGGTCATCGTGGCCTTGAATATGATGGATATCGTCGAAAAACGCGGCATGGAAATCGATATCGCTCGCCTGCATGACATGCTTGGCGTTCCGGTTGTCCCCGTGTCGGCTCGCCGCCGCACGGGTATCAAGCCGCTCATGCATGCCGTCGTGCATCACTGGGATGTCAAAGAACCAGAAGTGTTTTTCCATGGGCACGATGAAGGCGATTTACCCGAAAAACATGCACGATACGCGATGGTGTACAGCGTTGCTCTCGAGGAAAGAATCGATGCGGCCGAGGCTGAACTGGAGCGATGCTACCCCGGCATCGTGAACGCGCGCTGGCATGCAATCAAGTTGTTGGAACAAGACGATGAAGTTACGAAAAACTACCCGGTTAGTCTGCCTGCTGTCCTCGATCGCAGTTATGAATCGGATATTATCAATCAGAAATACGACTTTATCGAAGAGATCGTTGAAGAGACGCTGGTCAATCGCGAAGAAAAGACCGAAAGCACCGACAAAGTCGATCGTCTCCTGACGAATAAATGGCTCGGTATTCCGATTTTCCTCGTGGTGATGGGGGTTGTCTTCTTCTGTACGTTTGCCGTGGGGGATTGGCTGCGGGGCTATTTCGACATTCTGATCGAAAGCGTAGCGGCTCTGACCACTTCGGGCCTTGCTGCTATCGGCACCAATGAGCTGCTGACCTCGTTGGTGGTTGACGGAATACTGTCCGGCGTTGGTGCCATTCTTTCCTTTTTGCCCAATATTGCCATCCTGTTCTTTGCGCTTGCGCTTCTGGAGGATAGTGGCTATATGGCGCGCGTGGCTTACGTTATGGATTCGGTCATGGGACGCTTGGGGCTTTCGGGACGTGCGTTTTTGCCAATGGTACTCGGGTTTGGGTGCTCGGTGCCCGCCATCATGGCGACGCGCACCCTGGAAACGCGCCGCGACCGCTTCAAAACCATGCTCGTGACGCCCTTCATGTCGTGTTCGGCACGTTTGCCCATCTACATTCTGTTTGCGGGCATGTTTTTCCCTGCTTATGCGGGTATCGTTGCCTATTCCATGTATCTGATCGGTATCGTGGTAGCTCTGTTCGTTGCGTGGGTCTTCCATCTGATCGACAAAAAGCGCGGCTTACCGCATAACGATCTTCTGATCGAACTGCCCGAATACAAGGCTCCGGCCGCCCGCACCGTGGCTGTCTACGTGTGGGAAAAAGTCAAAGATTACCTCCTAAAAGCCGGTACGACAATCTTTATCGCATCGATTATCCTGTGGTTTCTGCTTAACTTCGGTCTGTCGGGTCATACTACCGATATATCGGAGAGTTTTGCTGCCATCATGGGGCAGTGGGCTGTACCGTTTTTCGCTCCAATCGGTTTGGGTTTCTGGCAAATCGCCACTGCACTTGTCGCGGGCATTTCGGCCAAGGAGGTGGTTGTGTCGAGCACGGCGATTCTCTTCGGGGTCGCCAGCGTAAACTCGGCGGCTGGTATGGGGGAGCTTGCCCTGCAGCTGGGCTCCTTCGGTTTCGGACCGCTTAATGCTTACTGCATGATGGTGTTTTGTCTTCTCTACGTGCCCTGCGCCGCAACGATTGCTGTGATCTTCAAAGAATCGAAAAGCTTGGGCTGGACGGTCTTTTCGGTGTTGTTTCAAATTGGCGTTGCGTGGGTTGTCACGTTTGCTATCTTCCAGATTGGTAGCCTTTTTATCGGATGATCGGTACGAGCGCGCTTTCCGCCTGACGCTTTCGGTGGAAGCTGGGTGTATTTCCTTGTGAAAGTTGTGTATACCTGGTTGTGATAGGGTCTCAATATCGCTCTTGGGGCGTTACTGATATAATATCCTCTTTACATTATCAAGCAGCGAAGGGGCGACGAAATGAAAAAAGCTTTGTTGCTGATCGTTGCTATCGTGGCTCTTCTGTTCTTAATTGGCAATGCCGATATGATCAATGACTTTTTGGTCACTATTAAAACAGGGGCGGTTGTTCCCCTCCTTGCAGCAGCTGTTTTGATGGTCGCGCGGCATTTGGTGCAAGCTGCTTCCTATGATGCCGCCTTTGAGGCCGTCGGGCATAAGACTGGTTTCTGGAACAACGTTGTCCTTATCTTCAATCTTGTGTTCATCAATACGTTCTGTCTCTTTTCGGGGGCCACCGGTGTTGCCTTCATCATTGATGATGCGCACCGCAAGGGTGCCGATGTGGGTACCGCGACCAGCGGTGCGGTGCTTTCTCAGATCGGGTATTTTGCCGCCATTCTGGTTATTTCTGTAATCGGATTTGTGACCATGCTCGTTTCCGGTACGATGAATTCCCTGTTTCTTGTCGGCGGTTTGCTTTTGGCTGGCACTCTTCTCGGCTTGTCGAGTATGTTCTTCGTCGGCTATTTTAAACCTGACTTCTTGTACCGATTCTTTGATGCCGTCGAGCGCCTGGCCAATAAGGCGCTGGGGCGTTTTCATAAAAACCTTCGCGCGGCATGGGGTTCTTCCACCGCCGATTCGATGATCAATTCGGCGCGTATTTTGGCCCACAATCCGCTGGGTGCTTTCATTAGCATCGCCTACGCCGCGGTTTCGGCAATTTTAAACATGGCGTGTCTTGTGGCGATTGGGTATGCCTTTGGCTACGAAAGTCTTGCACCGCTTGTTGCAGCGTTCGCCCTCGCAGCTATCTCGGTTATTTTGAGTCCGACTCCGCAGGGCGTCGGCGTGGTTGAAGCGGCCATCGCCATGATACTGACCGCCAACGGGGGCTCTCTGGCTACGGCAACGGCTATTGCGCTCGTTTATCGCGGCATCATGTTTTGGATTCCTTTCTGCATTGGCGCGGTCTTGCTTTCGCAGTCGGGATTCTTCAAAAACAAGAAAACTCCTACCGAATGGCAACGCAGTAAGGATATCGGCTGGATTGCTGGTACCCTCGTCGGTATCGTTGGCCTGGCGAATATTGGCATTGCGCAACTTCCCGACCTCCTGGCCCCCTATGGTGCCCTGACGCAGTGGGTTGATTTGGGCGGTGTGCTTCTGGGTCCGGCGCTGGTTGCGGGCGGCGTGATATTGCTGATTCTCGCCGTTGGTTTGGTGCTGCGTTACCGAACGGTGTGGGCTATTGCGATGGCAACCCTCACCTTGATCGCCGGTAGTGAATTCTTGTTCGCCGACACTATCAAGGTCGCCATCCCTATTCTGATATTGACGGTGTGGCTCTTCGTGAAGCGCGATGCATTCGATCGACCTCTTGGGTGGCCGCCAACCTTGGGCTTCGGAAAATCAGCCGAGAAACCAGAAGGTGCAGCCGCACCGGTCAAGAGGCGTTCTGTTCATGTGCCTCATAAGCGAACCAAAGCGCATGCGGTGGATGAAGAGGTAGCCCCTTTGCGGGAAAACCTGGCAGAAGCGCATCACGTATCGGAAAGGGAAACACATGATCATCGTCGATGAACCGTATGTCCCGAAAGACATGAAGGAATACCTCCAGGCAAGCAAGCATCCCGTTCTCAATAATGACATGGCTCGCTCGATTGCGTACGACTATCACATTGTAATGGTCGACGATGCCGTTGGTGCCGCCTGCATCGACGCTGGCGAGCGTTTGTATACGACGGCGGAAAACGCGCTTCCTTGGGTGAGTGAACACGTGAAAAACCCGGCAATGCTGCGCGCTATCAATATATTCAAAGACAAAGCGCTCATGCGTGAACTCCTGGCACCGATGTACCCCAATCTGCTGTGTCGTTCGCTTTCGATTAACGAGGTGCTGGCGGTGGACTATCCTGCCGAAGCGGTGCCTTTCGTGCTCAAGCCTTCCGTCGGTTTCTGCAGTGTCGGCGTTTATGCCATCACGGACGAACTCGGCTGGGATGCGGCGTGTGCCGACATCAGGAAGAATGCGGGAATGTGGCAAGAATGGTACCCCGAAAGCGTCGTCGCTAATTCAACCTTTGTCCTTGAATCGTATATCGAGGGTATCGAATACGCGATCGATGCGTATTACGACGGGCAGGGTCGCGCCCGAGTGCTCAACGTCTTACGACACGATTTCGCTTCCGTCTCAGACATGAGCGATCGGCTCTATTACAGCGGGGCGCAAATTATCCGCGAAAATGAACGGCTTTTCACCGATTGGCTCGATCGCGTCAATGAATTCGTCGAAGTCAAAGATTTTCCCGTGCATGTTGAGGTCCGGGTGAAAGAGGGGCAGGTGGTGCCCATTGAATTCAACCCGCTGCGTTTCGCCGGTTTGGGCGGCACAGAAATATCCTTTTATGGGTATGGGTTTCACACGTACGATTACTACTTGCGGGATGTCGTACCTGATTGGGATAACCTTCTTGCGAATAAGGACGACAAGCTGTTCTGTATGTCCGTTCTGGGTGCGCCGGCGGGCATGACGGGTACGGAAACCTTTGACTACGAGGCCTTTCTAACTCATTTCGAACACGTATTCTGCTTGAATCGTTTCGATTACCATGATCTTAACGCCTTTGGTTTCTTTTTCTTTGAAACGAGTGCGTACGATTCTTCTGAAAGGGATTTCCTTCTTAACGTCGACTTGCGTGAATTTCTGCACTGAGTATCGTTTCGGTTACAGGAGCGGCTGCTTGAGCGCATTGCCGTTATACTGAGGGTAGAAAAGGTGCATGAAGTCATGCACGAGCAAATCGGGAAGAGGAAGTACAGATTTGTCGCATCTTCCCGGTGTGCTTTCCCACGAAAGAGAGGCAATCATGGCAGAAGAAACCAACATTCCTACTCCGCCCCCCGTACCGCAGCAAGCTGTTGATTCCGCACAGCCTCCGGTTCAACCTCAGCCAGCGCCCCAGCCGACGCAGCCTGTGACTCCGCAAAATCAGCCTTTTTATGAGCTCGTTCCCTTGATGCAAATGACCGGTGGTATGAAGTTTGGTTATTGCGTACTCGGTTTTTTGATGTCGCTTCCCGGCGTGCTTATCGCATGGCTTATCAATGCCGATAAAGTGCCACCCATGAAAAGCGACGCTTTGAAATTTTCACTTATCGGTTTTGCCGTATCCATTGTGATTGGTATTGCTTTCAGTATGATGCTTGCTGGCTTGATTGGCGTTATGATGGTTGGTACCGTAGATGATCCTTCTCTGTTTAGTTCGGCAGCCA
Organism: Raoultibacter sp.; assembly: GCA_036650075.1. Taxonomy (GTDB): domain Bacteria; phylum Actinomycetota; class Coriobacteriia; order Coriobacteriales; family Eggerthellaceae; genus JAVWGW01. The sequence continues at coordinate 6,215 of JAVWAI010000004.1, forward strand.
GTTCTTTCTAGACTTTGCCGAGAAAGGCACGCCGAAAGGTGCTGCTGATATGAGAAATAGCTATAGTTTATCAAAAGAGCCTTTCGGGGCTCTTTTGTATGAGGTGGTACAATGAGGCGGTTTTAAGCGAACGACTAAAGGGGTGAACATGGCGCGTCCCATGACTATCGCTGAAAAGATACTGGCAGCTCATGCGGGTCTCGATGAGGTGATGCCGGGGCAGCTGATTGAATGTAGCCTCGACCTGGTGCTATCAAACGATGTGACCGGTCCGATCGCCATTCAGGAATTCGGAAAAATCGGCGTTGATCGGGTTTTCGACAACAAGAAGATTGTGCTGGTTCCCGACCACTATGTTCCCAATAAAGATATCGAAAGCGCCCAGCAGGCCAAGGTGCTCCGTGAATTTGCTCGCAAACAGCAGCTGACTCACTATTACGAAGTTGGTTGCATGGGGATCGAACACGCGCTTCTGCCCGAACAGGGAGTGGTGAGTGCGGGCGATCTGATAATCGGTTCCGATAGCCACACCTGCACCTATGGCGCGCTCGGCGCGTTTGCGACTGGCGTGGGTTCAACCGACGCTGCGGTTGGTTACGCCACGGGCCGCGCGTGGTTTAAGGTGCCCGAAACCTTGAAGATCGTTGTTTCCGGCAAGCTCGCGCCCGATGTGACGGGCAAAGATCTTATCTTGTACCTCATCGCCATGATCGGTGTCGATGGCGCGCTGTATCAAGTCATGGAGTTTTCGGGAAGCGCTGTTGCGGCGCTGACCATGGAGGGTCGCATGACCGTGGCGAATATGGCCATCGAGGCCGGTGCGAAGACGGGAATTATCGAGGTTGACGAGGTGACGCGTGCCTATATGGATGGTCGTGTCGAACGCCCCTATAAAGAATATCATTCTGATCCCGATGCCGTGTATTGTCGGGTCCTCGAAATCGATGCGGCGGATATTTCACCGATGGTTGCATTTCCGCACCTGCCTTCGAATGCGCGACCGGTTGCGCAGGCGCGCCATATCGCTATCGATCAGGTTGTTATCGGCAGCTGCACGAATGGCCGTATCGAAGACATGCGTCAGGCGGCGTGCGTGTTGAAGGGGCGCATGGTTGCGCCGAGTGTTCGCTGTATCGTTATTCCTGCAACCCAGCAAGTCTACCGACAATGTATCCAAGAGGGATTGACTGAAATCTTCCTTGATGCGAATTGTGCTGTTTCCACGCCAACGTGCGGACCGTGTCTCGGTGGCCACATGGGCGTTTTGGCGGCGGGTGAGCGCTGTGTTGCAACGACGAACCGCAACTTCGTCGGGCGTATGGGGGATCCGGCGTCCGAAGTGTACCTCAGCAATCCTGCAGTAGCGGCAGCGTCGGCGGTGGCGGGCCATGTGGCCCTTCCGCAAGATTTGGAGGCTTGATTCCATGGAATTCAGAGGGAAGGCACACCGTTATGGCCGTGATGTCGACACCGATGTCATTATCCCGGCGCGGTATCTTACGACGAGCGATGCCGTTGAGCTGGCAAAACACTGCCTGGAAGATCTCGATTCCGATTTCGTTAACAAGGTCGCTTCCGGTGATATCTTGGTTGCCGATGAAAATTTCGGATGCGGTTCTTCGCGCGAACATGCGCCGATTTGCATCAAGGCTGCCGGCATCTCGTGCGTCGTGGCGAAAACTTTTGCCCGCATCTTCTATCGCAATGCCATCAATATCGGGTTACCGATTATGGAATGCCCCGAAGCGGTTGACGCCATCAAATCGGGCGATCTGCTCAGTATCGATGCCGATACGGGGAAAATCATCAACGAAACGACGGGCCTAGCGTTTCAGGCACAGCCGTTTCCTCCGTTTGTGAAAGATATTATCGAGCAAGGTGGACTGATTGCCCGCACCCGCCACCAGCGCGCTGCTCGGGGTTCTTTATGACCCTTCGCAACCTCTCCGGTTCTTCGCAAGGTCATTGTGGGTAAAGCGAAAAAAATCGGGGTTTTCAGTGCGAGGACGGGTGTGGTAACGACGAAAGGGTGGAACGTGGTGCGCAATTTCAAGGTGTGTTTGCTTCCCGGTGATGGGATCGGACCCGAAATCATAAGTGAAGCCGTCAAGGTACTCGAGGCGGTGGGATGTAGGCACGATACGACGTTTGAATACACCGAAGCGCTTTTAGGTGGCAGCGCCATCGACGCGACGGGAACCGCGCTTCCCCCGGAAACGCTTGAGGTGGCTCAGGCCTGCGATGCCGTATTGCTTGCGGCTGTTGGCGGTCCGAAATGGGACACAACGCAGCCCGACAAGCCGCGGCCCGAACAGGGGCTGCTGGGAATTCGCAAGGCGCTGGGACTCTACTGCAACCTGCGCCCCGTCAAGGTGTTTGATGCCTTAGCCGACGCTTCAAGCCTAAAACGTGCCTGTGTTGCCGGTGTCGATATGGTCATCGTCCGTGAATTGACGGGCGGCCTTTATTTTGGTGCACGCGATCGAGCCTATGAAGTTGCAGGCTGCGGTGTCGCTGGTGGCGCGGGGCGGCACGCATATGACACGCTTGACTATAAGGAATACGAAGTCGAACGCATCGTGCGTCGCGCGTTTGAGATAGCAAGACTTCGGGGCAAGAAGGTGACGAGCGTCGATAAGGCAAACATTCTTGCAACCTCCCGTTTGTGGCGTGAAGTGGCTCATGAGGTGGCTGCCGATTATTCTGATGTTGAGTTTTGTGACTTGCTTGTAGACAATGCCGCCATGCAGCTCGTGCGCGACCCCTCTCAATTCGACGTACTCGTGACCGAGAATATGTTCGGCGATATCTTGTCTGATGAAGCAGCTCAACTTGCCGGATCGCTGGGCATGTTGGCTTCCGCATCGTTGGGAGAGGGGGTTTCCCTCTACGAACCCACGCATGGCTCAGCACCCGATATTGCCGGTCGGGGCATTGCAAACCCCCTGGCGCAAATCCTTTCCGTCGAACTTATGCTGCGCTATAGCTTCGGCATGCAAAAGGCCGCCGACGATATCGCGCGTGCTGTTGAAGCTGTTCTCGATGAGGGCTGGCGCACGGGCGATATCGCTCAGGCGGGCATCACCCCAGCAGACAAAATCGTCGGGACCGCCGCGATGGGTGATTTGGTTGTGGCGCACCTCTAGCACGTAATCCTCGTGAAGGGCGAATACGATGGTGGCTATTTTGTGTTTTGCGTTACAATACCCCTACAAGAGAAACAACGTATAGCTTAAGAGAGCGGGCTGAAGTCGGTCCGTCTTTTCTGTTTATCGTACCAGCAACCGCAAAGGATAGGTATGGCACTGCAAGCACCCGAAGGAACAAAGGATCTGCTGCCAAGCGAAGCACGATTCTGGGAACACTTCAAACAGATGGCCTTTGGCATTTTTGCTCGTTATGGTTATGTACCGATTGAAACACCCGTTTTTGAGCAGACGGAACTGTTCGTTCGGGGCATCGGCGAAGCAACCGACGTAGTATCGAAGGAGATGTTCCAGGCTATTTCCGGCGAAAATCTCAAAAAGTTGCTTGCGGGCGATCCCATTAAGGCGAAAAGCCGTCTTTCGCTACGCCCGGAAGGCACGGCTGGCGTTGTACGTGCTGTGGTGCAAAACGACCTCGTTCCTCAGGGTGGAGCTCCGGCAAAACTCATGTATGCCGGTCCGATGTTTCGTGCCGAACGTCCTCAGAAGGGACGGTTGCGTCAGTTCCGCCAGATCGGTGTCGAATGCCTGGGTGCCGATGCCCCCAGTGTTGACGCTGAAGCGATTATTATGCTCATGCGCTTCTATGGAGCGATTGGAATTCCGCTGCCGTCTATGCGCTTGCTGGTTAATTCCATGGGCTGTGATTCATGTCGCCCCGCCTATCGCGAACAGGTGCGTGCGTTTATTCTCGACCATAAAGAGGATATGTGCGACGAATGTTTGCATCGTGCCGAAATCAATCCGCTGCGTGCGTTCGATTGCAAGAACCCCCACTGTTCGAGCATTATGGAAGATGCCCCGAAAATTACCGACTATCTGTGCGACGATTGTCGCGATCACTATGCGACGGTCAAGCAATACCTACAGGTCGCCGACGTTGATTTCGTTGAGGATACGCGCCTTGTTCGCGGGTTGGATTATTATACGCGAACCGTGTTCGAGGTGCAGGTTGTTGATGGCATGGGTTCGCAAAATGCTATCGGTGGTGGCGGGCGCTACGACAAGCTGGCCGAAGAGGTCGGTGGCCGTTCGACTTCGGGGCTTGGGTTCGCACTCGGGTACGAACGCTGCGTTATCGCCCTTGAGGCCGCGGGCGTGATGTTTTCCCGCGATAACACCCTCGATGTTTTCCTCGCGTGCGTCGATGATTCGGTACGCCCCACAGCCTTCGAGCTTTTGCAGACTATCCGCGATGCGGGTATGTCGGCGGAAATGGACCATCAGCATCGCAGCTTGAAAAGCCAATTCAAGCTTGCCGATAAGGTACACGCTCGTACGGTGTGCATTCTCGGCCCCGATGAGGTTGCTGAGGGTAAGGTCAAGGTTCGCAATATGGGAACCCATGAGGAAAAGCTGATTGACCTTGAAGCAGCCACTAAGTTTCTCGGGAATTTTGGCGGCATGCCCTATAATGGCGTGATGCCGTCTATTGAGGAATAAGACCGATCGACATACATTAAACTGAAGGTTATAAAAGCAAACCGTCCCGTTTGCCGAGCATATATAAGGAGCAAGACAAGACCATGACAGATTTTATGAACGAGTATTGCATGCATTCGCGTACGTGCGGTCAACTGCGAGCTGCTGATGTCGGCAGCGAAGTGGTATTGACCGGCTGGGTGGCGCATCGTCGCGATCACGGTGGTTTGATTTTCGTCGACTTACGTGACCGCGCAGGGCGTACGCAGTGTGTTTTCGACCCCGATTTGGTCGATGCTGCGGGTTTTGCCGACGCAGAACGCATGCGTAGCGAATGGGTTATTAAGGCGACCGGAACCGTGCGTGCGCGTAGTGCCGAAAACGCCAACCCGAATTTACCGACTGGTGAAATCGACGTCATGGTCACCAAGGTTGAAATTCTCAACTCGAGCGTTACGCCGCCTTTTGCGATTGAAGACGGTATCGATACCGACGAAATCACCCGCATGAAGTGGCGCTATATCGACATCCGTCGTCCTGAAATGTTCGAAAACCTCCGCCTTCGCCATACGGTTGCGCAGTCCATGCGTGCCGCTCTCAACGAACGCGGTTTCTTGGAAGTTGAAACTCCGATTCTCGCGGGATCGACCCCGGAAGGCGCGCGTGACTTCATTGTCCCGAGCCGTCCCAACCCGGGCAAGTTCTACGCTTTGCCGCAGAGCCCGCAGCTGTTCAAGCAGATGCTCATGATCGGCGGCATCGAGCGCTATTATCAGATTGCCCGTTGCTTCCGCGACGAGGATTTGCGCGCCGACCGCCAGCCAGAATTCACGCAGGTCGACATCGAGATGTCGTTCGTCAATCAAGACGACGTCATGACCATGATGGAAGATGTCATGTCCAACGTGCTCTCCGCTGTCGGAGTCAGCCACGAATTCCCGCTGCAGCGTATGAGCTACGCCGAATCCATGGAGCGCTTCGGCAACGATCGTCCCGACATTCGTTTCGGCATGGAACTGGTTACCCTGACCGAAATCGTTAAAGATTGCGGATTCAAGGTATTTTCCAGCGTCGCCAAGTCTGGCGGCGTGGTCAAGGCCATCAACGCCAAGGGAGCCGGCGACTGGAGCCGCGGCGAAATTGACAAGTTGGCCGATATCGCATCAGCTAATGGCGCTAAGGGCATGGCCTGGATTGCGTTTACGAGCGACGGCCAGGAAAAAAGCCCCATCATCAAATTCTTCAGCGACGAAGAATTTGCGGCACTGAAGCTTGCCGTCGATGCTCAGCCGGGCGATCTGGTTATGTTCGCAGCTGACGAAGTTGAAGTGGCCAATGCTGTTCTTTCCGCTTTGCGCCTTCACATGGCCGATGCTTTAGGAATTGAGCGTGCTGGTCATGCACTGCTGTGGATCGTCAACTTCCCGATGTTCAAATATGTCGAAGAAGAAAAACGCTACGCCGCAGAACATCACCCCTTCACGCGCATCAGTGACGATACCCTCGATAAGCTCGAAGATGCTCCGCTCGAATGCGGTAGCTATTCCTATGACCTGGTCATGGACGGCTATGAAATCGGTGGTGGTACGATTCGTATCCACGATGCCGAACTGCAGCGTCGCGTTTTGCGTTGCGTCGGTATGACTGACGAACAGATCGATGAACAATTCGGTTTCTTGGTTACCGCTCTGGGCAACGGTGCACCACCACATGGCGGCATCGCCCTTGGCCTCGATCGCTTGATTATGCTGTTGGCTCATCGTCAGTCGATTCGCGACGTTATCGCGTTCCCGAAGACAAGCTCAGCATCGGATCCGATGACGAATGCTCCCGACCACGTGAGCCCTCGTCAGCTGAAGGAAGTCAGCCTTCGCACGCTATAACCGGAGAGCTTTTTTTGTTTGACCCAGCCCGACGGTTCGCCGCCGGGCTGTTAATTTTTGGCGATGATTGCGCGCGCCTCCCCGGAGGTGTTTTACGCACAGGGGGAATGGTGATGGGATACACCGTCGATAAACAGGAAGCGCTTCGCTATCTGGGATACTCAGGGCAACGGGTCGAGGGCGATCTCGTTTTACGGTTTGAGACCATTGTTCAGGCGGTCGAGCAAACGCTACGCCCCGCCTTTATCTTCGAAGTTTTTGATCTTGATGCTGCCTCGCTTGATGAGGCGGGGAATTTCTGTATTACCCTTTGCGGCACCAATCTGGTCTTTTCGGGAACTGATATCTACGAGCACCTTTGCCAAGCACAGCAATGCGCCTTAGTCGCCGCTACGCTCGGAGCGGAAAGCGAACGCGAGCTTCGTCACTACGATGTCGGTTCTTTCGATGCTCTGGCGTATGGGGCGGCGTGTTCGGCGCTGGTGGAACAGGTGACCGACGAGGCCGAGGCGCAGGTCGTGCGGTTTGCGGCCGAAAGAAACCTATTCACGGGTACTCGCTACAGCCCTGGATATGGGAACTTTTCCCTTGAGATTCATCCGAAGTTTCTTGCCTGCCTTGGGGCGGTGGAACGCTTGGGGCTGAGGGCGACCGACGATAATTTTCTCACGCCGGCGAAGAGCGTCACGGCGGTTATCGGCCTTTTCGATCAGCCCCAAATTCCAAGAAAGAGCTCCTGCGATTCATGTGCAGCAAAAGAAAGTTGCGTCATCAGGGCGGCGGGGAAGACCTGTTATAGGGCATAAATGGAAGAAAGTTTTGTTTTAAATGTGATTTGAATGGTCATTGATGCGCAAAAGAGCGGTTTGAACAAGGGAAAGTGGCAAAAATTGACGGACGTGATATAATTGTCAACTGTTATTTTTGTACCGACACACGCAAGAAAAGAGACAGCATGGATTTAGCGAAACAAGCAAAAATCGTCGACTCCATTCATGATACGTTGGACGATTTCATCGGTCAGCGTTTGAGGGTTCGCGCGAATATGGGACGTTCCAAAATCGTCGAATGCGAAGGGGTTTTAACCCAGGTTCATCCTCAGCTTTTCATCATGGAAGTCGATCGCAAGCGCGGTCGTACCGCCCGCCAATCTTACCAGTACGTCGACGTTTTGACGGGAATGGTCGAGTTGAGTCGTGATGGCGAGCCGTTGTTCGATCCCTTTATCGAAGAGGCGCCCGCTGAGGCCGCATTAGTTGCGCCGATGGAAGAAGAGGAAACAGAAGAGGTTTTAGTCTAGATTTGGTGCCTGGCAGGCTTCGTGTCAGTAGATACTCGTGATTTTGTTTTCTTGATCGATGAAATATGCTTGAGTGATTTCAGGGTGTTGCCGTGCGAAGGCAATGCCCTTTTTCATTCCCAGAGCCAAAAGGGTGGTTGAGAATCCGTCGCAGTCGCTCGAGTGCGGGGCGACGATGGTGACGCCGGCGACATCGGTTTGCACGGGCATGCCATCGACCGTACTGAGAATGTGGTGAAAGAAACGACCATCTTTGGTGAAGCACCGTTCGTAGATACCGCTCGTTACTGCTGAAGCATCGACGATTTCAAGCGCACTCAGAATCTTCTCTTTATCTTGGGGGTCCTGCAGCCCGATGCGCCAAGGGCTGCCATCGGGCTTGCGTCCGTGCGCAACGGCATTGCCTCCCAGGTTCACGATGAAATTGGTAAGCCCGGAAGAGCACAGGATTTCGGTCAGCCGGTCGGCAATGTAGCCCTTTGCCATGCCGCCCACATCAACGGCCGTTTCGGGGTCGGTCAGGCGGGCGAAAAACGTGCCATCTTGTTCTCGGAGTTCCAGGTTGCGCCAATCGACGTGGGTAAGCGCAGTGTCAAGTTCTGGACGGGTGGGAATGTGGGCGGTGGTGAAATTCCATAGGCGTACGACTGCGCCCATAGTTATGTCGAAGCATCCCTCGCTCGCTTCGCAGTAATGCTGTGCCGCCAAAAGAACCTCGTGAGTTTCGGAGGCTACTTTCACTGCTGCACCGCCGGCTGTGTTGAGTCGGGTGATGTCGGAATGGGGGAGGGTGCGTGAAAAGTGCTGTTCGAAATAGCGGCAGCGTTGCCGGGCTGCGTCGAAAGCGAGATGAACGCAGTTTTCGTCTCCGTAAGCCTGGAGGGAAACGATGGTGTTGAAGGCGTAGAACATCGCCGTGAACATGCCGGTTTCGGAGGGTCCGAACAGGTTGTAGGTTTCTTCGAGAGGGATGTGGTCGTTTTGCTCCATTGTTTCAGTATAAAGCTAAGATGACTTGAAATATTGCAGTCTTTCCCTGGATATTGAGGGGATGGTGTGATTACCGTTTGACAAAACACCCGCTTACGGGGAAAATACTGCTTCGCGTGAAAGCGCCTTATTTGTGGGGATGTAGCTCAGCTGGGAGAGCATTACGTTCGCAACGTAGGGGTCGAGGGTTCGAATCCCTTCATCTCCACCACGAATGAACAAGCAGGTACCTTAGGGTGCCTGCTTTTTTGATTCCGCCGGTTCGAGGGCTTAGAGCTGCGAAGTTGCTTTGCGCAACCTATCCAAACCAGGCTCGAGCCAGACGTTTGACCCCTTCCTCAATCCGGTCTTCCTCGATAGCGGAAAATCCGACGAGCACGTAGTTGTTGAGCGGATGCTTTTCGGTCATCCAGTAGCGGTCGGTGTCATATACGCGTACGCCCTGCTCTGCGGCAGCGGCAATCAGGCCGTGTTGATCGCTACCGTTGTGGACACCGACCAGTACGTGTAATCCCGCACCGCTTTCCATGATGTCGATTCGGCTGCCCATAAAGCGCTTCAAGGCGCTCAGGAGCAGCTCGTGTTTGCGTTTGTTGTGCGCGCGTGTGCGACGCAGGTGTTTTTCCCAATGTCCGTCTTCGAGAAAACGGGTGAGCACCGCTTGCGAAAGCCAAGATACGCTTGGGTAGATAGTGGAAAACAGGTCATTCCACCGGCCGAGCAATTGAGGTGGCAAAACGAGGTAGTTCATACGGAGGGCCGGAGAGAGCACCTTTGATAGGGTGCCCATATAGATCACGCGGTCGTATCGATCGAGAAACTGAAGCGAGGGAAGCGGCCGGGTATTATATCGGTATTCTCGGCAGTAGTCGTCTTCGATAAGGTAGGCATCGGTTTTGTGGGCCCAATCCAGAAGACGCTGACGACAGGAGAGGCCCATGATGCGCCCTGTGGGAAACTGATTCGATGGCGTGATGAAGGCGAGTTTTGCGCGGCTTGCTTGAACCGCGGTGAGGAATTCTTCCTCGTTTCGATAGATAGGGCAGGGGTGCAAGGTGAAGTGGGCGTTGGCGAAAACAGTGCGAACGCCATCATAGCCTGGTTCTTCGACGGCGACCGATTTGCCGCCGGAATCGAAGAGGAGCAGCAGATTCATGAGGCTTGCCTGTGTTCCCGATTGCAGGATGACTTGGCGTGGGTCGCAGTGAAGCCCTCGAGTCGATTGCAGTTTGCGGGCAATCAGATTGCGCAACTGTGGCTCTCCCGCATTATCGGGATAGCGATTCGCGCCGTCGACATCAGAGCTGAGCAGCACTTCTCCGATCAGCGTCCTCCAAAGGCGTGAGGGGAAAGTTCCCTTTTCAAGATTACGATAGGTGAAGTCGTAAACGACAGGTACCGCATTTGCCTCAAAAGCGCTTTTTTGATTTTGCCTTTCGCTTTGGCCAAGGAGGCTCAGGTCGGCGGGGTGGATGACGGGGGAGGGGCTGTTTGCCGCCTTCGGTATGCTGTTCGTCCATTCCATCACGTATCCGGCCAGCGCGATATCTTCAAGGTCGAGATGCTCGACGCGATAGCCGCTTCCGGCACGGCTGACCACATACCCTTCTTGCGCCAAATGCTGGTAGGAAGTTTCGACCGTGTTGCGGGCTATGCCCAATTCTTCTGCAAGCTTTCGGATAGGCGGCAGCTTGCTTCCGGCAGGGAAGGAGCCCGTAATAATTTCTGCTCGAATCTGTTCGAATAGCTGCAGGTACAACGGTTTATCTGCTTCGCGATCGAGGTTGATCATAAAAGAGCCCTTCCTAAAAGCGTCCCCATAACAAACTCTCAAAGTATCCCTTACAGTACATGACAATTATGAGTATATTTCATGGAGAGGGATAATCGAAAGGAGAAAACTATGGAGTCCAAGAGTTTTGCTCGAAAAAGCGCTATTTGGGTTTCCCTGGTTTGCGCAATCGGGCTCGTGTGCGGTTTAGCCGCATGTGCGCCGAAGTCTAACGACACTGCGCCAGCCCCGGAAACGAAAAAAGTGGTCGAAACGCCCGCCGCAAATGCGAACGGTATCGTTACGGCCGATTCGTGGAAAGATATTTTCCCCGATGAATACGGCACGTATAAGAAGAACTCGGAGAACAACGCTCCGGGCGACTATACGCAGCTCTACCCCCAAATCAAGGTCATTTGGGAGGGAACCCCTTTTTCCAAGTTCTACAATGAACCCAATGGGCACACTCAGTCATTAACCGACATCTCCGAAACGGGACGTAATCCTAAAACGGCTAACTGCCTGACCTGCAAGTCCTCTGAATTTATCCTTATGCAGGATAAGGATCCCACGCTCAACACCTCCGACATAAAAGCGATGCTGGGGAAGGTAAGCGAACCGATTAGCTGTTACGACTGCCACCGCAATGATCCGCAGGCTGAACCCGTTGCGATTCGTCAGTTCTTCGTAAACGCTGTCGGCAAAGATGCCGATAAGCTTCCCAAGGGCGCTCTGTCGTGCGGTCAGTGCCATAATGAATATCTGTTCCCCGGCGCGAACAAGGCTGCGGAAAACCCCTATAAGAGTCTCGCCGATGCGACACCCGACAAGGTTTTAGCGGCAGAAAACGCGCTTGGATACGTCGACTACACGAATCCGAGGACGGGCACGAAGCATCTCAAGGTGCAGCATCCGGAATTTGAAACCAACTATGGTGGCGATATGTCCCCCATGGCCAAACAGGGATATAGCTGCGCTACCTGCCATATGCCGCCAGCAACTGATGCCAGCGGTGCCAAGTATGCAAGCCACACCTGGGTAAGCCCCCTCGAGAATGAAGATTTGCTCAAGAACGATTGCTCGAAATGCCACAAAGATATCAAGGCCCAGGTAAAAGATATTCAGAAGACCACCAACGATCGCGTCAACAGCGTTGGCGACAAGCTGGTCACCTTAAACAACAAGCTTGCCGACGCTGTGGCAAGTGGTGCGAAAACTGAAGATGAGCTCAACGCGATTCGCGATCTCAATCGCACGAGCCAGTTCTATTGGGACTGGGTCATGGTCGAAAATGGCGATGGGGCCCACAATTCCCAGCTTGCCAAAAAGACGCTGGACTCATCCGAAGCAGCGGTAGACCAAGCTCTTGCCTTACTGGGGTAAGATTGTCCCCTCTCTCGGCGGAGAGGAGGCCCTTAAGGGGCTTCCTCTCCCTATATTTTCCGAAAAACATACAGAATTGTGGATAATTAGACCTTTGTTCTCGTAATTCCCCCCAAATGGGTGATATGTTTTAGTCAGAATTCCGATATGATTTAAGTTGTAACGTTCTACTGCGTTGTGTATTGGGGGCGAATTCCCTACAATACAGAGTAAGTTTATCGAGCTCGAAAGGGGGTTAGAATGAGCGAAGAAAATAAGGTAGAAGAAAAGGTAGCTGAAGTGAAGGACGAAACCACCGCAGCGCCTGCAAAAAAGAAGGGCAAAAAGTGGCCCATCGTCGTTGGTGTCGTCGTAGCGGTTTTGGTTGTTGCTGGTATTGGCGGGTTTATGTGGCATGAGCAGCCGAGCTTTTGTTCAGCTATTTGTCACACGCCGATGGATCCCTATTTGACGACGTACGAAGAGCCGGCTGGCCAGCCGGGCACTGATAAGTGGGGCAATGAAGTCAAGAACACGAGTGCCATGCTTGCTGTAACGCACCGCGAACAGGGTAAGACTTGCCTGAGCTGTCACGTCCCCACAATGGGCGAGCAGATCACCGAAGGTATGAACTGGGTTTCTGGCAACTATGAGTATCCGTTGAAGGAATGCAGTCTGGAAGACCTGAGTGAAGCACGTGGTGTCGAGCCTGATACCTTCTGTTTGAACGAAAGCTGTCACAACATTACGCGTGACGATTTGGTTCAAAAAACAAGCGGAATGGATCGTAACCCGCATAAGGCGCAGCATGGTGAAGTTTCATGCAGCGAATGCCACAAGTCGCATCGCGCTTCCGTAGATTACTGCACGCAGTGTCACACGGAATCGAAGTTGCCTGATGGCTGGTTGACTTATGCTCAGTCCAACAAGTTGAAAACTGCTTAATCTCTCACGTGGGTTTTGAAGATTACAGCAAGAATTTGAGAAGCCCGTTGATATCGTATCGACGGGCTTCTTCCTAGGCTAGAATGAGATAAAACTTATGTTCGGCTGATTACTTTGGAGTGTAATGTGAATTCCCGTATGAAGAAGCGTCTCGTTGCGGTGACCGGGGTTATCGTTATCGTAATCATTATTATTTTAGCCGTAGTCGGTGGTGGAACCGCTGCGCAAACCGTTACGGTTGCTCAAGCGGCAAGCGGAGATTTTACTGAAAAGCGCGTGCAGGTTTCTGGCAATGTCGTGGAAAACTCTTTCCAGACTACCGGAAACGTGCTCACGTTCGACATCGCCGATCCCGCCGATAATCCCAATGTTACCTTGCACATTTCATACGATAAAGGTGTTGCCGCTACCTTCGGTAATGATGTGACGGCTATTTGCACGGGAAAAATCGATAAAGATGGTGTTTTGCAGGCGAGTGAACTCGTTACGAAATGTCCTTCGAAATACGAAAGCTCATCCGATGCTCTTTCGATCACGCGCTTGCTTGAATACGGTACCTCAGTGCTCGACAAGCCGGTAAAAGTAACTGGCGTGGTTAAATCGGGTACGCTGACGGCCGCCGGCAATGACGAACGGTTCGTTCTCGTTGATGCCGACAATGCTACAAGCGAGGTGTCCGTAAAGTATGCAGGCGCTCTTTCCGATGAAGTGAAAGACGGAGCCGCTCTCGTTCTGACCGGTTCAATCGGTGACAATGGAAAATTCACGGCGACCGATGTCGCTCTGAAAGGATAAATAATGGCGATTTTTGGTTTGATCGGCCTTTTGGTCGCATTTGCGGCTGTTGCGGTTTCGGTTATATGTTTGTTGGCTGGTTACATTCTGTCTCGCAAGGGGAAAAGCGTAGGGGAAACCCTGACGTGGGGCGGGCATATCGCTGCCGTTCTAACCGCTGTTGCGCTTACGGTTTGCTGTATTCTGCTGGTTTTTTGCTTCATGACCGGGGATACCTCGATTATGTATGTGGTGAAAAATCAAAGTGGAGCCGAAGGTTGGCTTGGCTGGCTCTACAAGCTTTCGGGTTTGTGGGGCGGCCGTGAAGGTTCTCTTCTCTTCTGGGGCTGGCTTCTTTCCGTATTCAATGCCGTCGTCGCGATTCGCAACTTGAAAAAGGGCGAAGAACTCGACACTATGGCGCTTCTGATTTCTCAGTTGGTGCTTGCGGCTTTTGTCGGTGTCTCGCTTTTTTCCGAGGGCAATATGCCCTTCAAGGCGATGCAGCCCAACATGTTCGGCCCTTCAGGCAACCTGATCGGCGAAGCGGCTTTTTGGGGCATGAATCCTTTGCTCGAGCATTGGGCGATGGCCATTCATCCTCCGACGCTCTTCATCGGGTATGCCGGTTTGACCATTCCGTTCGCCTATGCAATCGCCGCGCTTGTGGTAAACGATGCTTCGAAGGTGTGGGTTGAAAAGTGCCTTCGCTATACCATCTTCTCGTGGTTCTTCCTTGGTCTCGGTATCGGTCTTGGCGCGGTGTGGGCTTATGTCGTGCTTGGGTGGGGCGGCTATTGGGGTTGGGATCCGGTTGAAAATGCCAGCTTGCTGCCGTGGCTTGTCGGTGTTGCGCTCATCCATAGCTTTACGGTGTATCGCAAGCGCGGGGTTTTCAAGCGTTGGTCGGTCATGTGTGCCTGTATTACGTTTTCGTTCGTTATCCTCGGCACCTTTATCACGCGTTCGGGCTTGGTCCAGTCGGTGCATGCGTTTGAGGGCGACACCGTTTCTCTCGTGTTGTTCTTGGGCCTTATCATCCTGTCAATCGTTGCCGGTCTCGTCGGAATTGCCCTTCGTTGGAAAACGTTCGGTGCAAAAGAAGTCGATGGCGGCGACGAGGTCGAAAGCTTCTTCTCTAAGGATGCTGCATACTACTTCAACAACGTAATCATGGTGGTCTTTGCTACCTTGCTTGGCTATCTCACCATTTCATCTGCATTGCCGACATGGTTGCCCTTCGGCGGGCAGTCGCTTTCGGCGGGCACTTATAACGCGATTGCGCGTCCGCTTGGCATCGTGTATTGCCTCATTCTTGCTATCTGCCCCCTCCTTGCATGGGGCTCTACCAACAAGAAGGATTTCTTTAAGCGGGCCCGTATTCCCGCCCTGTGCGCTCTCGTGCTTTTCATTGGTCTCATGGTGTACTTCTGCACGTATCTGCTTCCCAGCTACAATGACATCATTGCTGCTGGCGGTACCATGGCAAGCGGCTTGAGTGCCGAAGGACCTTCTTTCTACTACAACGGTCTTGCGGTCTTCGGTTTCTTCGTTGCGTCGCTGCTGTTCTTCAATTCGCTTTTTATGATCGGGCGTGCGGTTGCCTCGTATCGCAAAAAGCACGGCGGCAACCCGTTCGGTTCGTTTTTCTCGATGATCCATAATCGACCGGCTTCGATAGGCGGCTTCATTGCGCATCTATCTATGGCCATCATCCTTGTTGGCCTCATCGGGTCATCGATGTACGTCACCGAAAAAACGGGGTATGTCGAATATGATTCTGAAACCGATATCGCTCAGGGTGATTTCATCATTCAGGATTACTCGCTCAAATACACGGGTAATTCGATTACGGAAGAAGCCAATAGCAACATCGTCTACACCGTCAATTTCGATGTGTATAAACGGGGCGAATTCGTCGGTGCCGTCTCTCCGGCGGTACAGCTGGTACAGATGACGCAGCAGCAGAAGTTGATTGCAAGTGTTATCAGCTTCCCTGATCAAGACTTGTTTGTCGCGTATCGTGGCACGAACACCGAGGGCGCTCTTTCGCTCGATGTGCGGGTCAATCCGCTAATCTCGCTTGTTTGGGTTGGGTTCGGCCTTATGATGATAGGAATTGCCGTGGCTCTGTTCGGCAGACGTTACGGGAAGCCGAGGCTCGCGGGCGAAGCTATTGCGGCGGGTGACGGGGATATGCCGGTTGAAAAGAGCGAAGCGCCGGCGAAAAACGTGAAGGAAGAAGTCTAGCCTCTTATGGATATTGCTATCCAGACAAAAGATATTTCAAAGGTCTTCGGCAATCGTGAAGCGGTTCACAAGGTCAACTTCACGGTGCCGAAGGGTGCCTTCCTCTCTATTTTTGGCCCGAATGGGGCAGGGAAGACGACGCTTCTGCGTATGCTTTCGACGCTGTCGCGCCCGACGTCGGGAACGGCTGAACTGCTCGGTATCGACGTTAAGGAAGATTCCGATAAGGTTCGCGATCACATCGGATTCATCTCACATAATTCCATGCTGTATTCCGATCTGACGGCAGAAGAAAACCTGCTGTTCACCGCTCGGCTTTATGGGATTGAGAATCCTTCCGATCGCGTTATGGAGCTGCTTGAAGCCGTTGAGCTCAAGCATCGTCGTCTCGATCAGGTTCGCACATTTTCGCGCGGCATGACGCAGCGTCTCAGTATCGCCCGTGCTCTCATCCATGATCCCGAAATCGTTTTTCTCGATGAACCATATTCGGGGCTCGACCCCCACGCGGTCGAAATTTTCGACAATTTGATCGACGCGCAACGCACGGGTCGCACCTTCGTTATGGTTAGCCACGACTTGCGTAAAGGGTTTGATTCGTGCACGCACGCATTGGTTCTGGCGCGGGGTTGTGTGGTTGCCTTCGATGAAAAAGACAACCTTGATTTCGAGTCGTTTTCCGATTTGTATCATCAAACGGTCGGTATGGGGGTGTCGTAATATGGCGGTCACCATTCATCGTCCTTCAACATTCCAGCAGTACAAAAATCTTCTCGGCAAAGATTTGCAGCAGGAATTCCGCACGAAGGAAATGCTTACGTCGATGGGTATCTATGCCCTTCTCGTGCTGGTGGTTTATGGTGCGGCTCTTGCGCAGGCATCGAGTAGTCTTGATATTCTCCAGATGAGCGGCGGCTTGCTGTGGGCTCTTATCGTGTTCACCTCCTTGCTTGGCCTGAATCGTTCGTTTTCGCACGAAAAGGAACAGGGCTGTCTTGAGGGTATCCTGCTTGTTCCGCTTGATCGATCGGTCATTTTTCTTGCGAAGGCCACCTCGAACCTGCTGTTTCTTCTCATCGTTGAAATCATTGCCGTGCCGATGTTTTATTTTTTCTTCTTGACAACGACAACACCGTCGGAGAGCTTCTGGATGATCGTGTTTCCGCTGCTGGTCGGCACGATTGGGGTGGCTGGTATCGGCACCCTGCTTTCCACGATTACCATCAATACGCGCGGGAAAGATGTCATGCTTGCCGTGTTGTTCGTCCCGCTTATTTTCCCTCTGCTGTATGCCTGCGTTTCCGCCACTACGGTTGTCATATTGGGTAGCGAGGGTTATATGGACACGTTTATCCAATCGCTTACATTGGCGGGCGGCTACGATGTGATCATGATATTGATTTCCTGGGTACTTTACGATTTCGTTATTTCTGCTTAGTAAAGGGGGTTGTATGGCTGAGACACAAAAGAGGGCAACTAAGCTTCCGCGTGTTGGCGGTACGTGCGACAAAATTGCTCCGATTTTGCTACTGATCGGGGCGGTGCTGACAACGATTGGCTTTATCCTGACGTTCACCCTGGCGCCGCTTGTCAATGGCGCCGCGGTATCCGGAGCGGAACTGATTGGCGACCAGATTGTCGCCAATAAACTGCTGCTTTCTCAGAAAATTTTCTACTTCCATATGCCTGTTGCCATCACGTCGTTCGTTGCTCTGGCGTTTACGGCGTATTACGGAGCGCGGTTTCTTGCGACGAAAAAGGCATGCTATGATTTGCGAGCACGTTTCGCTACCGAAATCGCTCTGCTATTCATCATGTGCACCATGTTTTCGGGCGAGCTTTGGGAACGCTTCGAATGGGGAGTGTGGTGGACGTGGGAACCTCGGTTAACCACGTATTTTATCCTGATGCTGCTGGTGATTGCCTATTTCATCTTGCGTAACGCCATCGATGACCCCGAGCGTCGCGCTGTCTACGCAAGCGTGTTCGGCATCATCGCTTTTGTCGATGCGCCGATTTGCTTCTTGATCACACGCCTTGTTCCTTCAGGAGTGCATCCGGTCGTGTTCCGTACCGATTCGGGGCTTTCTCCCGACATGCTCATACCCTTGCTTATTTCCATGTTCGGTATGTTCATGCTGGCTTTCGCGCTCTACCGCCTGCGTTTGCGGGCGGGTTTGCTCGAAGAAAAAGTTGAAACGCTCAAACAGCAACTGGAAGATTAGGAGACATCCATGAATGCGGTTCTCGTCGAAATATATTCAACCATCTTGCCGGCTGCACCGTATGTAATCGGTGCGTACGTGCTCATTTGGCTGGCGTTGTTCGTCTACGTGTTCTTCGTTATGCGCAAGGTAAACAAAGCCGAAGCTCAAATAGCCGTTTTGGAAGAGGCAATCAAAGAAAAAAGATAATCGGATCGATGGTTATCGTGATGGTGAAGGGGGTGCATCTGTGCATCTCCTTTCGCTCGCTTAAGAGTGCTTTTCGGCCGATTTGTGTTCGACGAAGCACCTTTTTGTTACAATCACGAGGTTATCGCAACAATTACAATGGAAAGATTAGAGGACTGATGAAAGCACTGATTCCCGCAGCAGGTATGGGCACTCGATTTTTGCCGGCCACAAAAGCACAGCCGAAGGAAATGCTGCTCGTAGTTGATCGCCCTGTTATCCAATATATTGTCGAAGAGGGTCTTGCCTCGGCGGCCGATGAGGTTGTCATCGTCAATAGCCGTGAAAAGAAGGCGATTGAAGACCATTTCACTCCCAATCCTGAATTGGAAGCCACTTTGCGCGAGCGCGGCAAAGATTCGTATGCCGATCTCGTTTCCTACGTGGGTAATCTCAACGTGAGCTACGTGTACCAAGATGAGCCCCTGGGCTTGGGAGACGCCATCCATTGTGCGCATGGGAAAATTGGCGGAGAGCCGTTTTACGTTCTTTTGGGTGACGTGCTCGTTCCCGACAACAAGATGCTTCCCCGTATGCAGGAAATATCCGATGCCCACAACGGCGCAAGCGTGATTGCCGTGCTGCCCGTGCCCGATGATCAGGTGAGCCGTTTTGGTGTCATCGCTGGCAAAGCGATTGCCGACGACGTCTGGAAGGTCGATTCGCTTGTGGAAAAGCCCGCAATCGAAGATGCTCCCTCCAATTTGGCAGTTTTCGGCCGCTACCTTCTCAGCCCGCGGGTCATGGAACTTTTGGCTGACGTACAGCCCGGTGTCGGAAACGAAATCCAGTTGACTGATGCCCTCGATGCCGTTTTGGAAGAAGAAGAAATGTATGCGTTGGTTATCGATCCCTGCGACGGTTTCGATACCGGTACCGTTGAATCCTGGCTCGAAACGAACAACATTCTCTACGCTCGCAAACAGCAGAACGCGTAAGCCGTTTTTCGCAGATAGAATCAACTTACGGAAACGACAATGCAGGGGGTTGGGTTAAAAAGAAGTGGCCTGGCGGAGGGGAGCCGCCAGGCCTACAAGGAGGGGGTGGTGATTTACATCACCACTGCTTTAATGAGGTAAAAGCAGTAACAACAGGAAAGGAGGGGAGCCTCTCCTAATTGCTGAGTTCAGTATAAGCGCCGGTCTTGAAGGACTTATCGTCGTGAAATGCGGGTTTTGTGGTGACGGACTGCCAGCGGTGTGTTTATCTGCCTTTTCGGCAACTCGATGCTTTTTTTCATGCAAATTTCTTCTTCTTGCTGCGACGTTGATCCCCTGACGGACTTTTTTCGGGTTCATCTAGTTGTGTTTGATATACTGAAGGCAACTTTACGGCGTTGTGCCGGAGTTTGACGTGTCGATACTTGTCGCCGCAGGGGCGTCTACAAGTATGATTAGGGGAGATGGTATGCAGGATAGTAAAGTTAAAAACCAAGAAAACATTCCTATTGCGCTCAAGATTCTTGCGGCGCTTTTTGCGTTGGGAGGTGTTGCTGCGATTCCCGAACTTGTTCGGATTATGATTTCTCTCGTCGGTGAACTGCAGACGGGCACCACGAAGGTGTCGACTCTCGTTATCTTTGGCATCCTTCTTATTCTCCTGACGATTTCCGCCGCCACCTTCGTCGTCTTCGGTTACCGAATGTTGCGCAACAAGCGCAAGCATGCGGCGCATGCGGCATATACTCTCGTCGCTATCACCGTGCTCGTAATTCTCGCTGACATGATGTTGTTCGGCATCAATCTTAACCTGATTGGTTATGGTATCGAGCTTGTTATCTTAATTGCCCTGATGAGTTATCTCGATCCGACGCTTGCTGAAGAGCGTGCTACACAACGCAGGATTCGTAAAACAGAAAAGGACGCTCGCAGTGAAGAGGAGCGTTTGGCTGAAGAAGCCAAACCGAAAAAAGGATACATTGCCTTAAATTTCTTCAATATCTTCTGGATCTTCGTTGTATGCTGCGTGCTCGGTCTGCTTCTTGAAGATATCTTCCACATCATGAAGTTTGGCGAATATCAAGATCGCGCAGGTATGCTGTTTGGACCCTTTTCACCCATTTACGGTTTCGGCGCTGTTCTGATGACGATTGCTCTCAATCGCTTCCACGACAAACCGCTTATCGTCATCTTCCTGATCAGTGCAGTGATCGGTGGTGCGTTCGAGTTTTTCACCAGCTGGATCATGGAATTTGCTTTCGGTATTCGTGCATGGGATTATTCGGGCACTTTTCTTTCGATCGACGGGCGCACGAACGCGGTGTTCATGGTTGCCTGGGGCTGCTTAGGTATCATGTGGATCAAGTTGTTGTTGCCGCGCCTGCTTAAATTTATCAATATGATTCCCTGGAACTGGCGCTATGGCGTAACGGCTATCTGCACGGTATTCATGGTGATCAATGGAGTGATGTCGCTGCAATCCATCGACTGCTGGTATCACCGCATGTCGGGAAACACCCCGTCAACTCCGATTGAGCAGTTCTATGCGAACCATTATGATGACGATTACATGGCGAATCGTTTCCAGACTATGACCATGAATCCGGAAGACGCAGCCCGCGTGAAATAGGGAAGTGTCAACGGTCACTACGCTTCTGCCCGCTAGCGTACTGGTCTCAACTAAGCTTCTTGGTAATTGAAAAGGTCCTGCCGCATAGTGCGGCGGGACCTTTTTGGCGGTAGGGAAACGGGGCACCACGGTATGCGCTTACCTCCAGCTGACAGGATTGTTCACTATATTTTGCGGCGTGCCGCATTGGTAGGCTTCTACATTGGCGAAGACCGTATTCAGGAGGCGTGTGCGCGCTTCTAGCGTAGCCCAGGCGATATGAGGGGTAATAATGGTGTTGGGGGCACCCAGTAAGGGATTGGAAGGTTGCATGGGCTCAACCGACACCACGTCGGCGGCAAAACCGGAAAGCTTGCCTTCCTTGAGGGCCTGCGCAACCGCCGCTTCGTCGATAAGCGTACCGCGCGCGGTATTGATAAGGAAAGCCCCTTGCTTCATACGCGCGATGGCGTCTGGATTGATTATGCTGTTCGTTTCGGGGGTGGCGGGGCAGTGCAAGCTGATAAAATCAGCCGTTGCAAGAAGTTCATCAAGTTCAATCTGGTGACAGGTTGCTGTTTCGGCCTCTGGTTTGCTGCTTCGGTTGGTGAATACGACGTTCATTCCCAGGGCGCCGGCAACGCGCGCTACCGATTGCCCGATGCTTCCCATGCCGATGATGCCGAGAGTTTTCCCCGATACTTCAACCAAGGGTGTTTTCCAATACGTGAAGTCGACGCTATTCACCCAATCGCCTGCCATAACGCCATCTGAGTGCAGCCCGATGTGCATACAGAGCTCAAGCATGAGTCCGATCGTCATTTGTGTCACGTCAGGGGTTGAGTATGCCGGCACATTGGAGACGATGATGCCGCGGCGGTTCGCTTCCTCTAAATCAACCGTGTTGAACCCGGTTGAGGTAAGCGCAATCATTTTGAGATGAGGGGCGGCATCGAGAGCGTGCTTGTCCCACATGATTTTGTTGGTGATGGCAATTTCGACGTCGGTTGTGCGCATCGCGAGTTCTTCTGCGGATGTGCGTTCGTACAGAGTGAGGTCTCCCAGTTCGCCGAAAGGCTCCCAGCTCAAATCGCCGGGATTGTTGACGTAGGCATCGAGGATCTTGACGATCATAGCTATTCCTCTCAAGAAAGTAAGAATCGAATCCATGAATTGTAGCATCGCCGGCAAGTTCCGCCCGTCGTAGGGTCGCTGCAATGCACGGTCGGATTAAAAAAGAAGTGGCCTGGCGGAGGGGAGCCGCCAGGCCTACAAGGAGGGGGTCACGATGTCCTCAGACATCGCTACTGCTTTAAACAAGGGGGTAAAGCAGTGCGGATCGAAAAGGAGGGGAACCTCTCGTCCGCGTGCACTCATTATAAAAGTTGGTGTTGAATAACAAATGAAGCCGTCGTGTACGTCTTGTGGATTAGACCCCGGGAAGGTAACGGCGAAATCAGAGACAAAGGAGCAAGGCAAAACCCCGCCTCACGCGATTGATGGTCGCCGCGAAACGGGGTTTGAATGATTCTCCGAGTTTAGGGGAGTGTGAATCTAGCCTTGACGCTGAAAACTCTTCTTAGGAGCACCGTGTGGAGCTGCTTTCTTGAATCCCTGCGAAGGACCCTTGGTGCCCTGGCCGCGATGGCCGTCGGTGCGTGGTGAGGAGGAGAACTTTTTGCTGCCGGCAGGTTTGCCACCGGGGCGGCTGCTGTTAGCATGCGCCTTGTTGCCGCGATAGCCGCCTTCGCCGTTGGCTTTTTCGCCGTTACGGCCGGTGCCGCTGGCATTGGGGCTGGTCTTGCGATAAGACGAACTGCCGCCCTTGCCGCGATACTGTTTGGAGTAGCTGTTGGAGCGCTTTTTCGAACCGGAAGAACGGAAGCCCGTCTGCACGCAGTCGAAGCCTTCCATTTCCATGAACGGAATCTCTTTGCCAATCAGGCGTTCGATGTCGCGCAGTGTCGATTTCGCGTCAGCACTGACGAAGGATACTGCCAAGCCGGCTTCTCCGGCACGACCGGTACGGCCGATGCGATGCACGTAATCTTCAGGGCAGTCAGGCAGGTCGTAGTTGATGACGTGGTTGACGTCGCTCACGTCAATGCCGCGAGCTAAAACGTCGGTAGCGACCAGAATATCGGTTCTACCCTTGCTGAAGTTGTCGAGTGCGCGTTTGCGTTCACGCTGCGACCTATCGGAATGGATAGCTTCAGCACTGTAGCCGGCTTCGCGAAGGAAACGGCTGCAAGAATCGGTGCGACCCTTGGTGCGAGCGAATACGATGATGCGTTTGCTCCCTTTTTCCTCGAGCACGGCGCGAAGTAAGTCGGGTTTTTTGGCCTGAGGAATTGCCATGATAAACTGCTCGATAGTGTCGGCAGTTTCACCTTTATGGGAAATCTCGACGAAGGCGGGATTGTTCAAGATGGATTCGACGCTTTTCATGACCTTGCGGTCGATGGTTGCCGAAAACAGCAGCGTCTGACGTTTCGCCGGGGTTGACGAGATGATTTTTTCCATCGTGGGCCAAAAGCCCATGTCGAGCATGCGGTCGGCTTCGTCAAGGACAAGCACTTCGATCTGGCTCAAGTTGATGGCACGACGCTCCATGAGGTCATAGAGGCGGCCGGGGGTGGCGATCAGGATGTCGACGCCGCGTTTCAGTTTGCTCATCTGCGGGCCGTAAGGCGTGCCACCGACGACGGTGAGCATGCGATGGCGCGATGTTTTCGTCAGGGAGTTGCACGCATCGGCGCTCTGCTGTGCAAGTTCGCGCGTCGGGCTGACGATGAGAACGCGGGGGTTCTTACCTTGCTTGTCGGCACTGATGCGGTCGAGTGTCGGTAAAAGGAATGCAGCCGTTTTGCCGGTACCTGTTTTTGCGGCAGCAACAACGTCGCGGCCTTGCAAAGCGAGGGGGATGGCTTGCATTTGAACGGGGGTGGGTGTGGTAAACCCAAGGCTTGCGACAGCAGCAAGGGTTGCCTCGGATAGACCAAGGTCTTGAAATGTTTTTTCCATAATCTCCGGAATACTTCTATGAGGGGTGCACGTGCTTTATGCAGCGTGTCGTCGCTTTACATGAGCTGCTTTAGTTAGCACGTGGGAAAATGCGAAGAAAGGGTTTCGTGTGAAGCAGCCTTTCAGTATGGGGGCCAATTGTGAATGGCTGTTCGGAAATGGGGAAATAGGATCATTTGTGCGCAAAACGACACAATTCGCCGGTTTGCCCCGCCTTTCGGCGTGGGGAGTGTCAATGCACTATAATGGTGAAAAAATGAGCGAAGGGGTGCCTGATGCCTGATATCCAATTACGTTTTCACAAAGACATGCTCGTTTTGTCGGGTGCGCTCGATACCGTGCTCGCACGACAGGGAATAGACATTGAACGAGACCGCGAATTTTTCAACTTGATCGAACCCGATTCGATTCGAGAAGCGATGCGTCTCGAATCGCTCGCCGGCGCTCAGTGCCTCGTCACGAATACTGCCGGTATCACCAATGCGCGTCTGGCGCACGCTCGCATGGAAGATCGTGCGCTCGAACTGGCTGCGGCGGCGGTGACGGTTGCTCAATCGCTTACGCCCCAGCACTTATTCTTTGAAATCGGCCCAACCGGGCTTCCGCTCGATCCTTCAAGCCAGACCTCGCTCAAACAGAATCGCGACCAGTATGCCCAGGCTGCTCGCGACTGCGGCACCGCACACATCGACGCTCTTTTCCTCAATGGATTCACGCGGGTGGCCGATTTGCAGTGCGCGCTTATGGGGGTGCGGATGGTCAGTGACGTACCTCTTGTTGCCTCGGTTTGCATCGATACTGCAGGAAATCTAGTAGGGCGTGCGGAGCCGCTTTCCGAAGCGCTTGATATCATGTCTGAATACGGTGCCGATGTCGTAGGCTTTTCATCTACGGCCGCCCTTGAGGGTGCTGTCGCTGCGACGCAGGTCGCGCGCGTTCAGGCTGATTTACCGTTGCTGGTACAACTTGAGGTGGTGGAGCATGCTCCTCGTCAACAGGTGGCAACACCTGAAAATCCCTATTATTGTCCCGATACGATGATTGAAGCAGCTACCGCTTTGCGCCGAGCAGGGGCGCAATTCTTGCGTGCCTGCGGTCAGAGCACGCCGGCATATACTGGTGCTCTTGTTGCGGCAAGTGCTGGCTTCGATGTTTACAACGTGACGGGATAGGGTTACATGGCAATCGAGAAGAGTCCTGAATATGGCGCAATGCAGCACGTTGTCGACGCTTTGTTTCTGCACGACGAAACGGTGCGTCGTCTCGATGTGGTAATCATGGCCGAGGCACTTGATGTGCCTCCTGAATTGCGGGAAATCGCCGATTTGTTGCCTCCGGGTATCTATAACCGACAGCGTTTGTGCGACCAGATGAATTCCTCGCTAACCGGGCATGGTTGGGGATACGTGTTCGGCACCGTCGCCTAACATTTTATAATGAAGGTCTCCCCGAATAAATGGTACTAAATTTGTGCCATTTACGAAATTCACGATAAATTCGCTTGCTATTGTCGATGCCGGAAGGTACTATATCTTACAGCTTAGAGAGAGCTGCCCACAACATATAGTGGAAAACTTATTAACAACTTGTTCAAAACATTACCCCTCACGCTTAAAACTTGGGGAAAACGTAAGAGATAATTCATCGCATACAGTAAGGAATATTATTATGGTCACCACTATCGTCAAGCGCGACGGCCGCACCGCTGAGTTTAACGACACGAAAATTATCGATGCTGTCGAAAAGGCGTTCCAGGCATCGGGGGCCATGCAGGATCGTGGTGTTGCCGCTGAAATCACGGCCCATGTCGTAGAGAAAATCGAGGGCGGTGCCATCGAGGGTGTCCCGACGGTTGAAGGCATCCAGGATCTGGTGGAAGAAGTTTTGATTGAAGCGGGCTTCGTGCAAACCGCCAAGGCCTACATCCTCTATCGTGCTGACCGCAGCCGCGTTCGCGACGTCAATAGCCGTCTGATCAAAACCCTGAAAGACATCACGTTTTCCAGCGCGTCCGAATCGGATATGAAGCGCGAAAACGCCAACATCGACGCCGATACCGCCATGGGTACCATGCTCAAATACGGCTCTGAATCGGCCAAGCAGTTCTATGAAATGTGCGTCATTGATCCTCGCTTTGCCAAAGCGCACCGCGAAGGTGATATCCATATCCACGACATGGATTTCTACACGCTCACTACGACTTGCTGTCAAATCGAATTGAAGAAGCTGTTTAACGGTGGTTTTTCAACCGGTCATGGCGTCTTGCGCGAACCCAACGATATCGCCAGTTACGCGGCACTTGCCTGCATAGCCATCCAGTCGAACCAAAACGATCAGCACGGCGGCCAGGCTGTTTGCGACTTTGATCGCGGTCTTGCGGTGGGTGTGCATAAAACGTATCGTCGCCTGTACAAGAAACATCTTGCTGAAGCGCTCGATCTGCTTACCGATTTCGACGATCCCCGTGCGTTTGCGCAGGAATCGCTCGGCCGCATCGAAGGCGAAACGGGCAAACAGGCAACGCTCGTGATGGATGCCACCTATACAGCCGCCGTTCATGGCGCGCTGCTTGAAGCGGGTCTCGACGAAGCGGTTGCGAATAAGGTGCTCGCGTATGCTGAAAAACAGGCCCATGCCGACACCGATCGTGCAACATTTCAGGCGATGGAAGCGCTTATCCACAATCTCAATACCATGCATTCTCGCGCCGGTGCGCAGACGCCGTTCTCTTCGGTCAATTACGGCACCGATACCACAGCGGAAGGTCGCATGGTGATCAAGAACATGCTGCTCGCTACCGAAGAAGGCCTCGGATCAGGAGAAACACCCATTTTCCCCGTGCAGATATTCCGCGTGAAGGAAGGTATCAACTACAACCAGGGTGATCCGAACTACGATCTGTTTAAGCTGGCCATGCGCTGTTCTGCCCGGCGTTTGTTCCCCAACTTCAGCTTCCTTGATGCTCCGTTCAATGCCCAGTATTACCGTGGTACGCCAGAAACCGAAGTTGCTTACATGGGCTGCCGTACACGCGTTATCGGCAACGCCTTCGATCCCAGCCGCGAAACCACGCCCGGCCGCGGCAATTTAAGCTTCACGTCGGTCAATCTCCCGCGTTTGGCGATTCGTTCCAAGGGTGATATCGACCTGTTCTTCGACCTGCTCGATTCCAAGCTTGCCCTCATTGTGGGGCAGCTTGATGAGCGCTTCGAAATCCAGTGCCGCAAAAAAGTTTATAACGCGCCGTTCTTGATGGGGCAAGGGGTATGGGTCGATTCCGAGAAGCTTGGGCTCGATGACGAGCAGCGCGAAGTGCTCAAGCACGGTACGCTTTCGGTCGGCTTTATCGGCCTGGCCGAAGCTCTGGTGGCCCTGCGCGGTGTCCATCACGGCGAAAGCACCGAATCGCAAAGGCTCGGTCTTGAAATCATCGGGCATATGCGTACCTACCTTGACCGCATATCCGCCCAACGCCACCTGAACTATGGTTTGATCGCCACCCCGGCGGAAGGCCTTTCCGGTCGTTTCGTCCGCATGGATTGTGAACGCTACGGCTCTCTGCCGGGTATCACCGATCGCGATTACTATACTAATGGCTTCCATGTTCCGGTGTATTACGACATCAGTGCTTTCGATAAGATTGAAATCGAAGCTCCTTATCACGCGCTCACCAACGCCGGTCACATTTCATACGTCGAGCTTGACGGCGACCCAACCGACAACCTTGAAGCTTTTGAATCGGTTGTTCGTCACATGAAAGAATCCGGCATCGGCTATGGGTCGGTCAACCATCCGGTCGACCGCGATCCGGTATGCGGCTATAACGGCATCATCGGCGACCGCTGCCCGAAGTGTGGCCGCACGGAAGAAGACGGCATTCCCTTCGACCGCATTCGCCGCATCACGGGATATTTGGTCGGAACGCTCGATCGCTTCAACGATGCCAAGCGCGCAGAAGAACAGGATCGAGTTAAGCACTGCTAAAAGTTACCGGCCTCACCCTTGAAGGCGGGGCCGCACTTTCGCGAATCGATTCCATGGCTGCAAACAGCTCACATATCACACCTATTCGCCTCTTCGGCACCGCCGGTGATTCCATCGTCGACGGACCGGGGCTGCGCTATTCCGTTTTCGTGCAGGGTTGCTCGCACGGGTGTCCGGGGTGTCACAACTCCGAAAGCCAGCCGGCGTGCGCGGGGTATGAAAGCACGGTTGGTGCGGTACTCGCAGAAATCAAAGCCAACAAATTGACGCATGCGGCTACCCTTTCGGGAGGCGAACCTTTCGAACAGTGCGCCCCCTGTCTTGAGCTGGCACGAAGCCTGAAGGCTGAAGGTTATAATATCTGGATTTATTCCGGGTACCGCTTCGAAGACCTTGTGGCGGGCCACCCCGATTCGCTCGCATCCGACCTCTTGCACACCTGCGACGTGCTTGTCGATGGTCCTTTCATCGCATCTCTCAACTCCTACGAGCTTCAGTGGCGCGGTTCTTCCAACCAGCGCATCATTGATTTGTCTGAAACTTTTGCTTCGGGCGCGCTTGTTTTGTGGGAACACCATGAGAGTTTCCCTATCAAGCCTCAGTCTTGGTAATATCAAGCGATGGAACAACTTATTGAACAAATTAAGGCGTTTTTTGCTCTGCCGCTGGTGGTGGATATCATCACCGCAGCCATTATCCTGCTGATTACCGCGATTATCGCGAAATGGGTGGGGAGGTTCTTGCGCCGCATTCTTCACAGCGATGAAGTGTCGCTGCCATCCACCTCTATTTTTCTCAACATTGGGCGGGCGCTTGTCTGGATGCTCGGCGCGTGCATCGTGCTGCAAAGCTGCTTCGGTGTCAACATAAGTGCGCTCATCGCCGCGTTGGGCGTTGGTGGTATCGCGGTGTCACTCGGCTTCAAAGACACGGTGTCAAACCTCATTGGTGGCCTACAGGTTACCTTGATGCACCTGGTCGAACCGGGCGACAATATCGCGGTTTCCGGCGTTTCCGGCGTGGTTCATGATGTTACCTGGCGCCACACCACCATTATTTCGATGACAGGGGATGCCATCACCGTTCCCAACGCCATCATCAACAACAACTCGCTTACGCATCTCAGTCCGCCCGAACAGCTCTTGGTTCCGTTTGTGGTCGTTGGTGCCGACGAGGATCTAGCTGCAACCAAGCAGCGTATCGAATCCGCTGCAGCCGCTGCTGCTGGTGCGGTGTCACCCCTGGTGCAAGGGGTCAAGGTGCTCTTCACTGAAGTGACTGATACCGGATTCCGCGGCAAGGTGCTTCTTCGTGTCGCCGATGCAGAGAAGGTTGCTGCTGCAGCCGATGCGGTCGTGTGCGCCATCGCGCCAATCACTCGCCGGTAAGAAATCTACGGAAAATTTGTTGATTTGACCGAAACCCTCGCGGATTTATCAGCTTCGTGCGTTCATTGATGATAGCATGGGTCGGAGTTTGTATTTGTGCACCCGATTACCGCACGTTACGTGCCTATCGCGGGGTGGATTGTCGGCCGGTAACGTGCGCGTCGTGATCGAGTTGCGCGTACTAGGGGAGATGAATAGCGTGTCAGAACACCAGATTACGAATAAGGGCCCTTTGCATAAGGGCGAGGGATCGCTTGCTGAACCGGGTTGGGCTTATCAGCCGCTTCTCACCTACGATAAATCCCAGGTAAAGGCTCCGAAGTGGCGCCTGAAAGAATGGGATTACTATCTGATCAATGATGATGAATACGCCGTAGCTCTGACCCTCGGTGATTTGGGGTATATGGGGTTGCTTTCCGCGTCGTTCATCGATTTTAAAGCTGCCCAGTTCGTCACTACGAGCGAGCTCATTCCCTTCCCGATGGGCAAGTTCAATTTGCCCACGACTGCGTCGGAAGGGGTATCGGAATTCAGTAATAAACGGCTGAGTTTCCGTTATGAAGTTTCTGGCGGTACGCGCCATGTACGGGTTCATTTCGACCGCTTCGATGGGCGGGAACCCTTCGATGTCGAAGCGACGCTCGATGAAGAACCGCGCGACACCATGGTCATCGCTACGCCCTGGGAAGAAGACCCTCTGGCGTTTTACTACAATCAGAAAATTCTCGCAATGCGCGCGCAGGGCAGTTTCAAAAAAGGCCGTTTGATCCATGGCTTTTCGCCCGATAATTCGTTCGGCCTGCTCGATTGGGGTCGCGGCGTGTGGACCCGCGATAACCATTGGTTCTGGGGTTGTGCGCAGGGCTGGCAGACTGGTGTTGCGATGAAAGAAGTGCCAGAAAACGACGTGACGGCACCGGTTATCGACAGTTTGTCTGAACAGTGGCATCGGGTCGGGTTGAACCTGGGCTACGGGTTCGGCGACACGAGTGCGGCATCGGAAAACATGCTCTTCGTCGATGGCAAAGGCTATAAGTTCGGTGTGGTTACCTTCGATATTCCCAAAAAGGCTGAATTTGATACCGCGAAGAAAACCGCCGACCGCTACGAACTGCTCGAGCCGTGGCCCATCCGCGACGAAGCGGGGTTGATTGACCTTGTGTTCACCCCCTTGCTCGATCGCGTCGACTATCAAAACTTCGCCATCATCGTTTCCGATCAGCACCAGGTCTTCGGAGAGTTTTCAGGCACGGTCACCCTTGATGGCAAGCCCTTTATCCTTGACAAGCTTAAGGGTTCGGCCGAGGTGATCCACAACAAGTATTGATCAACAATTTACTCAGATTTAACACGACCCAGACGGCGTTTTGACCTGCGTCCTTCACCATGTTCTTGTGCTTACGATAACGTGGATTTGAAAGGACAGAAATGAAAAACAAGGTAGTCGGTGTCATTCTGTGTGCTCTGTTGGCTTTGGGAGCTTTTGGCGTGGTGGGCTGTTCCTCCACCACAAGTTCGACCGTTCCTTCGGGAGACATCGCGGTTTATTCCCGTGAAGACGGATCGGGAACGCGGGGTGCTTTTGTCGAGCTCTTCGATATTCAGCAGAAGGATTCCAGTGGAAAAACGGTTGATCTGACCACCCCTCAAGCTGCGGTTACGAATTCGACTTCCGTCATGATGACCTCTATTGCGGGTGATCCCAATGGCATCGGCTACATTTCTCTGGGCTCTCTCAACGACACGGTGAAGGCCCTCGCGATCGACGGCGCGCAGGCCACGGCCGCCAACGTGGCTGACGGCACTTACAAGATAGCTCGCCCGTTCAACGTTGCCACAAAATCCGACCTTTCTGAACAGGCAAAGGATTTCATGGCGTTCATCATGGGTGTCGACGGACAGAAGATTGTCGTCGATAACGGTTATATTGCCATCGATTCTGGCGCCACCTACAGCGCTTCCGGTAAAACCGGCAAGATTATTGTGGCTGGATCATCTTCGGTTACTCCGGTGATGGAAAAACTCTCTGAGGCCTATCAGAAAATCAACCCGGGCGTGCTCATTGAAGTGCAGCAATCCGATTCGACGACCGGCATGAATATGGCGAAAGATGGCACCTGTGATATCGGTATGGCCTCCCGTGAGCTGAAGGATTCCGAAACAGCAGCCGGGCTTGCTGCTACCGTAATCGCAAAAGATGGCATCGCTGTCATCGTTAACCAAAAGGCCGCTTTCGACGGCCTGACCAGCCAGCAAATCAAGAAGATATACACGGGTGAAGCCTTGCTCTGGGAAGATGTTGCGGCTTAGGCGGGCGCAGAGAGAGGGTATCCCTATGAATAAGACTTATTTCAGGGAGGGGGCAGCGCGCGCGGTCTTTGCTGCGTGCGCGGGAATCTCGATTGTCGCCGTCGCGCTGATCTGCGTTTTCCTTTTCGTCAATGGCGTACCGGCCATCGCACAGATCGGGCTTCCTGATTTTCTCTTCGGTACAACCTGGCGCCCCGCCAACGACATCTACGGTATTTTCCCGATGATTATAGGCTCGCTCTATGTGACGGCGGGCGCTATTGTGATCGGAGTTCCTATCGGGTTGCTCTGCGCCATCTTCCTATCCCGCTTCGCGACGGGCAGGGTGTCTCGTATCCTCAAGCCGGGTGTGGAACTGTTGGCGGGTATCCCTTCGGTTGTCTATGGGTTTTTCGGCCTGGTAGTGCTCGTGCCGTTTCTGCGCGCCGCTGCACCCGGGAATGGTCTATCGCTGCTTGCCGCCGCGTTACTACTGGGCATCATGATCTTGCCCACTATCATCACCGTCGCTCAGTCCTCGCTCGATGCCGTTCCGTGTCAATACTACGAGGGTGCACTCGCACTGGGTGCCGATCATGAGCATGCGGTGTTTAAGGTGGTCGTTCCTGCAGCCACATCGGGCATCATGGCCGGTGTTATTTTGGGGGTTGGGCGTGCTATCGGCGAAACCATGGCGGTCATTATGGTCGCCGGCAATCAAGCGATTATTCCCGAAAGTCTCTTTTCGGGTGTGCGCACCATGACGGCCAATATTGTTCTCGAAATGGGTTATGCGGCCGACTTGCACCGTGGTGCTTTGGTTGCAACCGGTGTCGTCTTGTTCGTTTTCATTCTGCTTATCAATACCACCTTCAACATTCTCAAGAAAAGGGGTGATGCGCGATGAAAGAACGCTTCGCCTTCGGTTTTGAAGCCGCCGGCTTTCCCGATCCGGCAGCCCCCGACGCCCTTGCCGTTGCCCTGCTTGCCGCAGAGGAGCGGACGGCGCGGCGACGCAGGTTTTCTGCGCTCGCTTTGCGGGGGTTCGTGTATGTCGGGGCAGCTTTGACCGCGCTTATCATGCTGTTTTTGGTGGGCTATATTCTCATGAAGGGGGTGCCTTATCTGACGCCTTCGCTCTTTTCCTGGGAATACACCTCCGATAACGTTTCTCTTATGCCGGCGCTGGTAAACACGTTGCTCATGACGGCGCTTTCCCTTTTAATGGCGGTCCCCCTCGGTGTTGGAGCGGCGATATTTCTCGTGGAATACGCCACCCGTGGCAACCGTTTCGTGCAGCTTGTTCGTACGACCGCCGAAACGCTGGCGGGCATACCATCCATCATCTACGGGTTGTTTGGCATGCTGTTTTTCGCGACGGCGCTGGGGTGGGGGCTTTCTTTGCTGTCGGGGGCGGCTACGCTGGCGATTATGATTTTGCCGGTCATTATCCGCACGAGCGAAGAGGCTTTGCAATCGGTGCCGGATGCGTTTCGTGAAGGCAGCTTCGGGCTGGGTGCTGGACGCTTGCGCACCGTGTTCCGCATCGTGTTGCCGAGCGCGATTCCCGGGATTTTCGGCGGTGTTATTTTGGGTATGGGGCGCGTTGTCGGAGAGGTTGCGGCACTGATCTTCACGGCGGGAACCATTGCGGCTATCCCTGATTTTCTTGGCCAAGGGGCTCCTGCGGTCTTCGATTCTGCCCGCACGCTGGCTGTCCATATGTACGTGTTGGCAAGCGAAGGGCTTCACATCAACGAAACGTATGCCACCGCGGTGGTTTTGCTGGTAATGATCGTGGCGCTCAACGCTCTGTCGACGTTAGCGGTTCGCGCAATGAGTAAAGGAAAGAAAAATGACTGATGCAGTATTGGAACGGCCTTCGATTATAGGCACGAACACAACCGAGACCCGTGCACACACCCTCGCAACGGAAGCCAAGATGCGTGTCCGTGGCGTAAATCTGTACTACAAAGATTTTCAGGCGCTCAAGCACATCGATCTTGAGTTTCCGAAAAATCAGGTGACGGCTTTGATTGGCCCTTCGGGCTGCGGTAAATCGACGTTGTTGAAAAGCCTGAATCGCATGAACGATCTGGTGGAGGGTTGCCGCATTGAAGGTGAAATCTCGCTTGACGGACAAGACGTGTATCGTAGTCTCGATGTCAACGTATTGCGCCGTCGGGTGGGGATGGTTTTTCAGAATCCCAATCCGTTTCCTTTGTCGGTCTATGACAATATTGCGTTCGGCCCGCGAACGCACGGAGTTAAGAATCGCGCTCAGCTTGACGAAATCGTCGAGCAAAGTTTGCGCGATGCGGCGATTTGGGATGAACTCAAAGATCGCTTGAAGAAAAACGCTCTCGGCCTTTCCGGCGGTCAGCAGCAGCGTTTGTGCATAGCTCGCGCGTTGGCGGTGCGCCCCGAAGTGCTGCTGATGGATGAAGCAACCAGTGCGCTTGACCCCATTTCAACAGCCAAAATCGAAGAATTGGTCGCCGATCTTAAAAGCAAATACACGATTATCATGGTGACGCACAATATGCTGCAGGCACTCCGCGTTT
The DNA here is from genome assembly GCA_036650075.1 of Raoultibacter sp. Classification (GTDB taxonomy): domain Bacteria; phylum Actinomycetota; class Coriobacteriia; order Coriobacteriales; family Eggerthellaceae; genus JAVWGW01. The sequence continues at coordinate 40,367 of JAVWAI010000004.1, forward strand.
CCGATACGACAGCCTTTTTCTTGCTCGGCGATATGATCGAAACCGGTTCGACCCAAGAGATTTTCACCAACCCGCAGGATGGGCGTACACAGGATTACGTCGCCGGTCGTTTCGGGTAGAGCAGGTGAAACCGGTGTGGAAGATAGGCGATGGCGGCGACGAAGAGTAAGGTTTCGGGTAGTATGCAACTATGATTTATTACGTTGAAGATGATACCAATATCCGCGATTTGGCCGTGTATGCCCTTCGTCAGGCGGGCTTTGAATCCTGCGGCTTTTCGTGTGCTTGCGATTTTTTCGCGGCCCTGAAAAAGCAAGCCCCCGAACTGGTGCTGCTCGATATAATGCTGCCCGAGACCGATGGGTTGGAAATACTGCGCATATTGCGCAGTGATCCCGCGACGAAGTTTCTTCCCGTCATGATGCTCACGGCAAAGGGTACTGAATATGACACGGTAAGCGGGCTTGATGCGGGTGCCGATGATTACCTGTCCAAACCCTTCGGCATGATGGAACTGGTTTCGCGGGTTAACGCTTTGCTGCGCCGTGCAAGCGAGCCGGCGGCTTGTTTGCAGGATGCGCTCGTCTGCGACGGCATATCCCTTTCGGTTACGGCTCATACGGTAGCGGCAGAAGGCCACCCGGTTGTGTTGACCCTGAAAGAATTCGACCTGCTCAAAACCTTGATGCAGCATGAGGGCCAGGTGCTGACGCGCGATCAGCTGCTCGAATCTGTGTGGGGAATCACGTACGCCGGGGGTACGCGTACGGTCGACGTGCACGTGCAGACGCTGCGTCAGAAATTGGCGGCGGCGCAACCCTGTGTCGATCGATGCATCCATACGGTGCGTGGCGTGGGCTACAGCATCAAGTCTCAGTCGGCGTAGCGCGCGATGCTTCAATTGCATCTGCATGAGAAAAGTCTTGCGGGAACCATCTTTAGGACGGTTTTGCTCTTTTCCCTCTTTCTGATTCTTGTTTTCTCGACCGTTACGGCCGCTATCTTTTATCGGTCTTTCGAACACGTTGCCGAAAAGCGTCTGGTCGCAGAAGCGCAAGCAGCGGCCGAGGCCTTGAATACCGATCCGCAGCATCAAACCGAAACCGCCCAGGTACAATTTCTCGGAAGCATCCGTTATACGCTGATCGGGCCCGACGGGACGGTGCTGGTCGATAGCGCCTCCGACGCGCTGTCTGCCGACAATCATGCCACGCGTCCTGAAGTTGTCGAGGCAAACAAGCAGGGGATTGCGACGGCGATCCGCTATTCCGCCACGCTTAAGACCGACACCATCTACGCCGCGGTTGAACTTGAAGACGGCAGCATCATTCGCCTTTCCGAAGAGAGGCAATCTCTGTTCATCTTTTTGGGTGACATGGTGATTCCGATGGCTATTGCGATTGTGGTGGTTACGGTGTTGGCGGCTCTCGTTTCCAGCACCCTGACGCGGCGCATTATGAGGCCGATTGATGCCCTCAATTTTAAAGAGCCTCTGGAAAATGAGATTTACGACGAGATGAACCCTTTTCTCGCCCGCATTGATGAACAGCAGGCACAGCTCAAAGCTCAGAATAAAGAATTGGCAATCGCCGAAGATCTGCGCCGAGAATTTTCGTCGAATGTCAGCCATGAAATGAAAACTCCTCTGACGGTCATCTCGGGGTATGCGGAACTCTTGAAAAACGACATGGTGAAGCCCGCCGATCGTCAGAAGTTTGCGGGGCTCATCTATGAAGAATCGCAGACGATGCGTTCGCTTATCAATGATGTTCTGACGATATCTCGCCTCGATGAAACTTTCGGTAGCGAAAAGAACGACCAGCCGATCGACCTGTTCGTCACCGCGCAAATCGTGGCCGGTCGTCTCGAGAGTTTTGCGGATAAAAACAAAGTGTCAGTACTGGTGGAAGGCGAGTCGGCTTTCATCTCGGGCGTTGATACGCTGGCCGAGGAAATGCTTTACAACCTCATCGAAAACGGCATTCGTTACAACCATGAAGGGGGTCGCGTCACCATGCGCGTTGGGGGCGACACTCGGGGCCCGCTTGTTGTCGTCAGCGATAGTGGTCCGGGTGTTCCCGAAGAATATAAAGATAAAATTTTTGAGCGATTTTTCCGCGTCGATAAGAGTCGTTCGAAAGAAACCGGCGGTACCGGTTTGGGTTTGGCTATCGTCAAGCACGCCGTGCAATACCACGAAGGAACCATCGAAGTTTCCAGCACTCTCGGGCAAGGTACCACCTTCACCCTCCGGTTCCCGCCCCTTTCAGAATAAGAGATCAGAACGTCGCATCATTGTGTGTGCGTGAAGGTTATAGGAGATTTAAGGGAAACCTGACTGCCTCAAGGCGTCGTCGGGTCAAAAGAATAAGCCCCACCCCCCGCGCCGACAGGATGAACCCACCTTAATAGGTGGGTGCTCGCAGCGAACTTCCTGGCTTTCGTGTCAACAGACGCGAATTCCCATTTCGTCCGCAATCTTGAGCTCCCAAAATAATCGCATCGGTCCATCGTAAAACGGCGAGAGAGTAGGACTTACTTAGAAGTATATGAGCAGTTTGAGGAAATAAAAGTCTTGACATCATGCTAAAGTATGGGAATGGATAATCTCTTTACTGAAATAGAAAACGTAACGCGCAGCAAGGCTGCCCCCTTAGCGGTTCGCATGCGACCGACCACCCTCGATGAACTGGTCGGACAGCTTGATGTTGTCGGTGCGGGCAGTTGGTTGCGTTCGGCAATCGAGCACGATACGCTCAGTTCGGTAATTCTTTTTGGACCCGCCGGAACCGGGAAAACATCGCTTGCCCATATTGTTGCCGAGACCACGAAGGCCACCTTTGTTGAAGTGTCCGCAATCGGGGGCACCGTAGCTGATCTCCGCCGCGAAATCGACGCGGCAGAAAAGCGACTCATGTTTTCCGGAGCACGCACGATTTTGTTCGTCGACGAAATTCACCGCTTCAATCGCGGGCAGCAAGATGCCCTTTTGCATGCCGTGGAAGACCGTATCGTCATTTTGGTGGGGGCCACGACGGAAAACCCCTACTTCGAAGTCAATTCTGCGCTGCTTTCGCGTTCGCGCGTTGTCGAGCTCCATTCTTTAACCGATGCCGATATCGCTTTGTTGCTTGAGCGCGCCCTGGCTGACCCACGGGGCCTGGCGGGCGCGTATGCGCTCGAAGACGACGCGCTTGAGGTGATTGTGCGTCTGGCGGGTGGCGATGGCCGCGCGGCACTGACGACGCTCGAAATGGCAGCCTCGCTGCTCGACGCAGGCACGCCGGCAGTTCCTGCCTCTATTGGTGCCGCTCACGTTGAAAGTGCGATGCCCCATCGGGGACTCCCCTATGATAAGAACAAGGATATGCACTACGATGTTATTTCGGCGTTTATCAAGTCGATGCGCGGGTCCGATCCCGACGCGGCGCTCTACTGGCTCGCTCGCATGATCGAGGGTGGGGAAGATCCGAAGTTCATTGCGCGGCGCATGTTTATCTTGGCATCTGAAGATGTGGGGAATGCCGATCCTCAGGCCTTGCTTATCGCCGAAGCGGCCTTCCGCTCGGCGGAGGTTATCGGGTATCCTGAATGTCGCATCAATTTGGCACAGGCGGCGGTGTATCTGGCGCTTGCACCGAAGAGCAACGCTGCCTACCTCGGTATCGGGGCTGCGCTCGAAGAAGTGCGTCGCGGACCCCTGCGCGAAGTGCCCGATGTGCTGCGGGATCGACATCGCCCGGGTTCGGAAAAGTACGGATCATATCTCTACCCACACGACTATCCAGATGGGTGGGTAGAACAGCAGTATTTACCCGATGGTTTGCGACGGGGTTGCTTCTATAAACCGGGCGAACGAGGTTGGGAAGCCTATCGTGTAGATGCCGTGGCACGCGATCGAGACCAGCGCTAACGTGGTACAGTATTGGCTTTGGAATTAGGAGGTCAGTTCATGGATTTCGGAGAGTTTTTTAGTAGTGTTCTGCCTGTCGTTTACGTTATCGTTGGCGTGGCTCTTGTTTGGTTTTTAATCGAACTGGTTGTGACGGTCCGCAAAACGCGTACCGCGGTCGACGACGTGCAGAAAAAGCTCGATCCGACGCTTGAAAGCATCGAGAAGATTACCGCATCTCTCGAACCGGCCGTTGCAAAAGTGGATCCGCTCGTCGAGCGTGTTTCCCTCACGGTCGATGCCGCCAATCTTGAAATCATGCGTCTCGACCAAATCCTTGAAGATGTCACCGATATCACCGACAAGGTGTCTACAGCCGCCAATGCGGTCGAATCGGCCACCAGTGCCCCCATCGCCATCGTGAATACGATGACCGATCGGGTTCGCGGGGCTCTGCGTTCGCGCCGAGCATCCGATGAATCGATTGCGCTCGGCGAAAAGCGCGCAAGTCGTGCCGCCGCGGGCGACCCGGCACTTGCCAACCCTGCAGCCGATTTCGTTTCGGAAAGCTTGGATGCTGCCGAACAGTTTGTCCATGATAGCGTTGCCTCTACCAAAAACGCCGAAACTTCATCGAAATCTGCTGCCCATGAATCCACTCAATAGCGCAAACATTCCCAATCCTCTACAGGACGGAAGCGCCGTCGATAAGTTGACGCGGGAAGAAACGAAAACGCTTAAAACGAAACGCCACTTCCTTCAGGTGTGGATGGTCGTCGGTGCCATTTTGCTCACGGGCGTGTTCGTCTATCTGCTCAACATCCTGGCGGTTCCGGTCGGTATCATGGTATGGTCTCTCATTATCGTGTTCTGCCTGCGCGGCCCGGTCAGCTTTTTCGAGAAATTAGGAATCAATCGCCTGATCGGTTCCACCATCGCCTACGTGGCGATGTTCGTCGGTATCGGCATCGTCGTGGCGCTGCTCTGCTCGCCGGCGGTCGGTCTCGGCGCTCAGTTCGCCGACCTGCTGAAAAGCATCCCCAATTACGTCACGTCCATCACGGCGTGGGGCAACGATTTCTACAGCCAATATGCAAACATCCTGCAAAACGATGTGGTGAACAGCTGGATCAACGATGCGCTTAAGGCGTTGTCTGACTGGGCTTCCAATCTTGCCAGAGAGAGTGCGACTGGAGTGGTCGCCGTGGGAACAACGGTCATGAACAGCTTCATGGTCGTCGGTTTTTCGCTGGTTGTCGGTTTCTGGATCTTGATGGAACTTCCCGATTTAGGGCGTGAATGTAAGCGCTTGATCGGCACGAAGCACGCCGAAGATATGGAAATGTTCCATGTCACCCTCACTCGCGTCATGGGTGGCTACATCAAAGGAACCGTTTTACAGTGCGTTGTGATCGGTGTCGGTTGCGGTCTTGTGTTCGGCATTATCGGCGTTCCCAACTATGCCGCTTTGGGCGGTATCTGCGGTTTGCTCAACATCATTCCCATCGTCGGTCCGTGGTTGGGGGGCGCTCTCGCAGCAATTGTTGGCGTGTTCGTCAGCCCCTGGATCGCGCTTATTGCGCTCGTTGCCACCATCGGTGTTCAGCAGATCGTCTACACCTTCGTTTCGCCTAAGATCATGGCCAACTCGGTCGACGTGCACCCGGCGTTGACCATCCTCGCCTTGATGGCCGGTTCTGCCATCGGCGGCGCGATGAGCGGGCTTTTGGGCTCACTGGTGGGTATGCTCGCCTCCATTCCGGCGATTGCGGTTTCCAAGGCGATATTTGTATACTATTTCGAAAAAAAGACTGGACGTCGTCTCGTGGCTGAAGATGGTGTATTCTTCCAGGGCACGCCGAATGAGGGAGGTATCGACCCTATTCTCGATGCAACCTCGCCTCATCCGGATATTTCTTCGGCCTTTGCCAAAGTTGAAGAAAAGAAAGCTGAAGGTAAGCGTACGGGAATTCATCGAAAGCCTTAGCGGGTTATCGATAAGGAATCAAACGAACCGGCGACTGCGTCAGACTCTGATGCGGTCGCTGTTTTCGGTGAATAATACTGACAACACATAGCAAGAAAGAACGAATATGAAATATATGAGCACCGCTGAAATCCGAGAAAAGTACCTCCGATTTTTCGAGTCGAAAGGCTGCCGTCGCATGCCTTCTTCCTCGTTGATCCCCGACGATCCTTCGCTTTTGTTGACCAGCGCCGGAATGGTGCAATTCAAGCCCTACTTCTTGCAGCAGAAGCACCTTGAAGCTCCCTATGTCGGCACGACCACGGTGCAGAAATGCGTTCGTACCAACGATATCGACATCATCGGCACGACGGGTCGTCATTTCAGCTTCTTTGAAATGCTGGGAAATTTCAGCTTCGGCAAATATTTCAAGGACGAGATGTGTGCCTGGGCCTATGAATTCTCGACGGAGGTCTTGGGTCTGCCGCTCGATCGTCTGTATTTCACTGTCTTCAACGACGATGATGAGACTATCGAAATCTGGAAGAAGCTCGGCGTTGATGAAAAGCATATCTCGCGCTTGGGCGAAGAGGACAATTTTTGGCGCGCCGGTCCGACGGGTCCCTGTGGTCCTTGCTCTGAACTCTATTTCGACCAAGGTGAAGAGTATGGCTGCGGCAGCCCCGACTGCGCTCCTGGCTGCGATTGCGACCGCTTTCTGGAATATTGGAACCTCGTGTTCACCCAGTATGATGGTCGGGAAGATGGTTCGCTTGAGCCGCTGCCCAAGAAGAACATCGATACCGGCATGGGCCTCGAACGTATTGCGGCTATCATGCAGGGCGTGCAATCCAACTACGAAATCGATCTCATGCGCGATTTGCTTGCGGTGGGCGAAAAGCTTTCTGGCCGTGTATATGGCAAAACAAAGGAAGACGATTTGTCCTTGCGCATCATCGCCGACCACAGCCGCTCGGTGACGTTCCTTATCGCCGATGGCGTGCTGCCCTCAAACGAAGGCCGCGGCTATGTATTGCGCCGCCTGTTGCGCCGCGCGGTCATGCAGGCCCATCTCATCGGCGTCGATGGACCTTTCTTATCAAGCTACATCGGCAAGATCATCGAACTCATGGGTGATGTTTACCCCGAAATCGTCGAAAATCGCGAACTCGTCGAACGCGTGGTGCTTTCCGAAGAAGAACGATTCGGCGCTACGCTGCGCCAGGGTCAGGCCTATTTGGCTGAAGTGCTCGACGTCATGGAGGGTAAGGTGCTTGCGGGTAAAGACGCCTTTGCGCTGCACGACACCTACGGGTTCCCCATCGAAGTCACCCAGGAAATTTGCGGGGCTCAGGGCATCGAAGTCGATACGGCCGGTTTTGTCGTGTGCATGGACGAACAGAAGAAACGTGCTCGTGCCAGCGCGAAAGATGCCAATAATGCCTGGTCAACGTATGATGGTCTCATGATTGGCATCCTCGAAGAAATTGGCGCGACCGATTTTCTCGGCTATACGAAGAGCGAAATCGACGCGACGGTGCAGGTTTTGCTCAAAGATGGCACTCGCGTCGAGGAAGTGTGTGCGGGCGATACCGCGCGCATCGTCTGCGACAAAACGCCGTTCTATGCTGAAAAAGGTGGACAGGTGGGCGACATTGGCATCATGTACGCGCCGGGTGTTTCCGTGCAGGTTGTCGATGCCCGCGAACCCGAAAAGGGTCTCTACGTGCACGACGTCAAGGTGGAAGAAGGCACGATTAAGGTTGGCGACCAGTTGCGTCTTGCCATCGATGTACCTCGCCGCAACCGCATTTGCCGCAATCACACCGCGACCCACATTTTGCATTGGGCCCTGCGCTCGGTTCTGGGCGACCACGTCAAGCAGGCCGGCAGTTTCGTTGCCCCCGAACGTCTGCGTTTTGACTTCACCCACTTTGAAGGCATGAGCCACGACCAGATTGCCGAAGTGGAACGTCTCGCCAATCAGGCCATCATGGAAAATCACGCCGTACGCGCCTATGAAACCTCGCTTACTTCCGCTCGGGAAGCCGGTGTCATCGCGCTGTTTGGCGAAAAGTATGGCGAATTTGTCCGCGTGCTCGACATTGAAGGACTCTCGCAAGAACTTTGCGGCGGCACCCATGTTTCAGCCACGAGCGAAATCGGCTTTGTGAAAATCGTCAGCGAAGCATCGGTTGGCGCAAACCTCCGTCGTATCGAAGCGGTCTCAAGCTTCGACGCTTTGGCGTATATGAACAAAATCGAGTCCGAACTCAAGGAAACGGCCGAAGAGCTGCGCGTGCCTTTGTTTGATGTCAGTGAACGCACGGCTACCAACTTGCGTACGCTCAAGGAAGTCAACGAAAAGCGCAAGGTCAACAAGCGCCGCCTGATCGAAGGCGAAATGGATTCCTATATGCACGACATGCTCGATGTGGGCTATCCGCTGCTCGTAGCCTTGATTCCCGGTGTCGATGGGGGCGGGCTTCGCCATTCATGGGATATCGTTCGTGCCCATATGGACAAACCGGGTGCCTGCGTTTTAGCATCCGAGCATGAAGGCACCCCGGTTCTCCTTGCGGCGGGTACCGACGAAGCGGTTGCGGCGGGGTTTGACGCCGGAGCGGTCATTCGTGCCATTTCTCCCCACATCAAGGGCGGCGGTGGCGGAAAGCCTTCCATGGCACAAGCTGGCGGCAAGGATGCAAGCGGTCTCGAAGATGCGCTTGTCGCTGCTCGTACGATGTTTGGGGCATAATGCGCATCCTTGCACTCGACATCGGAGACGCACGCATCGGATGCGCGATCTGCGATCCTCAAGAGCGGGTGGCAACGCCGATTTGCGTGCTACCCGCCAAAGAGGTGCTTGAGGGCGCCTCTTCTTTTCGGCGGATATTGGAAGACTGGGAACCTGACATGCTTTTGGCGGGCTTACCCTACACCATGAATCACACCGAGGGGCCGCAGGCCCAGCACGTCCGTGAACGTGCTGGGCGCATCGCTCAGGCCACCGGCCTGCCCTGCGAATTCACCGATGAACGCCTCAGCTCCCAGGCGGCCAAACGGAGTTTGCGTGAAAAGGGGTTCTCTGAGCGCGAAATGCGCGGTAAAGTCGATATGATAGCTGCAAGTTTGTTCTTGCAAGCATGGCTCGATGCCCGCGCTCTGCAGGCTTGCGATAAATAAGAAAGGCAGAACATGCCCGCTCATAAACGCGTCACCTATTCGGAACACCCGAATCATGCCGCCCGTTCCGCTCACGCTCGCGGCGAACGCCAGTTCAAGACGTATGACACCAGTCATATTCGTCCTCCCAAAAAAAGTTTCACGCCGATTATATTCGCAGTCGTCTTGGCGCTGATCGTCGCCGGTTGCCTGGTTTGGGCTGGCATTTCGTTTTTTTCCGCCCCCGCTGAATCGAACGCAGATCTGTTGCCCCCGGGCCAGCAGGCGCAGGTGATCGTTCCGGAAGGCGCAGGTGCACAGCAGATTGGACAGCTGCTCAAAGATGCGGGCGTCCTTCCCTCGGTTTCAGAATTTTCGAAGCAGGTTTCCAGCAGCGGTCTTGAATCCGCTCTCATGCCTGGTGCCTATTCCTTCGTCGGCGGCATGACGCTCGATGAAGTGCTTTCCACGCTGAAAGCGGGCCCCAGCCCCGAAGGGGGATTGACTATCCCGGAAGGCTTTACCTTGCAGAAGACGGCCAATAAGGTTGCCGATGCTTACCAGGGCGCTATCACCGCTGAGATGTTTTTGGCAGCAGCCAACAACGCAGCCGCCTATGCTGTCGATTACCCCTTCGTGGCTGATGCCTACAACAATTCGCTCGAGGGCTTTTTGTTCCCCAAAACCTACACGGTGGTTGAAGGCGCTACAGCTGATACCGTGGTGCGCCAGATGCTTGACCAGTACAAAGTCGAATCGGCCGCCCTCGATTATTCGTACGCAAAGTCCAAAGGGCTTACTCCCTACGACGTGCTAAAGATGGCTTCCGTGGTTGAAAAGGAAGCGGCACCTGACAATCGCTCCACGGTGGCATCGGTGTTTTACAACCGTCTTGCTATCGATATGCCGCTGCAATCCGATGCCACCACCGCCTATACGGTCGGCAAGGATCCCACGCCTGAAGATTTGAAAGTCGAAAGTCCATTCAACACCTATCTAAACAAGGGGTTGCCAGCTGGTCCCATCTGCTCGCCGGGCCTTTCGTGCTTGCAGTCGGTGTGCAAACCTGACGCGACGAATTACTATTACTTCTACTTTGCCGAGCAAAACGGCAAGATGGTCTATTCGTTCAGCGAAAACTACGAAGAACATCAAGGGGCCATCGCGGCGTCGTAAGGCGAAGCGATAAGGATTGCTGGGCACCCATGGCCTTTACCGAACCGGATCGATATTTTTCGCGTATTACGCGCATCGACATCGAGCGCGATATTTTGGCGCGCGGGTTTACCCATGTCATGCTTGATATCGACAACACTATCTTCACGCGCGACACGCACGAAGTGCCCCGCGATGTTGGGGTGTGGCTCGGCCGTGCGCGCGATGCGGGTATCTCATTCTGCCTTGTTTCGAACAACTTTCATGAGGGGGTCTACGCGCTGGCCCGCCGCCTCGATCTGCCAATTGTGGCCAAAGCTATCAAGCCGCTTCCTCATGCATTTCTCATCGCGCGGCACAAGATTGGTGCCAAACGTAAAAATACGGTCGTCATAGGCGACCAGTTGATCACCGATGTTTTGGGTGCCCACTTCTTGGGGATGTGTGCCTATATGGTGTGTCCCCTGGTTGAACAGGATCTCAAACACACGCTGCTGTTGCGCAACGTCGAACGGGTGTTCATCGGCGATATGCAGCCGGAAGAAGGCTTGTCATGCACCGACTCTACATCTTAGGCAAGGGCCTCGCTCATTCGAAGTCGCCCGTCATGCACAATGCGCTCTACGAAGCCATGGGCCTCGACTGGCACTATGAAGCCGAAGATTGTGCAACCGAAGAAGAGGCGCGCGCGTTTCTTGCTGCCCGCGATTTCATCGGCTGTAACGTCACGATGCCCTATAAACCGCTCGCGTATGAATCGGCGGATGTGAAGGCATCCTCGGCGAAATTGGCGCGAGGGGCCAATGTGTTGGCGTCCAAGGGGGGTCATCTGCTTGCTTTCAATGTCGACGGGCAGGGTTTGACCGATTATCTCGAGCGCACCGGGTTTTCTTTTGCGGGTAAAAGCGTCGTCGTGTGCGGCACGGGTCCTACGTCTCTTGCGATTTTGCATGCTTCGGTTTTGGCGGGGGCGCAAAGCGTCACGCTTATCGGTCGCAACAAAGAACGCTCGAAGCGCGCGATTTCGACCTACCTGCAAGCTTTCGGTCGTTTGGCGCATCTTACGCTTGATGCACCCGCAGCGATCGAAGGACACCGTAGCTTCAGCGAAGCATACGATGCGGCCTCGTTTCTCTTCGGCAGCTACAAAACGTCGACCCAGGCGATCGCCGCGGCCGACCTGATTGTCGACGCGACGCCCTGCGGCATGCACGTTGGCGATGCAGCCCCCTTTGACACGGCCTTGCTCAACGCTGACCAGGTGGTATTCGACGTTGTGTACGGCCATGGCGAAACGGCTCTTCTGGCCGCCGCGCGTCAGGCTGGCTGCGAGGCACACGACGGCGCGGGCATGCTCGTGGCACAGGCAGTGGCCACGGCCACTACGCTGTTTGAGATCAACGAGGTGCGCGTTTCTCTCGATACGGATGAGATGTTTCGCATTATGGCTGATGCCGCGGGCTTTCAGTGCTAAAATTTTTCTCAATCGCACAATAGGGCAGCACGAGGAGCTTACATGCAGTATGTAACGGCGGGCGAAAGCCATGGAGCTGCGTTGACGGCCATCGTCAGCGGGGTTCCGGCAGGATTGAAGATATCGGAAAGGCAGATCAATACCGATCTCGGTCGGCGTCAGGCCGGATATGGGCGTGGCGCACGTCAGAGTATCGAAGCGGATCGCGTTCGCGTACTCTCGGGCCTTCGTTTCGGTGTTACCTTGGGCTCGCCGGTCGCGTTCCATGTTGCCAACGATGATTGGGAAAACTGGCACGATCGCATGGCACCCTTCGGTGTTGCGCCCGACGACGTGGTCCGTGAAGTCACCCCGCGTCCCGGCCATGCCGATCTGGTGGGGGCACTTAAAACCGATACGCAGGATTGCCGCAACGTGCTTGAGCGGGCCAGTGCCCGAGAAACGGCAGCACGGGTGGCGGCAGCCAGCATCGCTCGTGAATTTTTGGCAGAACTTGGCGTCGAGATATTTTCCTACGTGACCCGCGTGGGAACGGTTGCCCTGGAAGAGGAAGAGCCGCTTATTGCTGGCCCCGATTACAAACCGCTCGATATCGAGATGAGCGAAATGCGCTGTCCCGACCTGGAAACAACCGAAGCGATGAAGCGTATGGTCGACGTTGCCCGGGTTAAGGGTGAAAGTCTCGGGGGCACGTTTCGGGTGGTCGCCACGGGTTTACTGCCGGGCGTGGGCAGCTATGCGCAGGCGGCAGACCGCCTGACATCCCGCTTGGGAGCGGCGTTGTTTTCCATTCCTGCTATCAAAGGGGTTGAATTCGGGCTTGGGTTCGAGGCCGCATGCCGTTCCGGTTCCGAGGTGCACGATCCAATCACCCATACGCGGTCGGGTGGCTTTTCGCGCGCAAGCAACAACGCGGGCGGTCTCGAAGGGGGCATGACCACCGGTATGCCGCTGATCATGACGGCTGCAATGAAGCCGATTCCAACGATGACCAGTCCGCTTTCCACCATCAACATGGATACGCTTGAGGTGGCCGAAGCCAGCAAAGAACGCAGCGATGTGTGTGCCGTTCCCGCCTGTGCGGTGGTGGCGGAAGCCGAAGTGGCGTTTGTCTTGGCGGATGCCTATCTGGCCAAGTTTGGCTGCGACAACATGACCGACATCAAGGCAGCCATCAAGGCTTACAAGCAGCGCCTGAAAACGGTGTCGCGCTAAAGCGGCGGCATTCACGAAAAGACAGGAAACATGACCGAACAGAAAAGAAGCAACACTTCCGGCGGAAAGGGAAAGCAGCGAGGTAATCGTCCCCGCAGCGCTGCGAATGGCGGATCCCGCAACAAAAATGCGTCCGGCGCTACCAATGACGCACGCACCAACAATAAAAATCAAGCGGGCAACAAGGGGCGCTCCGCCGAAGCCAAGACGCGTCCGCGGCCTTCCGATCGCTTCCTGTTCCACCTGACCCGCCGCGTCTTCTTCGTCGGATTCATGGGTGCGGGCAAAACATCGGTTGCCCGCCGCGTGGCTCGCGATTGCGCGCTTTCGGCCGTCGATATGGATACCTATCTCGAACGTTCGCGCGATTGCAAGGTAAAGACTCTTTTCGACCGGGTGGGCGAAGAAGGGTTTCGCGATATCGAACATGAGGTGCTGCTCGAGATGACCGAACTCGATCCGCTGCTGATTTCATGTGGCGGCGGCGTCATCAAGCGCGCCGAAAACCGGCAGCTGCTGCGTGATTGTGGCTTTGTCATCTATCTCAACGTTTCGGCCGATGAAGCTTCCGGACGCATTAGGAATATCGCGACTCGTCCGCTGTTCAAAGACATAGACAACGCGCGCAAGACCAACGCCGAACGCGAACCGCTTTACGAAGAAGTGGCCGATGCCACCATCAACACGGCAGGTAAATCGGTTGCGCGTATCGCACACGAAGCCCGCAGGATACTTTTGAGGAAGGGTGTTTTATGCCAACAACCAAAGTAGTCGTCAATATCGTCGACGAACCACCCTACGATGTGCGCATCGGAGTCGGGCAGTTTGACGGCCTGGGTCAGCGCCTGCGCGGGGTGAGCGCCGCCACCCGCGCTCTCGTGGTGACCGATTCCAACGTTGCGCCGCTCTATCTTGCTGCGGTGAAGGCTTCGCTTGCCCAGGCGGGTTTCAAGCCCTCGCAGATTGTCGTACCCGCAGGTGAGGCTTCGAAGTCGGTCGCATGCATAGCGGAAATCTGGCAGGCTATGGCCGCCTTGCAGCTTTCTCGTGACGCGCTGGTGGTGGCGCTTGGCGGGGGAGTGGTGGGGGATATCACCGGGTTTGCGGCTTCCACCTATATGCGCGGCATCGATTTTGTGCAGGTACCCACCACGCTGCTTGCCATGGTTGATTCTTCGGTCGGTGGAAAGACGGGCATCAACCTTGATGCGGGAAAGAACTTGGTCGGCACCTTCGCGCAACCGCTCCATGTTTGCGCTTCGACCGATACCCTGCAAACACTGCCTGCGCGCGAATGGGCGTGCGGCTGTGCCGAAATCGCCAAATCAGCCTGTATTGATTCGGACGATTTCTTCTTCTGGCTGACCGAACACGCCGATCTGCTGGCGGCGCGCGACGCAGACGCGGTCGAACAGGCCATTGCCCGTTGCGTCGTGTGCAAGGCCAACGTGGTCGCCGCCGATCAGTTTGAAAGTCGCGGCGTGCGGGAATGCTTGAACTACGGGCACACGCTTGGCCACGCAATCGAGTTACTGGCGGGGTATGGCGTCTATTCGCACGGACAAGCTGTTGCGGAAGGGATGCGTTTCGCCGCTGGGTTGAGTGTGGCGGTCCTTGGCGTATCGAACGATTTCGCCTTAGCGCAAGATGCTATGCTTGATGCTCTCGGTTTGCCTGCGCTCGATTTCGCGGCGTCGCCCGAAAGCGTGTTCGCGGCGATGCAGGGTGACAAGAAGGCGCGTGGCGGACACGTGCGTTTCGTGCTGATGCGCGATGTGGGTGCGTGGGAGGTAACAACGGTCGAGCCCGAAACGGTGCTTGAACAACTTGCCGCCTGGCAACGATTGAAAGGCTAGACACATGAAAAATTTTTTGCTGCTACACGGCCCGAACCTGGACCTTTTGGGCGTGCGTGAGCCTGAAATATACGGTAAGGATACGCTGCCTATCTTCGAGGCGGCTTTGGAAAAATACGCTTCGATTAAGGGTGCACGCCTTTCGTGCTTCCAGTCCAATCATGAAGGCAATCTGATTGATGCCATCCACGAAGCACGCTTGATCTACGATGGTATCATCTTCAACCCGGGTGCCCACACCCATTATTCCTACGCGCTGCGCGATGCGATCAGTGCTGCCGGCGTGCCTGTGGTCGAAGTGCATCTTTCCGACATCGATGCCCGCGAACCGTTTCGTGCCGTTTCGGTTATAGCACCGGCGTGCATCGCCCAGATTAAGGGCAAGGGCATCAGCGGATACTTTGAAGCGTTCGATATTCTGTTGTCGGGTGCCACCGATTGTTTGGGCGAAGGATTTGAACAGAAGTATTCGGGCAAGACGATTGTCGCCACCCCGGTTTCCCAGGCGATGCGCACCGAACAGACCGAGGCTGAAGCGCTCGGGGCGGAAGCTGCACGCATCGTTGAGGTACATCCTCGTCATCAGGCTCTTCGTGAGGTCATGGCCAAGCAAGGGGTCGAAGCATTTTACGTGCGAAATTTGACCAACATCGCATGGCTGACCGGTTTTGATGATGTGTTCGACGATGAAGATGCTCACGCCATGATGATCACCCCTGAAGCCGTTCAGCTGCACACCGATACGCGCTATAGCGAAGCGTGCAAGCAGGCGGCCTCCGGCACCGATGTCGTGGTCGATGTGACCCCGCAGCACTTCACCACCTTTGCCGCCGAAGCGCTTTCGGCCACGCCCGGTGCCTCAACTACGCTCGGTATCGAAGATGGCATTTCGCTTGGCGAATACCGCCGCCTTGCAACCGCGCTTGCAAAAGGCAAGGTCAGCCCACAGTTGGTGGAAACTAGCGGGGTGGTGCTCGGGTTGCGTGCCGTGAAGGACGCGGCCGAAATTGCTCGCATGAAAGCGGCACAGGCCATAACCGATGCGGCATTTTCCCATATCATCACCTTTATACGCCCCGGCATGACCGAGCGTGCCGTGCAGATCGAGCTTGAAGACTACATGGTGCGCCACGGCGCGCGCGGTTTGGCGTTTTCGTCGATTGTGGCTACGGGACCAAACGGGGCGAGCCCCCATGCTATCCCTGGTGAAACGGTGCTCGAGGCGGGGCAGTGCGTCGTGCTTGATTTTGGGGCGCGGGCGTTTGGCTATTGTTCCGATATGACGCGCATGGTGTTTTTGGGCAAACCCGAAGGCGTTATGGCGCAGGCGTGGGATACTCTGCGTCGCGCCAATGAAACGGTTGAAGCGATGCTGCGTCCCGGTGTGACGGGTGCGGCGGCTCACGCGCGCGCTGAAGAGGTGCTGGCTGAAGGCGGCTTTGCCAATGCGATGGGTCACGGCTTGGGGCATGGGGTCGGCATCGATATCCATGAACAACCCGTGTTGGCGCCGCGCAACGAAGCGCCGCTGGTTTGCGGAAACGTGGTCACCGTTGAGCCTGGCATCTATCTACCCGGTCAGTTCGGTATGCGTTTGGAAGATTTTGGTGTGATTACTCAGGACGGATTTGAAGTTTTCACGCAATCCACGCATGAGACAGTTATACTATAGCGGCTCATTTTTCATCAGGAGGAAAACTTTATGTCTATCAGTACCGCGGATTTTAAGAACGGCATGTGCATCGAAAACAACGGCAAACTGTGCACGATTGTCGAATTCCAGCACGTTAAACCCGGCAAGGGCGGCGCCTTTGTGCGCACGAAGCTGCGCGACCTCAAAACGGGTCGTGTCGTTGAAAACACCTTCAACGCCGGCACCAAATTCGAGTCCGTGCGTCTCGAAAACAAGAAGATGCAATACCTCTACAACGACGGCACCGATTTCAACTTCATGGACAATTCGTCGTTCGAGCAAATCGCCATCCCTGCCGATGTGGTGGGCGACACCGCAAACTGGCTCAAAGAAAACGACGAGGCAACCTTGCTTTATGCGGGTGAAGAATTGATCGCTATCGAACCGCAGATGTTCGTCGAGCTCGAAGTGACCGAAACCGACCCGGGCTTCAAGGGCGATACCGTCCAGGGCGGCACCAAGCCGGCAATCGTTGAAACGGGCGCATCCATCATGGTTCCCATGTTCATCGAACAGGGTGAAGTGCTCAAGATCGATACGCGTGACGGCAGCTATATCACCCGCGTTTAGGGTATCTGCACGAAGGGGCCGTTTGGCTTCGGGTCGGCACCGTTGAGGGCTATTTTGGAAGAAACCGATCCTCTTTGAGGGGATTTCGTACGGAAGCCTTTCAATTACCAGCATTTGCATGGTATTATGAATTTCATAAGAACGTACCAACACAAAGAGTTGCGCGTCTATAACGAAAGTGTTAAGTGGGTCCGAAAGGGGAAACAATGAAGAAAAAAGTATTGGTATCGTTGCTCGTCGGGGCAATGATGATGATGGCATTGCCGATGGCGGCATTTGCTGCACCAAGTCCTTCGGGCCAGTCTGCGTCTGCTGATGGTGCGACCGTAACCGGTCTTGCTGCGGGCCAGAAGGCAACCATTGCCAAAACCAACGAAACGCTTCCGGGCGTTACTATTGCCGCAGGCGAAAAATCTGCGGGTACGTGGGATATCGTGGTGCTTGACGCCAACGGCAACCCTGTCACCGAATTTCCCAACGGCTTGGCTTTGACGTTTGCGGTCGGTGCCGAATATAACGGCATGACGGTGAAGGTATACCAAGAGCACAACGGCGCGATGCTTCCTCCGCAATCGGCTACGGTTAAGGATGGCGCGGTAGTTGTCACGGTTACCAAGCTTTCCAAGTTCCAGATTGTTGCCGATACGAAATCTGCCGCCGCTGGTGCAGCGGTCAATGCAAGCGCGAAGTCTCCTCAGACCGGTTTTGATATGACTGGCGTGGCGGTTGCTTCCGGTGCTTGCATCTTGTTTGCCGGTGCTGCAGCTTTCGCTTTGAAGAAGAAGCTCTCCGAATAGCATTTCCCTGGCTTGGTCCTTGTAACCGGAAAAGGCTCATTATTCTTATAATGGGCCTTTTCCACGGTTAGACCTCCTTATCCTTCTGAGCGCAGCGAAGAATCCGGTCTTTCAAACAACGTAAGCACTCCCGCATAAGAAGAGGAAATGAAACCCATCCAATCACAGCATAGCAATCCCGAAAGCGTGAAAGCGCAGCGCAAGCATACGCGTACGGTTGTGGCGCTGGTGGTGGCTATCGTGTTGTTGTTGGGTGCTGCTGCGGCGGGTTTCGGGTATTTGGCTTACATCGATGCGCAAACCAGGCAAGCGGCTCCCGTTCCCGCTTTTGAAGCGCCCCCAGAACCATCGACGCCAGACGCGCCGACCCTGATTGACAACCCGATCGATTTCACCACGCTGCAAGCGAATAATTCTGACATCTACGCCTGGATTTCGGTGCCCAACACCAAGGTCAATTACCCGGTGTGCTCCAGCACGGTTGATGATGCCTTCTATCTTGACCACGATGCCGAAAAAAATTATTCCCCACCAGGCTTGCCGTATTCTGAAGTTGCCAACGGACGGGCGCTTGCCGATCCGGTAACGATGATTTACGGCCATAACGGTTACGGCGATACGATGTTTGCGACACTGCATAACTTCGAAGACCCCACGTTTTTTGCAAACAATGAAAAGTTTTACCTCTATATGCCGGGGCATGTGTATACTTACCGCGTTGTGTCGGCTTTCATGTATGACAATCGTCATATTTTGAATGCATTCGACTTCAATAATGCCAACACGGTGCAATCGTTTTTCACCATGCTTACCGCACCCGATTCGCTACTGGTCAATGCACGCAATGGTGTTACCCTGACGGCTGCAGACAAGGTGGTTTGCTTGAGCACGTGTATGGACGATCCGGCCCAGCACGATAACCGTTATATCGTAAGTGGGGTGTTGATCAGTGACCAACAAACCAAATAGCACGCGACCTGTGCGGCAGCAATCCGCGCAAACCGCGCGGGCGGCGCAGGCACCAGAACCCTCGTTTGCCGATTCGCGCCAAGATTGGGAACAAGAAATCATCATCCGCAAAAAACGCCGCCGTAAAAAGCGCTTGAAGCATCCCGTGTTGTTGGGGGTGGTGTGCGCCATCGTGCTTGCTGTTGGCGTGACGGCGGCAGCTTTGGCTATCACCATTTCTACCGGGGGAAAAAACCTGCAGGCATACGAAAACGTGCAGGTGGAAGCTCCGCAGGAAGCCCTGAAAAAGGACGGCGGACAAACGGTTGCTTACGGGGGGCACACCTATCAGCTGAACAAGAACATGGTATCGATCATGTTTGTGGGTTTTGACCGCACGACGTTTGCCGAAGCTGGCGAAAAAGCTGGTCAGGCCGATGCCATCGTGGTGATGGCGTTTGATACGGCCACCGGTAAGGTGACGGCGTTAAGCATCCCGCGCGATGCGATGGTGCCTGTCGACACGTATACGCCCGAAGGTGCCTTTGTCAGCCAGCAAACCATGCAGGTGTGCTTGGCCTACCATTACGGTGATGGTGCTCAAACCAGTTGCGAACATACGGCAGCAGCGGTGTCGCGCATGCTCTACAGCATGCCCTTGAACTATTACTTTGCCCTTGACGAAACGGGCGTGGGTCCCATGGCCGATGCTATCGATGGTGTGCCTTTGACGGCGCTGCAAAGCATTCCCGGCACGCAGATTGTTGCGGGAGAAGACGTGCTTTTGTTTGGCGATTCGGCGTTTAAATACGTGCAGTATCGTGACACCTCGGTGCTCAATTCGTCGCTTGACCGTCAGGCGCGGCAGGTTCAGTTTATCCAATCGTTTGCCAAAAAATCACTCGGATTGGCGCAGGGTAGCGTCAATAAGCTGCTCGACCTCTATACGGTTGCCGCTGATTATTCGGTGACCAACTTAGGTATAAGCGAGTTTTCGTTTTTAGCTTCTTCGGTTATCTCGAACGGGGTTACCGGCGTTTCGATGGAGACACTGCCGGGCACGCTGGCTCAGGGTGAAAAGTACGCTGAATACACGCTTGATAAAACCGGAGTGTATCAGACGGTTTTGAATACGTATTACACGCAGATCGATTGATTATGAGGGAAGAGAAATGACATTACTGGAACTATTCAAGCTGCTCCGCGAAAAGCTGGCACTGGTTATCATCCTGCCTTTGGCGTGCGCCCTGGTTGTAGGGGTGGTCAGTTGGGCGTTTTTGCCCAATGAATACACCTCATCATCGTCGATGTATGTGCTGCAGCGCCAGGATGGTGCCACGGCGGTTACGAACAACGATTTAACGGCCAGTCAGATGATCACCAACGACGTGGCGAAGCTGCTAACCAGCGACCGTATTATCAAAGATACGGCACAATCGTTGCAGATGACACCTGAAGATTTACGGAAGAGCTACAAGATTAAGGTCACGTCAGAAACCACTACCCGCGTGCTTTCCGTGTCGGTTACGGGGCGCGATGCAGCTTCCACTGCTGTTATCGCCAATCGTCTTGCGAAGGAAGTATCGAAGGTTGCCGTCGAGGTAATGGATTTGAAAAGTGTCAACGTCATCGATGAAGCTCAAACGCCCGATAGGCCTTCAGGTCCTGCGCGCACGATGTATACCGCCGTGGCGTTTTTGGCGGGTTTGTTTGTTGCTATTGCCCTGGTGGTGTTGCTTGACATGCTTAACGTGACCATCAAAAGCGCAGAAGAAGCGCAGGAGCTATTCGACTTGCCCGTTTTGGGTAAGATACCAACGCTGGGGAAGGGTGGTAAGTAAACCATGGGAAAAAAACAACATGCCCTCAACAGGCAAGAAGCCCAAAACGCCTTCAAGACCCTGTTTGCCAACATCCGTTTTTCTGAAATCGACGAGCCCATTCGCACGCTGTGCGTTACGTCTTCAGTGCCCAACGAAGGCAAGACGACTGCGGCTATCAATTTAGCCCAGGCCATTGCCTCTTCCGGCAAACGCGTGCTGTTGGTGGAAGCCGATATGCGTCGTCGTTCACTGGCGAATGCCTTACAGGTCCACCCTGCCAACGGGGTGTATTCGGTGCTTTCGGGCAACGTGGCGCTTGAGCGGGCGGTCACCCTGACCTCAACACCGGGTTTGTGGCTGCTTGATGCAGAACCTTCCATCCCCAACCCTGCCGACATTGTGGCTTCCAAGCGCTATCGTGCCCTGGTTTGCAAGATGGCGGATATGTTCGATTACGTTATCTTCGATACGCCGCCGGTCAGCACGTTTATCGATGCGGCCGTGATATCGACTTTAGTTGATGGCACGTTGATGCTGATCAAGCAGCGTTCGACCAAGCGGGCCGTCGTGCTCGAGTCGCTTGAGCAGTTGAAGAAGGCAAATGCAAACGTATTGGGCACGGTGATGACCTTTTGCAAGGAAGGTACATCCGACTATTATTACGCTTACTACAATGCTTCAGGTAAGCGGGTCGACCCCCCTTCGGTGGAGGCTGCTCCCGTGCAAAACACTGCTTCTGAGGCGGCTTCTTATGCGGCAGGCAATTATGGTACGGGTGCTACACCGGGGCATTCCCATGCGGCCCCGATGCGTCCGGTCGGTGGTTTGGGCAAAAGAGGCAAGTAAATGCGCGATGTGCATTGCCATATTGTGCCGGGGGTTGATGACGGTGCCCGCGATTTAGAAGAATCGCTCGCCATGTTTCAGGCGGCGCGTGCTGCGGGTGTGACCTCTATCGTGGCCACGCCCCATGCGCGGGGCCATTGGTACGATCCCGAAAAAGTAGAGCGGGCATTTGACGGGTTAAAGCGGGCCGTGCACGAAATCGACCCCAACTTTCCGTTGACGCGTGGTTGGGAAGTTTACTATGATACACTGATAGAAATTGGCGTGGAACACGCGCCTGAACTGGGGTTTGAGGGGGCCTCCGAACTGTTGCTAGAATTTTCTACCAGCCGATTACCCCTTGACTATGAACGCGTTTTGTATCAATTGCAGGGTATGGGATTGCAGGTTATCATTGCCCACCCCGAGCGGTATACGTTTATCCAAAACGATCTTGCGGTGGCAGAATCGCTGGTTGCTGCTGGCTGTAAATTGCAGGCCAGCGCCAATTTTAGTGCGGGGGGATTGTTCGACAGCAGCAAAAAGTGTGCGAAGCGTTTGTTCGATAAGCAGCTGTACAGCTATATCGCCAGCGATGCGCACCGGGTGAAGCATTACACCTACTTGACTGCTGCGAGAAAATCATATCGAATTCGCGGGGCTCACGCCAGCGTGTAGCTTTGCGTCTCGCTTTCTCTCGGGTCATATTTTGAGTACTGACGATCGTCGCTTCGCGCGCGTCGACACCTCAAAAGAACGAATATGCTTTAGCCAACACCACCGTCACACACCGCACGGATGGTGCAGCTGTGCATATTCGTTCTTTTCGGCTCGGTAGTACGTAAAATTATTAAGCACATTTACTGGTTCTAACAGTGGGGATTTGGGGATTTGGAAAACAAGGTTGACAGGCTAGATCAAGGGGTAGGGGACTGCGTCTCGGCCGCTAAAGACATTCAAGTAGATATGGATAACAATTCTTCTGCCAGTGTCTCTTTTTCGAAGCGGTTGCATCCCGGTGTTGAAGTTCATTGGGCTCCCGGTGCGCACTTGCCTAATTGTTCCTATGCTCACTTTAAGCGCGTCGTTGATGGCGTTTGTTCGGCGGTGGCCATCGTTTTGCTTTCGCCTTTGCTTATTGCGTGCGCTTTCGCCATTAAAATGACTAGCAAGGGGCCTGTTCTTTTTAGGCAAGAGCGGTGGGGTCGCAGTCGTACTCATTTTGAGTGTTTGAAATTTCGTACTATGATTGTTGAAACTCCGCCCAATATGCCTGCTGGTTCATTTGCTAATCAAGAGGATTATATGACACTTGTAGGGAACTTTTTAAGGCACTGGTCGCTTGATGAGTTGCCTCAATTATTTAATATAATAAAGGGTGATATGTCAATTGTCGGTCCACGTCCGGTAATCATTGCTGAAGAGAGTCTTATCGATAAACGGGGCCCGTTGAAGGCAAACTGTGTCCGTCCGGGTCTTACTGGTTGGGCTCAAATCAACGGCCGCAATCTTGTGAATGATGAAGAAAAAGCTTATCTTGATGGTGAATATGTTGCCAATATGAGTTTCTTATTTGATATGAAAATTTTTCTTAAAACGATAGTAGTGGTACTTGGTCG
>JAVWAI010000005.1:0-61385 GCA_036650075.1 Raoultibacter sp.
ATGCCTACGACGACGGCGAGGATGACAAGGGCCAGGTTCTTGAATGAAAAGTTTTTCATAAAGGTCCCCTTACAATATGTTTGAAACTTATTTCAAGAAAAGAAGGTTTGGACTCTGGCGTGACGCGGTTGCATCACGACGGTCGAAGTGCCCGCTTGCCTTGTGATGGGCGGGCAACTTCTGGCGTGATGCAACCGCATCACAACGAACGAAGCGCTCTGCGCAGGCTCTCCTTATTGACCCTGCGCAGTCCGCTTCGCTTCTTTGTCGAGCTTTTTCTGCTTGCGAAGCGCACCGGGAAGCTGCTTTGCGAATGCCCAGATAGCTTTTTTGTTCGCCTTGACGACGGGCATGCCTTTGGCGAGGTCGACGGTGCTGAGGGTAACGTCCATGCGCATACTATCGAGTGCCTTGACGTCCATTACAAGAGTATCGCCTTCGGTTTTCATACCGAACACTTCGACCATCGGGCTTCCGTCTTCGGTTTTAGCGATGATGGAGGGGCGTTTCGCTGCTTTTTGGGACATGAGTTTCGCCTTCTTTCTTGACGACCGGGCGTTCGTTGTGTACGTCGCGCCCGGTCATTGCTTTACGAGTTGCTGGATATTACTTTTTGACTACGTCGCGGAAATCTACGCCATAATCTTCGAGGACCTTCTGCACGCCTGCGCGCGCACCGGCTGCAATGCCTGCACCGGGGTGGCCGCAAGAACCGAGGAAGTACAGGTTCTCGATGTCGCCGTGATACAGATGACCCTTGCCGGGGAACGGACGCATGTCGTACATCTGGCTCGGCTGGAGGCCGATGTGTCCGATGTCGCCGTGCCTGAACGCGGGGTCCCACTGTTCGTACTCGAGCGGAGTAAGGCCCCAGTGGCCGACGATGTCGTCGTCGGTGATGTTGGTGGTCTGCTCTTTAAAGAATTCCCAAACTTCTTTCTTAAGCTCGTCGCCGTGAGTTTCCCAGTTCTTTGCGTCGCCCCACAGCTTGTAGGGAGCGTAGCAGTAGATGTTGACAACCGAATGGCCTTCGGGGCAGCGGGTGTCGTCAAGCAGTGAAGGAATGGTGATCAGGGGCAATCTCGGGTTGAATTTGCCCAGGGTGTAGCTGCTGAAGGTTTCGAGATATTCTTCTTCGCGGGGAGCGAACTCGATGCAGTACGACTTGAGTACTTCGGGACCGGCTTTGAATTCGGGAATCTTCTTCAAAGCAAAGGACTGGTTCAGCGCTGAGAAGTCGGCGTACTTCAGCTTACGGACTTGTTCGGCTTCTTCTGCGGGAGCATCATTGCCGAGCATTTCGTAAATATCTTTGATGTTGATTGTTGAAACGACTGCTTTGTCGGCGGTGTATTCTTCGCCATTTTGAGTGCGAACGGTTTTCATTTCGCCGTTTTCGAGGGTGAAATCGCTCACTCGTGCACTGGCATACAGGTCTGCGCCCGCATCCTCACAGCATGCCATCAACGCTTCGACAAACTTCTGGCTGCCGCCCTTGGGGAAGGGGGAGCCAGGATTTTTGGGATCGTGCACGCTGCCGGTGAAGTACAGCAGTGTCGCGGTGCCGATAGCGCGAGGATCAATCATCATTTCTGTGCACCAACGGGTGAACGTGACGCGAACTTCCTCGCTTTCAAACCATTCTTCCACGATTTGCTGAGCGCTTGAATTGAGTACGCGCTGGAATTCGCGGCCTTCAGGGCTCATGTACATGACGTTCTGCATGGCGCCGTACGGAGGCGGGGGTGACTGGGATCCGACACCGGCAACAGCAAGCATCTTTACCATGTAGTCGTGGAACTTGCGATACGTGACGGCGTCTTTCTCCGAGAACTTCGCAATGTTCTCGCAGGCCTTGTCAATGTCAGGATCCATAACCAAGCTTGTCTGGTCAGGGAAGATGGAGCAGAACAATGACTTCGTGTGGACATATTCAAGACCATATTTTGAGAAGAGGCCAAGTTCGTCTTCTCGCACGATAGGGGTTTTTGAGATCAAATTGTGGATCATGCCGCCCGTTTCGCTGATGTAGCCCGGGGCTGTCACTTCTCCAGAGCGCGTGCCACCGCCAAACTCATCGTTGGCTTCGAGGCAGCAAACTGAGAATCCTGCTTTCGCCAGATACGCCGTTGCGATAAGGCCGTTGTGCCCACCGCCTAAAACAACAAAATCGTAATTCTTCCCTGCCATGGTTCCTCCTTGAAACAAATCGGAATAGGATTGGCTGGAACGTTCCGGTAGTGCATCTCGAGGTGGCTACAATGTATGACGTGAGGGATGTGTCTGGCAAGCTCCAGAGGAGCGAAAGTGGGGTCTGAAACAACCCAGAATTGAGATACTGTCCATAATTTCGAAAAGCCAATCATGATAATTTTATGTATTCAAAGGCGCCAAAAGGAAGAACTCATGCCGGCATAAATCCCTTTGCCCCACAATGCATAAATTGGATTGTGGAAATGGACAGAAAGCGGAAATTGGGTATTTTGTTGGCTTGATTTGTTTTGGTAAAGCCAGTATGAATAGGTGTGAACTGCATAAAATTTAGTTTTTATTCAGAGAGGTGAGGCATCTAATGGATTTTGCGGCAAAAGGCAGAGATAAGATCGCCGAGGTTTTTATGGGGTTGGTTGCTCAGCGGCCTCCCAAGAAAAGGGTGACGGTGGTTGATGTGACCACGGCGCTCGATATCGATCGGAAAACCTTCTATAATTATTTCGAGAATACCGAAGATCTTTCTCATTGGATTTATCGTGACTATCTCAGACGTATGCTTGAACAGCCTCAGTTTGCTGCGCACGATCTAGTCTTCCCCCATCAATGCCTGCAAGACAATTATTCCGATTGGCCCTTTTATGCTCGCATTGAAGAAGATGACCACTTTCTTGCGCAAGAGCTGTTTTACAAAACCATGGCCTACCATTTTGAGGGCAATCGCGCGTATTACTCAAAGGCCTTTCAGCCGGATAGCTGTTTGGATATATACGATTACATCATTAGTCTTTTTCTTCCCGCTATCAGGGAAGACGTTCTCTTCATGCTCAATGGCCGAGAAATGCCCGAAGATGCCATCAATTTCATAACGGAATATCATGTTATGGGTGTTTTTGGACGTCTTCGCTATCACTTTACGGGTACGGGTCGCTTTATCATGCAAGACGATATCAATCCCTTCTGGAACTACGCCCATATCACTATGAAGGAAACCATTGATCGTATGTATGAAGAGCGATCGATTGGTTCAGGAAAGACCATCTCGGGTGCAGCGAAAACTAAATACGTTTATACCGCAAAACTTAACCGCTGAGTTTTACAGCTCGGGAGGGATCGAGGGGAGGGCGACGAGGAAACAGGCGCCACCTTCGGGTCGGTTGAAGGCTACAACGGTGCCGTCATGCGCTTCCACCGCCGATTTGACGATGGCCAGCCCCAGGCCGGTGCCGCCGCTTCCGCGGGTGCGCGATGAATCGGCGCGATAGAATCGATCGAACAGCAAACTGGGATCGGCGTCGCCGAATCCACAGCCGTCATCTTTGATGGCGATGATGGATTTCCCTTCGAGCCCGTAAAGCTCCACGGTGATATGACCCCCCGGTTCGATGAATCGACTCGCGTTTTCGGTCAGGTTGGCGATGATCTGCTTGAGCCGGTCGGTGTTTCCCAGGACATCGGGTGCTTCTCCGGCGACGCGAACGTTTGCCTTGCGTTCTTGCAGAATCGGGCTTAACGCATCGATCACATCCTGGGCGATGTATTTGAGGTTGACACGTTTGAGCTCCATGGGCGTGGTGTCTTCTTCGATATGCTGCAGGGTTAGCAAGTCGTTGGAAAGGCGGCTGAGGCGTTCGCTTTCGGCGATGATAATGCTGCAGAATTTGTTGTGCAGTTCGGATGGCAGGTCGGGATCGAGCAAAACTTCAGCGTTTCCCCTGATGGCGGTAAGAGGAGTGCGCAGTTCGTGGGCGACGTCGCTGATGAAGGCCGTTTGGCGGGCTTCTTTGATTGAGAGGTCGTTGCGCTGGGCGCGCGATGTTTGGCAAAGGTCTTTAAAATCTTGCGAGAGCACATCGGCTTCGTGAAGGTTTTCGGTTGGGGAAAAATCAACGTTCGTGTTGCCTTGCCCCATCGCGACGATCTTGCGGTGCAGGTCGCGTAGCGGTTGCGCAAGAAAGTGGCCGATGATTAAGCTGACGCCGAAGGTGAGCAACCCCGCGGGAATCAGTGCTATATAAAGGAAAGGTTTCGCCTCTAAAAACAAGACGCCGATCGTGATGCAGATGGTGCAGGCAAGCACGGTCAACAAAGTTGAGAGTAGCGAAAAGTATGTTGAAAGATGTTTGATGGCTGACGCGCGTTTCGTTCGTTACTGCTTGAATCGATAGCCGTAGCCGCGCACGGTTTCGACGAGGCTGGGATCATATCCCGCCGCTTCGATTTTGTCGCGCAGACGTTTGATGTGGGTATCGACCGTCTTCGTTTCGGTCAGATATTCCCAGCCCCAGGCATCGCGCAGCAAATCTTCGCGGGAAACCACTTTGCCAGCACTTTTCATGAGACTCGCCAAAAGCTCGAATTCGCGCGGGGTCAATTCAATATCGCCCGCCGCGCCGGTGGCGGTGTGGGCATCTTCATTGAGGGTGATGCCACTTGCGGTGATGGCGTGAGCGTTTGCATTGATGTCCGAACCGGAACCACGTCGCAGCAGGGCGCGAACGCGCGCAAGCAGTTCGCGGACGCCGAACGGTTTGGCCAGGTAATCGTCTCCGCCGATTTCGAGACCAACGACTTTGTCCAGTTCGGTGTCGCGTGCGGAAAGGAAAAGGACGGGTGCTGAACTTTTAGCACGGATGCGGCGGCACAGTTCGTAGCCGTCCATTCCGGGCAGCATGATGTCGAGAACGAAAAGATCGTAAGGGTTGCGTCCGAGTAGTTCGAGTGCACTTTCGCCATCGCCTGCGACGTCGACCGTAAAACCTTCTTTCTTCATGGCGTAGCTTACGAATTCGGTAATCGACGGTTCGTCGTCTACGATCAAGATACGGGCAGCTTCATCGACCATAGTAGTAGCTCTTTTCGCGTTGGGTTCATTGTGCGTTTCGTTAGTCGTTCTGCGTTTAAGCGGCTATTGAAGCGCTTGTTAACGTGGGTATATGATAGCATGCGAAAAAAAGAGTGTTTCCGGAAGACGGTCAAAAGAGAGGATTGTTAAAGATATGTTACTTGCGATCGACGTGGGAAACACACAAACTGTTTTAGGCATCTACGAAGGCGCTTCTCTCAAGCAGATGTGGCGCGTTAGCACCAATGCGAGCCACACCGCTGACGAACTGCGCTTGAAGCTGCGTGGCTTGTTCGATGATCGGGGAATCATGTCCGGTAATATCGAGGGTGTGGCACTTGCTTCGGTCGTTCCAACCTTGACGGATCGCTGGGCCGACGCGGGGCGGATGATGTTCGCAAAGGAAACGCTTGTGGTGAACTTTGAAACCGCACGCCCCCTTTTTCGGGCGCAGTATGCGAACCCGCACGAAATCGGCGCCGATCGCATCGCTGACGCGGTGGCGGCAAAGCAGCTCTATGGCTCCCCGGTGATCGTGGTCGATTTCGGAACGGCAACCAATATGGAAGTTATCGACCGCGACGGTAATTTTATCGGAGGCATTATCGCCCCGGGCGTTGAGACCTCGATGGAAGCTCTGTTCAAGCGTGCTGCGCGTCTTTCGGCGATTGAATTAGAAGATCCCCATACCGCTATCGGCACCTGTACGGTGGAAACAATGCAGGTGGGTATCGTTTACGGTGAGGCCGACCGGGTTGATGGGTTGGTGCGCCGAGTTTTCGCGCAACTGGGATACGATGCCCCGGTCGTTGCAACGGGCGGATTAGCTTTGAGCTTTGCAAAACTGTGCTCGACGGTAACCGAAGTAAACCCCGAATTGACCTTACAGGGACTACGTATGATTTTTGAAGCGCAAACGAAGTAAAATAACAATTTGTGAGTATATTCCTACCTATAACCGAATCAACGCAGAAAGTGAGGGCCCGACGTGCTGTCAGACATTGAAATTGCCCAAGCAACGACCCCCGAGAAAATCACCGAGATTGCAAAAAAGGCCGGTGTTGCAGACAGGTATCTCGAACTGTACGGCAACTACAAGGCCAAGGTCGACTACAACCTCCTAGCCAACGAAAAGCACGAGCCCGGCAAGCTGATTTTAGTCACGGCCATCAATCCGACACCGGCTGGCGAAGGTAAGACCACGACGACGGTGGGCCTAGCCGATGCTCTTTCGTTGATCGACAAAAACGTGGTCGTCGCTTTGCGCGAACCCTCTTTGGGTCCGGTCTTCGGTATCAAGGGCGGGGCTGCCGGCGGTGGATACGCCCAGGTCGTTCCCATGGAAGACATCAACCTGCACTTTACGGGCGATTTTCATGCCATCGGCGCTGCCAACAACCTTTTGGCGGCCATGATCGATAATCATATCCAGCAGGGCAACGTCCTCGGCTTTGACGTGCGCAAGATTACCTGGAAGCGTTGCGTTGACATGAACGATCGTCAGCTGCGCAACATCGTTGACGGCATGGGTGGCAAAGCTCATGGCGTGCCGCGAGAAGACGGTTTCGACATCACGGTGGCAAGTGAGATTATGGCGATTTTCTGCCTGGCTACTTCCATTCTTGACCTCAAAGAACGCTTGAGCCGTATCGTGGTCGGCTACACGCGCGACGACGCTCCGATTACGGCGGGCGATTTGCAGGCGCAAGGCGCTATGACCGCGCTGCTCAAAGATGCTCTCAAGCCGAATCTCGTGCAGACGCTCGAGGGTACCCCGGCGTTCGTCCACGGCGGTCCCTTCGCCAATATCGCCCATGGCTGCAATTCCATCATGGCAACACGCATGGCTATGGCCTTGGGTGATTACTGCGTAACGGAAGCCGGCTTCGGTGCCGACTTGGGCGCTGAAAAGTTCCTCGACATCAAATGCCGCTTGGCAAACCTCAAGCCCGACGCGGTTGTCGTCGTTGCGACGGTGCGCGCACTCAAGAATCACGGCGGCGTTGCACGCGCTGACCTCAACAACGAAAATCTGGCTGCGCTTGAAGCGGGTCTTCCGAATCTGCTGCAACACGTCGAAAACATCACGAAGGTGTACCAGCTTCCCTGCGTGGTTGCCATCAACAAGTTCCCGACTGACACAAAGGCTGAAATCGAACTGGTTGAAGCCAAGTGTAAAGAACTCGGCGTCAATGTTGCCCTTTCAGAAGTGTGGGAAAAGGGTGGCAAGGGCGGTGTCGAATTGGCTCAGGAAGTGGTGCGTCTGTGCGACATGCCGAACGATTTTAGCTTTTCGTATGAGAGCGACCTGGATTTGACCGAGAAGATCGAGGCGATTGCCTCGAAGATATATCGTGCCGACGGAGTGGATTTCACGCCTGCAGCACGCAAGGAAATTGCGCAGCTTGAGGCTTTGGGCTTTGCCGACATGCCGGTGTGCATGGCTAAAACGCAATACAGTTTCTCGGACAACCAAGCTTTGCTGGGTGCTCCGCGCGGATTCCGCATCACCGTTAGCAAGGTGAAGGTTTCAGCCGGCGCTGGCTTTGTGGTGGCGCTGACCGGCGACATCATGACGATGCCCGGTCTGCCGAAAGAACCTGCAGCGTGTCGTATTGACGTTGATGCAACGGGTAAGATTTCCGGTTTATTCTAAATAGCTTAAGGGGGCGCGCGTGATCAATAGAGAATTTATCGACGCACTGGCCAGTAAATCTTCCACGCCTGGAGGCGGTGGTGCCTCAGCTTACTGCGGCGCCCTCGCCTCCGCCCTCGCATCGATGGTGGGCAACCTCACGGTAGGTAAGAAAAAGTATGCCGAAGTTGAGGGGGAGGTTTACATCACGCTTGAACGCTTGTCCGGTGTGCGCAATCGCCTCCTTGAACAGATGGATGAAGATGCGCGGGCGTTTACTCCTTTAGCGGCGGCTTATGGCCTCCCGCGAACGACGGCGGAAGAACGTTCCGTAAAGGAAGCTGCCATTCAGACGGCGCTTATCGAAGCCTGCGAAGTTCCCTTGGATATCATGCGTAACTGCGCGAAGGTGATCGAGCTTTCCGATTTCCTTGCCTACAATGGTTCTCGTTTGGCGCTTTCCGACGTAGGCGTTGCGGTGGTGTTTGCGAAGGCCGCCCTGCGCGGAGCGGCGCTCAATGTTTTTATCAACACCGCTTCCATGGACGACAAGCAACGTTCGGAAAGCTATCGCCACGAAGCCACTTCCCTTATCGCGGTGAATGGTGCGCGGGCCGACCAGCTCTATCAGTATATTTTGAAGGAGATCAGCTAATACATGGCAAAACTCTTAACCGGAAAAGATGTTGTGGCGGCGATGGCTGTCGATTTAGCGCCTCGTATCGAGGCGCTGCGCGTTGCGGGCATCACCCCGACGCTTGCCCTCGTGCGGGTGGGTGCCCATCCCGACGATATCAGCTACGAGCACACCGCTATCAAGCGAGCGGAAAAACTCGGTGTCGCGCTCAGGCGCTTCGAACTTTCCTCGGACGCAACGCAGGCACAGGTTGAAGCGGTGATCGACCAGGTTAACGGTGATGAAGCCGTGCACGGCTGCCTGATGTTCCGCCCTCTTCCGCGCACCATCGATGAGCGGGCGGTGTGTGATCGCCTGCTGCCCGAAAAGGATATCGACGGCATTTCGATGTCGTCCCTTGCGGCGGTGTTTGCCGATTCTGACCAGGGATTTCCGCCCTGTACGGCGGCGGCCTGTGTTCGGATGCTTGATTTCTATCAAATTCCCGTGGAGGGCAAGCATGTTGTTGTCGTTGGTCGTTCGCTCGTCATCGGCAGGCCGGTCGGCCTGATGCTGCTGCGACGCAACGCAAGCGTGACCCTGTGCCATTCGCGCAGCGAAAACCTACCCGATCTGACCCGGTTGGCTGACATCGTGATTTGTGCAACAGGGCGCCCTCGCGCCTTTGGGGGAAAATATTTCAGAGCGGGGCAAACCGTGCTTGACGTAGGTATCAATTTCGATGACGAGGGCGTTTTCTGCGGCGACGTCGATTTCGCCGCGGTTGAGCCGATTGTTGGGGCTATCACGCCGGTGCCGGGCGGGCTTGGGTCGGTAACCACTTCGGTCACGATGGAGCAAACCGTGCGCGCAGCCGAGTGCGCTCTTGCGCTACAATAGGGGCATGACAAACGGACTCTCATATATGCGCAAGACCAATTCGCCCGATGCGACGAAGCAGCTGGCCGCAACCTTGGCGCCCTTGTTGCGCAAAAGCGATGTCATCATGCTTTCGGGTGATTTAGGCGCTGGAAAAACCCAGTTCGTACAAGGTGTCGCTGCCGCGCTGCACGTTTCCGAACCGGTGACGAGCCCCACTTTCAATCTTATGCTTTCCTATCTCGATGGTGATTTGCCGCTGTATCATTTCGATCTATACCGGCTTGAAACCCCCGAAGAATTGGAAGACATCGGATATTTCGAAACAATTGAAGGTGATGGCGCTTCGTTTGTTGAGTGGGGCGACAAGTTTTCCGAAGCCGCTCCTTATGAATGTCTGAGCATCACCATTTCCGTCGACGAAGAAGGCGCGCGCTGCGTGCATATTCATGCTTTCGGCGAACGCCCCCGTCGCCTTCTCTTCCTGTGGGCAAGTGATTCTCGTTCGCGCCTGCAGAAGACGACGATGGAATTTGAACGGTAATCAATCCTTTGCGACCACCAAGAGGCAATGTGAATAATTCACAACAAGACATCGTAGTGGCATTCGATACGGCAAACGAGACGATTGCGATTGGCGTGGGTGTGCTGCATGCGGCAGGGCGCACTATCTCGTTGCTTGCAAGCGTCGAAGCGGAAGCTCGTCGTGCATCGAATACCCAGCTGCTTCCCCGGATAGATACCCTGCTCGCGCAGCAGGGTATTGCGCGTGAGCGCATCGCGTGCGTTGTGTGCGGACGAGGGCCGGGATCGTTTACCGGCGTGCGTATCTGCATGGCTACGGCCAAAGGCATGGCAAGTGCGCTCGAAGTTGCCCTGTGGGGGGTTTCGACGACCGATGCCATCGCCTGGAATCTTTGGGATCACGCAGTGCGCGGCGAAGTTGCCGTGGTTGCCGATGCGATGCGTCGGGAAGTCTATCCGGTCCGTTATGACGTAGGCGATGCGGGGGTGGTTCGCCGCAATGCCGACTGCGTGGTGAAGGCGGGCGATGCCGTCGAATTCCTGCGGGAATCTCGTGAAGAGGCTCCCGCTGACCACCGATTGGCGACGTCGCGGAGTGTCGGAGAGAAATCTCTGATAATTGCCGGTGACGCCCTGGTGAAGTACGCCGAATTATTCGAGTCGTGTGGCGCGTTTGCCGATGAATCGCTGTGGGTGCCAACCGGTTCCGGTTTGCTTCTGGCGGCGCAGGCGGCGTGGCGTGCGGGAACGATAGACCCCTTTGACGCGGTTGCCGGCAATCCTGGTTTGGCGCTGCCGGTCTATACCCGTCTTTCCGACGCGGAGGAAAACGAACGCATTCGACTGGCGAAAAACGATCCTAAAAACCTCGCAACCGGAGTGCAGGAGCCGGGGTTGCGGGCCGATCGAAAAGCGACCGCGAACGATGTGACCATTGCAAATGCTCAGTCGGATATCGCGGGTATGCTCTATAAACCGCTCGATGCGGCACACGCTGCCGAAGTGGCACGCCTCGATGCGCGCGTCATGGCGAGCGATGCGTGGAGCGAAGCTCTCGTTGCTGACGAACTGATGCGAGGTGATCGCGTTTGGTGGGCGGCGTACGCCCCTTCGCAGGCGCTGGTGGGGTATGTCGGGGGATGGGTGGTTGATGGGAGGGTTCAGATCCTCAAGGTTGCTGCCGACCCTGCGTATCGCCGTCGGGGTATCGCGCGCGAACTCTTGGCACGCTTGGCTGCCGATGCGCGCGACCTGGGCGCACGTGACGTCACCCTTGAGGTGCGGGCTTCCAACGAAGGGGCTCAGGCGTTCTATCGCGACCTCGGTTTTGAGGAAATCGGGACGCGCCCCCATTACTATGCCGACCGTGAAGATGCCCTTATCATGGACGGTCCCCTGCCGCTTTCCCGCAATGATGTTGCCGGTATGGAGCTGCAGATTCACAACGACGCAGACATGAAGGACTGCATCGCGAAGCCCTTGATTTTAGCTATCGAGTCTTCCTGCGACGAGACCGCTGCAGCGCTGATCGACGGCGCGGGGCAGCTTGTTTCCGATGTGGTGGCTTCCCAGATCGATTTCCACGCTCGCTTCGGCGGCGTTGTTCCTGAAATTGCCAGTCGCAAGCATGTTGAGGCTATCTGCGGCGTGACGCAGGAATGTCTCGATGTGGCCGCCGCCCGCCTGGATGTGCCCCGCTTGCGTTGGCGCGATCTTGATGCCGTTTCGGTTACCTACGCCCCCGGCCTGGTCGGAGCTCTGGTGGTGGGTGTTGCCTTTGCGAAGGCGGCGGCATGGGGTGCGCAGCTGCCCTTCATCGGTGTGAACCACCTTGAAGGTCACCTGTACGCGAACAAAATCGCTACGCCCGACATCACGCCGCCTTTGGTGGTGTCGCTCGTTTCGGGCGGACACACGATGCTGGTCCACGTGAAGGCGTGGGGCGACTATGAGATCCTTGGGTCGACCCTTGACGATGCGGTGGGCGAGGCGTTCGATAAGGTGGCAAAAGCTTTGGGGCTTGGATACCCCGGCGGACCTATCATTTCAAAATATGCCGCCCAGGGCAATCCGAGCGCAATCAATTTTCCTCGCGCGATGATGCACTCTCACGATCTGCGGTTCTCGCTTTCGGGCGTGAAAACGGCGGTCACCACGTTCGTCAACAAGGAGCGCGCGGCGGGTCGGCCGCTCAACATTCCCGATATTGCGGCCAGCTTTCAGCAGGCGGTTATCGACGTGCAGATTGCGAAGGCAAAAACGGCGCTGGAGCAGACGGGCGCGCGGGAATTCTGTTTGGGCGGCGGCGTGGCTGCCAATCCGGCATTGCGTGCCGCCTACGAAACGATGTGTGCGAAAGCGGGCGTTCGGCTGACGATGCCGCCGCTTTCGGCCTGCACCGACAACGCCGGCATGATTGCGCTCGTGGCGCTCGATCGCTTCCGCAAACAGCAGTTTTTCGACCTTGCGACCGACGCTTACGCCCATGCCAGTCTTGACGACCCCTACTAGGTCAGCGGGTTAAACTATCTGCGCTTGCGCGGCATTGCGTGAATCGATCCGCCGAGAAGGGATTCGAGGGCTTCACCGACGGCTTCCTCGAATGTGGGGTGGGCGCGAACGATGTCGCTTGCCTGCTGCACGGTGAGTTTTTGGGCGATGGCAAGAGCGAATTCGCCGACTATATCGGTCGCGCGTCCGCACATAAGTTGGGCGCCCACGATGATGCCTTCTTCGTCGGCAACCACCTTGATGAAGCTGCGATCGATTCCCCCGATGATCGTCTTTCCGTTTCCCGTTAAAGAAAACTTCCCGCATTGCACGGTAATGCCTGCCCGCTTCGCTTCGGCTTCGTCCAGACCGACGCAGGCGATTTCGGGGTTGGTGTATACGCAGGAGGGAATCACCTTGAGGTTGATGTCGCACGCAACACCCGCGATAGCGCTTGCGGCAACGATGCCCTGAGCTGATGCGACGTGGGCAAGTTGGATGCCGCCATCGGCTGCATCCCCGATGGCGTACACGTGGTCGATACTGGTGCGCATCCGTTCGTCAACGACGATGCGGCCACGTTCGAGAGCGGGGGCAACGCCTTCGGCGAACAGGTTTCGGGTGTTGGGCGTGCGCCCCACCGCGACAAGCACGCCGTCGACAGTGACGCATTGTTCTTGCTCTTTGGCAGCGTAATGCACCGCAAGCTTGCCTGCGCAGGTCGTAGCGGCCTCGATGCGTTCGACCAGCGCGCCCGCGCAAATCGTGCAGCCGCGCTTCTTTGCGACTATCGCCAAGCTTTGGGAAAGCTCTTTATCCATAAGGGGCAGAATGCGCGGGGCAGCTTCGAGCACGGTGACTTCGCAGCCGAGGGCCGCGTAGATGCCGGCGAATTCCATGCCGATTACGCCGCCACCGATGATGGCGATACTGCCCAGTTCGGGAAAGCTTGCAAGCAAGCTGTCGGAGGTGTGCACGCCGGGCAGATCGATTCCGGGAAGAGGCGGCGTGGCGGGGCTTGAGCCTGTGGCAACAATCACGTCGGTCGCTGTCGCTTCAAGCGTTTTTCCGGCAGCGGTAACCGTTATGTGATTGTTTGCCTCAAGAGTGGCGTGCCCCGAAATCATCTGAACGCCGTTTCCGGCAAGCAGCGTCTCGATGCCATCGCGCAGCTGATCGCAAACGACCGCCTTGTGGGATCGCAACGCGGGGTAGTCGACAAAAACCCCCTCGACGCGCACGCCGATATCGGCCGCATGAGCTAGCTCGGCAACAAGCCCGGAGGTGTGCAGCAGCGTTTTTGTCGGGATGCAACCGCGGTTGAGGCAGGTGCCGCCCACGGCGTCTTCTTCGATCAGCACACAGGAAAGCCCTAGTTGAGCAGCTTTGATGGCGGCAACGTAGCCGCCGGGTCCCGCTCCGATGATGGCGACGTCATAGTGTGTCATAAGTCCGCTTCCTTTCATGCAACCGGTTTTGGGGTCTACTCGAATTCTTCCTGAATGCAGCGGGTACAGTCTGCAATGATTGTTTTTTGTTCGGGGGTTGTCTGCGCGATGCCGCTCAGTCGTGCCCTGATTTCCGGCAGGGTGTAGGGGCAGCCTTCGAGAGCACGAGCCATGCCCGCGATGAATTCTGCGTCAAGGGCATCGGAAAACACGCAGGCTTCGGCGATGGTCCCCTTTTCGATCTTGAGCAGTATCTCGATGCCGCCCCAGACAAAGCGAGCGTCGAAGCGGTGGGTGAAATCGAGCGTCTTCCCGAATCTCCAATCCCAAGATGCGAAGAAGTCGGGTCGTGCTTGCTGTCTGATGCGCGCCAGGTGCTCGGCAGAAAAGGGTTGAGCATTGATGCCGTACACCCGTGAAAAAGCATCGACCAAAGCAGAGGACAGGGTGTCGATTGTTATATCCGGGCACAGATCGGCCAGGTTCACCACGCGGGATTGAACCGAATCGATGCCTTTGGCAGAAAGTTTTCGCTGGTCGGGGCTGAGGTAGCGCCCCAGATAGGCGGTATCGACAGCGATCATGAGCGTGCCGTGGTGGTAGTGGGCGTCTTTCGTGCGGTAGAAGGCGTTGCCGGAAAACTTCGCGCCGTCGATCGCGATATCATTGCGTCCTGAAATGGTCGCATCGAGCCCAAAAAAGGCCACAGCAGCACTGATCACCTGCATCTGGCGCGCCACGTTGTAGTCGGGATCGCGCGCAAGAAAAGTGAAGTTGAGGTTGCCAAGGTCGTGAAAGACCGCGCCGCCACCCGAAAGCCTTCGCGCGAGGTGGCCGCCTTCTGCTTCGAGTTCGGCGATGCGGCATTCTTTCCAAGGGTTCTGATTGCGCCCGATCACAACCGTACTGCGATTCTGCCATAGGTACATGACGACATCGCCCGGTTCAAGAGAGGTGAGGATCGCCTCTTCAAGAGCAATGTTCTGGTAGGGGTTGGTATCCTTTTCAATGTGAAAATAAAGCCGCTCGGTCACGGTATGTCCTTCTTTGATTCGACGCGTCCCGGAAAGGGGACGCGTCGGACAGTAGCTTTCGGTAGAGCAGGTAGGGCACCATCGTCGGGTCGCGGTGATGCGGGCGCTGGTGTTATAGCGTCATTTCGGGTGTTTCGGGTATCCAGCGCAGCAGGGGTTTGCGCGCAGCAAGCACTTCGTCGGGTCGACCGATACGGGTGGAATGGGGTGCTGTGTGCAGGGCTTCGCTGTCGGTTTCGGCCTCATGATAGAGGGCGCGGAAGGTTTCTGCTGCAGCATCGAGCGTTTCACGGCTTTCGGTTTCGGTCGGTTCGACCATGAGAGCCTCATGCACGATAAGCGGGAAGTACATGGTGGGCGGGTGCATGTCGAAGTCGAGTAGTCGTTTGGCCACGTCGAGGGCGGACACGCCGTATCGTTCCTTCAAATCGCCCAGATCCATGACGAATTCGTGCATGCAGGGGCCAGGGTAGGCCATGGAGTACAGGTCAGCTAACCGGTGCATAAGATAGTTGGCGTTAAGCGTTGCCGCCTGCGCCGCCTGGGCAATACCTTCGCTGCCGAGTGTCATGAGGTAGGAAAGGGCCCGCACAATCACGCCGAAGTTGCCGTAGAACGATTTCATGCGGCCGAGGGTGTGGGCGGGGGTGGCAAACGCATAGTGTCCGTCGCGTTTGACAACGGTCGGAGTCGGCAGGAATTGTGCGAGGTGCGCTTTGCAGCCGACGGGGCCCGAACCGGGTCCACCTCCGCCGTGCGGCGTCGAAAACGTTTTGTGCAGGTTGAGATGCACGCAGTCAAAGCCCATGTCGCCGGGGCGCACGACTCCCATGATCGGGTTGAGGTTGGCGCCGTCGTAATAGCACAGCCCGCCCGCTTCGTGCACGATCGAGCAGATTTCGAGGATGTTCTTGTCGAAGAGTCCCACGGTGTTCGGGTTCGTCAGCATAAGGCCCGCCGTGTCGGGTCCGACCGCAGCGCGCAACGCGTCAAGATCGACACCGCCCTGTTCGTTCGAGGGCACATTGACCGCCGTGAAACCCGCCATGGAGGCGGTTGCGGGATTGGTGCCATGCGCAGAGTCGGGCACGATGATCTTCGTGCGTTCGGTATTACCTTTTGCCTGATGGTAGGCGCGAATCAGTAGAACTCCGGCGTATTCGCCCTGCGCTCCGGCAGCCGGCTGCAGCGTGACGGCATCCATCCCGGTGATTTCGGCGAGCAGATCGCACGTTTTGGCCATGACCTCCAAACATCCCTGCACCGTGTTTTCTGGTTGCAGTGGATGGATGGCGGTGAAACCGGGCAGCGCGGAAAGTTCTTCGTCGATGCGCGGATTGTATTTCATCGTGCACGAGCCAAGCGGATAAAACCCCTTGCTGACACCAAACGATTCGTGAGCCAAGCGCGTGTAGTGGCGATCGAGATCGACTTCGGCAACTTCGGGTAAGGGGGCGGCTTCGGAGCGGCAAAAGCGAGCGTCGGGAGTTACCGCGGCAACATCACAGGCAGGAAGCATCGTGGTGCCGCGGCCGGGTTGGGTCAGTTCGAATACGAGTTTCATTTATGCCACCTCTGCAAGAAGCTGAACAAGCCTATCTATCTGTTCTTTCGAATTCATTTCGGTGACGCACCACAAAATGCCTTCTTCAAGGGGAAGGCCAGCCAGAATGCCCGCTTCGGCAAGCGCGCTTTCGATCTGAGCGCTCGGCACGGGGCAGGTCGTGACAAATTCGTTGAAAAAAGGCTGGTTGAACACGAGATCGAAACCATCGAGAGCGCAGATTTGCGCGGCGGCATACTGAGCTTTCGAATAGCTGAGGCTTGCCACCTGCGCAAGACCGTGCGGTCCCATCGCTGCAAGGTAGACGCTGGCGGTCAGGGCGCAAAGCGCCTGGTTCGAGCATACGTTCGACGAAGCTTTTTCGCGGCGGATATGCTGCTCCCGCGCCTGTAGCGTCAAAACGAACACGCGATTTCCCCGGTCGTCCTGCGTCTGTCCGACGATGCGGCCGGGAAGCTTGCGCATCAGCGCTTTCGTGCAGGTGATGATTCCCAGGTAGGGGCCACCGAACGACAGCGGCAATCCGAGCGGCTGACCTTCGGCCGTGCAGATATCGGCTCCCGCTTCGCCGGGCGTTTTGAGCATGCCGAGAGATGTGGGCTCGACATGCATAATCGCCTTGGCGCCGGCTGCGTGGATTGCTTCAATCAGCGCCTCGGAATCTTCGAGTACGCCGAAAAAATTCGGTTGCTGGAAGAGGGCGCAGGCGCAGGTTTCGTTCAGTGCGGCGCGGAAGGCCGTGAAGTCGACGGTTCCGTTGTGGGGCGGAATGACGACCACCTCGGTGTTGCGGCTTGCGCAGTATGTCTGCACGGTTTCGATGACTTGTGGGTGCACGGTTCCCGAAATCACGACGCTCGAACGTTTGCGGTCCTGGCACATGAACACGGCCTCTGCGGCGGCGGTTGCGCCGTCATAGAGGGAGGCGTTCGACACGTCGAGGCCGGTCAGCTGACACATCATCGTTTGGTATTCGAAAATCGATTGCAGTACGCCTTGGCTGATCTCGGCCTGGTAGGGCGTGTAAGCTGTGACGAATTCTTCTTTCGAAGTGACCGTTTTCACGAGAGCAGGAATGAAGTGGTGGTATGCGCCACCCCCGCGAAAGATGGAAGGGAAGACGGTGTTCTTCGCCGCCATCGCCTCGACACTCACGCGTAGTTCGAGTTCGCTGATGCCCTCGGGAATAGCGAGTGCGTCGATTCTCAGGCTGGCAGGCACGTCGACGTACAAATCGTCAATCGATGCCACGCCGATATCCTCGAGCATCGCGGCGCGTTCTGCCGCAGTCGAGGGAAGATAGTTGCCCATAAAAACCTTTCCTATCGTGTGAGGGGGTTTAATGCGGAAGGTATGCGATCAATCCTGATAACGTCCTGCGTATTCTTCAGCGTCGATGACATCGGGGCTGAGCGTGGCGTCGTTGACATGGATAAACCAAGCTTCGTAGGGCGTTTCGTTGATAATTTCGGGGTTGTCCAAAACCTTTTCGTTTACTTCGGCAACGGTGCCCGAAACGGGGCTGATGATGTCGGAAACAGCCTTGACCGATTCGACATCGCCGAATACTTCGCCGGCAACCACTTCGTCGCCGACTTCGGGAAGGTTTACGAACACCAGTCCCCCCAGTTCGTTTTGAGCGTAATCGGAAATGCCGACGATAGCGGTGGTGCCGTCGGTGGCAACCCATTCGTGGGTGTCGAGATAGCCAAGATCTTCAGGTACTTGCATTGATATCCTCCTTGATTGATCCGGTTTTACGCCGGCTGTTACTGACAGTATGAGTGTTTACGCGTGCTTGTAGAAGGGGAGCGCCACGACGCGGGCGCTTACCCGGCGACCGCGCACATCCACTTCCACTTCGTCGTCGATTGAAACCGTTTCAGTACCGACAAGCGCCATGGCGCACGATTCTTTCAGGTAGGGGCAATACGTGCCGGAAGTGGTGGCCCCAATCATGGTGTCGCCCAAGAAAACATTTTGGTTTTCACGGATGATGCCGCGGCTGGTGGCGATAAGGCCGATGCGGGTGCGAAAGGGTTTGCCCTTGGCGGCGATCGCCTCTTTGCCGATGAATTCATCTTTGCTCATCTTGACGGCAAATGCGAGTCCGGCTTCTAGGGGGTCGATCGTCGCATCCATTTCGTGACCGTAGAGGGGCATGGACGCTTCGAGACGCAGTGTGTCGCGAGCGCCGAGGCCGCAGGGGATAAGCCCTTCTTCGGCACCCGCTGTAAGCAGTATGTTCCAGAGTGCGAGGGCATCTTCAGGAGCGCAGTACAGTTCGAAGCCGTCTTCTCCTGTGTAGCCTGTGCGTGAAACAAGGCAGGGAATGCCCGAAACCTCGACGATGCGGGTGAAAGAATAGTATCTCGTCGGCAACAGGTCTTCGCGGGTAACCTTCGCCAAAATCGCCTGAGCGCGTGGTCCCTGGAGGGCAAGTTGAGCAACGACATCGGAAAGGTCTTCCATCTTGGTATCGGCAAGTAGGTGGTCGCCCATCCAGGCAATATCTTTATCCTTGTTCGCGGCGTTGACCACGGCGATGTATTCGGTTTCGCCGAGGCGGTATATCAGCAGGTCATCGACCATGCCGCCCTCGTCGTAGCACAGCGGGCTATAGCGCACCTTGCCGATTTTGAGTGAGGTAAAATCATTGGTCAGCAAGTGGTTGAGGGTGGCCAGCGCGCCGCTTCCGCTGAACCGAACTTCACCCATGTGCGATACGTCGAACAGACCGCAGGCATTGCGCACCGCGAGGTGTTCTTTGATGAGGCCCGTCGGGTATTCGATGGGCAGCAGGTAGCCGGCGAAAGGAACGATTTTCCCTTCCCGCGCGACGTGCGCATTATAGAGGGGCGTCTTCCGTTCTGGCGAGGCAACCCCGGGGGTTTCAACTAATGTTTCGCTCACATCGCTTCCTTTCGGTCCTTGCCATATAAAAAGGCGCGCCGAGAAGTCTCGTACGCGCCCTCTGTCTGCTTACCTGAAAGATGAACCCCGAGGGGCTTGCTTCGTCGGTGCCGCTCGTGCGGCTTTCCAGAGTTTTGTCAGATTCCAGTCCTTTTGCCTGAGAGTTTATGCCCCTTCGGCGCCCACACGCGGGTCTCTTCCAGAATCGTCATCCAAAGCTTTCGATGGCGCACAGGATACCACGACCCACGGTGTAGAGGAAAGGAAATAATGCACCCTTCCGCGAGCGGCCATTGCTTTTTGGGTATCTAAATTGGCAGACGCTTTTTGCCAAACACAAACGCACTCGCGTACAAAATCACGATGATAGCACCGCTAAACACAAGATACGCCCACAGCGTTTCTACCGAGCCGTTTACGATCCCCACGCTATCAAGCCAACCGAAGGGAGTAAGCTTCGTGA
Source organism: Raoultibacter sp. (assembly GCA_036650075.1). GTDB lineage: Bacteria > Actinomycetota > Coriobacteriia > Coriobacteriales > Eggerthellaceae > JAVWGW01. Next base: position 19,624 of record JAVWAI010000005.1, read on the forward strand.
GGAATTCCGTCTGTTCTCCACCGACACCGCCGAGCATATTTATGACAACAAGCGCAATCGGAACGCCCGCAGCAAGCCTTGTTCCAAGCTTGCTGTCGCAAAAGGCTACCGAGAAAAAGTAGGAAAGCATTGCAACCATAGTCGTCAGCAAAAACGTCACCGCAACAAGGTTAAGATAGGCCGAAAACCAGTTCGTCTGCAAATAATCACTCATGGTCGAAAGTATGCTTGCGCCCACAGCGAACATTAAAACTGCGTGAACAGCCATGGCGAAAATCAGATAAACGCCCTGCGTGAGTGCCACTTTCGTGCGTGAAATAGGCATTGATAGGGTGTATGCCATTGAGCCTGTGTCAACGGGCTTTGCAATGAGGCTCATATTTTGTATGACGTAAAACACCATAGTAAATACCATAACTATCAGCGCATAAAATGTTGATGCAGTGTAGGCAAGCGGATCGGTCATTGCGGAAATATCAATACCAAAAGCGTCCATAAATCCGCCCATTGCACCGTAAAGTTCTTTGACCTGTGCCATATCCTGGGGGTCAATCAGCGAAATAATAACCCCTAGATACAGGCAGAGTACACAGGCGAAAATAAGAAGGAGCTTCCAGCTGCGTTTGAACGTATCCTTAAATAAGGTAAAGCTCATATTATTTCCCTCCTTCCAGGTTTTCTTTGCCATAAAAGCTCATAAATATTTCCTCAAGCCCTTGCGCCTTAACGTCAAGCGACAAAACGTCCATGGTTCCCAGTTTTTTAATAAACGCGCTTAGCTCTTCGCCACGAACGTGAAACTCCTCTTCGCCGTCTTTTGTTTTGACAATATAAGTTTTTCGTTGCTCGGATTTCAACGCAGCAACATCTGATTGTTTGATAATTCTGCCGTCTTTGATAATAAGTACGTTATCGCACGTCCGCTCGACTTCCTCAAACATATGGCTGGATAGTAAAATTGTCTTTCCTTTTTTCTTTTCTTCATTAACAAGGTCGATGAAGTTACTTTGCATAAGGGGATCAAGCCCACTTGTCGGCTCATCTAAAACCAGCACATCGGGGTTGTGCATAAAGGCGATGACGATGCCTAGCTTTTGCTTCATTCCCTTGGAATATTTCTTAACCTTTCCGCGCATATCCAGCTCAAAGCGCTCAACAAGCTGCTTCATCGGCGCAAGGTCGGTGGTGCCACGCATTTTGCAGAGGAATTTTAAGTAATCCGCGCCGTCAATACCATCGGGAAACGCAATCTCACCAGGGATGTAGCCTAAAATTCGCTTGATTTCGGGTGCTTTGGTATAGCAGTCAAGCTCGTTAATGGTTGCCGTTCCGCTGTTTGCAGCCATGAACCCCATAAGCGCGCGAAGGGTCGTCGTTTTTCCTGCACCGTTGGGCCCTATATAACCCATAGCCTCGCCTTCTTTGACCTTAAAATTGAGATCAAAAACGCCCTTGCCGCTGGGATACTTGAGTGTAAGGTTTTTTACCTCAATCATAAAGCTGTCTCCTTGTGCAAATTATTGTTTCTCACATCTAAGCAAAGCCCAAACCACGTCATCGATAAATTCCTATCCTTGGCCGTTGTCGGGGGTATTTTGGAGAGATAACCCTCTGTGTAGCTCACTAAAATTTCAGGCACAAGCTCGGATCAGTTAAAGAAAAGCGACAATGGCTAAGCTAGCAGACGTTATGGCGAAGGGGGTTGAATTCCTCAAAAATATCAAGAAGGACAAAGCGGGATATCGGGAGTATTTGGTACGGATCGACGGTAGGGGACAGCGGGCGGCTGTTTGATTGCGGAAGCGAATTGACTGATGAACTATTCGAGGTGACAAGCAGGGACCACCCTGTAAAATATATGCAGTTAGTACAGATCAAGAATCAATTCTCTTAATCCTATCTTAATGTCTGCGCGTCAATCTTAACGGCGCGCTAATCATGCCGAACCTATAATGAGCGCCAAGAATCAAAGGTGTCAACAAATGAGGAGGGCTCATGGAATGGGTAACCGACGTAGTCGGTGGATTGAGTATTGTGGTTTTGCTTTATCTGTTTTACGTGCTTCTTAAGGGGAGTGATCATCGATGATGACAGTCTATTTTGAATATTTTGTCTATGTTGCTCTCTTAATCGCTTTGGCAATTCCTCTCAGCAGCTACATTAACGCGGTCATGACCGGAACCCCTACGTTTCTCAGTCGCGTATTTGTGCCGGTTGAAAATTTTATCTACCGAACGATCGGGGTTCAGTCCACCGAAAATATGGGGTGGAAACATTACCTTATAAGTGTGCTGGTTTTCTCGCTGATTTCGCTCGTGGTGCTGATGGCTCTTTTGATGATGCAGATGGTGCTTCCGTTCAACCCCCAAAGCTTGCCGGGTCTTCCTCTTGACCTGGCATTTAATACGGCGGCGAGCTTCGTTTCGAACACGAATTGGCAGGCGTACGGCGGCGAAACGACTTTGAGCTATTTTTCGCAAGCTATCGGACTGGCGGTGCAGAACTTCGTGACCCCGGCTGTCGGTATAGCGGTGCTCTTCGCGGTGTTTCGTGGTTTGGTCAGTAAGGGTAAGGAAGGAATCGGATCGTTTTGGGCCGATATCGTACGCGCTACCCTCTACATCCTGATACCCCTCTGTCTTGTCATGAGCGTCTTTTACGTGTCGCAGGGGGTCCCGCAAAATGTTTCAGATTATCGAACGGTTGATTTAGTCGAGCCCCTCACTCTCCCCGACGGCTCGCAGGTGACCCAGGAAAGCATTCCTATGGGTCCGCAGGCAAGCCAAGTCGCCATTAAGCAGTTGGGCACCAACGGCGGTGGTTACAACGGCGCGAATTCTGCGAGTTCGCTTGAAAATCCCACCCCATTCACGAATCTGGTCCAGTGTCTTTCGCTGTTGCTGCTGCCGGTGGCGCTCGTTTTCAGCTTTGGGCGTTATGTTGCCGATAAGAAACAGGGGCGAGCTCTTTTCGCAACCATGTTCATCCTCTTTCTTGTGGCGCTGCTTGCCGTTGCGTTCTTCGAGCAGGCAGGCACTCCTCAGCTGGCGCAGGGTGGTGCGGTTTACATGGGGCAATCGGGGCAATCCGGCGGCAATATGGAGGGCAAGGAAACGCGGTTTGGGGTGGCCGATTCCGCCTTGTGGGCAACGTCTACGACGGCAGCCTCTAACGGCTCGGTCAATTCTATGCTCGACAGCTTTACCCCTATCGGCGGCATGGTTCCCCTGATACTGATGCAGCTCGGTGAAGTCATTTTCGGTGGCGTCGGCAGCGGTCTGTATGCCATGCTTGGTTTTGTGATCTTGACGGTCTTTATCGCGGGATTGATGGTTGGTCGCACGCCGGAATACCTGGGGAAAAAGATTGGACCTGCGGAAATGCGCATGGCAGTGATCTTGTGCATCACCACGCCCGTGGTTGTTTTAGTGGGTGCGTCGGTGCTCTGCCTTCATCCGGCAACGGTTGAGAGCTTGGGGAATACCGGCATCCATGGCTTTTCGGAAGTGCTCTATACCGCAACCTCGGCGGGGGCTAATAACGGTTCGGCCTTCGCCGGATTCGATGCCAACACGCCGTTTATCAATACGGTTTTGGGAGTGATGATGCTGGTGAACCGCTTTGTTCCGATTGCGGCTGCCTGCGTTTTGGCGGGAGGCCTATGCCGCCGCCCCCGTGTCGCTGTTTCGGTGGGCACACTTTCCACCAGCAATACGGTGTTCGTCTTCTTGTTGATTTTGATCGTGCTGCTGATCGGCGCTTTGTCGATGTTCCCGGCTTTAGCCTTGGGTCCCGTCGCCGAACAACTCCAGATGGCGTTGTAAGGGAAGAGGTGAGGAAGAGATGACTGATGTTCCTATGAAGAAAAACGATTCGAGTGCTCAGATGGTTAGAGCGTTGAAAGATTCGTTTGCCAAACTCAACCCTCGTGAGCAGATTGGCAATCCGGTCATGCTGATGGTGTATATCTCCGCCATCATGACCACGGCGTTGTTCGTGTTTGCGTTGTTTGGAATCTCCGATTCACAGCCGGGCTTTATTTGCGCTATAGCGGCTGTGCTGTGGATCACAGTGTTGTTTGCCAACTTCGCTGAAGCGATTGCGGAAGGGCGCGGTAAGGCACAGGCCGATTCACTTCGTGCTGCGAAGCGTGATGTTTCGGCGCTCAAGATCAGCGAGAGCCTGCAGGCGAAAAGTTTCCACGAAGAAGACCCTGCTGCGTTTCTTCGGGTGTGTGGTGAAAAAGTAAGTTCGGCCATCCTGAAAAAGAATGATCTATTCCTCGTGGTGGCGGGCGAGCAGGTTCCTGCCGACGGCGAGGTCATCCAGGGTGCGGCGTCGGTTGATGAAAGTGCCATTACCGGCGAATCGGCTCCGGTGGTGCGCGAATCCGGCGGCGATCGTTCATCGGTTACGGGCGGCACTACGGTGCTTTCCGACTGGCTGGTTGTGCGCGTCACGCAGGAGGCGGGCCACAGTTTTCTCGACCAGATGATTTCCATGGTTGAATCGGCTTCCCGCAAAAAGACGCCGAACGAAATTGCGCTTCAGATTCTGCTAGTAGCGCTGACGATAGTATTTTTGCTGGTCGCGGTTTCGTTGTTCACCTTCAGCGGGTTTTCTTCTGCGCAGGCGGGGCGCGTGAACCCCACGACTATTACCTCGCTTATCGCGTTGTTTGTGTGCCTGGCCCCCACGACTATCGGCGCCCTGCTTTCGGCTATCGGCATCGCCGGCATGAGTCGCTTGAATCAGGCAAACGTGCTTGCGATGAGCGGGCGTGCTGTCGAAGCTGCCGGGGATGTTGACATCTTGCTGCTCGACAAGACGGGTACGATTACGCTCGGCAATCGTCAGGCGGCGCAGTTTGTGCCAGTAGATGGCGCCACCGAATACGAGGTTGCCGATGCTGCGCAGTTGGCAAGCCTGACCGACGAAACCGCCGAAGGCCGCTCCATCGTTGTGCTAGCTAAAGAGCGCTTTGATATCCGTGGGCGCGAATTGGAAGGCTCGAACATGAAGTCCATCCCGTTCACTGTGGTCACCCGCATGAGCGGTGTCGATTTCGACGGCCACGAGATCCGCAAGGGTGCTTCGGAGGCTATTAAAGCTTACGTGGAAGCATTCGGCGGCACCTATAGCGTCGAATGTCGGCAGAGCGTCGAGTCGGTTTCTCGCGCTGGCGGTACGCCGTTATTGGTTTCTCGCGACCACGTAATCATAGGCGTCATCAACCTGAAAGACATCGTCAAGCAGGGTATCAAAGAAAATTTCGCCGATTTACGTACGATGGGCATCAAGACCATCATGATCACCGGAGATAATCCGATGACCGCGGCCGCTATTGCCGCAGAAGCCGGCGTCGACGATTTCATGGCTGAAGCGACACCTGAAACGAAGCTTGCGGCTATTCGCCAATATCAGGCTGATGGGCATATGGTTGCTATGACGGGCGACGGAACCAATGATGCACCCGCACTCGCGCAGGCCGATGTGGCGGTTGCCATGAACAGTGGCACGCAGGCGGCCAAGGAGGCCGGTAATATGGTCGACCTTGATTCGTCGCCAACCAAGTTGCTCGAAATCGTGCGCATCGGCAAGCAACTACTCATGACGCGCGGGTCTCTGACGACGTTTTCCATCGCTAACGACCTGGCAAAATACTTTGCCATCGTGCCCGCTTTGTTTGTACCGCTCTACCCGCAACTAAACGCACTCAACATCATGCAGCTTGCCAGCCCTCAATCGGCAATCCTGTCGGCTATCATCTACAACGCTCTCGTTATCGTGGCCCTGATTCCGCTGGCTCTGCGTGGGGTGAAGTATCGCGAGGGCTCTTCGCAAAGCCTGCTGACGCGCAATCTGCTGGTCTACGGTTTGGGCGGCATCGTTTTGCCGTTCGTGTTCATTAAGCTCATTGACCTGCTGGTTGTGGCCACGGGATTGCTGTAAGCGTTGCAGCAGAGAAAGGTATGACGATGAAATCAATACTATCGACGAAGGCGTGTAAGAATACCGTTAAAATCGCAGGAAGCGCAGCTTTGCTCTTCGTGGTGATGACGGTGCTGGTCGGCGTGGTGTACACTGGCGTCGTTACGGGGGTTGCGCAGGTGTTCTTCCCCCATCAGGCCAACGGAAGCGTGATTGAAGTCAACGGGAAAACGTATGGTAGCGAACTTTTGGCGCAGCAGTTTACCGACGAGAAGCATATGTGGGGTCGCGTCATGAACGTGAACACCGAAATGATCGCCGATGCGCAGGGCAATCCGACCCTGTGGGCTACGCCGTCGAATTTGAGCCCCGCTTCCGATGAGTATGCGGAAGTTGTGGCGCAGCGCGTTGCGCTCTTGCATCGGATGCACCCCGATCAGCAGAATGCTTCGATTCCCAGCGACTTAGTGACCTGTTCGGGTAGTGGCCTTGACCCCGACATTTCGCCGGCAGCCGCTGATTACCAGGTCCGGCGACTGGCAGCCAACACCGGCAAAAGCGAGGCGACAGTACGCAGTATCATCGCCGTCTGCACGACGCAACCGTTTCTGGGCGTGTTCGGTGATGCCCGCGTCAACGTTCTCAAGGTAAACCTTATGCTTGACGGGATATTATAGCCAAGGAAACGATTTGTTCTGTTCCCTTGTGCGGTCCTTGAGGCGGAGTGCGTGCTTGCGATGGGCGGCGCGTTTGTCGGTGGGAAGAGGAGTGGCGAATATGATGACAAGATTTGATTTCGACAAGCGGCCCGACCCCGATGAGCTTCTGCGTCGGATCGCCCGGGAAGATTTCGATAAAACCGCCGATCAAGGGCAGGGTCGCCTGCGCATATTCTTCGGTTATGCCGCCGGCGTCGGTAAGACCTACGCCATGCTTGAAGAGGCTCACGATATCGAGGAAAAAGATTGCGACGTGGTTGTGGGCTACATCGAACCCCATACGCGCGTTGACACCATGGCCTTGCTCGAAGGTCTCGAGCAGATTCCCCCGCGGGAATCGAAGCATCGCAGCATCACACTGCGCGAGTTCGATCTCGATGCGGCGCTCGCACGCCATCCCCAGGTCATTCTCGTAGATGAACTGGCCCACACCAACGCGCCCGGCTCTCGCCACAAGAAGCGTTATCAGGATGTCGAAGAATTGCTGCGTGCCGGTATCGACGTGTTCACGACCCTCAATGTGCAGCACCTCGAAGCGCTCAACGACAAGATTGCCTCTGTCACGCAAGTGAGCGTCGCCGAACGTATCCCCGACTACATCTTCGATCGTGCGGTGTCGGTTGAACTGGTTGATATCGAACCGGCAGATCTGATTGAGCGCCTCGAGGCGGGTAAGATCTATCTGCCCGATCGTGCAAACGCGGCATTGACGCACTTTTTTTCGAAGAAGAATCTCGCCTCGTTGCGCGAAATAGCCCTGCGGCGTATGGCTGACCGCATGAACCGCAATGTCGACGCTTCGGGAACCACTTCGCGCCCCGAAGCGGGCGAGGATGTGTTGGTCTACATTACCCCCAACTCGGGTAACCTGCGCGTTGTTCGCGCTGCCGCCAATATGGCAGAAGCTTTCCATGGCTCGCTCACGGCTCTGGTTGTTGATTCAACCGAAAGCAAGCGACTCGATGCAGAAAGTCGCGCGCACCTACGCGACAATATCGATTTGGCCGAAGAGCTGGGGGCTCGTGTCGTTACCCTGTACGGTGACGACGTGGCAAGCCAGATTTCTCAGTATGTGGCGACGGCCGGTATTTCTCAGGTGGTGGTTGGTTCGTCGCTGGCAAGGCATCACGGGTGGTCGATTGGGGATGACCTCGTCAATCGTCTGTTGCGCCTTTCCTACGGCAGTGTCATTAACGTGGTGCCCGTAGACGATCTGCCGACTCGGCTTGAACGGTGGCGGCGCACCTCAGCCTTTAAAATAACCTCGGGTGATGTTATCAAGGCGATTCTTGCCGTCGCGGTGTCCACGGCAATCGGTATGCTCTTTTTCGAAATCGGGTTTTCCTCAGCGATTATTCTCTTGCTCTACATGCTGATCGTCGTGTTGCTCGCCACGCGCGCGGAGGGATTTGCCTATTCGGTGCTCGCCTCGCTCGGCAGTATGCTTGCCTTCAATTTTTTCTTTACCGTGCCCCGGTTCACGTTTCATGCCAACGGTCTCAACTATCCCTTTATCTTCCTCTTCTTTCTGCTGGCAACTTTAGTTGCCTCTTCGATGACCGTACGGATGAAGCGTCAGACGGAAAGCATCGCGCGCAGGGCATACCGAACGGAAGTGTTGCTGGAAAGTAGTCGCAAGCTGCAGTCGACAACCGATACGAAGGGGTGTTTTCGCGCTGCCGCTGAACAGATAATCAAGTTGCTTGATCGTCCGGTTGTCATGTATCAGCAAGCGGAATCGGGGGGTCTTATGCAGCCGGAAGTGTTTGACGTGCCCGGCACCGGCGGGGGAGACGCGACTTCGGCGGCGATCTGCTCTCCCGACGAACAGGCGGTGGCTGCCTGGGTTGCGCTCAATAGCGAACGCGCCGGAGCTACGACGGATACGCTTTCGCAGTCGCTCTGTCTCTACCTGCCAATCCATGGCAAGGATTCCGTTTTTGGCGTAGCCGGCTTGGTGATGGAAAGGGATAACGAAGATTTTGGAGCGTTTGAGCAAAACCTGCTGGGGGCAATCATTGACGAATGTGGCCAGATTACCGAACAGCTGGTCTTTGCCGACCAGCGTCAGCAGATTGAACTGAAGGCGGAAACGGAAGCTTTGCGCTCCAACCTGCTCCGCACGATTTCGCACGATCTTCGCACGCCGCTCACCAGCATTTCGGGTGATGCTGATGTGCTGCTTAACGATGCGGGGTGTATGGACGAAGCGCAAAAACATCGTATGTATCAAGATATCTATGACGATTCCTCGTGGCTTATCGCTCTGGTGGAAAACCTCCTTTCGGTTACGCGCATTGACGAGAGCACTCGGCAGATAGAAACGCATCCTGAATTGGTCGGCGATGTTGTTCGCGCTGCGCTTGCGCACGTGAGCCGTAAGGCCGAAAAGCATCGAGTTTCGGTTGATATTCCCGACGAGCTGTTGCTGGCGCAGATGGATGCACGGCTAATCATGCAGGTTATTATCAACCTGGTCAACAATGCGCTGGACTACACCCCGGAAGGGTCCAGTGTCATTATCTCTGCGGAGGGGGCTACGAATTCCGAGGTACGCATCGCGGTGACCGACGATGGCCCGGGTATTTCCCCTGACGACAAGGCTCACCTTTTCGATATGTTCTACAATGGGGCAACCACGGGAAAAAGCGGAGATTCCCGCCGAGGCCTAGGGCTGGGTCTTGCCCTTTGTCGCTCGATCGTTCGGGTGCACGACGGCGAAATCTATGTGGGTGATGTCAAGCCGCACGGCAGCGAATTTTTCTTCACGCTTCCCCGGGTAAAGGCCGAAAATTTGAATGAACTGGAAGAAAAGATGCCATCCTGAGTTTGGTGGGAAATAAGGGTTTCGCAGCGAGCAAGAAGAAGCGGGAGTGAACATGGCCGATGAATACACGATTCTTGTGGTTGAAGATGATGCAGCGGTGCGTAACCTCATGGCAACGACGCTCGATCTGCATGATTACCAACACAAGGAAGTGGTCAGCGGTGCCCAGGCTCTGCTCGAACTTTCTTCGCATCAGCCTGATTTAGTCGTGCTTGATTTGGGCCTTCCCGACATGGACGGGGTCGATATCATTCGCAAGCTGCGTGGTTGGTCGGCCCTTCCCGTCATCGTGCTGTCGGCACGGCTTTCCGACGCCGACAAGGTCGAAGCGCTCGACGCAGGTGCCGATGATTATCTGGTGAAGCCGTTTTCCGTCGAGGAAATGCTGGCGCGCATTCGGGTTGCCCTGCGTCGGGTGCAGCGCGATGCGGTGGACGGCACCGGTGACGAACCGGTGTATCGCAATGGAGATTTGTGCATCGATTATGTCGCTTCGATCGTCACGCTTACCGGGCAGGAAATCCACCTGACTCCCATCGAGTATCGCCTGCTGTGTCTGTTGGCAAAAAACACCGGCAAGGTGTTGACGCACAACTACATCCTCAAAGAGGTATGGGGGACGGCTCTTGCTTCAGATATTCCGTCACTGCGCGTGTTTATGGCGACCCTGCGCAAAAAAATCGAAGCCGACCCCGCTCATTCGCGCTACATCCAAACTCGCGTTGGCGTCGGCTATCGCATGACCCGCGTGGAAGAGGAAGCCTAGTATTCCCACTGAAAATCGGTGTTGTAGCCTGCGAAAGAAGGATGCTTTTCGGCAATTTCAAACGGGAGTTTTTGACACTTATGGCTGATTTGGTTTTTTGGCCACGTGGACGGCGGCTATGCCTCCGGTGTAATTCTTCCAGGTCACTTCCGAAAATCCCGCATCGTGCAGCATAGCGGCGTACGTTTTTTGGTCGGGAAAGGCCTTGATCGATTTGCTTAGATAGACAAACCCCTCCTTGTCGCCGGTCACCGCGCCTCCGATTAGCGGAATCATGTGCTTGAGATAAAACGTATACAGTGCGCGCCACACGGCTAGTGGTGGTCGAGAAAACTCCAGGCACACCAGGCTGCCTCCGGGTTTGAGTACGCGATACATTTCGCTCAGCGCCAGCTCTCGGTTGGGCATGTTACGGATACCGTAGGCCATGGTGATCACGTCGTAGCTTGCGTCGGCATAGGGGATAGCCTGAGCATCGACCACTTCAAAATCAATCGGTACGCCATCGCTGTCGCCATCGGCACAATGCGCTCGGGCCACATCGAGCATCTCGGGCACTAGATCGGTCAGCTGGATATGGGCCGGGTGTTTTGCGCGTGCGACGGAAAACGCGACGTCACCTGTCCCGCCAGCGATATCGAGTACGTCGTCGGTTGTCGCGATTGGCGCTTGACGCATCATGCCTCGCAGCCAGAGTTTGTAGGTTCCCATGCTGGAAAGGGCGTTGAAGCGCTCATATTTTTGGGCGATGGTGGAAAAAATCTCGTACACCCGCTCAGCCGAAATGTCGGCAGGGGCTTCTTTGCCGGTAGCGGTGTCGATGGTGTGCGTGGTCTGGGTTGTTTTCGTGCTGGTCATGTGTGTGTCACCGTGGCGTTTCGGGTCGGTTTTCAATGGATTGGTGCCGATTATAGCGGTTTACAATCGGCTTGATGCGCACGAATCTTTTCAAGTTCGTGAACAGCCGCGCGACGTCAGGCTGGCGCGCGCGGAGTATTGTAACCGGTGAAACCCCTGTCTCTGGTAAGAAAGTATACCAGTACTTTTTTGAGCGAGCGTAATGAAGCGTCGGGGTTTGTGGCTTCCGGAAGGGTGTAGCAACCGTTCGCCGTGCAACTCTGTTGAGAAATAGGGGAGGAGCGTGCTCTGTGCGGCGTGGCGTGAAGCGGAAATGCTATGATAATCGCACACAAAAAAGCAGGAGGCTCCTATGTTATTGTGCGCTCAATATATTCTCCCGGTAACCTCTGTCCCCATTGAGTATGGGGCGGTTCTGGTCCGCGACGGAAAGATCATAGATATCGGCAAAGCTGACATTCTCAAGCTGCGTTATCCCGAAGAGGAAACACGCGATTTTGGTTTGGCAGCCCTCATGCCGGGTTTGGTTGATCTTCACACCCACCTCGAAAACTCCGTCATGCGCGGCATTGTGCACGACGTACCCTATTCCACCTGGATTAATTCGGTCAACGAAAAGTCCTCGCTCATGAACGCGAGCGATTGGTATGATTCCGCCATTCTCGGTGGCCTTGAAGCGCTTTCGTCGGGCATTACCTGCGTCGCCGACATTACCGCAACGGGCGCCGCTTGTCAGGCAACTCAGAAGCTCGGTCTGCGTTCGGTTATCTATCGCGAAGTGGGCGCTATGGATAAGCGCCGCGTCGATTACGCCATGAAGCTTGCCAAGGCTGACATCAAGAAGTGGAAGTCGGAAGTCGATTCCGATCGCATTACTATTGGTATAGCCCCGGCGGCCCTGTTCGTGTGCCATCCTTCCGTGTTCGGTAAAGTTGTTGAATTTGCTGGTGACTCCATGCCCATCGCCATGCATTTGGCGGGCACCCGCGAAGAATACGACTTCATCAAATACGGCTCTTCGCCGTTTTCCATCCACGCCGAAGACGTCAAGCGTGGCTACGTTGAAATCCCGCCGTGGTTGCCCACGGGTGTGACGCCGGTTAATTATGCCCTTAACTGGGGCGCGTTTGAATCGCCTAACGTATTGGCGATTCACTGCGTGCACATCAACGACGAAGACCTCGAAAAGCTAAAGGAACACGATGTCGCTATTGCCGTTTGCCCCCGCTGCAACGCGCAGCTGGGCATGGGTGTGGCTCCCATCACTGAATTTTTGCGAGCCGGTATGCGCGTCGGTCTGGGTACTGATTCTCCGGCCGCAACCGATTCGACCGACATGCTGACCGAAATGCGCATCGGCATGCTCGTGCAGCGAGCGGTCAACGTAGGCAAGTTCCTTGATTCCGCGACCATGCTTGAAATGGCTACCATGGGCGGTGCGCGTGCGCTGCGCATGGATGATAAAATTGGGTCACTCGAAATCGGCAAGTATGCCGACATCATCGCCGTCGATCTTTCCGGTTCACACCAAACGCCCACGACCGAACCTATCTCTGCGGTGGTCAACACCGTCAGCGGTTCCGACGTGTTGATGACCATGGTCGCCGGAACGGTTCTCTACGAGAAAAACCACTGGCATGTCGATGTCGAAGTGGCCAAAAATATTGCTCGCGTCATTGAAATCCGCGGTAAGTTGAGGGGTTAGCGTGTCTAAAAAACAGCAAGTTGTTACAGCGAAAGAGCGTCAGCAGCGTATCGCACAAGCGCAGGAACGCGAGCGTCTGGCAAAGCAAAAAAGAGAAAAGTCAGAACGCGCGAAAAAGATTGTTATTGTGGCGGTTTGCGTGATTTTGGTGTTGGCGCTTTCGTTGCCAACTATGGCGTTGATGGTTATGGGTGGTGGCTCGTAACATCTTGCGGTACTATGTTGCGGTTACGCATTTATCGTCATACAAAAAAATTGTTGCGCGCGCTGGGTGACCGGCGCGCCCGATTGCCTAAGGGGTTAGCTTGTTTGGTATCGGTGGAGTTGAACTAATATTGATTCTAGTGTTCGGGTTCCTGATTTTCGGACCCGACAAATTGCCCGCTATCGCCAAAACGGTGGGCCAGGCAATCGCTAAATTCAGAAACGCTCAAGAAGAAATGACCAAGGTCATCAAGACTGAGGTTTACGATCCTAATTCAGACGAACCGTTCAAAAACCCTCTCGAAGTGCTCTCGAAACTCGAGGACAGCACGAAGACGAACGAGAAAACGGAGAGCTTTTCCGAACGCAAAGCCAAGTATGATAAAGAACGCGCCACCAAGAAGGCCGCGGAGGAAAAAGCTGCTGCCGAAAAGCCCGACGAAAAGCCCGAGGTTAAGCCCGATGAAAAGCCTGAAGTTAAGGCTGATGAGCTGTTCGGTAACAAGCCTCAGGTAAAGAAGACCCCCACAAAAGCAGCGACGGATGCCGAGCCGGCGGAAACGCCTGCAGCGTCAAAACCCACAGCAACCAAACCTGCAACTCCGCGTACCGCTAAACCTGCAACCGATACCGCATCAAAACCTGTAGCGGCTACCAAAACCGACACCACTTCGACAGAGAAGGGGGAATAACGATGCCCATCGGTCCCGCGCGAATGCCCCTCTTCGATCACCTCGGTGAACTGCGTATGCGCTTGGTGCGTATTCTGGTTTGCCTCGTCATTGCGGTCTGCGTTTTCTACATGGCAACACCCACGATCGCGCAGTTGCTGCTGCAGCCAGTTGCGGAATTTATGCCGCACGATGAATCGGGCTTGGCCCTGCTCAACGTATTCGGTGCGTTCGATTCTTTCACCGTTCGTTTCATGATATCGCTGTGGGCATCTCTGGTTGCCTGCGCCCCGGTTATCTTATGGCAGATTCTTGCATTCTTCTTGCCGGCATTGAAGCCGAGCGAACGCAAGTGGTTCATTCCTACCTTCGCTGCCGCAACTTCGTTGTTTATCTTCGGTACGGTGTTTTGCTACTTTATCATCTTGAACCCCGCCTTCCAGTGGCTGACCGATCAGTCGCAGGGGTTTGCCCAGGTCATGCCTGAAGCAAAGCAGTGGATCGACACCATCATCAAGTTCGAGCTGGGCTTTGGCTTCGCCTTTGAGCTGCCGCTCATCATTTTCTATCTGGTCATGTTCGACGTTGTTTCTTATTCGAAACTGCGCAAAAGCTGGCGTATGGTGTATTTGGTGCTCTTGGTTATTTCCGCCATGGTCACGCCCGACGCTTCGCCGGTCACCATGGCGCTCATGTTCGCCGCCATGGTCGTGCTCTACGAGGGCAGCCTACTCATCGCGCGCGTTGCTTTGGGCAAGCGCGTGAAGAAGCAAAAAGAAGAAATGGCGAAGGAAGCTGCCGAAGAAGAAGCATGGGAAGCGGAGCGCGCGGCCAAAAAAGCTGAGAAGCTTGCCAAGAAGGACGAGGCGTAAATTTATGCACGAACTGGGAATCATGACCGGCGTCATGGAAGTTGTGGATAAATCTGCAGTTCAGGCTGGCGCCGACAAGATTTTGAAGGTATCGCTTTCGGTCGGCGTTATGACCGAGGCTATTGAAGATGCCCTGCGATTCGCTTTTGAGGCGCTTGCGGAAAGCAATCCGATGTACAAGGATGCCGAATTGCAGATTACGATGGTGCAGCCGCGCAGTCGTTGTTTGGAGTGCGGCGCTGAATTCGAGCATGATCGCTTCCACATGACATGCCCTACATGTGGCGAATTCGCCACGGAACTGATCGCCGGCCGCGAACTGCAAATCGATTCTATCGAAGTGGATATCCCCGACGACAAAGAGTAGCAAGCACACTCGCCCTCCCTAACAAAGAAGGCATTGTCATTCTGAGCACAGCGAAGAATCGGGGTTTATACATAAGCAAGAAGGGGATTTCTCCCCCCCAAAAAAGATAAATTAGCTGGAGGTAGGCATGCAGATAGATCTTAAGCAACCGATTCTCGACAAAAACGATGCGCTTGCAGCTGCCAATCGGGCACTGTTCGCGGAAAAGCACGTATACGTACTTGATTTATTGGCCAGCCCCGGATCAGGTAAGACTTCCACGATTCTCGCCACCATCGAGGCGCTACGCGACACGTTTAACATCGCGGTCATCGAGGGCGATATCGCCTCGTCGGTCGATTCCGAGAAGATAAAAGCGCAGGGCATTGCGGCGGTGCAGATTAACACCGGTGGCGCCTGTCACCTGGAAAGCGACATGATTCGTCGCGCGGTCGATGTGCTCGATTTAGATAACCTTGATCTAATAATCGTTGAAAATGTGGGTAACCTGGTGTGCCCGACCGATTTCGACTTGGGTGAAAACGCGAAAGTCATGATTCTCTCCGTACCGGAAGGGGATGACAAGCCCCTCAAGTACCCTGGTATCTTCCAGGTCGCTGAAGCTGTCATTTTAAACAAGGTCGACACTATGCCTGTATTCAATTTTAACCGCGATGCATTTTATGCGTCCGTGCAACAGCTCAATCCGACTGCTCCCATTTTCCCGATTGCGGCCACCACAGGCGACGGGGTCGAAGCGTGGGCAACCTGGTTGACCAACCGCATCAACGCAATACAGTAAGGCGCTGGTGGCCTCGTGCAGCCGGAAGAAAAATACCTGCTCAGCGTTGATGCCCTGCGTGAATTCGTGTGCGCAGCCGGGTTTTCCGATGTTGTTATCGGGCTTTCGGGTGGTATGGATTCCAGTCTGGTCGCTGTGATGTGTGTCGACGCTTTCGGCGCAGATCACGTACATGGCGTGCTGTTGCCGGGTCCCTATTCCAGTGAAAGCTCCCTGACCGACGCGCTCGATTTGGCTTCTGTGTTGGGCGTTGCCACTCAAACCATTTCCATCACCCAGCCTTTCAGGGCCTTTGCTGGCGTGCTGAGCGCTGCTTGCGAGGGATCGCTTGCGGGCCTTGCTGCTGAAAATACCCAGGCGCGTTGTCGTATGGTGTGCTTGATGGCGCTTTCCAATACGCACGGATGGTTGTTGATCAACACCAGCAACAAGAGTGAAGCCATGATGGGGTATTCCACTCTCTATGGTGATACTGCCGGGGCGTTCGCTCCTTTAGGCGGGCTGTATAAGACCGATGTCTATGCCGCAGCGCGCTGGCGCAACGAAGCCGCCGTGCAGCGTAACGAGTGCGCGCCCATTCCTGAAAACGTATTCACAAAGCCCCCGAGCGCCGAACTTTCTCCCGATCAAGAAGACGAGAAAAGCCTCGGTATTGATTACGCTACGCTCGATAAGATTCTCATTGCCGTCTTCGAGCAGGGAAGAACCCCCGAAGCGTTGGTTGAGGAGGGGTTTGAAGCGGAGCAGGTTGCTCGTATTGTTGCTACCGCTCAATCGTTTGCCTATAAGAGGGCGCTTGAACCGCCTTATCCGCCTATGTCGTTTTACGAATCAAGGATTGCTGGGGTTCGGGTGCGCACTTTCGGAGCGTTCGACGTGTTCGTTGACGGGGTACCCTTGGAGTTCCATAGCTCGAAGGCGAAGGAGCTCATGGCATTGCTGGTTGATCGCCGGGGAGGCTTTTTGTCGACGGATGAAGCTTTTGCCACGATATGGGGCGATAAAGCTGCCAGCGATGCTGCGCTAAGCCTGTGCCGCAAGGCGTTCGGACGGCTTCAGGGTGTTCTCGATGAGGCTGGTGTGGGGGATATGCTGATCGTTTCCCGCGAAGGGCGTCGTCTCGATACGGCGAAGTTCACCTGCGATTATTACCGTTTTTTAAAGGGCGACAAAACCGCGCGCGCTGAATTCTGCGACGAATACATGACACAGTACAGCTGGGGCGAACCGACAAAGGCGGCTTTGATACGGCAGGCAAAGGCCGAATAGCCGCCGCTTGTTATAGGAAATAGTTTGATTCAGGCAATCAATTGGGCCTGGGAGAATAAAATGATTACGGGCGACATTGGTTCCGATGGCAAACCCCTTAAAACCTTCCGTCCCTAGTACCTGCTGCGCCATAAATCCTTGCGACGGAAATTCGTCGCAGGGATAAGATTTCTACTCACCCGGTAAAAGATGGATGGGTAAGATGCCACAACAGATTCCCCGGCAGCCTTCGAAGGATTTGTTGTGTTGGGGGTGTCGGGGTAGGTGTGCTACTTCGCGGCGTCGACGATGGCTTGCCCCACGCATAAGCCGAAAGCGGCAGCGCTGGCGAGGCCCGCTAGATTGCCTTCAGCACAGGCGCCGCAGCAGTATACGTTGGCTATTGGTGAGCCGTTGGCATCTACCATCTGCCCGTTTTCGTCGGTCTTTACGCCACCTAAGGTCTGGTATCGTTTAGGAAACTGCTTCACGGCATAATACGGCGCCGTAAGCGACTTGAGGAAATGCGTGCGTCCTTCCTGGTCATCTTTCTTGTTGGCGACAATGCGGTCGAAGGTGGTGAGCGTTGCCTTCAGGGTGTCAGCTGGAATATTCATGGCCTGCGCCAGGCTGTCAATCGTATCGAAAGGACCGATCTTGCGCGCGGCATTCTTCTGTAAATTCTTCGCCAGATTGCTTGCTTGGGTGCTTTCGAGCAACTGCTTGTCGAAGATGGTCCACCAGTACCCAAGCTCATCGTTTTGGCATCGGTTTGCTGCGGCGTGGCGATCGTCTTCGGGTGCAAACCGATGCCCGAAGGGATTGATCTGTACAACGGGACCGAACAACCCCCAGGTAGATGCGTCGGGAAGGTCTCCCGTTAAGTCGGCGGTACGGTCCATGCTGGAAAGTTGTCCGCCGAGGTGGCGACAGAGCAGCTGACCTTCGCCGGTGGAATAGGTGGTGAGGCATCCGATTTCGCGCTGGCTGGGCACATTGGCGGCAACCATTTCCTGGTTGCAGGCGAAGCCGCCCGTTGCTATAACAATTTTTCCCGCTCGAATGTCGACATAGTCTCCCGTTTTCTGGAAATGAAGTCGCATGCCGATAACCGTTGCGTTGGTGTCGACGATGAAAGCGACCGCCTTCATGCCCAGTTTGGTGGCAAGGCTCTTTTCGGCCAACCCGTCGCGCAAAGGAGCAAGAATATGCTCCATATCGCCAATGCCTCCTTCGGGCAGCAGAATGTTGGTGGGCGCACCCTGCTTGATGCTGTCTGAAGGGTTGGCAAATTTTGCGCCGTAGTCGGTACTGACGCGGTTGACCCATTCCGTTCGCAGTGAAAATAACTTCTTTTGAAAAACGAGCCCCGATGCGGGAATGGTTTTCTTCAGCTCTGCTTCGTAAGGTTTCCAGGCTTCGTCAACAGAAATCGAGAGACCGGCTTTCTTCTGGATGTCGGTGCCCTCGACGGTGAAAAGGCCGTTGGCAAGGTAGCTTTCTCCGCCCAGCAGGTTTTGTTTGTCGACAAGCATGACGGTCATATGGGCCTCCAGCGGATCGATGGCCGCTGAAAAACCGGCAATTCCACTACCGACGATCAGTACGTCGAATTTCAGGGTGAAATTCACGGGCGGCATCCCGAAAACGATATCGCCCTCATTGGTTTCATTGGTTGTTTTGGCAACGGTCGTCGTGATGGCCTGCTGCATCGAACACCCCGGAAGCGCACTGCCGGCCACGAGGATTCCCGTTCCTAATCCGAAGGCTTTGAGGAAATCACGACGTTTCATATTGGATTCCACAAACATCCTCCTTTAGGCACGGTGCGGTCATTGAGCGCACGCGATTGATTATAGCTGCGATGATAGCAGGAATGGTCGCATTTCAGCGGGTCGAATTGCGTGATTTTGATAAGGAAAGAATGCGTGCTGTGCGAAACGGATTTCGCCACATCACAAGACGCTTTTTGTGGTGATGCCTTCCCCCGGATCATCAAATGTGAAAAGCGCGTGTCGTGTTGGTATCCCTTTTGTTAACATCTCCCCCCTGAGGGGTATAGCCCCTTTCTTTTTTTCATATTCTCCGTATGGTAGTATATTGTGTTAATCGTAAGGGCTTATCTGGCAACGGAGCGACGGGTGACGATGAAAACTGATTCCAGTACTGGGACGGTTCCTTCCCGGTTGATTCGAACAACTGAAGAGTGCGTCGATTCTGCTTCCGGCACCGGCACGGTAAGTGCCTCCGAAATTTTTGCGGCGCCCTTTGATCCCCTGACTGAAACGCCGCCGGCTTTCGGCATCAGCCCCCGAATCGATCGTGCTTTGCAAGCGGCTCGTGTCGGTGTGATAAGCACCCTCGACGATGAACTTTGCACGTTTCGCTACGTCAGTGATTCACTCTGTTTCTTGCTGGGGTATACGCGTGATGAATTTCTGGAAATGAGCGGTTCTACGGCGGCTGGGGCGATTTATCCACCCGATTTGCCTGCGGCTTTCGCCGAATGTCGAAAATGCTTCGCGCAAGGCGTTGATTACCACACGGAATATCGCATGCGCCAAAAGGATGGCACGCTGCTTTGGGTTACCGACAGTGGTTACCGGGTCGTAGATCGAAGTGGCGAATCCTTTATCTACAGCGTTATCACCGATATCTCTGAAGATAAGGAAACGCTCGAGAGCCTGCGCATCGAACGGAAGCGCTACGAAACCGTTGCAGAACTTTCCGACGACGTCGTTTGTGAATACGACGTACACCGAGATGCGCTCAAGGTGTTTTCTTCAAAACTGGAACCCCTCAATGGTTTGCCGCACCGAAAGGGCGTCTTTAACTATTTTCTCCGCGACCGGGTTTTGGCGGGTGAACTGGTTGCGCCGGAAGACCGAGATCGCTTCGTCGAAGATTTGAATCAGATAATCGCGGCGCCGCAAGACAGCGGCGACTTCTATGCGCTTGAGTATCGCCTACGCTTGCGCAGTAATCGCCCCAAAGGCCTTTTCATCACCGACGAATACACGCCTTGCCGCGTCTTGCTCCGCCGCATCTTCGATAGCGAAGGAAAGACGGTTAAGCTGGTGGGGAAGATTGTCGATATATCCCACGAATTCGTTTTACGTCATCAGTCTGCCACCGACTCTTTGACGGGGGCCTACAATCGGTCGTATCTGTGCAAGGAAATCGAAGATTATGGGCGCCGGAAGGCGAGTGATCTTTCCTTTGCCGTACTGTTGTTTGACGTCGATTTCTTTAAAAGGGTCAACGATTCTCTCGGTCATTTGGCGGGGGATAAGATGTTGATTGAACTGGTGAACATCGCCCGCCTGCTGTTTCGGCGCACCGACGTTATCGCGCGTCTGGGTGGCGATGAGTTTATCATTTTCATGCGCGACATCTACGACGCTCGGATCGTTAAGGAAAAAACTGACATGCTGCTGATCCGGTTCAAAGAGCTTGCGGAAGAAGAGGGCTATCCTGACGAAGTAAGCTTGAGCGGGGGCATTGTAATCACCGATGAAAGTGACGTGACGTTCCCCGAACTGTATGAGCGGGCCGATATCGCTCTCTATACCGCCAAGGCTCGCGGCAAGAATCGTTCGGTATTCTATGAGCCTTCCATGACGCATCCTGCCACGGTTGGTAGCGACGGCTCGTCGTGTCCCCTCTAGGCTTTTTCGAGAAGCATCTCGCTGCTGCATTTCAGGGCGCAATCGACGGGAAATGGGCCGAGAGTCCCTTTCTAAGAAAAAATTTATTTTCCTGAAATCCCTGATAGGATGCCGAATCAACAGATAATTAACACACTTTCTAAAAATAATTCTTGACTGAGGGGTCATGCAGGAGTATTTTTAGAAATTGCGACTTTTTCGCAAATCTACCGATTCGCATGAAGGAGGAAAAACCTCGTGGTGCAAGGAAAAAATACCGCTCCCACCAGCCTTTATAGGAATCGCAGAAGCTTTGCTAAGATTCCCGATGTCATGGAGGTCCCTAACCTTATTTCCATTCAGACTGATAGTTTTGAATGGTTTAAGAACGAGGGTCTTAATCAAGCTTTTGCTGATATCAGCCCCATCGAAAGCAACACGAAAGATATGTGCGTCGAATTCGGCAAGCACGAATTCGGTGAACCGAAATACAACGTCGATGTTTGCAAGGAAAAGGATGTGTCGTATCAGGCGCCCCTCTTTGCAGAAATTCGTTTCATCAACCGTGAAACCGGCGAAATCAAAGAACAAGACGTTTTCATGGGCGATTTCCCGCTGATGACACCTCGCGGTACCTTCATCATCAACGGCACGGAACGTGTCGTTGTTTCGCAGTTGGTCAGAAGCCCCGGCGTGTATTTTGCCGCCGAACGCGATAAGACGTCCGACAAGACCATCTACAACGCTAAGGTCATCCCGAGCCGCGGTGCCTGGCTTGAATTTGAAACCGACAAGCGCGATATTCTTTCGGTGCGTATCGACCGTAAGCGTAAGCAGCCGGCAACCCTGTTGCTGCGTGCTTTGGGCCTGGCCGAAACTCGCGAGGAAATCATCGAGCTGCTGGGTGATTCGGAAATGGTGCTGCGCACCCTCGACCGCGACCCGGCAACCACCAAAGAAGAAGCCTTGATTGAACTTTACAAGCGCTTCCGCCCCGGTGAGCCCCCGACAATCGATTCCGCTCGTACGCTGCTTGAAGGCTTGTTCTTCAATCCGCAGCGCTACGATTTGGCCAAGGTTGGCCGCTATAAGATCAATAAGAAACTCGGGTTCGATCCCGATAACGAAAGCTCGACGTTGACCGATGAAGACATCATTAAGTCGATGCGCTACATCGTTGACCTGCACAATAGCGAAGCTGGTGCCGCCGTCGACGATATCGATCACTTCGGCAACCGTCGCATTCGCACCGTGGGCGAATTGATTCAGAATCAATTCCGCATCGGTCTTTCCCGCATGGAGCGCGTAGTGCGTGAACGCATGAGCATGCAAGAGCCCGATGATATCACGCCGCAGAGCTTGATCAATATTCGTCCGATTGTGGCATCTATCAAAGAATTCTTTGGTTCTTCGCAGCTGTCGCAGTTTATGGACCAGACGAACCCGGCTGCGGGCATCACGCATAAGCGTCGCCTTTCCGCACTGGGACCTGGAGGTCTTTCCCGTGAACGCGCAGGCTTTGAAGTCCGCGACGTTCATACCAGCCATTACGGTCGTATGTGCCCTATCGAAACGCCTGAAGGCCCCAACATCGGTCTGATCGGCTCGCTTGCTACCTATGCGCGCATCAACCCCTACGGCTTCATCGAAACTCCTTACCGTCGTGTTGTTGACGGTAAGGTTACCGACGATGTCGATTACCTGACGGCCGATGAAGAAGAGAACTTCACGATTGCTCAGGCCAACGAAGTATTCGATCCTGAAACCCGCATCTACGGCGTCCATGACAGTGCTGGTGTGTTCCACGCAGCCCCGCGTGTTTTGTGCCGCACGAAAGACTCGGCTGGCGTGTTCGGCGAACCTGAAGAAGTTTTGCCCGAACAGGTTAACTACATGGACGTGTCTCCTCGTCAGATGGTATCGGTCGCTACTTCGCTCATCCCGTTCCTCGAACATGACGACGCCAACCGCGCGCTCATGGGTTCGAACATGCAGCGTCAGGCTGTGCCGTTGCTGCGTCCGAACGCTCCCCTGGTCGGTACCGGCATCGAGCACCGCATCGCGGTCGACTCGGGCGAAATTTTGGTTGCTCAAAACCCCGGCATGGTTGACTACGTCGATGGTCAGACGATCATCGTGTTGAACGACAACGGCGATTACGACGAATATCTCGTTCCGAAATTCCAGCGCTCCAACCAGAGCGGTTGCATCAACCACAAGCCTCTCGTTCGCAAGGGCGATATGGTGTCCGCGGGCGACGTGCTTGCTGACGGTCCCAGCTGCGATAAGACCGAGCTCTCACTCGGACAGAACCTCATGGTCGCCTATATGCCCTGGGAAGGCTACAACTACGAAGACGCGATTATCTTGTCCGAGCGCGTTGTTTCCGAAGACCTCTTAACGTCCATCCATATCAACGAGTATGAAGTTGATGCTCGCGACACGAAGTTGGGACCCGAGGAAATCACTCGCGAAATCCCGAACATTTCCGATGATATGATTTCCGACCTCGACGGCGACGGCGTCATTCGCGTCGGTGCAGAGGTATTTCCCGGCGACGTTCTGGTTGGCAAGGTCACGCCCAAGGGCGAAACCGAACTGACCGCCGAAGAACGTCTGCTGCGTGCCATCTTCGGCGAAAAGGCCCGTGAAGTCCGCGATACTTCCCTCAAGGTTCCTCATGGTTCCGGCGGTCGTGTCATCGGCATCGCCAGCTCTTCGCGCCTCGACGGCGACGATTTGGCTCCCGGCGTCAACGAGCTCGTTCGCGTGTTTGTTGCCCAGAAACGTAAGATCCAGCAGGGCGATAAGTTGTCCGGTCGTCACGGTAACAAAGGTGTTATTTCTCGCATTCTTCCTATTGAGGATATGCCCTACCTGGCCGACGGTACCCCCATCGACGTTATCCTGAATCCCCTTGGCGTGCCTTCTCGTATGAACGTCGGGCAGTTGCTCGAATGTCATCTTGGTTGGGCTGCGAAGTGGGGCTGGGACGACGCAGAAAACTCAGATAAGGCCGTTCAGGGCCCGATTCACGTTGCCACGCCGGTATTCGACGGTGCAACCGAAAAAGAGATTTCAGACGTTATCGAAAAGTCGAATCGCAACTTGATCAACATCAACCACGAAAAGTACGGCGACATGGCGCGCGACGAATTCGTCCCGCAGCTTTCCCGTACCGGCAAAACGGTGCTCTACGACGGTCGTACCGGCGAACAGTTCCGCGAACCGATTACCGTGGGTCAAAGTTACATCCTGAAATTGGGCCACTTGGTAGACGATAAGATCCACGCACGCTCAACGGGTCCTTACTCCCTGATCACGCAGCAGCCTTTGGGTGGTAAAGCCCAATTTGGCGGCCAGCGTTTCGGCGAGATGGAAGTTTGGGCGCTGTATGCTTATGGCGCGTCCAACGTGCTGCAGGAAATTCTCACGGTCAAGTCCGACGATACGGCGGGCCGCGTAAAATCCTACGAGGCTATCGTCAAGGGTGAAAACATCCCGGCCGCAGAAGTACCTGAGAGCTTCAAAGTTCTCGTGAAGGAAATGAAATCACTGTGTCTTAACGTCGAATTGGAAGGCCACGAACACCAGGTCATCGACGTAACGCGCAGCTATGATAACGAACCGGATGTCAATAAAGATGCAATCGATGTACTCATGGGCGAGGCCGCGAAAACCGAGGCCGAGCAAGATGGTGACGCCCTGGCAAGCATCGCTGCTGAATTGGGAGAATTGATGAGTGGAAGCTCCACTGCACCTGACAGTGCCACTAATGATCTTATCGGTGATGGAGAGGAGGCTTAAATGACTGAATTTGACGTAAACAATTTTGATGCTCTGCGTATTTCCCTGGCGAGTGCTGAAGACATCCGCGGCTGGTCGCGCGGCGAAGTTAAAAAGCCCGAAACCATCAACTATCGTACGTTGAAGCCTGAAAAGGACGGTTTGTTCTGCGAAAAGATTTTTGGTCCCACCAAGGATTGGGAATGCGCCTGCGGTAAATACAAGCGTATCCGTTTCAAGGGTATCGTGTGCGAACGCTGCGGCGTTGAAGTAACCCGCTCGAAGGTTCGTCGTGAACGTATGGGCCATATCGAACTGGCGGCACCCGTTTCTCACATTTGGTATTTCAAGGGTTCGCCCTCGCGCTTAGGCTACCTGCTTGACATCGCTCCGAAAGAATTGGAAAAGGTACTCTACTTCGCCAGTTCTATCGTGACCTCGGTCGACAAGGAAGCCCGTGATGCCGATGTCGACGAATTACGCGACGAGCTTGCCGCTGACCTCGAAGAATTGGATGCCGAGCGCGATCGCCTCATCGAGGCTACGCGGAGGCTTTCCGTCGATTACGTTCCCGACGAAGATGAATTCGTTGACGACGTCGATGAAGACGAGCGCATGACGGCCGAAGAAGTCGAAGAAGAACTCGCTGATATCTACGAAGAATTTAACGAGCGTAAAGCTCTGCGCACCGACGCCCTGGAATCTTTCCTCAAGATCGAGCCCAAGCAGCTCGTTCCCGACGAAGCTCTCTATCGCGAAATGCGTATGAACTACAACGACTATTTCAAGGGTGGTATGGGCGCAGAATCCGTGCGCGACCTGCTTGATGCTATGGATTTGGAAGCTACAGCCGAAGAGTTGCGCGAAGTCATTGCCACCGGCAAGGGCCAGAAACGCGCCAAGGCCATCAAGCGCCTGAAGGTGGTCGACGCGTTTTTGAAGTCAACCAATAAGCCTGGCTACATGATCCTAGACGTCGTTCCGGTCATTCCTCCCGATTTGCGCCCGATGGTGCAGCTTGATGGTGGTCGTTTCGCTACGAGTGACTTAAATGACTTGTATCGTCGTGTGATCAACCGCAACAATCGACTGAAGCGCCTGCTCGATTTGGGTGCTCCTGAGATTATTGTCAACAACGAAAAACGCATGTTGCAAGAATCGGTTGACAGCTTGTTCGACAACGGTCGTCGTGGTCGTCCCGTTACGGGCCCCGGCAATCGTCCGCTCAAGTCGCTTTCCGACATGCTCAAGGGCAAGCAGGGTCGTTTCCGCCAGAATCTCCTCGGCAAGCGCGTCGACTATTCCGGTCGTTCCGTTATCGTCGTCGGCCCCCAGCTGAAGCTGCATCAGTGCGGTCTGCCTTCGCAGATGGCCCTCGAACTGTTCAAGCCCTTCGTTATGAAGCGCTTGGTCGAACTGGAATTCGCCGCTAACATCAAGGCCGCCAAGCGTGCCGTCGATCGTGGCGCCAGCTATGTATGGGACGTGCTCGAAGAAGTTATCTCAGAACATCCCGTGCTGCTGAACCGCGCACCCACCTTGCACCGTTTGGGCATCCAGGCTTTCGAGCCCGTGCTCGTCGAGGGTAAGGCTATCAAGCTGCATCCGCTTGTTTGCACCGCTTTCAATGCCGACTTCGATGGTGACCAGATGGCCGTGCATGTTCCCCTGGGCGCCGAAGCTCAGGCTGAAGCGCGCGTGCTCATGCTTTCGGCTAATAACATTAAATCGCCTGCTCACGGTCGCCCGCTGACCGTCCCGACACAGGATATGATTATCGGTCT
The DNA here is from genome assembly GCA_036650075.1 of Raoultibacter sp. Classification (GTDB taxonomy): domain Bacteria; phylum Actinomycetota; class Coriobacteriia; order Coriobacteriales; family Eggerthellaceae; genus JAVWGW01. Next base: position 45,790 of record JAVWAI010000005.1, read on the forward strand.
GTACTACCTGACCGCTGCGCGCGACGGCTTTCCGGGTGAAGGGCGTGCGTTTATCGACTTCGATGACGCTATGAATGCCTACGATGCTCGTGCGGAAGTCGATTTGCAGGCCAAGATCTGGGTACGCCTTTCTCGCGACACTCCAGTGGCAAGCAGCTTCGGCGTGTTTGAAGACTGCGCTAAGGGTATGCGTATCGAAACCACGATTGGACGCATCACGTTTAATCGTTTGCTGCCCGAGGATTATCCCTTCCTCAACTACGAAATGAACAAGAGTGAAATCTCTCGTTTGGTCGATGACTGCTGCACCCGTTACGACACTTCTGAAATGCCGCCGATCCTCGACGGTCTCAAAGATGCCGGCTTCCACTATGCCACTCGCGCCGGCGTTTCCGTGTCGGTTTACGACGCAACCGTGCCCCCTGAGAAGGATGCGATTTTGGCTGCTGCCGACGAAAAGGTCGAAGCGATTGCCGAGGATTACGAAACAGGCCTCATGAGCGAAAGCGAACGCCATAAGCAGGTTGTCGATATTTGGAACAAGGCGAACGAAGAGGTCGGCGAAGCAATGGCCGACAACTTCGACAAGTTCAACCCTATCTACATGATGGCCTTCTCCGGCGCTCGTGGTAACATCAAGCAGATCCGTCAGCTGGCTGGTATGCGCGGTTTGATGTCTGACCCTAAAGGTGAAATCATCGACCGTCCGATTAAGGCGAACTTCCGCGAAGGTCTGTCCGTTTTGGAATACTTCATTTCGACTCACGGCGCCCGTAAAGGTTTGGCCGACACGGCTTTGCGTACTGCTGACTCGGGGTATTTGACCCGTCGCCTCGTCGACGTTGCGCAAGATGTAATCGTCCGCGAAATCGATTGCGGAACGACCGACGGCGTTTCTTATCCGCTGCACGATAAGCGCGGCGATCTCGATCTGAACCTGATCGGCCGTTGTCTGCTCGAAGATACCGTGGCAAAAGACGGTAGCGTCATCGTGGCTGCTGAAGGCTATATCGTGCACGTTGACGAACTGAAGCAGATGGAACTTGCCGGTATCGAAAATGTCACAATCCGCACGGTCATGACCTGCCATGCCGCACAGGGTGTTTGCCAGAAGTGCTATGGTTGGGATCTTGCCACCTCGCGTCCGGTCAACATCGGTACGGCGGTTGGTATTATCGCCGCTCAGTCTATCGGCGAACCGGGCACGCAGTTGACCATGCGCACCTTCCACACCGGCGGCGTCGCCGGTGAAGACATCACCCACGGTCTTCCTCGTGTTACCGAACTTTTTGAAGCTCGCAAGCCTAAGGGTCAAGCGGTGCTTTCCGAAATCGCCGGTACGCTGCAGATCGTCAGCGACAAGCAGAACAAGACGCTCACGGTTCACGACCAGCAGGGTAATATCCGCGAATACGTGGTATCCTCCCGTGCCCAGATGGTTCCGGGTGTTATCGACGGGTGTGAAGTTTCCGTTGGTGAACAGCTGACGAAGGGCTCCGTCAACCCGCACGACTTGCTGCGTTTGACCGACCCGAACACCACGCTGCGCTACATCGTTGCGCAGGTGCAGGGCGTATACGTGAGCCAGGGCGTAGATATCAACGACAAGCACATCGAAGTCATTTCGCGTCAGATGCTGCGCAAGGTTGCCGTTGTCGATGCCGGTGAATCGAATTATCTGCCTGGCCGTCAGGTCAACCGCTTTGAATTTGAAGATGCCGCAAACGAACTTATCGCCGAAGGCAAAGAGCCTCCGGTGGGTCAGCCGCTGCTACTTGGTATCACGAAGGCTTCCTTGGCAACCGATTCGTTCCTGTCGGCTGCATCGTTCCAGGAAACCACGAAGGTTTTGACCGATGCCGCAATCGAAGGCAAGACTGACCACCTGGTCGGCCTGAAGGAAAATGTTATCATCGGTAAACCGATTCCGGCAGGTACCGGTCTCATGCGCTATCGCGATGCCGGTTTGACCTATCGTGGCCGTCCGGTCAAGGGCAACGCTTCGATTGACACGCTTCCCGAATACGCGCCTGACGAACTGCGCAACATCGAAGATTTACTGCCGCAGCCGCAGGATTGGTCGCTCGATGGCGATAGCTATCTGGGCGCCGCTGGTGGTGCGAATTACGGCAGCTACTTCGGCAGCATGTCGTTGGGGCATCGAGCTCCTAACCTGAGCGACGAAGATGCGCGTCTCTACATCTACGACGACCTGGGTGTTTCGCAGCGCTGGGCCAACAAGTTCTCCGAGGCGGGTATTGAAACCGTGGCCGATTTGGTGGGTCATGCTGAAGAGGACCTGCTTCGCATCGAGGGTATCGGCACCAAGGCCATCGAAGAGTTGAAGGAGGGCTTGGATGCGCATGATTTGGGGCATGTGATTGAGGATGACCTCAACGCAACTAGCGACGACATGAGCCAACTGCTCGACATGGTCTTTTCGCCCGACGACACCGTCTTGATTGGCGGCGATGAGCCGGCGACGTTTAGCACTGAAGGTGAAGATATGCTGGGTGAGGCTTTGCCGCCCCGCTCTTACCAGCGCAATATGGAAGAATTAGATGCTCTGCTCGGTTCTGTCGGTGATCTTGGTTTCGGCCTGGTCAACCCGGAGGACGAGGCAGCTGCTGAAGACGAAGAACCTTCTGCGCCGGAAGATGAAGAACCTTCCGAGTCGGAGGATAGCGAATAGTTCAACGTAAAAGAGGCGCACTTCGGTGCGCCTCTTTTCTGGTTAGAGGGTGGCTTATGTCTCAAAAAACGTTTGTTCCCAACGGAGAGGTGCCTCCGTCTTCGCAGATCGGGGCCACGCTGGAATCGCTCGCTTCGACCATCGCCGCTCGTCGTGGTGCGGACGGTGCAAGCTATACCCATCGCCTGCTTACCGGGCCGGCCGATGAACCCCTGAAAAAGGTTATGGAAGAAGCCGGTGAAACTGCTCTCGCTGCAAAAGATGTCGATGCCGGTCTCGAGGGTGCGGTCGATCACCTGCGCTACGAGGCGGCCGATGTGGTATATCACCTGTTGGTTGTGCTTGAGCGTTACGGTATTCCACTTGATGAATTTGCTGCTGAACTCAATACGCGCATGACTGAGACCGAGCGTCCCGAGGGCGCTTTGCGTCTTTACGAAGAATTCGTAAAGAGAGGAAAATAAATGACACGCCTATTTGGAACCGATGGAGTAAGGGGTGTTGCGAACACCGAGCTTTCCTGCCAGGTTGCTTTTCGCTTAGGCCAGGCGGCAGTGGTGTTTCTCGGCAGCAATATCGTGGTGGGCAAAGACACTCGCCTTTCCGGTGACATGCTTGAATCCGCGGTGATTGCCGGTATCATGAGCTGCGGCGGCACGGCTTTGCAGGCCGGAATCATTCCAACGCCTGGTATTGCGCTTTTGACGCGCGACCTGTACTGCGATGGCGGTATCGTCATTTCCGCATCACACAATCCGCCCGAGTATAATGGCATCAAATTCTTCGATGCCCAGGGCTTCAAGCTTTCTGTGGCACTCGAGCATGCTATCGAAGAATTCGTGGAAGAGGAAGCTTCCGGCACCGACCAGCTTCCTTCCGGCGATGGAGTCGGGGTTGCGATTCCGGTGGAAAACGCCTGCGAGCTCTATATCGACCATGCAGTCGCGAGCATCGTTGACGCGGCCATCTCGTTCGAGGGACTTAAAATCGCGCTTGACGTGGGTCATGGTGCATCGGCGTTGACGAGTGCGGAGGCGTTTCGTCGTCTTGGTGCCGAAGTCGTTGTCATCAACGAAGATTTCGACGGAACCGACATCAATGTGGAATGCGGTTCGACCCATCTGGCTCCGCTGCATAAATTGGTTGCCGAAATCGGTGCCGATGTGGGTATCGCGCACGACGGCGATGCCGATCGCGTGATGCTGGTGGATGCCGAAGGAAATGAACTCGATGGCGATATCGTCGAGACGGTGTGCGCTCTCGATTTGATGAAGCAGAAAAAGCTGCTAGGCAACACGGTGGTTTCCACCGTTATGTGCAACCTTGGGTTTACTCACGCTATGCGTACTGCCGGCATCGAGGTGCTTCAGACGCAGGTGGGAGATCGTTATGTCCTTGAAGCTATGCGCGAGGGTGGATACGTGCTCGGTGGCGAGCAGAGTGGGCACATGATCTTCCTCGAGCATAATTCGACCGGCGATGGCCTGGTGACGGCATGTCAGTTCTTGGCTGCCTGCCAGCGTTTAGGTAAAACGGTCACCGAAGCCGCTGCGCTTATGCCGCGATTCCCGCAGAAGCTGATCAACGTGAAGGTGAGTGACAAACATGCGCTTGAAACCTGCACTCCCGTGTGGGATGCGGTTGATCAGGCCACGACCGAACTTGGCGAAAATGGACGGGTGCTCGTACGTACGTCGGGTACCGAACCACTCGTGCGTGTCATGGTGGAAGCCGCAACCGAAGAACACGCGGGCGAAGTGGCTGAGCGGATTGCGGCAGTGGTTTCTTCCAATCTCTAATAACTTGCTCCAATCTTGCTGCAGCTGGTCACCGTTCCCCGGGCTAGTGATAATAAACATTGCTTTCGTAACACTGCCCTGGTAACCTGTGTTAAGTTTTACAATTACGTAACATGGGAGGAATTACATCATGGGTTTTACTTCATCGACGAGCGATTATCTTTCACGTCGCCGTTTTTTACAGGTTGCCGGAATCGGCGCGGCAAGCCTTTCTTTCGGGGGCATTCTTTCTGCCTGCACCGGCAGCGAGACTTCTGCGTCGGCTGGTGGTGCAGCCGACGCCAAGACCGATCAGGTTATCATCGCCATGGGTACCAGCAGTGAACCGGAGGCTGGTTTCGACCCCATGGTGGCCTGGGGCTGCGGTGAGCACGTGCATGAACCGCTCATCCAAAGCACCCTGGTTGCCACCGATGAAAACCTGGGATTCGTCAAAGATTTGGCAACGGATTACACCTGTTCACCTGATGGCATGATGTGGACGTTCACCCTTCGCACCGACGCGCGATTCACCGATGGTAAGCCGCTGACTGCGCACGATGCCGCCTTTACCATCAACGGCATCATCAACGCTAAAGCCGCTGAGGCCGATTTGTCCATGGTCGAAAAAGCTACGGCCACCAGCGATACGGTTGTCGAGGTCAAGATGATTCATCCTCACAACGCGCTGCTCTACACGCTTGCCGTTGTCGGCATTGTTCCCGAACATGCCTATAATGAAAATTACGGCAGCAAGCCCCTTGGGTCGGGCCGCTACATGCTCGAGCAGTGGGATCGCGGTCAGCAGATTATCTTGGTGGCCAATCCCGACTATTACGGCGAAGCGCCGAAGATGAAGCGCGTCGTGGTCGTTTTTATGGAAGAAGACGCCGCTTTGGCAGCGGTCAATAAAGGCGAGGTTGATATCGCTCATACTTCGCCCACGTACAGCTCTCAAAAGGTAGACGGATGTGAATTGCTGGCCTGCAAATCGGTGGATAGCCGCGGTATCGCTTTGCCGACAATAGCGCCGGGTGGCAAAAAGACCGACAAGGGTGTTGAATACCCGGCGGGCAACGCGGTCACCTGCGACATCGCTGTGCGGCGTGCTATTAACTATGGCGTTGACCGTCAAAAGATGATTGACAACGTGCTCAATGGTTATGGCACCCCCGCCTATGGCGTTTCCGACAATACGCCGTGGGCTTCTCCTGATATGAAAATTGCAACCGATGTCGAAAAGGCGCAGCAACTGCTGGAAGATTCCGGTTGGCGTGCGGGCGCCGATGGCGTTCGTGTCAAAGATGGTGTGCGGGCAACTCTTGATCTATATTACCCGGCTAGCGATTCGACGCGCCAGGCGCTTTCGGCTGAATTCGCCAATCAAATGAAGGGCATTGGCATCGAGGTCGTCACTAAGGGTTCTGGCTGGGATGATATCTATCCTCACGAATTTTCCGAGGGGGTCATGTGGGGCTGGGGCTCGAATTCACCCATGGAAGTCTACGAGCTCAATCACTCGAAGGGTTGGGGCAATTTCGCCTGCTACGAAAATGCGGAAATCGACAAGAATCTCGAAGCGGCGCTCGCAACCCCAAAGATTGAAGATTCCTACGATTTATGGAAGAAGGCGCAGTGGGATGGTGTCTGCGGCGTTGCTCCTGAAAAGGGTGCCGCTACCTGGGTGTGGTTCGCCAACGTCGACCACCTGTTCTTCAAGAAGGAAAACCTTCACGTCGCCGATCAGAAGCCGCATCCGCATGGGCATGGCTGGTCACTCGTAAACAACGTCGACCAATGGAGCTGGCGCTAACTCTATGACGAATCATTCCCTCATATCCTTCCTTGGCCGCAATGCGGCCAAGTTCATTTTGCTCATGATCGCGGTCAGTATCGTGGTGTTCGTGCTGGTCAGCGTTTCGCCGATCGATCCCATACAGACCAACGTGGGCCAGGCGGCCTATATCAACATGAGCGAAGCGAAGCGCGCCCAGCTTTCCGAGTATTGGGGAACGACGACGCCCCTGTTTGAACGGTACTGCAACTGGGCCGGGGCACTGCTGCAGGGCGACATGGGGATGTCGCTACGCTACAATGCTCCCGTCGTCGAAGTGGTTGGGGCGCGTTTCGTGAATTCGGTCGCGCTCATGGCGACCGCCTGGGTTATCAGCGGCGTGCTGGGATTGATCTTGGGGGTTGTTTCGGGAGTGTATCGTGGCAAATTGCCCGACCGGATCATCAAGGGATATTGCTTCATCTTGGCTTCCACACCCGCTTTTTGGTTGGGTTTGGTGATGCTGATTGTGTTCTCGGTGTGGTTGGGCTGGTTCCCCTTCGGCTTTTCCGTCCCCATCGGCGTTGCGGCCGCGGATGTGACGTTCGTCGATGCGCTGCATCATATCATTCTGCCCGCTATCACGCTTTCGGTAATCGGCGTGGCAAACATCGCGCTCCATACGCGAGAGAAGATGGTCGATATCCTCGAAACCGATTACGTGCGTTTTGCCCGGGCGCGCGGTGAAAGCTTGTGGGGTGCCGTGCGCCATCATGGTGTTCGCAACTTGATTCTGCCCGCTATTACGCTGCAGTTCGCTTCAATTTCAGAAATATTCGGTGGTTCCGTCTTGGTTGAACAGGTGTTTTCCTACCCCGGGTTGGGTCAGGCTGCCGTGACGGCGGGGCTCGGCGGCGATGTTGCTTTGCTCGCGGCAATCGCCTTGATTTCTGCGGCGCTGGTTTTTGGCGGCAACTTGATTGCCAACGTGCTCTACGGTGTGATCGATCCACGTATCCGCAAGGGGGAAAGCTATGAATAAACCCTTTGCAACGGTTGCGCAAGAAGACGGCGGCTGCGCCGCGGTCACCTCGCCGGCTTCCCCGGGTAATCGCGCCTGCAGTCTTTTACACGCGCCGCACACAACGCGAGTTGCTAATCGCACCCGGACAGCCTTGCTGCTCGTTTTTGCCGTGGCTGCGCTGATGGCCGTGGTCGTCGGCGGGGTGCTGGCGACCGATTCGGCGGTGCAGACCGACTTCTCAACCAAGAATCTGGCTCCGAGTCTCGAGCATTTTTTTGGTACGGACTGGATGGGTCGCGATATGTTCTTACGCACTCTCGCCGGGCTTTCGACCAGCGTGCTGGTGGGGTTGTTCGCTGCGGGAGTTTCGTCGATCCTTGCGCTTATTCTCGGGGCTGCGGCAGCGCTGGGCGGCAAGAAAGTCGATGCTGCCATCACGTGGCTTATCGACTTGGTGATGGGGGTGCCCCACATCGTGCTCCTGATTCTCATCTCTTTTGCGCTTGGTAAGGGTTTTTGGGGTGTGGCTATCGGCGTCGCCATAACGCACTGGCCAAGCCTCGCCCGCGTAGTGCGTGCCGAAGTGCTTCAGTGTAAGCAGGCTGATTTCGTCGCAGTGGCGCGCAGTCTCGGACAAAGCCCCGTAAAAATCGCCCTCACCCACATGCTGCCCTATGTGTTTCCCCAGTATCTGGTAGGGCTGATCTTGCTGTTTCCTCACGCTATCCTCCATGAAGCGGCACTCACGTTTTTGGGCTTTGGGCTCTCTCCCGATCAGCCCGCTATCGGGATCATCTTAAGTGAATCGATGAGCTATCTTTCCGCGGGCATGTGGTGGCTTGCGGTGTTTCCCGGGTTGGCGCTCATTGCGGTGGTGCTTTTGTTCGACGTGGCCGGCTCCAGCTTGCGCAAGCTGATCGATCCATTCAGCTCGCAGGAATAGGGAAAGGGGAACCATGAATCACACCGATATAGAACATGAGGCCGCGCAGCGCCACCACCACCATACCCATGCGGCGGTTTCTCGGCATATTGCTGGCCATCATCTGCTGCAAGTTGAAGATTTGAGCATCGGGTTTACGCTTTACGATCCTGATGACACACGATTTTTCACCGCCGAGAAAAAGAAAATACAGGTCATTGATGGTCTCAATATTTCAGTGCATGCGGGAGAAATTGTGGCGGTTGTTGGCGCCTCCGGTTCGGGTAAGACGCTTTTGGCCGACGCTATCATGGGGCTGTTCGCGCCGAACGCCACGGTGTCGGGTCGTATCTGGTTCGACGGGGTTTTACAGACGGCGGAAACGCTTGAGCGGTTGCGGGGGCGCGGTATCTCGCTGGTGCCGCAGAGTATCAATTATCTTGATCCCCTGATGAGGGTAGGAAAGCAGGTTCAAGGGTTTGGCGGCGACGATGACGTGCGCAAGGCGCGCTGTCGTGAATTGTTCGCGCGCTATAGCCTGGATGATTCTGTGCTCAATCTGTTTCCCTTTGAACTTTCGGGGGGCATGGCCCGTCGTGTTTTGCTTACCTGCGCGCTTATGGATGACCCGCGGTTGATCATCGCCGACGAACCGACGCCAGGCCTCGATCTCGATCTTGCCATCAAGGCGCTTGATGATTTTCGCACGTTTGCCGACGAAGGGAAGGGCGTCTTGTTGATTACGCACGACATCGAGTTGGCCCTTCGCGTGGCCGATCGCGTGGCGGTGTTCAAGGACGGTACGGTGATCGAAGAAACCGCTGTTGCGAACTTCGCATCGCCGCATCTTCTGCAGCACCCCTTTAGCCGCGAACTTTGGCATGCGCTTCCCGAGCACGATTTTGCCCGTAGCGCCGAGGAGGGTTCGCCATGCTAGAGGCCCACGCAATCACCTTTTCGTATGGGAAGAAGGCTGATCCCGTGTACTGCGATTTTAATCTGCAGGTTGCTCCTGGGGAAAGGGTGGCGCTTTGTGCTCCGTCCGGTTTCGGGAAGACGACGCTGTGTCGTATGCTTGCCGGTTTTGAACGACCGCAATCGGGGTGCATCATGCTTGATGATAAGCCGCTACCGACCCGGGGTATCTGCCCGGTGCAGATGGTGTGGCAGCATCCCGAGACCGCGGTCGATCCCCGTATGCGGATGCGGGCAACCCTCCTTGAGGCAGGTCCAGTCCGTGAAGATCTTTGCCATGCCCTCGGTATCAAGCCGGCGTGGATGTCTCGCTATCCCCACGAACTGTCCGGGGGAGAGCTGCAGCGTTTTTGCATCGTGCGTGCTCTTTCGGCGGAACCGCGCTATCTGGTTGCCGACGAAATATCGACCATGCTCGATGCGGTGACGCAGGCGCAGATTTGGGATTTTCTCGTCGAAGAAACGACCAAGCGCACCATCGGGCTCGTGTTCGTTTCGCACTCAGTCGCTTTGACCTCCCGCATCGCCACCCGTGTTGTCGATTTAGTGCGGTAATCTTTGTCGGAACTTTGGCAAATCGAGCAGCATGAAGAGGCATAGCCCTTCATGCTGCTCATTGACTATATCCTCGGAAACGAATAATATAGCCTATTGTTGACTCGGCTCTATTCCATGAAACATATCAATAAGGAGGGCTATACGTATGAAGAAATATGCACGCATTATGATGGTGGCTGTTTTGTCGCTATCACTAGTTGGAGCTTTTGCTCTGACAGGGTGCGGCAAACCCGCGGCTGAAGAACAGAAGCCGGCGGAAACTCCGAAAACCGAAACTCACGAACCGATTACGATGCAGGTTTTTGCAGCTAATTCGCTCTCGAAAGCGATGGATGCGGTCCAGACGCTCTATAAGCAGGATCACGACTGGGTGACGTTTGCCGACACCCAGTATAAATCTTCTGGTGAACTCAATGAGATGCTCGCGGCGGGTTCTTCTTCCGATCTGCTGATCTCCGCTTCAAAGGGCGCGATGGATACCGCTGTGAAGAATGGTTTCATCGAGGAAGCGACGCGCTTCGATATGTTCAAGAACGATTTGGTGATGGTTACCTCCGAGAACAACAAGGAAATCACCGCATGCACACTTGAAGATATTGCGGCAGGAAAATATACGGTGTGTGTCGGTGACGAATCTGTTCCGGCTGGCAACTATGCTTGTCAATCGCTTAGCACCATCGGCTGCTACTCTGACGCTTCCGGTAAGGGCGGTTCGTTTGCGGGTGCCTTAGCCGAACCGGGCAAGGTTGTTCTCGACACTTCTGTAGGCAATGTATGCAAGCACGCGCAGTCCGGCGATGTGCAAATTGCCTTTGTGTACAGCTCTGATGTCTATCGTTTCGGTGGCGTGAAGGTTGTGGGTACGGTTCCGGCTAACACCCATAAGCCCATCGTGTATCCGGCCGCAGTTTGCAAGGATTCCAAGGTTGCTGCAGATGCTGAAGCTTTCCTGAAATGGGCTACGACCGACGAAAAAGCTATTAAGACCTGGCAGGAGTGGGGTTTCGAGCTTGCTTCCTAGATTGAGGGCTTGCTTTTGGGTAAGAGGGGATCGAGGGGTGAATAAAAAGATTATCATGGTTGCGTGCACAGGGCTTTTGGCCCTGTGCTGCGCTTTGCCCGGGCTTGCCTTTGCCGCAGACGATGCGCTGGGGGATGCGGCCACGATGCCTATCAACGCTTCTTCCGGCGATGATCCGGCGGCGACCGAGGGTGGCGCTGTTGCGATTTCCGCCGATGGCGGCGCGGCGGTTGCGGCGGAAGGTGTGAGTGTTTCTCCCGAAGGAACCGAGGCGAAAATCGACGGGGTGGTTTTCGCGCTCAGGGATTTCAGTCGTGCGCAGGTCGGATCAAATCGAGATATCGATGGGGCCTATAGCGGCTATTGTTATTATGCGGCGAATTCTGCCGACAACTTGACCGTGATTGCGACACGTGATTATGCGGTGGTTTATGTTCCCGCCGCCGCAGCCGTTCGCGCGGGCTATGCCGCTGGTGCAGGGACCGATGAAGATGCCCTCAAGCGAGCGCTGGTCGCTCTTGATTTTCCTGCCTCCAAAGGTTCTGCGGTGCTCTCTCCGAACCTGACGTGGTATATCACCAGCGATCAGGTTTACCGGGTCGGTAACGTCACGTTCAAATTCGATCAGGAAGTGAAAGCGGGTCAGTTCTACGCCTGCGTAATCGGCGCGGATGGGTCCGACGTGACAGCTCCGACGAATCCGAGCTTTGTCGAGTTGACCCATGCCGATTTTTCCCACATGGTTTCCTCGGACGAAGTGGTGGTGGCCGCCCCGCAGACTCCCGTTGAAGCGCTGGCCGCTTTTTTGACCTCCATCGACTACAGTCCCTTGTGGGTCACGCTGAAGACAACGGGCACAGCGATTATCTTCATATTCATCTTGGGGCTTGCGGCGGCATATTTCAGCCTCCGTATTCCTCCGCGAGCGCAAGATGTGGTTGATTCTCTGTTCACTATTCCGATGGTGCTTCCGCCGACGGTTTGCGGCTTTTTGCTGTTGCTGGCATTTGGTAAGAATACCGTGGTGGGGCAATGGTTCATCGACATTGGATTCCCCCTCATATTCAGCTGGCAGGCAACGGTCATCGCGGCGGTTGTCGTGGCGTTTCCCCTTATGTATCGCAGCGCGCGGGGCGCGTTTGAGAACCTCGATCCCAACATGATGGATGCGGCGCGTACGTTGGGCTGGTCGAATGCGCGCATATTTTTCACGATTATGCTGCCGCTTTCCTGGGGTTCGATTGCGGCGGGTACGGTTTTATCGTTCGCTCGCGCCCTGGGAGAATTTGGCGCGACGCTTTTTTTGGCGGGCAATTATCTCGGTATCACGCGCACTATTCCGATAGCCATTTACTTTGAATGGATGAACGGCAATACCGACGTGGCCATTTTCTGGACGATTATCATCATTATCTTCAGCTTCATCGTGATTTTATTCATCAATCTCTGGGGCCGTCGAACCACGAAATATCGAAGGGAAGCTAACCGATGAGTCTGGAAGTTGTTATCAAGAAGCATTTACCCTCCTTCGATCTCGATGTGGCTTTTTCTGCAGGAAATGAAACGTTGGGTTTTCTCGGCGCTTCAGGGTGCGGGAAAAGTTTGACCCTGCGTTGTATTGCGGGTATCGAAACGCCCGATGAAGGGCGCATCGTTGTTAACGACACCGTATTTTTCGATGCGAAAGAGAAGATTGACCTTTCTCCACAGCAGCGTAAAACGGCTCTGCTGTTTCAGGACTACATGCTTTTTCCCAACCTGACGGTGGCTGAAAACGTGGCTGCAGGTATCAGCAAGAAGATAGCGAAGCAACAACGCGCCGAAATCGCGCAGGCGGAACTGAAGCGTTTTAGCCTCGAAGGTTTTGGTGGGCGTTATCCGGCGCAGCTTTCCGGGGGACAGCAACAGCGCGTGGCGCTGGCGCGCATGCTGGCGGCCCGCCCGGGCATTCTCATGCTCGACGAACCCTTTTCCGCGCTTGATTCCCATCTGAAAAGCGTGCTCGAACAAAATCTGGTCAGCCTGTTTGATGCGTATCAGGGCACGATTCTCTATGTCAGCCATGATATCGATGAGGCTTTGCGGTTCTGCGACCGCATTGCGGTGGTTGAGGCGGGGCGTATCGTAGAGCAGGGTCTTGGCGACGATTTGGTTAACAAACCGCAAAGTGTCGCCGGTATCAAGCTTTCGGGGTGCAAGAATGCCGTGGCGGTTCAATACGTTGACAATCATCACGTTCGGGTGCCGAAATGGGGTGTTGAGGTTGCGGTTGACGCAGAGGTCGCCCGCGATGTGAAGTGTTTGGGTGTGCGTGCCTTCTATCTCGAGCGCGCCGACGAGCCGGGTGAAAATGTGTTTCGCGTGCGGGTCGATCGCGTCAGTGACTCTCGCTTTGAACGTACCGCGCTGCTCGCTTTTCTCGATCGTGCCGACTATGCGTCTTTGGAAGTCGAAGAAGAGGAAGATGAGATGAGGTATCTGCATCAGCACATGTTCTGGCGCGTGAACAAACGCTATAACGCCCCCGCGCTTATGCCTGAAAAGGGCGATGAACTGCTTATCCGCATTCCTAAAAGTAAAATCTATCTCGTTTCGAAATAACGGGGTGCACCGCGATGCGCAGGCCGTGTGCGTCGTTAAACAAAGGGGATGCAAATCACGTTCTTTCGCCTATACTATTCTCAATCGAGAAGGAGCGAAGTATACATGAAAGATTCCTATGGTCGTACCATCGACTATTTGCGCATATCGCTGACCGATCGCTGTAATCTGCGCTGCATCTATTGCATGCCGGAAGAAGGGGTCGAACAGCTGGCGCATGACGACATTTTGCGTATTGAGGAAATTGAGGAAGTCGTGAGGGTTGCGGCGGGTATGGGCATCAGGCGCATTCGTTTGACCGGTGGCGAACCGCTTGTGCGAAAAGGCGTGATCGACTTGGTCCGTGCTCTTGCGAACACCCCTGGCATCGAGGATGTTTCCCTGACCACGAACGGCATCTTGCTGCCGAGGATGGCGGCGGGACTTAAGGAGGCGGGGCTTGCGCGCGTCAATATTTCCCTTGATACGCTCGATGCCGATCAGTTCGCCATGATAACGCGGTGCGGCAAGCTGGAAGATACGCTCGCTGGTATTGAGGCGGCCCTTTCGGTCGGTTTCAGCCCGGTGAAAATCAACGCAGTTGCGGTGCGCAGTCTCAATCAAGACTTTCTGGCCTTTGCTAAACTGTCAATCGACCGTCCGCTCCATGTTCGCTTCATCGAATACATGCCGGTTGGCGAAAGCTCGGGATCAGACGGTTGCGGGTGGGGTCCTCAGGACGTGGTTCCGACCGAGGAATTGATCGAAATTATCGATGCCGCTGCTCGTGCGGAAGGCTTGGGTCCTCTGGTTCTGGCCGAAGGCGATCGCCCTGTCGGTGGTGGACCGGCGCGTTACTATGAGTTTGAAGGTTCGCGGGGAACAGTCGGGTTCATCAGTCCACTTTCCCATCATTTCTGTTCTGAGTGCAATCGTCTTCGCCTTACGGCTGATGGAGATTTGCGTCCTTGTCTTTTCTCGGATGACGAATTCGATGTGAAATCGGCGTTACGCAATGGTACCGAGGATGATGTGCGCGCAGTGATCGCGCAGGCGCTTGGGGCTAAGCCCGACGAACATCACGACAAAGTGGGAACCGAACGCGGCATGTCCCAAATCGGCGGATAGCGAAAGCGATTGGTGTGAATCGCGTTTTGCTTGTTGAGGCGCCTGTGGGGTGCTTTTTCGAACAAGATGCATAATCTGGTTTTCAGTGGCGCGATGAAAGGAACTATCATGGCTGGTCAGCTTACCCATGTAGACGAAAAGGGCGATGTGCGCATGGTTGATGTGGGCGCAAAGCCCGAAACTGAACGCATCGCTATCGCGGAAGGGTTCATTGCCATGCACGTCGAAACACTTGCGATGATCACGGAAGGTACCGCCGCAAAAGGCGACGTTCTGGCTTGCGCTCGTGTGGCGGGCGTGATGGCGGCCAAGCAAACTTCGTCGCTGATTCCGATGTGTCATCCGCTTAACATCACGAAGGCGAAAGTGGAGCTTGTTCCGGTTGCCGCAGGAATGCGCGAAGATGGCAAGGTGGGCATCCACGTGACCACAACCTGCGGCGTTACGGGCAAAACGGGTATTGAAATGGAAGCTTTGACGGCGGCAAGTGTTGCCTGTCTGACTATTTACGACATGTGCAAAGCTATCGATCGAGGTATGGAAATCATGGACGTGCGTCTGCTCAGGAAGGCCGGCGGCAAGTCGGGCCTATGGGAACGCACCGCGGTTTAACGGGGCGGGTTGAGTCGGCAGACGGCCACCTCTAGCATTTTTGGCGCAAACTACTCGGATATTTTTCGGGTGTGCTAGAATTATGTGTTGTTTGAATAAAGCGAAAGGGAGATATATGTCAGGACATTCAAAATGGGCAACAACCAAACACCGCAAAGCAGCGCAGGACGCAAAGCGCTCGTCACTGTTCTCCAAGCTTTCGCGCAACATTACCGTCGCAGCTAAAGAAGGCGGCGATCCCAGTCCTGAGAACAATGCTTCCCTGGCTGCTGCCATCGATAAGGCAAAGGGCTATTCTCTCCCTAAAGATAAAATTAAAACCGCTATCGACAAGGCGTTTAGTAGCGGCAAAGATGCGGCCCATTACGAAACCGTTATCTACGAAGGCTACGGTCCGGCCGGTGTTGCCGTTTTTTGCGAGGCCTTGACCGACAACCGCAATCGTACCGCAGCCGATGTTCGTGCCGCTTTCTCTCATTCCGGGGGTAATTTGGGCACGTCTGGTTCGGTCGCTTTCTAGTTTGAACGCAAG
>JAVWAI010000005.1:61395-61657 GCA_036650075.1 Raoultibacter sp.
ATGATGGCGGTCGCCGAAGCCGGCGGCGCTGATTACGAAGATGCTGAAGATGAATGGATCGTCTATACCGCTCCGACCGATTTGATGGCGGTTAAGCGCGCGCTCGAAGAGGCGGGTACCGCTACCAAGGGTGCTGAAATGATTATGGTTCCGACAACGCCGGCGCAGGTTTCTGTGTCCGACGCAAAAAAGGTCATGCGGCTTATCGATCGTTTGGAAGATCTGGAAGATTTGCAGAATGTTTACCATGCGATGGAAATGA
>JAVWAI010000006.1:0-55690 GCA_036650075.1 Raoultibacter sp.
GTCGATAATGCCTCTTCGTCGGTGAAGTCAGCCGCGAAAATCTACGAAGTGTGCGGCGAATATGCTTCCAGTGAGGCTTTCTTGCGTGCGGATCCGGAAAAAGATCGCAAGTTCTCAGCTTTGCTTAACGGCATGAAGATGGATACGTATCGGTGGAATTACAACCGTATCGCCATTGAGTATCGGGCCGATTTTCTTGCCAAGTGGTCGGAGGAATTCAGCTCTGCCCGCGATATTGGAACGTTGCAGAAAGAGTATTTCAGTGAGAGCGACTGGGAGCTTGCGCAGGCGCTTATGAGCGATCCTGCGAAATTTTTTCAGGATCATAAAGAGACACTCTAGACCGATATCTGTGCGTAGAGAGGGGCGGGATTGCCGGACGGTCAGGTGGGCAATCCTCGCTTCGTGCCCGTCCAGTAGATTTCGACTGTTTTTCTATGGGAGCCGTTCGGCATTCGGTTCTTCTTCGACGAACACGCCTTCCTGCTTGAACACCGTTGAAAATGTTTTGAAGAAGATTTTCATGTCGAGAGCGAATGAAGCGTGGTGCACATAAAACACGTCGAGCTTCAGGCGTTCATGCCAGGGCAGTGAATTGCGTCCATACACGGCGGCGTATCCGGTGATGCCGGGCTTGAGAAGGAGCTTCTCGCCCTCGTTGCCTTCGTAGAGCTTCGTTTCCCTTTCAAGATCGGGACGAGGTCCCACGACGCTCATATCGCCTCTGAGTACGTTTAAGAATTGGGGCATCTCGTCGAGACTCGTCTTGCGCATGAAGGTACCGGCGCGCGTCATGCGCGGATCGTCTGATCCGTTATAAGTGGAGCCATCGGGCATGGTTAAGTCGGGTGCATTCACTTTCATGGAACGAAACTTGTACATCTTGAACGCTTTGCCATTCTTGCCAATGCGGGGTGCGTTGTAGAATATTGGCCCCTTGTCTTCGAAGTAGATAAACGGCGTCGCGAGAATGACGAGCAGCATCACGAAGGGGAGCGCGATGATCCCGACGACCAAATCGAGTATCCGTTTGACGAATTTTACATACATGAGCCAAGTGCTTCCATAAACAGACCGCATACGTAATCGACATCTTCGTCGCTCAAAAGCGTATGGAGGGGGAGCGTGATTTCGTTTTCGTACTGAGCGAAGGCATTGGGAAAATCGGCGATATTGAATCCGAGATTGCGATACGCCGTCATCATCGGAAGCGGTTTATAGTGCACGTTTGCCGCAACGCCCGCATCGGCCAGTCGTTTGATAACCGCGTTGCGTATTGCGGTGCCTGCTCCCTCTATACGGACCAGCATCAAGTGTCCGCTGGAAGTAAAATCGCTGCCGTAATGGGACAGAAGAGTAACCGGAGCGTCAGCAAGATTCACAGCGTAGCGTTCCACTAGTTCGCGCCTGCGAGCGAGGAGCGAGGGATAGCGATCGAGCTGTGCGATGCCGATAGCGGCTTGGAGGTCGGTCATATTGCACTTCCAGCCGGGGAATGTAATATCGTATTCCCAAGACCCGGCGGTATTTTTGGAAAGCGCATCTTTGCTTTGACCATGCAGGCTCAGCAGCATGAGCTCGTGGTAAAAGGCATCGGAATCAAAACCGTGTGCGCGCCAGGTTAAACTTCCGCCTTCGGCGGTGGTGAGATTTTTTACTGCATGGAAAGAAAAGGTGGTGAAGTCGGCGACGTTCCCTGAGTGTTTCCCCTGATATGTGGCACCAAGGGAATGCGCGCCGTCGGTGAGGATGATGGGGCGATCGAAGGCTTCCTGTAATTCTGTTCGGGGGCGCCATTGGCCGGTCGCATTCTCGGCAAGCTGAAAAATAGTGTCGTAGTCGCACATACGTCCCGCGATATCGACGGGGACGATGGCTCGGGTGTTCTCGTTGATAAGCCCGGAAAGCGCGTCGTAATCCATTTCGTAGGAATCGGGCGCGGTGTCGCAGAGTACCGGTGTTGCGCCGACGTGGCAGATGGCTGATGCGGTGGCGGTATAGGTGTAGGCGCTTGTGACGACCTCGTCGCCAGGGCCTACACCGAGGGCGCGAAGGGCGCACTCTTCGGCGGCGGTTGCGGAGGCGAGACATGCACAGCCTTTTGCTTGGGTGAAGTCGCGAAGACGGTCCTCGAATTCCTTGGTCTGGGGGCCTGTGGTGATCCATCCCGAACGCATGGCGCAGGCGACGGCTTCTATTTCGACTTCGGTGAAGTCTGGGGGTGAGAAACTTATTGTTTTTTGTTTTTCCACGTGCATCACATACCTCCCTGCAAACCCAAGAACCAACTTGAATGTGCGCCAATCGAGTGCGTTGCTATTTTCCTCGATTAGACCAGTGTTTGGATTAAATTCACGATTTTTTGATAAGCGGTCGATTGGTCGAATTCTGTTTCGGCAATGCGTCGAGCTCGTGCTCCCATAATCTTGCGTTTGCTGGGATTTTTCGCCAGTCGCTCGATCGCGTCGGCCAGATCTGCGCTGCTTTCGGCATCAACGTTGATGCCGAAGTTGCCTGCCGAGACTTTTGCGCGGAACTCAGGGCTTGATCCGGTGTTGATCATCGGATGCGCGCTTGCCAGGTAGTCGCCGATTTTCGTGACGATTGACTGAGGGGCATCCTTCACGAGAGAATTGACGGTGATATCCGATTTCACCAGGTAGGCAGCCATGTGTTCGTAATCCATGTAGCCGAGAAAATCAACCGGTGCCCCCAGCTGAACAGATTGTTTCTGCAGCGTTTCTTTGTCGGGACCGTCTCCCATTATTTTCACGCGCAGCAAAGGTTGGGTGTCGGCCAGGCTTGCCGCTGCTGAAATTAGGGTGCGTATGTCATAGCTTGCTCCGAGTGTTCCGGCGTAGGAAACCCAAATCTCGTCTGTGGGTTTTTCTATCGCGTCCACGTAGAGGGCGGCCCCTGCATCGAAGGCGGAAAGGTCGTTGCCGACGTAAACCGTTTTATGCGGGTAGGGTTTTTCGCGAGACAGCGCAGGTCGTTTTGCGTATTCATCGGAGGTGCCAATTGCTGCGGTCAAAAGGTTGTAGACTTTTTCGGCGTCGCGCTTAAAGGGATAGAAGGCGACATCGCTGACGAGGGGGATATCGATTACCATGCGCATCGCCTCGGGCCACAAGTCGTTGATGTCGGCGACGAAGGGGATGTGGGCGGCTGCTGCCGACTCAGCGCAGACTCGCGCAACGTCGTTGGGGGGAATCTCCGCATAAATCAAATCATAGGTTTCGGGGTGTGCCGCAAAATAGGTGCGTATGTTTCGAGCAGCCACTCGGTGGCTGCGAATGCGATCCAGGTCAAGATTTTTTTGGTAGCCCGGTTCATCGATGAAGACCACGTTGTAGGGGAGATTGCGGTAGCAGCTTTTCGTCGTATCACGCAGTGCTTTTTCCCAGTGCTGAAAGCTCGAGGTGATTAAATCAACCTCGAAACCGTTTTTAACCAGTAATTCGGAAAGAAAGCGAAAGCGGGTATAGCCACGGGTTTCGTCACCTAGCTTTACGCCCATGGTGACCACGGCAAGACGTTTCTGAGGGCGGCCCGGGGCTGCGGGGGGAATGTGCGTCGTTGTATTCATTGCTAGGATTATAGCGTCTCTTGCGTCTTGGTGGGTAGAAAACAATCCGGGAGACACACCTGGCCATGAGCCTTCAAACGAATAAGGTGATTTCGTGATACGTGGAAGGAGGGTTTTGTCTGGAAAGTGTTCTTTTTTGCGGTCAAAAAAACTGCGCATAACCCTTCATTTTGGCCAAGATATAAGACGAAGTCACTACTGATATTTCTCAATGAATGTTGCTATTATCGAACACAAAGAATGGGAAGAATATTAATAAATAGGGGGATTGAGCCAGGGAAAGCTCACCCTTCCCATTCATTAACCCCGAGTGTTTCACTCGGGGTTTTCTGTTTGTCGCCCTTGACAACCTGTTCGTTTGATTTAAGATGAATCGCTATGAGTTTTGATTCCGTACATACCATGATGATGCACATGCCCAAGCCTGGGTTTGTTGGCGTGTGCGTCGGCGCTCAGGCATAGCTTCCGCGCGGCTGGTGCCGCATTGTCATGTTGGCTTCGTACGAGGTAATCGATAACAATGATTCAGATACAACATCTATCTAAAACATACGCTTCCAAAACGGGTCATGCCCATGCGGCGCTGTGTGATGTCAATCTCACTATCGAAGATGGGGACATCTTCGGTATCATCGGGCAGTCCGGTGCGGGGAAATCGACATTGGTGCGTTGCATCAACTTACTCGAGCGCCCCACGGAGGGGTCTATCCTTATCGACGGGCAGGATGTCACGGAATACTCGGGGAAAAACCTGCTCAACCTACGCAGCGGTATCGGGATGATCTTTCAGAACTTCAGCCTGTTCCAGCAGCGTACGGTACTGCGCAATGTGATGTTTCCCCTCGAGTTGCATCACGAGAAAAAAGATATTGCGCAAAAGCGGGCCGAGGAGCTTTTAGAGCTTGTCGGTTTAAGCGAAAAGGCATTGAATTATCCGAGTCAGCTTTCTGGGGGGCAGCAGCAGCGGGTCGCGATTGCGCGCGCTTTGGCAAACAAGCCCAAGATCATGCTCTGTGATGAGGCAACGAGCGCCCTTGATACGCGTACAACCGCTTCGATTCTGGAATTACTGAAAGACATCAATATCGAGCTTGGTGTCACCATGGTCGTTATCACCCATTCGCTTGCCGTTGCCGAAAAGATTTGCAATAAGGTAGCGGTGATCGACGGAGGTGCCGTGGTCGAGTGTGGTCCGACAGCGCAGGTGCTCAAGGATCCGCAAAGTCCGGTGACGCGTGAGCTGATAGGCGAAGATCACACGCCGCTGTCGCTTTGCCCGCAGATGACTGATCCTGCTGGCGGAGGTGCCTTCTCCGAGTCCGCTTCGGCAATCGGCCAATCCGGTTCGTTGTCTCAGGAGGTGCGCTGATGGAGGCTTTGCAGGCGTTTTTTGATCAGTATGGCGCGCTGCTCGCTCAGGGCGCTTGGGACACCATTGTCATGACGGGTGCGTCTACCCTCTTCGCCTATCTGCTTGGTATTCCGCTGGGCGTGCTGGTGTCGGTAACGGCCCCGCGGGGTCTTCGCCCTCACCGGGCCTTCAACGCGGTGCTCGGCTGGATTATCAATATCGGGAGGTCTATTCCTTTCATCATCTTGTTGGTGGCGCTCATTCCCTTCACGCGGCTTATTGTCGGCACTTCGCTCGGTGTGCCCGGAGCCATTGTGCCGCTGGTGATTGCCTCTGCACCCTTCGTGGGCCGCATGGTTGAGCAGAGCTTGGCCGAGGTTGACGGGGGGCTTGTCGAGGCCGCTCAGAGTTTCGGGGCGTCCACGTGGCAGATTGTGGTCAAGGTGTTGCTTACGGAAAGCTTACCCTCACTGGTACGCGGCATGTCCATCACGTTCATCACGCTGTTCGGCTATTCAGCCATCGCGGGTACTGTCGGCGCCGGTGGTTTGGGCGACATCGCTATTCGCTATGGTTACCAACGCTTCAATATGGAAGTCATGATTGCGGCGGTCATCCTGTGTATCGTCTTGGTGCAGGTCATCCAAAGTGCCGGCGATATTGCGGCACGACGGATAGATAAGCGTTAAACGAAACTGCGGTGTTTACGACGGATTGCGTGTGATTGCCGCGGTTGTATCTATCGGTATCAAGGTAAGCAAACTTTAAAGGAGAGAACTATGAAAATAAAGAATATTTTGAAGGTGGTCGTATCGCTCGCTTTGGCGACGATGCTTCTGGGCGCTTTGTCCGGCTGTGGTGCTGCGTCGACCGCTGATGGAAAAACGATTAGGGTTGGCGCTTCGCCATCCCCGCATGCCGAAATCCTTACGCAGGTGAAAGATGCTCTTTCGGCAGAAGGATACACGCTTGAAATCGTGGAATACTCCGATTTCATCCAGCCCAATGTCGCTTTGAACGATGGTGAGCTTGACGCAAACTACTTCCAGCACGGGCTCTACCTCGACGAATACAATGCCCAGAACAAAACTGATTTGGTTTCTGCGGGTAACGTGCACTTCGAACCGATGCGCCTGTACGCCGGCAAGACCAAGAATGTTGCCGACTTAAAGGAAGGCGCTCAGATTGCGGTTCCCTCCGACACCACCAACGAGGCACGCGCTTTGCTTCTTTTGCAGGATCAGGGCATCATCAAGCTCAAGAGCGGTGCGGGCTTGAAAGCAACGGCGAACGATATCGTCGAAAACCCTAAGAACATCAAAATCGTCGAAGCGGAAGCCGCTGCCTTGCCGCGTACGCTTGAAGATGTCGATATGGCCATCATCAACGGTAACTATGCGCTTTCTTCCGGTCTCGATGCTCAACTTGCCATTGCCGGCGAGTCTGAAGCCTCGGAGGCGGCTAAGACCTATGCAAATATCATTGCGGTTCGTGCGGCCGATGCTGATTCCGCGAAAACGAAGGCGCTTGTTGCGGCCGTTCAGTCCGATACCGTGAAATCGTATATCGAGAAGACGTTCAAAGATGCCGTAGTCGTTATGTTCTAGTCGACGAAAGCCTTTCTTTTGTCAGCCCGATCGCGCCTGCGGTCGGGCTTTTCTTTTGATGCGCCAAAGCGCTTTTCTTGGGGAATCCCTTTTGCCGGGGTCAAACGGGCTATAATGATCCTTCATTCATATGCGGCAGGAGGGCATCGCCGTATTTGCGAATCTCGATGGTCTCTCGAAAGAAACTATCGAATGGTATCTATCGCTTCGTTGATTTCTCAGATTTTTTGGTCTTCAATTCGATTATTTCCAACGATTTTACTGGTTGAAAGGGCGTTTGTTCGATGTCAAAAAAGATTGCTGTGATCGACGGTAACTCGTTGATGCATCGTGCGTATCATGCGGTGCCACCCTCCATGAACGCTCCCGATGGCACGCCGACCAACGCCGTTTTCGGTTTCATGTCGATGCTGATCAAGTTCATTGAATTGATGCATCCTTCAGCAATCGTCTGCGCCTTCGATGCGGGTCGCCCGGCATTTCGCATGGAGGCGCTCAAAGAGTACAAAGCGCAGCGTCCTCCGATGGACGAAGACTTGAAAGTGCAATTCCCGCTTATCGAAGAATTGCTGCAGACGATGAATATTCCCGTCATTCGCATAAAAGGCTGGGAAGGTGACGATATCCTCGGCACCGTCGCTGCGCGCAATGAAGTTCTCGGTTACGAAACCCTTCTGGTGACCGGCGATAAAGATGCCTACCAGCTCGCAACCGCGAAGACGCATATCGTTACGACGAAAAAGGGCATTTCCGACGTGGCCATCTACGGTCCCGAGCAGGTTGTTGAACGCTACGGTGTCAAACCTGAACAGGTGCCTGATTTTCTGGGTCTCAAAGGCGATCCCTCCGATAACATTCCCGGAGTTCCCGGTATCGGCGAAAAGACAGCAGCGAAGCTTTTGCAGCTGTATGGAACTCTCGAAGGGCTCTATGACAACCTTGATAAACTCAAGGGTAAGCAGCTTGAAAATGTGGCCAACAACAAGGAAGAGGCGTTTGCCAGCCGCAAGGTGGCGACAATCGTTTGCGACCTTGATTTCCCCCTCGATCTTGAGGGCATCCACTTTCCCGATTTTGACGAAATCGCCGTTACCGAAGGCTTCCAGAAGCTGCGCTTCAACGCGCACCTCACCAAGGTTCTCGCCCTTATCGGCAAGGAAGCGGTTCGCAGCGAAGCAAAAGTTGAGGCGAGCGCGGTGGTGCAGGGCGATGAAGCTCTGTCGTTTATCGTAGCTGCCCTCGATGCTGACAAGGCAATTGGCATCGCCTATACGGAAAGCCCCCAGGCGTCCTTGTTTGAACCGCCGCTGCGTCTTGCTGCGAATGTGGGACCGACAACCGCTCTTTTCTCGGGTGACGAAGCTCAAGGGGTACTTGCCCGTATCGTGCGCGAGGGAACGTTTGTCACGCTCGACGCCAAGCGGATGCTCCGCCTCGTGTATCCACCCGACACTGCCCACGAAGCCTTTGTGTCCGAGAAAGAATTGGTCGCGGCACGTCTGTTCGACCTCGGTTTGGCCGCCTATGTTCTCAACTCTTCGGTTTCAGAGTACTCGCTTGACGTGTTGCTCGACGCATACTGCGGCGGCGGATTGCCCGACGCCAAGGCCGACGAAGACGCCCTTGTTTTACGCGCTGTGGCCACGAGCATGCTTTGTGAGCCCCTGCGCGCTGCTTTGCGGGAAGATGGTACTCTCGAAGCCTATGAGCGCATTGACGCTCCTCTCGTGGCGGTTCTGACGAACATAGAACGAACGGGTGCGGCGCTCGACGCGAAGCGCCTGGCCGAACTGAGTATATCGACGGCGGAAAAGCTCGAAATAACCCGCGCGAAAGTCTATGAACTTGCGGGGGAGGAATTCAATATCGATTCCCCACGCCAATTGGGTCGCATCCTGTTTGAGGTCATCGGGCTCACCCCCCTCAAGAAAAACCAGCGAGGCTATTCAACCGATGCGAGCGTTTTGAAAGAGCTTTCGAGTAGACATGAACTGCCGGCACTCATCCTGCGCTACCGCGAACTGGCGAAGATGAAGTCGACATACATCGATGCTCTGCCTCGCATGAGGGGCGAAGATGGTCGCGTGCATACCACGTTCAACGAAACGGTCACGACGACGGGCCGTCTGTCTTCGTCTGAGCCAAACCTGCAAAACATTCCCGTACGCACCGATTTTGGGCGGCAAATCAGAGAATGCTTCGTGCCGCTCGTTTCTGGAGAAAAATTTCTTTCGGCCGATTACTCGCAAATTGAATTGAGGCTTTTGGCCCATCTATCGATGGATGAAGGTTTGATCGAGGCGTTTTGCTCAGGTGCTGATTTTCATGCGCAAACAGCTTCGCGTGTGTTTGGGGTGCCGGTTGAAGAAGTCACTCCCGAACTGCGAAGTCGTGCCAAGGCGGTCAACTTCGGTATCGTGTATGGCCAGCAGGCTTACGGGCTTGCGCAAAGCTTGAGCATCTCGTTCGGTGATGCAAAAGAGATGATTGACCGCTACTTCACGGCCTATCCCGGGGTGCGCAAGTATCTCGATCGCACGGTGGAGGATGCACGCCTGGCGGGGTTTGCGACGACCATGTTCGGGCGTAAGCGCCATATCGCCGAGCTCAAGTCTCCCAACGGCAATACGCGCGGGTTTGGAGAACGTACGGCCATGAATCATCCCATGCAGGGAAGTGCTGCCGACATCATCAAGTTGGCTATGACCGAGGTTGCTCGTCGGATGCTCGACGAGCAATTCAAAGCAAAACTTTTGTTGCAAGTTCATGATGAACTTGACTTTTCTGTTCCCGCCGACGAAATCGGCCCCGTATCTGCTATGGTGAAAGATGTTATGGAAAACGTGGTGCAACTGCACGTCCCGCTCGATGTAAGCATATCGTTTGGCGACAATTGGGCTGAGGCGCATTAGGGGTTTTGCCTGAGACGACCGTTGTTGCGAACGTTGCGAATAAATATTGTGTAGCTTGGTAATTTGCTGGGTAATCTTATTGACTTGGTACTTATACGCTGATAAGATATCGCCTTGCGTTTTGACACATTCAAGGAGAATTTCATGTATGCGATTGTAAAAACTGGCGGCAAGCAGTATAAGGTTGCCCCTGGAGACATCCTAGAGATCGAAAAACTCGACATCGAGCCGGGCAAAAAGGTTGCGCTTGACGCTATCTGTATCGTCGATGGCGACAAGGTCGAAGCCGATCCGGCTGCGGCAGCTAAGACCAAGGTCGAAGCTATCGTGCTCGATCAGTTCAAGGGCGAGAAGCAGCTGGTCTTCAAGTTCAAGAAGCGTAAGAACTACAAGAAGCTGCAGGGTCATCGTCAAAATTTGACCCGTGTTCGTATCGAGAGCGTCGGTTCCGCTAAGGCACCGGCCGCTAAAACTGCCGCCAAGAAGCAGGCTGTCAAATCTGAAACAGTGGCTGAAAAGTCCGCCGTCAAAGACGAGACCGTCAAAGCTACAGACGCTGAATAAACGTAGGGGAGGGATTTAGATGGCACACAAAAAAGGTCTCGGTTCAAGCCGAAACGGTCGCGACTCCAATGCTCAACGTTTAGGCGTCAAGCGTTTTGGTGGCGAATCTGTAATCACCGGTAATATCTTGGTCCGCCAGCGCGGCACCCACTTTCATCCGGGTGACAATGTTGGTCGTGGCAAAGATGATACTCTGTTCGCTTTGTGCGACGGTACCGTGGAATTCACCAAGGGCAATCGCCGCAAGGTGCATGTTCGTCCGGTAGCATAGTCGAGTTGACTTTTATCACGAACCGTGGAGCCCTCTGCTTGCAGGGGGCTTTTTTCGTATACAATTGAGGTTATTATGTTTGTAGATAAAGTACATATTTATGTTCAGGGTGGCAATGGCGGCGCAGGCTGCATGTCGTTTCGTCGTGAAGCTCATGTTCCCAAGGGCGGTCCCGATGGTGGCGATGGCGGGCATGGTGGCAACATTGTCGTACGCGCAGACATCAGCGTTTCCTCGCTGGTCGATTATCGCTTCAAGCATCACTTCAAAGCTACGCGTGGAACGCACGGTAAAGGTGCGAAGATGCATGGTGCCACGGGCGAGGACATGATCCTCAAAGTTCCCGTCGGTACGGTTGTGCGTGAATATTCCGAAGAGACACGCGAGGCCGGCGAAGTTATCGCCGACTTAACTCACGACGGCGAAAGCATTGTGGTGGCTTGCGGTGGTATGGGTGGTCGTGGAAATATCCACTTTGTGACCCCGACACGACGCGCCCCTTCCTTTTCAGAGCTGGGCGAACCGGCTCAGGATTGCTGGATTG
Organism: Raoultibacter sp.; assembly: GCA_036650075.1. GTDB lineage: Bacteria > Actinomycetota > Coriobacteriia > Coriobacteriales > Eggerthellaceae > JAVWGW01. The sequence continues at coordinate 10,839 of JAVWAI010000006.1, forward strand.
AACTTGAAATGAAATTGATGGCCGATGCCGCCCTGGTCGGTATGCCCTCCGCCGGCAAATCATCTCTCATTGCCCGCGTCAGCGCTGCTAAACCTAAAATTGCCGACTATCCTTTCACCACGCTTGTCCCCAATCTCGGTGTCGTTAAAGGCGATGATTACAACTTCGTAATCGCCGATGTGCCGGGTTTGATCGAGGGGGCTCATGAGGGTAAGGGGCTCGGGTACGAGTTTTTGCGCCACATCGAACGCACGGCGTTGATCTTGCATGTCGTTGACATGACCGGCGGCTTCGAAGGACGCGATCCGGTCGAAGACTACAAAACGATCAATCGCGAATTGGAGCTATACGCACGCGACCTCGTTGACCGCCCCCGCATCGTCATCGCGAATAAGGTTGACGAGCCGGGTACGGAAGAGGCGGTTGCGCGTTTGGCTGAAGCTGTTCGCGCCGATTCGATCGCTGCAGCCGGAGGCAACGAATTCGCTCCGAGCTCCATCGATCCGAAGCTGTACTGCACCAGCGCGCTGACCGGCTACGGTGTCGATTCGCTTGTCGCGGCAACCGCGACGAAGGTACACGAATTGCGCGAAGCGCTCCGCGCCGACGAAGAGGCAAACGTGCAATACGATCACGTGTGGGAACACAAACGCGAAGAACGGGACCGTCATTTCAAGGTTACGAAGCTCTCTGAGGGCATTTTCCGTGTCACCGGGGGCCAGGTTGAGCGTATGATCGTACAAACCGATTGGGACAACGAAGAGGCACTTGCGTTTCTGCAACATCGCCTGAAGTATTTGGGCGTTGAGAAAGCGCTTGTGAAAGCCGGCGCTGTCGATGGGGACGAAGTGCGTATCGTTGGCCGTGCATTCAACTTCGAATCGGCTGTTTTTAAAGAAGATGTATTTAAGGGAATTGAAGTCTAAGATAGGGTGTCGTCGTGAAAACGCTCGTAATCAAGATTGGTTCTTCGACGCTTGTCGATGCACAGGGCAGGGTCGACCGCGCTTACCTTGAAGATTTAGCCGTGCAGATCAGTGGGGTGCGCCGTGCCGGATGGCATCCCATTATCGTGACTTCTGCGGCTATCGCGTGTGGGCTTGAGGCTTTGGGCATCGATCGGAGACCGACCGATATGCCTAGCCTTCAAGCTGCCGCATCGGTGGGCCAGAGTGCTTTGTCGACCGCCTATGCTGAAATATTCTCCCATTACGACATGCTGACATCGGTCGTGCTGCTGACGCGGCACGACACGGCCAATCGTCACGCTTATCTTCATGCGCGCGATACCTTGCAGCGATTGCTCGAACTCGATGTGGTGCCGATCGTCAACGAAAACGACACCGTCTCGGTCGAGCAGATCCGCTTCGGTGACAACGATACCCTCGCAGCACTGGTCGCCTGTCTGATTCAGGCTGACGAATGTGTTATTTTTTCCGATATCGACGGTCTCTATACGGCAAACCCGCAAACGGATCCCGCGGCAACGTTGATTCCTGCCATCGATTTTATTTCGGAGGAAACACTCGCTTCGGCGGGCGGCGCACTCTCGAAAATCGGCAGCGGAGGTATGATCACGAAAATCAAAGCTGCTCGCGTGCTTATGGTCGCGGGTATCCCGCTCGTCATCTGCAACGGCCGTACCCCCCATGTCCTCAGTCGTCTCGCGGCGGGGGAGTCAGTGGGAACTCGTTTTGCTGCCTACGAAAAGCCGCATGAAATCACCCCGAAGAAACTCTGGATAGCGCTCGGAGATGCCGTACGCGGTGCCGTAGTCGTCGATGACGGAGCGAAGGCGGCCCTGACCGCAAAAGGGTCGTCGCTGCTTTCCGTTGGCGTTGCATCGGTCGAGGGAAGCTTTGAATCGGGCGATGTGATCGATATCAAAGACAAGGCACTCCACATCTTCGCTCGCGGAAAAGTGGCTGCATCGAGCGATGAAGTGAAGCTTGCGCGCGGGCTTTCGCAAGCCGAGGTGCAAGACAATCGTCTTCTGGTCAATGTGGCGCATAAACCGGTGGTCCATCGTGATGAATTGGTGGTGTTCGAATGAGTACGGTAACCCAGATTGCCCAGGCGGCAAAGCTCGCATCCAAGGCGCTCGCTACAACGACGGGTGTTGAGCGCAACCGAGCGTTGTGCGCGATGGCGGCTGCTCTCAGAGAGCATACCCTTTCAATTCTGGCCCAAAACGCGCGCGACATGGATGCCGCCCGCGCGGCATCAACCAGCGCAGCGCTGCTCGATAGATTGCTCCTCACCGAACCGCGCATTGAAGATATGGCGCAGGCGCTCGAAGCGCTTGCAGCACTCGATGATCCCCTTGGGCGCATCCAGGACGATCGTACGCTCCCAAATGGGCTGCACATCGAGCGTATGAGCGTTCCGCTGGGTCTGGTGGCCATGGTGTACGAAGCGCGTCCGAACGTGACGGCTGACGCTGCCGGCATCTGCATCAAGACGGGGAATGCTACCGTTTTGCGCGCCGGTTCACTCGCTGCGCACTCCTGCGTGGAAATCGCTCGGGTGCTGCATGTAGCGGCGGTCGGTGCGGGCATGCCCGAAAACTGCATTCGTATCATCGAAACAACCGATCGAGCGGCGACCGACGAATTGATGAGTCTTCACGGCATTGTTGACGTGCTCGTGCCGCGCGGTGGCGCTGGGTTGATTCGACACTGCGTCGAGACGGCGAAGGTGCCCGTCATCGAAACCGGGGTGGGGAACTGCCATCTCTACGTGCATGAAGCCGCCGATCTTGCTATGGCCGAGGCTATCATCCTCAATGCCAAGTGCCAGCGTCCCGGTGTCTGCAATGCTGCAGAATCGTTGCTTATCGATGCCGCGGTGGCTGCCGTCTTCCTGCCTCAAATTCTTACGGACCTTGTCGCGGCGGGTGTGGTGGTGCATGGCGATGCGCTCGTACAGGCTGCGGGTGCGGCGTGTGGCATGCCGGTCGTTGCGGCAACCGAAGACGATTGGGGAACCGAATACCTGGCGCTCGAGATAAGCGTGCAGGTCGTCGCCGACCTCGATGCGGCGATTGCCCATATTGACGCTTACGGTACCGGTCATTCCGAAGTTATTATCACCGAAGATGCGAAAGCGGCTGAGCGTTTTTTGTCGGCGATTGATGCTGCCGCGGTTTACGTAAACGCCTCCTCGCGTTTTACCGATGGTGCCCAATTTGGGCTCGGTGCCGAAATTGGCATTTCAACCCAGAAACTCCACGCGCGCGGTCCCTTTGCGGCCGACGCTTTAACCTCGTACAAGTACGTCATCCATGGAACGGGGCAGGTGCGCGGGTGACCGAGATAAGCGAACGCTTCGACCGGCTCGGGTTTGATGACCCGAATACGACCTACCGCCTTGGCATCATGGGCGGCACGTTCGACCCGATACACATCGGTCATTTGGCCTGCGCCGAACAGGCGCGGGACACCTTCGATCTCGATGCCGTCATCTTCGTTCCCGCAGGCATTCCCGTGTTCAAGAAAGATCAGGTCATCACTCCGGCGGCGCAACGCCTTGCAATGTGCCGGTTGGCTGTGAAGAGCAACCCCTACTTCGATGTGAGCGATATCGAAATCAAACGCGGGGGTGATACCTACACCGTCGATACCCTGCGCCAGGTGCGAAAACACTATCCTGCCAACGTTGAACTGTTTTTTATCACCGGAGCCGATGCGGTGTTCAGCATCGTACGCTGGCGTGAAAGTGCTGCAATCGCTGGTCTTGCGCAGCTGATCGCGGTTACGCGCCCGGGCTATTCTCTGTCCGAAGAGAAGCGCGCCTACCTTGCCGAAAACTCAGATTTCTCCGTCACCTATGTCGAAGTGACCGCGCTTGCTATATCTTCCAGCGATTTGCGCCGGCGGGTCGAACAGGAAAAGTCGATCAGGTATCTGACTATGCAACAAGTTTTCGATTACATTCACGAAAAGGGGCTCTACCGCAAGCTTCCGTGATGAAAGCGGCAGGTATCATAAAGCGGTGAAACAAATCGCTCGCGAATGCGCGACAGGGTATAAGGTGGCTACGATGACGGTTAAAGAACCATTCGGCGAGGAAAACTATGAGCACATGAGGCAATTGCTGAGTGCTCGCGTGGGAAAATCGCGCTTCAAGCACAGCTTGGGCGTGGCGATGACAGCGGCGCGTCTGGCGGAAGTGTATGGTTACGACGTCGATAAAGCGCGGATGGCGGGTCTGGTCCACGACTGGGACAAAGCGTTGTCTCCCGAGGAATCGTGCGCCTGCGTGGAGGAATTCAGTTTGGTCGTCGATCCGCTTGTCGTTGAGACTATGCCCTGGTTGCTCCATGGGCCGACGGCGGCCGCAACGCTCGCCCGAGACTTTCCCGAACTGGGTGAAGACATCTATCAGGCGGCAGCACGCCATACTTCGGCCGCGCTCGATATGACCGCGCTTGATATGATTGTCTATGTTTCCGATCTGATCGAACCCAACCGACGGTTCGAGGATGTTGATGATGTGCGTGCTGCGGTGGGGAAGGTCGCTTTGGAAGACCTGTTCTTCAGGGCGCTCAAGTGCATCGCTCTTTTTCTCATCGGGCACGATCGTTTATTGCATCCCGTCACGCTTGAAGTTTGGAACCACTACGTGCTACAAAGGCCAACGATGCAGCAGGGTCGTCTCGCTGCCGAGCATCGGATGCGGTAAGGTTTCGCGGTGGTCGGTTGAGAGCGTCTTGTGCGTAAATCGCGAAGTTGCCTGGGGGTGCCCAATCAATGATAGAATTTCTGACCAGCGAACTATAGATTGAAGGATAAAGGAGAATATCCGGTGACCGAACAACAGCAAATTAATCTGACTTCAAAAGAGTGTGCCTTGATTGCCGCACGGGCAGCCGATGAAAAGAAGGCAACCGACATCATGGTGCAAGAAGTGGGAGCGCTCATATCGGTGACCGATTATTTTATAATCGCAACTGCTTCAAATAATCGCCAGGTCAATGCTATCATCGATGAAATCGAAGAGGCGGAGCGCGAACAGGCTCACATCAAGCCAAACCACCGCGAGGGCACGGGCGATGGCACCTGGGCACTGCTCGATTACGGCAATTTCGTCGTGCATGTTTTTCAGCCCGAAGCACGTGATTACTATCGCCTCGAGGCTTTATGGAACGATGCTCCCGTTATCGATTTGGCCGAAGCGGGCATCACCGATGTTGAGTATTCTGACCGTATCGCAAAGCTGCTCGGTAAAGAATAACGCACCTATTTCCCGTCTTCCGAAGCCGGCTGCTGCGGCTGCCAGGCTTTGGGAAGCGGGATGGCACTCCCTAAAGCTGCCGCCAAGAACAGAGCGATTATCGCAGTGAGCGGGAAGCAAAGAATCAGCAATAAGGCCGCCATAAGCGGGTTGCGCATCACGCCACCGCACACGGCGGCCGAACAGAGGGCAACGCAAAACACGGGATCGGCACCGCTCAAGATTGCCGCGCCATAGCCCAAGGCAACCCCTGAAAATATAACGGGGAAAATATTGCCACCTCGCCAACCGCACTGCACGCAAAGCGGTCCCATAAATAGCTTGATGATACCGGTTAAAAAGAGCATCGCGATGCCGAAGTTCTGCCAATTGTTGGCGAGAACATGCATCTGCGTTTCGCCGGCAAACATCGTATAGGGAAGCACGCAGCCAACACCACCCAATATCACACCGGCGAAAATCGCCCGCAAGACAATCTTGTCGCCGAAGATACCTGCTATTTTTTTCGCAAGCGCATTGAAGGCATGATAGAGCCATCCACCACCCGCACCGATGAGGGCAATCGGTAACGCCCATGCAAGCTCGGTGACGCCGACAGTGATGGAGGGAAAGCGCATAAGGCCTCCGCCTTTACCGAAGAGCGTCCCGAGCAGAAAAAAGGCTCCGAGAGCTCCGGCGATTGCGACGAAATAGCAGATGACCTTGTTTTTTTTCGGCAGTGTGATGGAGCTGTCGTTTTCGGTGTTTCCTACCAAGGGAGCTACAAATCCGTAGAGAGGTGCGGTGAATATGGCAGAAAGAGCTGCTGAGGTGCCGATTTCGGTCAGTTCTTTGAAGTCTGCGCCGAATCGGCGCATGCGGTCGCCTACCCAGGTACACAACCCTGCGATAGCTCCGGTCAATCCGGCTTCAGGACCGATCGACCCCCCGAACACGAGGGGTAAAATAGCGGCAAAACTTGATTTGCCGATGTTCTCGTAAGGGTAACGTCCTTCGCGTTTAACTTCGGACATAACTTCATTGAGCTCGGCAGGCAGCGGCCCGAAGCGTTTCTCGGTCAGTCCGATCACTACGCCGCCGATGGCACAGACGATCAAAGGATAAAAAGCGAAGTTGACGATATCGGGCACGGTTTTCCAAATGAAGTTCAACCCGATGTTCATCAGTAAAAAGAAACCCCAAACAAACGCGCCTGCTATGGCGCCGGTGAATGCGACGGCGATTAAGAACAGTGTCCGGTTTTTGAAGTGAGTAAAAGTCATATCAGTCCGCTATTTCCGAAAGTATTCACTGTGCGTCCTCCCTATTTTTCAGGGGTTTTCTTGAATATGCTTACCAGTTCGTTGTGGTAGGTCTGCGGAAAGAGGTCGAAAGGAGTTACGCAACACAGATGGTATCCGCAGGCTTCAAGCCGAACGACGTCGCGTGCCCAGGTGGCAGGGTCGCAGCTGACGTAGGCAACCCGATTGGGGCTTGCGGCCGCGATCGATTCGGCGACGCCTTCGGCCAAACCTGCTCGCGGCGGGTCGACGACGAGAGCGTCGAGATTTCCAAGTGTCGGCAGTTCGCGTGCGGCATCGCCGCCGATCACTTCGACATACACGCCGTTGGCGTCGGCGTTGCGGCGCAGGTCGCGTACGGAGGAAGCGGCCGATTCAACGGCGAAGACGGTATCGACGATATTGGCGAGTGCAATCGAAAACGTACCGGCACCGGCATACAGGTCGGCTACGACTGAATTTTCATCGAGCTCAAGGCCTTCGACCACCGCATCGATCATGGCTTCTGCCTGTGCGGTGTTTACTTGGAAGAAAGAAGGCGCGCTGATCATGAATTCAACACCGCCGAGCGTTTCGCGCCACAGCCCCTTGCCGGAAAGCACTTCAACCCCTTTGATCTTGCGGCTTTTGCCGGGATCGGCCAAAACGCGGACGACACTCGATGCTTTCACGGCTGATTTAATGGTGTTGGCAACGACGTTGCGGGGAAATTCGCCGGGGCGGGTCCACAGCGCCACTTCCAAATCTCCCGTATGGAGGCTGTGTCGGATGCCGACGCGGAAGATGCCGAGATCGGTGGTTCCCTGTACGTAGCGCAGCGCTCCGCGGAGCGCTTTGGGGACCGCGGCGATGGAGGAGTGGGCTAGAAGGCAGGCATCGGGGGTGGCGAAGTCGTGGCTGCCCTCCTTACGGAAACCGAGCATGAACTGTTTCCGCTTGTCGAAGCCGGCTCCCAATTCCAGTTTGTTGCGATATCCCGTTTGCCGTTTGCTGGGCACGCAGGGGGATACCAGAGCTTCGGCGCGTTCAGCATCGAAGTGTGCGATGTGGGTGAGCGAGGAAACCACGTTGTCTCGCTTGGCGGAAAGCTGTGCTTCATAGGCAAGGTGCTGCCAGGAACACCCCCCGCAACTTTGCGCATAGGGGCAGGGTGTTGGTACGCGGAAAGGAGAGGGCTCGATAACTTCGAGCAGGCGAGCGGTGCTGAATGTTTTCTTGTCCCGCTCGATGGCGCAGCGCACGATATCACCGGGAGCGGTGTCGGCGACGAAGACGGCTTTCCCCTCTTTTGTTCGGCCGATTCCGGCGTCTCCATACGTTAAAGCGTCGATGGTAATGATTTCTTCTGGGGTCACGGGAATTCCTTATATGAATAAGTTGCGTGCAGGTTTTTTGTTTCAACCCATAATAGCGTATAATCATCCATGTTTTGTGCCCTCTTAGCTCAGGGGATAGAGCGTCTGCCTCCGGAGCAGAAAGTCGCAGGTTCGAATCCTGTAGAGGGCACCACAAAACATTTGGCAATTATAGAGCGAGCCCTTCCTTGTGGGTCGAATGAAGAAAAAGGAGCCAACATGGCACAATATACTCCGACTTATCAGCCCGACGGCAACGAAATCGCTGTCATCAAAACATCGAAGGGCGCGATTCGCGTACAGCTGGCGGGTGCGGATGCTCCCATCCATGTAGGCAATTTTGTCGAATTGGCGCAAAAAGGTTTTTACGACAACCTGAAATTTCACCGCTACGTTCCTGGCTTCGTTATCCAGGGTGGCTGCCCCAACACGCGCGATCTCGACACCGAACAGGTGAAAGCTGCGGGAAACAATCCTTTCGCCAAGCTTGGTCAGGGCAATCCCGGGTATTCCATCAAAGAGGAATACACGACCAACCCCAACAATAATCACCTTGATGGCGCTCTCGCTATGGCGCGTTCCCAGGATCCGAATTCGGCTGGCTCGCAGTTCTATCTGTGTCTCGGTCCGCAACACTCGCTCGATTCGGGCTACACCGTGTTCGGTCAGACGATTGAGGGCATGGATGTTGTCAAAGAACTGCGCGTTGGTGATGTGATCGAGGGTATCGCAATCGAAAACGCCGTTAAATAGAGATAATGCTCACACCACCTGCTTGCTTCCCTTTTTTCGCAAAGGATCGCAAGGGGTGGTGTCTCGCTTGTGGAGAGCCTGGATTCACGTCCATGACAAGCGGTTATAATCAAAAGTGTGGCAAAATATGATTGAAGAGCGTGAAGAGGCTCAGGACAGAAGGAACAGATGAACAACGAGATATTTCTGCAGGCGCGCGAAGCGTATGGTGCCAAAGACTACGAAACGGCTCTCGCCGTGTTTACTCAGTGTCTTCAAGAACAGCCCAATGCTTTGTTGCCGGGCGAAACAGGCCTGCTCTATCATCAAATTGGCAACTGCCTGGTTAAGCTCAACGATTACAACGAAGCGATTCATGCGTACACGCAGGCGACCGCCGACGCATCCTACGATGCGTGCGGTACGGTAAATTACAATCTCGGTATGGCTTATGCCGCTTTACATGACTACGAAGATGCGCTTCAGCATTTTGAAATCGCCACCTCCGACGCCAAATACGACACTTCTTACAAGGCGTTTTCGGGAATGGGCAATGCCTACCTGAAGCTGGGCAAGTCCGCCGAAGCCGGCGCCGCATTTCGTTCCGCTGCGCTTGATGAATCCAACCCTGATCCCACGAAATCCCTGTTGAATCTTGGTATCTGCTTCATGGCACTCGATCGTCCTCTCGATGCGGTTTCCTCCTATGAAAGCGCCCTGCAGTTCGATATGCCCCCTGCCGTGCAGAACAAGCTCTATGCCAATCTTGGTCAGGCCTATGTGGCAAGTGGTCAGATGCAGAAGGCGGCATCCGCTTTCGAAGAATCGCTGTCTGACAAAACATACTTTCTCAGTGATTCGGCAAGTGTCGATTACCAGCGCGCTATAGCTTCCCTGGCAACAGGTACTTCGGAAATGCAACCGATTGAACTTGCCGCCGACATGTCGGGTCTCGATGTCACCGCTGATGGGTCGCCTGTTTATCCCGAAACCGATCAATACACCGCAACGCTCGATCCCTATTATTATCCTGACACCTACGTGGCCCAGGATGGATACGCTTCAAGCGGCGACCGTTTCTTCAATGCAAGTGACGAAGAGCTGGAAAAGTGGTCGAAGGGTGTTGCTCGTCAGGATCGTAAGCGCCGTAACGTCGGTTTGAAAATACTGGTATTTATCATTATTGTTCTGTTGCTGGTGTTTGCGGCGGGAGTGTTTGCTTATTCGCAGGGTTATGGTTATCCCACACAGGAAACGGTTGCACAGCAACTCTTTGCCGATAAGGATGCTGCGGCGAAAAACCTTTTCTCGAAAGACTTAAACGCCGATAAAATCGACGGCATAATCGCACCGGTTCAGACCGATGATTCGATAGTCATCAATGGGGTCGATCGTTCGATGACTAATTCGGAAGTCTACGTGACGGCACAAACCGCCGAGGGCGGAGATGTCGGTTATAAGATTTCCATGGTACGCGAAGGAATCGGTTGGAAAGTGACAAACGTCGAACTCGATTTCGCTTCTCAGAGATAAACCTCAGTCGACGTCGATAGTCGCTGGCACGACGCTTCTTTCCCGCAATGTTTTTATCGCGGCGGGGAGGAGATTTCTGCTTTGGGGCGCATCGTCGAGGAGGGTTTATAGATATGAAAATTGCAGGGATGCATTACGAAAGGATTTAAGACAAATGGCAATACAGAAAACCTATATCATGATCAAGCCCGACGGTGTGCGCAACGGTCACATCGGTGAAATCGTCAATCGCTTCGAGCGCGCAGGCCTCAGCTTTGAGCGTATGGAACTGGGTATGGTCACGATCGACCAGGCTAAGGCGAACTACGCGGAACACGAAGGCAAGCCGTTTTATGAGGGTCTTGTCAGCTACATCACCTCAGGTCCCGTAGTCAAGATGGTTATTTCCGGCGAAGGTGCCGTTGCTAAGTGCCGTTCGCTCATGGGTGCCACTGACCCTGCTGCCGCTGCCCCCGGCACGATTCGCGGCGATTTCGGTCTTGTTATGGACGAAAATGTCATACATGGTTCAGACTCCCCAGAATCTGCTGAGCGCGAAATGGGTATTTTCTTCGCCTAAGAAGCGTCCCTGGTCGATTCTTTGTCTGTCCCAACGAGAAGACCCCGTGAGAAGATGAGAAAAGGATAGACTGTATGCTATATCGTGTTATCGATGCTACAGAGCTGCCAGCACTTGTCTCTGCATTCATGGATTCGTATGAAGTCGTAGCTCCGGTCAAATGTGACCAGGGCTACGCTTTTGAAGCCATTGAATCACCAGATGAAATCGTGTTGGATTATGTCTCGACGATCGTGTCTCCGAAGAAGTACTTTCTCCCTCCCAAAGAAACACTCTTCAAATTCAATAGGCAGGACAACGAAGTTGTCGACTATGCGGCGGAAATCACTCCGCGCGTTGTTTTCGGTGCCCATTCCTGCGATATCAATGCTTTAAACCGACTGGATCTCGTATTTAAGGACGGTCGCTATCCTGACCCCTATTACGTGGCGCGCCGCCAAGCGACGCTTATCGTTGGCATCAGCTGTATGCCGGGGGAAAACTGCTTCTGCCATCTGTGGGGCAGTGATGAAGCCCGCTTCGGTTATGATCTCTTCCTGCAAGATATCGGTGATCGTTACCTGGTCAGTATGAGCAGTGTTGAAGCGGCAAACATCCTTGAAGCTGCCTGTGCCGTGCGCGAGGCAACCGACGAAGATCGTATTCAGTTTCGCCATGTTACGCGTCGTCGCCAGGAAAGCTTTAACCCCGATATTCCCGATATCCAGGAAGTCGCTATGCTGATGGATGCCTTCCATAAAGATCCGTTCTGGGAAGAGCTCGGGGGCCGTTGCCTTTCGTGCACGGCTTGTTCGGCGGTGTGTCCGACCTGTTTCTGCTTCGATATCCATGACACGATCGATCCGTCGGGTGAAACCGGCATTCGCGAACGAGAGTGGGATTCGTGCACCGCCCCTCAATTCGCTGAAGTTGCCGGTCATCATAACTTCCGCGAAAACGGGAGATGGCGCGTTCGTCATCGTTTCTATCACAAACTCAACGGCTTTCTCGCCAACTACGACCGCATGCTTTGCGTGGGGTGTGGTCGGTGCGTAAGTGCGTGCAAGGCTCAGATCAATCCTATCGAAGTGCTGAAATTCTTCGAACGAAAGGGGGCCGAAGATGGCGAATAGCTGCGCGGTTTCAACGGTGCAGGTTGCACCTCTTGCCGAATACGAAGCTCCCTTGTCCGGTTCCGACATGATTGCGGCGAATCCTTATCGCCCCTGGCCGGCTCGTATAACCTCCATCACCGAACTGACGGCGACTGAGAAACTTTTTGAATTTCGCATCATCGACGAACGCATTCGGGAAGCGTTTCATCACAGCCCCGGACAATTTGTCGAAGTAAGCATTTTCGGTATCGGCGAAGCACCTATTTCCATTTCTGGCTCGCCTTCCAAGCAGGGATTCATTGAACTTTGCATTCGCCGCACCGGTGAAGTGACCGATGCGCTCCATAAGATGCAGTGTGGTGATGTCGTCGGACTGCGCGGACCCTTTGGCCGTGGTTTTCCGTTTGAGGAAATGAAGGGGCACGATATCCTCTGTGTCGCCGGCGGCCTCGGCATCGCCCCTCTGCGCTCGCTGATCAATAATATTCACGATGAACGCAGCGAATTCGGTAAGGTCACCATCATCTACGGATCGAAGAATCCTTCTGAAGTGATGTTTCGTGATCAGTTCGAAATGTGGCGCCACCGCAAGGATTTCGATCTATACTTGACCGTCGATGAACCCGATGACACCTGGGATGGGGAAGTTGGTCTGGTTACCAAGCCGTTCGCCCATCTCGATATCGATCCGTCAAACACCTACGGCGCTATCTGCGGACCGCCGGTTATGTACCGTTTCGTCATTGACGAGATGCGCAAAAAAGGTATCAGCTACGATCATATCTACGTAAGTTTCGAGCGCCATATGAAGTGCGGCATGGGTAAGTGCGGCCATTGTCAAATCGGGCATCAGTATGTTTGCATCGATGGTCCGGTATTCAATTATTGGGAAGCTAAAAATATTCAGGGGTCGATGTAATATGTCTGCCTATTCTAGTGCATGTGAAGAAACGCTCCGCCCTCCTCGGGTGGTTGTGATGGGTCTGGCAAGCTGTTTTGGTTGCCAGGTGCAGATCACCAATGCCGAATCACATCTCGTTGATGTGCTTGGTCAGATCGACTTGCAGTATTGGCAGCTTGCTTCGAGCGGTCATCTGCCCGACGAATTCGACGTTGCTATTATCGAAGGAGCGGTTACGACCGAGGAAGCCCTGGCAACCGTGCGCGAATTGCGCGAGAAGGCCAAGGTGGTCATCGCGGTTGGTGCTTGCGCCAACACGGCGGGCATTCCCGGGATGGCGGCGGAAAATCACTCCGAACGCTCAGGCCAGGTCTATGAGGAATTGCCACAAGCGGCCGGTAGCCTTATTGCCCCGCGCAGTGTTCCTTCTGTGATCGACGTCGATTATCAGGTGCTCTGCTGCCCGATCGACCCTCTCGAATTCATCGAAGTTCTGACGCATGCCCTCTATGGTTCGAACCGGACGATTACCTCTCGCACCATGTGCGGCGATTGTAAGCGCAACGAATCGTCTTGCTTCTTTGGCAAGCACACCCTGTGTCTCGGTCTGGTAACGACGGCGGGCTGCAACGCGCGCTGCGTCAACCTTGGTCGTCCCTGCAATGGATGCAGAGGTCTTTCTCCCGATGCCAACCTCGATTCCGCGCGGGAAACGGTTGCTCGCTATGGACTCGATGTTGCCGAATTTGACAAGGCGTTGGAGATGTTCAATCAGACCAACCCTGCACTTCAAGAAAAGGAATAGCTCTTATGACGAAAACCTCCATCAGCGTCGATCATGTTGCTCGTATCGAGGGCCACGGCAACGTACGTGTCGTTATCGAAAACGGTGTGGTCGAAACGGTTGAAATGAATGTGGTCGAACCGGCTCGTCTGTTCGAGAGCATGGTACGCAACCGTAGCTATTCAGAAGTGTCCTATATATCTTCCCGTATCTGCGGTATCTGCTCTGCCAGTCACGTCGTGACCGACCTTAAGGCCATTGAGCGTATTTTCGGCGTTCAGGTCAGCGATCGTACGCAATCTTTGCGCGAATTGCTTGTTTACGGATCCTATCTACAAAATCACGCAACGCATCTTTTTGTGTTTGCCGCCCCCGACTTCGTGGGTATGCCGAGTGTTTTTCCGCTTGCGGAAACGAATCCATCCCTTTTCGAGCAGGCTTTGGGCTTGAAAGCTCTTGGTAACGAGCTGTGCACTAAGATCGGTGGTCGCAGCGTGCATCCCATTACGGCAGTCGTCGGTGGATTCACCCATGAAATCACCGCGAACGAGTACCTTGAACTTGCCGACAAGATGGACGAGATGATGCCGTTTGCACTTGAGGCGGTCGATCTTTTCGATTCGTTTAAGGTGCCGCCGCTGAAAAGTGAAGGCGACATGCTGGCGATGATCGACGACAGCCACTATGCGGTGCAGCGTTGCGATAGCGCGACGTTCCTCAAAGCTGGTATCGTCTTCGGTGCCAATGAGGTCAACGATCAGATTGAAGAGTATGAAGTTTCTCATTCAACGGCGAAGTTGGCTCGTGTGAAGAAAACAGGGAAGCCTTATATGACCTGTGCTCTTGCTCGCATCAATGCTTCCTGGAATCTTTTGAGCTCGCAGGCAAAGGTTGCGGCGGCTAAGGTTGGTCTTCGTCCCCCTGAGGCAAATCCGCTGATGAACAACGTGGCCCAAGCGGTGGAAATCGTTGATGCGCTCGATCGCTGTGCTCGCATCTGCCGTGAGCTTGCTCGCGGTGAGGGCTCTTCTGCGCCGGTTGCCTTTACGGTATGTGCCGGACGTGGCGTCGGCTTTACCGAGGCCCCCCGCGGCGCACTCTTCCATGAGCTCGAGCTCGATGAGCAGGGCCGCGTGGTTCATGCGTCCATCATTACGCCAACCGCGCAGAATGTCGCCAATCTCGAAGCTGACATGCGTCAGCTGGCTGAATATCTCGCGGGTCGCGGGACCGGCGAAGATGAGATTCGTCTTGAAATCGAAAAACTTGTGCGTGCGTACGATCCCTGTCTCTCCTGCAGTGTCCATTAGCTAGTCTGACGTTAGCCTGACGGTGGTAAGTCTTTTGCTGTATGCCCCGCATGTGGATTTTCGGCAAGCGAATTACCCCTGTGCTAAAATGCAGATTCGAACATCTTGAGATTTAAGGGGCTAGCCTTTATGTCGTTTTTAGATATGTTCACGGGCCAGATGTCTTCCGATATGGCAATTGACCTGGGAACTGCAAATACATTGGTGGCTATCACGGGCGAGGGCATCGTTATTAACGAACCCTCGGTCGTCGCTATAGAGAAAAGCACCCATCGCGTGTTGGCGGTTGGTCATGAAGCGAAAAACATGATCAATCATACGCCGGATGCTTTTTCTGCTGAACACCCGCTCCATGACGGGGTGATTGCAGATTATGACGTGACCGAAGCTATGCTTTCGGCTTTCATCAATCGAGCTCAATCGCGTAAATACCCCTGGCAGCCTAAACCGCGCATCGTCGTGTGCATCCCCTGCGGAGCCACGTCGGTCGAAAAACGTGCCGTGTTCGAAGCCACCATCCAGGCGGGGGCTCGGCAGGCCTATCTTATCGAAGAACCGATGGCAGCCGCTATGGGCGCTGATCTTCCCGTAACCGAACCGACCGGATCGATGGTGGTCGACATCGGTGGTGGTACCACTGAAGTGGCTGTTATCTCACTCGGTGGTATCGTGACTTCGTCTTCCCTTCGTCTTGCGGGCAACCGTATGGACGAAGCGATCGCTATGCACCTGCGCGATTTGCTCGGTATAAAAATCGGCGAACGTACTGCTGAAATCATTAAAATCAAAATAGGCTCTATCCTTCCTTTTGAAGATGGTCGCGAACGCGATATGATCATTTCCGGTCAAGATGTAGTCACCGAGCAGCCTAAAGAAGTTACCATTCAGTCCGAAGACGTGCGTGCTGCCCTGCAGGCACCAATCGATGAAATGGTTGTTCATATCAAGGAAACTTTCAAAAAGACCAACCCCGATCTTGCCTCCGATATTATCTCGAACGGTATTTTGCTCACGGGTGGCGGTGGCCTGCTTGCGGGTCTCGACCACTACTTGACGCAGAAGCTCGAAATTCCCGTCTGGGTAAGTGAAACCGCGTTGACCAACGTGGTAACTGGCTGCTTGAAAGTCCTCGAAACACCAACTGCCCTTAAGCAAACCCTGATGCGTTCTAAGTAGAGGCGTTTTTCCATCTATGGCGCTGAAATTTAAAGACAAATCTTCAGCGATAGGCGGCCCGGTGCTGCTTATCGTTTTATTGGTCCTGTCGATTGCGATGGTGACTCTTTATGCGCGCGAAGGCGAGCGAGGTCCGCTTCATTCTGCTCAAAGTGCCATGTCGGCTCTTTCTGCTTCGTTTGGCTTTGTCGGTTCGCTAGCTGGTTCGGCCGGGGATTCGGCGGGGGATGCTCTTGCCAATACGACGGCATCTGATGGGTCGCTCAACGGCTTGAAGAAGCAAAATGAAGAACTGCGCTCCATGATTTCCCAATTGGAGGAATATAAGCAGGAAGCCCAGCGCCTTCAGGGCCTTTTGGGTATCAAGGAAGCTAATGCGCTTGACACCATTTCTGCACGGGTGATCAATCGTTCGAGTCAATCGTGGAACCAGGTCATCACAATCGATAAGGGTGAGAACGATGGCGTGCAAAGCGGTCTTCCCGTAGTGGGTTCGACCGGGCTGATCGGGCAGGTCATCGCAACGACTCCCTTTACCGCCGATGTTCGCTTGCTGGTTGATCAGCAGTCGGGTGTGGCGGTTCTCGTGCAGTCGAATCGTGCCGAGGGTATCGTCCGGGGGTCGTTTGAAGGATTGTTGTATCTGGAAGACATTGCTTCTGATGCGGAAGTGAAGCAGGGCGATGTTGTGGTGACGTCGGGCCTGGGTGGGGGATTCTCCCGCGGATTAATCGTGGGAAACGTTGTCAAGGTTGAGCAGAAGCAAGGCGATGCTTCGCGTAAGATCATCGTGGCACCCAATGCAACAACCGGGTCACTCGAAGAGGTATTGGTTGTAACCAAGGTGAATTCCGAGGGTGCAGCCGCCGAGGCCCCTGCACCGGCGGCTGCCGCCCCGAATGGCGCAGCGTCTGATAAAAACGCGACTACCGCAAACGGAGGTGATCGATGATGTTCAACCGTGAAAGCTTGCCGGTTTTGATCGGGGCGCTTATCGTCGTCGTGGCTCAAATCGTCATCGCTCCGAATATTGCTTTGTTTGCGGCCATGCCGAACTTCATCGTTGCCTATGTTCTTGTCGTTGCCATGGTGCGCCCTTCTGACGCCCTCTATCTACTCGCTTTCGTGTTGGGGCTCATATCCGATCTGTTGGGGTATGGTCCGGTCGGCGCGATGCCTTTTCTGCTCGTGCTTGCTTCATTTTTAGTTTCCCGGGTATTTTCTGCGCTCGATAACGGTACCGCTTTTATGCCGCTATTGGTTTTTATTGCGGCGTCTTTTGCCATCGAATTGCTCTATGCTGCTTTTTTGGTCGCGCTGGGTATCGTTCCTTCCCTGCTTGACGCCTTTATTTATCGTGCGCTGCCGTGCGCACTCTACGATTGTGTCTGCGGGCTTCTGTTTTATCCCCTAGGCCATCGATTCCTCGTGCTGAAGCCGTTAGCGAACGTTGCGACGAGCAAGCCGCATTTTCGCTAGGGGGTTTAAGCCATGCTGATAGCTATCGTCGTTGGTGTCATAACCCTGGTCGTTCTGGTTGTCATTGTTCTCGTTGCCTTCAACGTGCGCAATGCGACCAAGACCCCTCAGGCTAAAAGCAATCTGAAAATGACCTCCATCAAATCGGTGGGTGTCGCTTCGAGCATGGCTTCGCAGGGCGGGCATATCACCGGGCCGACGACGCACATCAAGTCGACGAAGCCGACAACAACCAACCCAACCGATGATTTAAGGGGTCGTTTTTTTGCTGTCGGCGTTCTGATTGCTGCCGTTTTCGGTTCGCTCACTGCGAAGCTGTGGAGTATTCAGATCATGCAGGGCGACAAATATGCCGGAGACGCGAAGCAAAATCTCTACACGACGGTTGCGACCCCTGCTCCGCGAGGAATCATCTACGACTCAAAGGGAGTTGCGTTGGTGAAGAACCGCACGTCACTGACAATTTTGGCCGATGCTGAAGTGGCCGATGATCGAGATGTGCTGCTGCGCCTCTCGGCGCTGCTCGGTGTGCCGTACAACATCGTGCGCAGGCGCGTTCAGGATACGACAAGCGGGGCGCAGAGTCAGCGTATCGTGGCAAGCGATGTCGCGTTGCGTGATGTTGCTTTCATCGCCGAACATGCGACGGCTTTTCCCGGGGTGACCACCCAGTCGCGCGCCGTGCGACAGTACCCCTGGGGCGCTCTTGCTGCTCATGTTTTAGGCTACACCGGTACAGTATCCGAAACCGAACTCAAGAATCTTCCCGAAGGCCGCGACCTCGAAATGGGCGATTCGGTGGGGAAGAATGGCGTTGAGCTCAGCTATGAATCTCTGCTTGCCGGCGACCACGGACAGCGCAAGCTGGTGGCCGATGCCGACGGCAACGTGCGCCAGGTTGTCAGCGAAACGGCACCGAGGAAGGGTAACGACGTCTATTTGACAATCGATGCTCAGGTCCAGATGGTGGCCGACAAGGCGCTTGCAAAACTTGTCGCTCCTTCGGGTTCGATCGGTTCCGGTTTGGGCACGGCTGCAGCTCTCGTCTGCATGGATTGCACAAACGGTGACATCATCGCGCTTTCCAACTATCCCACCTATGCGCCGGAAAGTTTTATCGGCGGCATCTCGCAGGAAGTGTGGGATATGTTCGATAAGGCTGAATCGCACTATCCCCTCATGAATCGCAGTATCGCCGGTGCCTATCCGGCGGGTTCGACTTACAAAGGCTTTACCGGTTTGGCCGGCTTGCAGTATGGTTTCGCCGACGCGAAAAAGGTGTGGGAATGCGGAGGAACCTGGACGGGCTTCGGGGATGCGTATCCGCAAAAATGCTGGGATCTCAACGGCCACGGCCCCACTGACTTTCGCGAAGGTATCGTTGTGTCGTGCGACGTGGTGTTCTATGAAATTGCGAAGAGCTTCTACGAGGCGCGCAAAACCATTGGAATCGATGCCATGCAAGATTACATCAAGCAGTTTGGCTTAGGAAAGCTGACTGGTATTGATTTGGCAGGAGAGGTTTCGGGCCGTGTACCCACGCCTGAATGGAAGGCCGAGAAATTCAAGGATGCTCCTGAAGAGGCAGACTGGAAACCAGGCGACATGTCGAACATGGTTATCGGGCAGGGCTATGTCCTGACTACGCCAATGCAGCTTGCGGTCGGCTATGGCGCTCTGGCTACGGGTAAGTTGGTTAAGCCTCACGTATTCAAGGAGGCGCGCAACTCGGAGGGCGGAGTCGTGGTGAGCACCCAGATTACCGAGATGGGCACTCCTGAGGCAACGGCGGCGAACTATGCTTTGCTGCGCGACGCGCTGCATGGGGTCTGTCAAGAGGATGTGACCGTTTCCGGTCAATTCGCTTCCCGCGGCATTGATGCTGCGGGCAAAACGGGAACCGCCGAAGTGCTCGGTAAGGAAGATATGGGTTTGTTCGTGTGTTATGCGCCCTACGATAAGCCGAAATATGTGATAGCGTGCGTTGTTGAAGAAGGCAAGGGCGGCGCAGCAGCAGCATCACCGGTGTCTGCGGAGGTCATGGAAGCAGCCTTGAAGGCGCAAGCGGGTTCGCTTGCGGTCACCCTGGAAACTATCCCCGCATAAGGGAAGGAGGAACGTAGTGCGCGATCAGAGAATGCAACAGATATCATCGGTCAAAGCTCCTGACAAGCAGGTTATGAATGCAACGCGTCCTCGCCGTTTTGGGTTCCTCAATCTACCTCTCGTGCTTGTTGTGGTGCTGCTGGTCGGTTACGGTCTGCTGGTGGTGTATTCCGCGACGTTTTCCAATGAGAATTACACTTTCACCCGTCAGCTTTCCGGCGTTATCGTCGGTTTTATCCTTATGGCTCTGTTGTGGCGCTTCGATTACCATCAGCTCTCCGATTTTACGACCTTGTTTCTTATCATCAATGTCGTGCTGATCCTCTCGCCTCATCTTCCGGTTATCGGCGTCGACGCCAAGGGGGCTACTTCGTGGGTCGTTCTGTTCGGGTATCAGTTCCAGCCGGGAGAATTTGCCAAGGTAACCGTTATTCTGCTGGCTGCCAGCGTTGTTTCCCGCTACGGCGGAAAGCTTGATGACCTGCGTGAATACCTCAAAGCACTCGGTATCTTGGCCATTCCGTTTCTCTGCATCATGACGCAACCCGACCTGGGGACCGGTCTGGTCTATTTGGCGATTGCGGCCATCGCCTTGTTGGTCGGCGGGGCGCGCGTCAAGTATCTGCTGCTGACCTTGGTTGCGCTTGTCGCAGCCGTTGCGGCGATTTTTGCTGTCGATGAAGTCATCAAAAATACCACGGGCGAATACAAATTGCTCAAGCAGTACCAGCGCAGTCGACTTCTCGTGTTCATGGATCGCAGCTACAGCACCTCCGATGAAGGCTACAATCTCAAGCAAGCCATGATTGCTATCGGTTCCGGTGGTTTGTTTGGCAAGGGATTTATGCAGGCAACGCAGTCCACGCTCGGATTTTTACCCGAGGCACCGACAGATTTCATTTTTTGCGTTCTAGCTGAAGAACTCGGGTTTTTCGGTGTTTTGGTTCTGCTCGCACTCTACCTTGCACTGCTTTTGGTAAGCTTGTCCATAGCGAGGTCGTCCAATGATCTGTTCGGGGCTCTTATCGTCATGTGCGTTGTCGGAATGTGGCTCTTTCAGATCCTGGAAAATATCGGAATGACGTGTGGGCTCATGCCTATTACGGGTATTCCGCTCCCCTTCATGAGCTACGGATCGTCGTTCATGGTGGTGAACTTTATCATGCTGGGACTTGTCGGCTCGGTATGGGCTCATAACGGTCGTTAGTGGAAGGAAGGCGTTTCCTATGCAGATTCCTGTCGATATCAAAGCGGTCATGGACGAAGCGACCAACATCGAAGCCGCTCGTAAGACTCCGGTCTTCCTGACGGTTTTTGTCGATGAAAGCGCTCCTGCCGACCTGCAAGCACACGTGCGCACTATCTTTGCAAGCACCGCCCCGAATGCTCGCATCAGCATTTCATATTATCCCAGTATGCCTATCGCTTTGGCGGCTACTGCCGACATGGCGGTAATCGTTGCTGGTCTCAATGAGAATGCAGGGCATCTCGCTCAGAGCATTCGAGATATCGGTGTTCCGGTCATGGTTGTTACCACCTTACCCGGGCTCGTTCGCGAAATCGCACGTGCCCAGCACACCCCCTTGCTTGAAGATGATCTGATTGCCCCCGATTACATTTGCCCGCCAGATTGCGCCCTGCCTGAAGTTGCGGGGGGCACTGCGGCGACTGAGCCATATCCGCTGGTTGAAGAGGCGAAGGAGACGCTTAACCAAAAGATGGGTGAATGGATGCTCGACGCCTGCCGCGATAAGCGCTTGGCTTTTGCGCTTGCATTCCCCTTTGTCCGTAAGCCCCTTTCTCTCGATGCGGTCAACGCAACCGCTATGCAGAATGCCGGTGTCGGGTTGGTGCTTTTCATCCCCGGCGCAGACCTTCCGGTTATGACGCTCAATCAAGCGAAGATGTTATTGCAAATCGCTGCGGCATATGGGCAGCCCCTTGGTGTCGAACGCGTTAAAGAGCTTGCTGCGGTTGTGGGCGGGGCCTTTGCCTGCCGCGCTGTCGCCCGTCAGCTGATCGCGTTTGTGCCGGCGCTAGGGTGGGCTATCAAGGCTGCTATCGGTTATACCGGCACGCTCGCCATGGGGCGCGCTGCCATCGAATATTTTGAGGGTAATGGTTCGATTGAGCATCTGGCCGAAGTCGTGGCCCATGCGCGCGACAAGGTTGTTGTGGCGGCCGATACGGCACGCAAACAGCCCAGCGTGAAGGCGGCTGTCCAGACGGCAACGCAGACGGTGGGCGATAAGGCGAACTCTGCCGCCCATGCGGTGGCTTCGAAAGTGGTGCCGTTTTCAAAACAGGTAATTCAGTCAGTGGCCGACACGGCCGGTGTTGCACCGGAAGACGTAACGCGCGATGTTGCCGACAGGGTTGTTTCCGGTGTTACGGGACATTTCAAAAAAAGGAAATAAATAGATGACCGATCTGTGGCCCCGCCTCGAGGAAAAACTCTCTCGAGTAGAACGTCCTGCCCGCTATATAAATCACGAGTGGGGGGCGACGTACAAACCGGAAGCGGCCTATCGCTTCTGTATGGTGTATCCCGATACCTACGAGCTGGGGCAGGCAAACCAGGCTATCCGCATTCTCTGTAATGCGGTCAATGCCCGTGAGGGCATGGCGGCCGAGCGCGTCTTTCTTCCTGCGCCCGAATTCTGCGATACGATGCGCGCTGAAAATCTTCCCTTGTTTTCCCTTGAGAGCTGCGCCCCCGTTTCCGAGTTCGATTGCGTGGGCATCACGCTACCCCACGAGCTGGCGGCAACCAATGTGCTCGAAGTGCTCGATCTGTCGGGCATTCCGCTGCGTTCGGTCGATCGCGGCGAAGACGATCCTTTAATCTTTGCGGGTGGTCCCTGTTCGTTCAACCCCGAACCCTATGCCCCGTTCTTTGATGTCTTTTCGTTGGGTGAGGGTGAAGAATCGGTCGTTGAAATGGTGGAAATGCATCGCCGTTTGCGTGCTGAAGGAAAATCGCGCGCTGAAATCCTTCATGAATTCGCAAAGGTTCCTGGATGCTACGTGGCCTCTCTCTACGAATGGCTCAACGAAGAAACCGCTCAAGACGAACAGACCTGGATTCGCCCGCTTTGCGACGATATCCCCACCGTGTTCACCAAGCGGCTTTTTGACGGCTTCGCCGAAAGTCCCGCCTGGGAACCCTGTGTTGTTCCCTTCACCGAAGTTGTGCACGATCGCCTCAATATCGAAATCTTGCGCGGCTGCACGCGCGGCTGTCGCTTTTGCCAAGCGGGCATGATGTATCGCCCCGTGCGCGAACGCTCGGCCGACAATATCGTTGAATCGGTTTTGCGGGGGCTGGCTGAAACGGGTTATGATGAAGTAAGCCTAACTTCGCTTTCATCGACTGATCATTCTCAAATTTCAGAGATTCTCACGCGGCTTAATCGTGAATGCGACGAAAAAGGCATCAGCGTCTCGATTCCTTCACAGCGTCTCGATTCCTTTGGGGTTGACATGGCTACTCTCGTCGCGGGAAAGAAGCGCGGCGGTCTGACGTTTGCCCCTGAAGCGGGCACGCAGCGCTTGCGGGATGTCATCAACAAGAACGTGACGGAAGACGATTTATTCAACGCGCTTGACGCGGCGTTTGCGGCCGGATGGCGACGCTGCAAGCTCTATTTCATGATTGGGCTTCCCACGGAAACCGATGATGATATCAGGGGTATAGCCAGCCTTGCCCAGCGTGCATACAATCGCATGAAGCAGGCGGTACCACCCGATCAGCGAGGTCATATCAAGCTTGGAATTTCGACGGCGCTCTTCGTTCCGAAATCGCAGACACCGTTTCAGTGGGATGGCCAGATTGCTCCGGAAGAAGCGCAGCGGCGCGTCAACCTGTTGCGCAGTTCGGTGAAGACGCGTGCCATCGACGTCAACTGGCACGACCCTTCCACCAGCTTCGTGGAAGCGGTCATGAGCCGTGGTGGACGCGAGTGTGCCGACTGGGTCGAGCAGGCCTGGAACCGTGGTGCCCGCTTTGATGCGTGGTCCGAACACTTCAATGCCCAGGCCTACAAAGACGCAGCGGAAGCTATCGGCCTCGATACCGCTGCCGTCGCGCAAACAACCTACGACACCGCGCGCATCATGCCTTGGGAACACGTCACTACGGGTGTTTCGGCGCGATTTTTACGTCGCGAACGAAAGCTTGCAGAAGAAGGCGTTCTTACCCCCGATTGCTCGTTTGGTCAGTGCTCGGCCTGCGGCGTGTGCCCCGATCTTGGTGTTGACATTCAGACACAGGAGGTGCGTCATGGCTGATCAGCAGAATTTCCGTCTTCGGGTCTTTTTCGCGAAAAGTGGCCGCTGCGCCATGCTTTCCCATCTTGAAGTGGCGCGGGCGCTTGAACGCGCCGTGCGTCGTGCCGCTTTACCCTACGCTATCAGTCAGGGTTTCTCTCCCCACATGAAAATCGCTTTCGGAGCGGCTTTGCCCGTCGGGGTGGGCGGCGTGAGTGAATGCTTCGACTTGATGATGACCAGCTATATCGCGCCTGAGCGCGTAGAAGCGGCCCTGAGGGAATCAAGCGTTCCCGACCTGATAGTGCACCGGTGCACCTATATCGGGCCCAAAGACCCGGCTGCGTCGGCTGCATACCCCCTTTGCACCTACGAGGCGCTACTTTCGTCGGTACCCCTCTCTTTGCAGCTGCCTGAATCGATTACGGTTATCCGCAAGAAGAAGGAGCGCGAACTCGTCGTCGCAGATTTCTTGGTAGGGGACATGAAAGCCGCTGGTGCCACTCTCACGTTTACGCTGCGTTCTTGTATCACGGGCAGCTTGCGCGCCGATGTCCTTTTGGCCGAAGTGCTCAAGGTTAATCCGGGCATCGCGCTTAAAACGTTGACTCGTATCTCGCAGAAAGCCGAATCTCTGTAGCAAAACGCTCTTTACGGTACGAATTGTTCTATCGTGGTCGCGTCGGGTGCCTGAGGGTGCAAGGCGCGACTATTTTTCTATCCACTTATCAAGCAGGTCGAGAATGTCTTGACGGGAGTGAACGTCGAGTTTTTGGTAAATATGCTGGATGTGCGAATTGACCGTGTTGACCGAGATGTGAAGTTCCTCGGTGATGCGTGGTGTATTTCTTCCCCTCGCCATAAGCGACATGATTTCAAGTTCGCGCTTGGACAGATTGAAGTAGGTTCCCAACGCGTTGCATTTTTTCTGAAGGGTATCGAAATCCTTCGATGGTTCAGGAGCTAAGATGGCGGAACTGTCCTTTTCGGTGAACACGAAAATGTAGGCAATGACGACTATGACCACGAAGATGAGTGAAAGCGCTTGCAGGAAATCGGGATGGGTTTTGATGATGATGGTGTATCCCGAGAACAGTCCGGAACCGAGCAGAAGATCGAGGGACCACGCCGTTCGGGTGGCTCCGAATATCAAAACCGGTGAGACGCGAAACTTCTGACATAGCTCGAGGGCGACGAGCATGATGATGATCTTGAATAAGAACGCTCCGCAATTTGTGACGGCGTACAGCAGGTCCTGGCTGGTGGTGTAAGGCATAAAAAGGGCCGAAATCATAATCAGAAGAAAGGATGCTCGATACAGAAAAGAGAAATCATTTTTCTTCTGGGCTTGAATAACCGTAACGATAAGGCAGGCGCATATCACCTTGAGTATAAGAACGATCAAGCCGATTTCACTTGAATAGAAAAGCAAGTCGGTGCTCTCGAGCAAATAGTTGCGCAAAAACTCAGAAACGAAACTGACGGCGAATATGCCGATGCAAAAACGTATGACGAATCGTTTGAGCGAAGCGGTTTTTGAGGGAACGGCGAGTTCGGTGTAGGTATGCACCGGTTTCATCGACCTGTTTAAGAAGAGGGCGGACAGCAGGGGAATCGCGCCGGCAAAGACCACGACAAGCCAGGGGTTGATAATCGGCAACAACGCTAGGCGTGTGAGGACATACATGAAAATACTGTAGAGCACCATGCTGAGGGTGCAGTCGGTCGCATTCCCCGATTCGGCGAGTTTCTGGTACCAAGCTACAAAAAAGAGGCTTGATGCGATGCCGGTCAAAAACGCAGCGATCAGCGTGATGAGGATTGAAAAGGGCCCGGCGAGAGGGGCGAGAGGAATGATGACGGTGCCTATTCCCGCCCCGAGGGCAATCGCGTAATTGATGCGGATATTTTTGAGCAGTTCCCCGGTTTTCCGGTAGCGTACCATAGCCAGTATTGAAACGATAACGGTAACCACCAAAGAGAACTCATAGACGTTGCCTGCGGGGTTTTCGGGGAAAAGCTGGGGAGCGAAAAAACAGAGAGTTACCCAGAGCTGACACAGGGCGAACCCGCAGACCAAAGAAATATTGACGTTGGTCAATGCCTTCAGGAAAAGGTGGTTTGAGAAAGTCGAAAGTTTGTCGCGCTTCATATTAATCTCCCCAATTTTAAATCGAGAACAAATTTCATGCGTTCGCAGGCCTTAAACGACCTCACTAGAAACTAATGATTACCCTTATTTCGTGCGGGAATAGTTAATAATAAATCGGTATTCATCTGCCCTTATGATAATTTCTCCTCTTTCACCACTTACCCTTGATTGCAAGGACTGACCCCTCCGGTATCTTTGCGATGACAAGTCGTCATGGTATAGGAAACTCTTCGTTTTTGGAAGGGACGTGCCGTATGGCTTAAGCGAGCGGACTATAAAGGAGGGGAGTTAAGTATGGTCGAGGAGAAATTGATATCAGTCAAGAAAACCATCGTCATCGCGGTGGCTCTTGCTGCGGTTGCGGCGTTGATTGTGGGATGCGGAGGGCAGCCGAAAAGCCCATCCGAATCGGGCGGGCGATCCGACAATGATAAACCGGCGATTACGGTCGAGTGGTCGCCTCAATCGGATTGTGGAACCTGCCATGCGGCGCAGAAAGAGTCCCTGGGTAAAACGGAACTTGCTGCGGGCATCCACGCAACGAAAGCAAGTGCAACGTGTTCCACTTGTCACAATGACGAAGCTGCTCTGAAAAGCGCTCACGCAGAAAAAACTGCAACCGATACGATGCCGACAAAGCTTGATAAAACAACCGTCGCGGTGGCAACTTGCCGTGGTTCGGGCTGTCACGATATGACCAACGATGCCTTCCTGGCATTGACGGCAAGCGTGACCGAGCTAACCGACGCTACGGGGAAAGTGGTAAATCCGCATTCGATTGTCGGACAAAAAGGACACGATGAGATAACGTGCGCAAACTGCCACGTCGAACATGCGAAGAAAACAAACACCGATATGGAGTACTGCGTCACGTGTCACCATTCAGGTAAGTTCGGCACGTGCACAGAATGCCACTGAAATCGTTTTTAAGGTAAGCCCAAAGGCGGTACAGAAGCCTTGAGCCTTGTCGTGCGGGGGGAAGCGCGACAACACATCCCGGATATCGAGGTGTGCAACAAAACAAGCGAAGGGAATAATCATGAGTGAAAAAGCAGGATCAAGCCGTCGAGATTTTTTTAAGGGAGCAGCACTTGCTGCGGGCGCTGCGGCAATCACCGCGACGGGTGCTGTTTCGTTAGCTGGGTGCGCTTCGGGTGGTGGTTCCACCAAGGGAGCCTATGAGACGAAGCATACGTGCGATGTCGTTATCGCCGGCGCAGGAATTGGCGGTTTGGCGGCAGCGGTAAGCGCAGCTGAATCGGGCGCTCGGGTAATCCTTATCGAAGCATCCAAGAAGGTCGGCGGAACGAGCCGTTTCGCGGCGGGTGCTTTCGGCCCCCGTTTCGGTACCGATTGGGAAACCGTTAAGAAGAAGTCTCCGATGACCGATCCGGAACTGAGCAAGGTTGTCCTCGATAACTGGGATAGTTATGTCGAGTGGATTACGGGCATGGGTCTGAAGGTTGAAAAGCTTTCCGAAAAAAGCCCCTACCTATGGATGGGTGGTAAGCGCGACGCCAAGCAGGGATCAAAGAGTAACACCGATGAATACCTGCAGCAGTTCGGTCAGATTTTTGCTGACAAAGGTGGCACGACGCTGACGGAAACCCGTGCTGTCAAAGTGCTTACTAACGACAAGGGTGCAGCGATTGGTATCCGAGCCGAGGATGCGAGCGGCGTGTTCGATATCGCCGCAAAAGCGGTCATCCTCGCGACCGGTGGTTTTCAGTGCGACAAGGAAATGGTTGTGAAGTACATCGGGCGCCATGCCGATCAAAGCCAGGCTCAGTGCGTGCCGTATCTTGATGGCGCGGGTATCAAGATGGGTGTTGCGGTCGGTGCCCAGCTTTCTCGTAGCTTCGGTTCCTATTACGGACATCCGCAGCCGTGGCCGATGGACTATCTGAAATACAGCGATGCGGAGGCCTATGAGGCCGAAGGTGATGTCGATAAAGTGCACGTTGCGTTTTATGGTGCGACCGAGCACCCCATTCAAGCAGCCGCAATTTACGTGAACTGCAGCGGTCACCGTTTTGTGGATGAAGGCCTGAGCTCTTCCTTGGTGAATCAGGAGGTCATGCAGCAGTACATGTCGCGTGCTTACCTGATTTTAGATGAGGGCATCCGTGACGGTATCAGGGCGACTCCGTTCTACGCGGCGGCCGTTGTGGGTGGAGATCGTATCGATTACATGCTTGCAAACGGTTTTCCGATCATTAAGGCCGATACGCTTGAGGCGCTCGGTCAGAAAATTGTGAAAGAATCTTCTGATGGTGTTTCCTTTAACGCGGCGAACATGATGAAAACGGTAGCGGAATACAACGACGCCTGCGCAGCCGGAACTACGGCAGCCATGGATGTTCCCCATATCTCGCTTGCTCCTGCTTTGCCAATCGAGAAAGGCCCCTTCTATGCTATTCCCGTTGTCGGCGGCATCATGGCAACGTTCGGTGGTCTTAAAATCAATCCCAAAACTGAGGTAATCGGCATTGATGCTAAACCGATTACCGGCCTGTGCGCAGTTCCTGGTTGCGCGGGTGGCATCATGAATGGTGATTACTGGTGCGTCATGAGCGGGTATTCGGTCTTTGGCCGCATAGCCGGTAAAACTGCGACAGATTACGCCGCTACCGTTAAATAGGGTAACTATACGGGCGAGCGCGCGTATATCGTTAGTCGGGATCCTCCCTCCCCCCCCGGCTCGAAGAAACTAAGCGGTGCTTACCGCTTAGTTTCTTTCGTTTCGGTTTCGTCATGAAAAGGAGAGGGGATATATCCGTGTGAGCAGGAGATATTGTCCGCTTACGGAATAAATTTATCCTGATAAAAATTGCTTTTTCGTCGAGTTTGAGAGTTGTGGCAAGAGGGATGACAATCATCCTCCGAAAAGTTTTTTGAAATTGTCAAAATTAGTCCTTGCATCGAACTTGCATGTCCAGTAGAATAATCGCTGCTGCTAAGAGCACGGGGTGTTAGCTCAGTTGGTTAGAGCGCTGGCCTGTCACGTCAGAGGTCGCGAGTTCAAGTCTCGTACATCCCGCCATTTTAAAGCCTAAGACACGGACTTGTTCCGTGTCTTTTTGTTTACCGGACATTGCCTCCGATGAAAATAATTTAGAAACTAAATAAAGTAGTTGTAAAACAGTTTATTACTGATATAGTTTAGACGCTAAATATAGAGGGTTATTGCATTTGCGCCTCAATTTTGAAGGAGGGATTGCATGTCGTCATCATCCAAGGATGCTATGCGCGAGCTGTTCGAGGTTATGCAGCGCTTTCGTCAGGATCGCTATCAAACGCTCGCGACTCCCGACGGTATCACGCGGGCGGAAGCTCGGGTCACTCTCATGGTGTTTCGGGCGCAGGAAAGCGGGGATTCGCCCCGTCCGACCTGTATCGCCGAGCGGATGCACTCCACGCCCAGCTCTCTTTCTCAAACGCTGAAGACTTTGGAGGAAAAGGGCATCATCGAACGCCATCGCAGCAGCGCAGATTCCCGTTCTGTGTCGTTGGTGCTGACCGAGAAAGGCATTGGCGTTGCGCATCAGGTGCAGCGGATGTTCCAAGAGCATATGGACGCCATCGTGGAATATGTCGGTCACGATGACATCGAGCATCTGACTCGTACGCTCAAAAAAATCATCGAATTTCATGAACAGCAAATCAATGAAGCGTGTGTCGACACGAAAATGCCGCCGAAAGAGTAGAGCATTTTAGTCGGTTGCGTTTCTTGTGCGTCCGGAATTGGTTTTGGGCAGGAAGGAACCATCTATGCGAATAATTCGCTATTTAAAAGATTCAAAGATCGCGGTGGTGCTCATCGTCGTCCTGTTGATTGTGCAGGCCTCGACCGACCTCGCTCTACCACACTACACCTCTCAGATCGTCGATGTGGGTATTCAGCAGTCAGGTGTCGAGCATGTTGCTGCCGATGGCTTACGTGAGGTTACCTTCGAGCAGGTGTGTATGTTTCTTCCTGCCAACGACGAAGCCTTCGTGCGAGATGCCTATACGCGCAACGATGCGGGTATCTACGAACTCAA
This sequence comes from Raoultibacter sp., assembly GCA_036650075.1. Lineage (GTDB taxonomy): Bacteria > Actinomycetota > Coriobacteriia > Coriobacteriales > Eggerthellaceae > JAVWGW01. The sequence continues at coordinate 40,847 of JAVWAI010000006.1, forward strand.
CGCTACAGGTAAATCTCAGATTTCCCGTCTCGACACCGTGCTTGCGCTTCCTCTTGTTATGACGCACTACGCCGCGCAGATTCCCGATTTCGATATCGACCAGCTGACGCGGGCGTACCAGAGCGGTGCGGTTACGAAAGAGCAGATGCTCGAAATGGTTGATAAGGCGAAAAGCGCGATGGGGGATAGGGGTGATTCCTTGATTGCGCAGCAGGCTATCACCGCGGTACGCGCTGAATATGAAGCGCTCGACTACGATTTGGGCGCTCTGCAGGTCAAGTATTTGCTCGGGATCGGGCTGCAGATGCTTGCGCTTGCTGCACTGGGGGCTGTCGCTGCTATCATTGTCGGTCTGGTCGCCTCTCGGACAGCAGCGAAAGTGGGGAAGACGTTGCGCAGTCGCCTCTTCGAGAGGGTGGTGACGTTTTCTGACGCCGAGGTGCAAAGCTTTTCGGCGGCATCGTTGATCACGCGTGGTACCAATGATATCCAGCAGATTCAGATGGTCACCGTCATGTTGCTGCGCATGGTGCTCTATGCGCCTATCGTCGCTCTCGGCGGCATCATCATGGTAAGCCGGACAAACCTTGCCATGAGCTGGATCATCGTTCTTGCTGTCGCCGTTATCTTCGTGGTTATCATGGTGCTCATGAAGGTTGCTATGCCGAAGTTTCGCATGATGCAGGTGCTGATCGACAAGGTCAACCTGGTCTCGCGCGAAATACTCACCGGCTTGCCCGTGATTCGCGCCTTCGACCGCCAGCCGTATGAGCAGGCACGTTTCGACGAAGCGAGCCATACCCTCATGCGCACCCAGCTGTTCACCAACCGTATCATGACATTTATGATGCCGGCGATGATGCTGGTCATGAATGCGGTGTCCGTGCTGATCGTATGGGTTGGTGGCTCCTATATCGATTCCGGCACAATCCAGACCGGCGACCTGATTGCCTTCATCACGTATTCCATGGTCATCATCATGTCGTTTCTGATGATTGGCATGATGTCAATCATGCTGCCGCGTGCCGATGTCGCCGCGCAGCGCATTAACGAAGTGCTCGACACCGAGCCTTCTATCTGCGATACCGCCTTGGTTCGTGATAAGGAAATTGCAACCGGAGGAGGCGCTACCATTGCCTTCAATGACGTGTCCTTTACCTACGATAAATCGAGCGAACCCGTGCTGGAGCATATCAACTTCACGGCCGAAGCGGGCAAGACGTGCGCCATTATCGGTTCGACCGGTTCGGGAAAATCAACACTCGTCAAATTGATTGAACGCTTCTGCGACGTCAGTGAAGGGTCGATTACCCTCGATGGCATCGATATTCGCGATATTTCCCAGAAGGAACTGCGCGCGAATGTGGGTTATGTGCCTCAAAAAGCCTTCTTGTTCTCGGGGACGATTGGTTCGAATATCGCCTATGCCGACGAATCGATGCCCGCCGATCGCATCGAGGCGGCGGCCGACATCGCGCAAACGCGTTCATTCATCGACGCGAAGGAGGAGGGGCTTGCCACCGCCGTGTCTCAGGGGGGCACCAATGTTTCGGGTGGACAACGCCAGCGTATCGCTATCGCCCGCGCTATTGCCCAGGGCTCTCGGGTCCTGCTGTTTGACGACAGCTTTTCGGCGCTTGATTACGCGACGGATGCGGCATTGCGCCAGGCGCTGCATACACGCCTTGCCGACAAGACGGTGATCATCGTCGCCCAGCGCATATCAACGATTCTCCATGCGGATCAGATCGTCGTGCTTGATGAAGGCCGCGTGGTCGGTTGCGGAACGCACGAGGCGTTGCTTGAAACGTGTCCGACCTATCTCGAGATAGCGTCTTCCCAGTTGAGTGAAGCTGAATTGAGAGGGGGTGATGCGCTGTGAGTAAAGACACCGTGAAAACAACCGTGAATGCACCGCGTGGTCCCCTGGGGGGACACGGGGGCATGGCTGCTCGTATGGCGGGGGCAAAGCCGAAAGACTTCAAGGGAACGCTTAAGAAAATGCTGCGCTTTATGGGCAACTTCAAAGTTTCGCTCGTCGTCGTGCTCATTTTCGCCATCGGTTCGACCGTCTTCAATATTGTCGGTCCAAAAGTTCTCTCAACCGCCACGACGGAATTATTCACCGGCATAGCGGGTAAGATCGCTGGCACCGGCGGCATCAACTACGATCTGGTCGCTGAAATTTTGCTGTTCACCCTCGGCCTCTACGTGCTTTCGGCATCGTGTTCGTTCGTGCAGGGTTGGCTTATGAGCTCTGTTTCGCAGAATACCTGCTATCTGCTGCGCAAGCAGCTAGCCGCCAAGATCGACCGGATGCCGTTGGGGTACTTCGAGCGTTCTTCGACAGGCGATACGCTTTCGCGCATCACCAATGATGTCGATACTCTGGGACAAAGCCTCAATCAGGGTGTGACGCAGCTTATCACCAGTACGACGACCATCATCGGCGTCACGATTATGATGCTTTCAATCAACCCGCTTATGACGTTGATTACCGTGGTGATTTTTCCGATCTCGATGGGGCTTATCATGGTGGTCGTCAAGCGTTCGCAGAAATACTTCAAGGCGCAGCAAGCGACGCTTGGTGCCATTAATGGGCAGGTGGAGGAAACGTTTTCCGGCCATGCGGTTGTTCGTGCCTTCAATCAGGAGCAGACGGCGATCGCCTCGTTTAATGCCACGAACGAAAAGCTCTTCGAATCAGCGTGGAAATCTCAGTTTATCTCAGGTTTGATGCAGCCGATCATGAACTTCGTCGGCAACCTGGGCTACGTGGCGGTCGCGGTGTCGGGCAGCGTTCTTGCCGTGCAGGGTATCATCACCGTCGGCGATATCCAGGCGTTTATCCAGTACGTGAAAAACTTCACGCAACCAATCACCCAACTGACGCAAGTTTCAAGCGTGCTGCAGCAGATGGCCGCCGCGGCTGAACGTATTTTCGAGTTCCTCGACGCGCCAGAAGAGGTCGATGAAACAGCAACCGCACATGCCGAAGATGTTTCCTGCGATGTGGAATTCGATCGGGTGAGCTTCGGTTACGCCAAGGACAAAATCGTCATCGAAGATTTTTCCGCGAAGGTGGCGCAGGGTCAGACCGTGGCACTGGTGGGACCAACGGGGGCGGGGAAGACCACCATGGTGAAATTACTCATGCGATTCTATGATGTGGTGTCGGGTTCTATCAAGGTCGGAGGGCATGACGTCCGCGAGTTCGATCGCAACGATCTTCGCTCGCTGTTTGGTATGGTCTTGCAAGACACGTGGCTCTTTTCGGGTACCATTCGCGAAAACATTCGTTATGGTAATCTCGCAGCAACCGACGAGCAGGTCGAATCGGCCGCCAAAGCTGCGTATGCGCATCATTTCATCCAAACGTTGCCGGGCGGTTACGACATGAAAATCAACGAAGATGCGACCAATATCAGCCAGGGCCAACGTCAGCTGCTTACCATTGCGCGCGCTATATTGGCAGATCGCCGTATGTTGATATTGGATGAAGCAACCAGCTCGGTTGATACCCGCACTGAAGAGCGCATCCAAAAGGCGATGGATAATCTTATGGCTGGGCGTACCTCGTTCGTTATCGCCCATCGGCTCTCGACTATCAAAAACGCCGATTTGATTCTCGTTATCAACAAGGGGGATATCGTGGAACAGGGAAATCATGATTTCTTGCTTTCTCTTGGCGGGTTCTACGCAGAGCTGTATAATTCACAGTTTGTTGATTGCGGTGACGAAGTGGAAGAATAAGGTCTGCGTGACAGAAAACAAAAAGACAAACGAAAGCGCGCAGGTATTTAATAAGGCGTGCGGGGCATCACGTGAGGCTCCGAATAATAGAAAACAGGGACGGGAAGGCGCTGATAGCGCCCCCGTCCAGCTTGCTGTGTACGACTTTGACGGCACGAGCATTGCCGGTAATTCTCCCGTCTTGCTGGTCGCCTATATGGCGCGGCGCAAAATGCTCAAGCTCAGCGTGCTCTTTCGTATTCTCGTGTGGGCGTTCGCCTACAAGGCGCGTCTACCTCAGAACGAAAGCTCTGTGCGCTCCCTGGTGTTCACTGCGTTCGAGGGTAAACCCAAAGAAGAGGTTGATTGCTTCTTGCGAGAATTTTATGACAAGTGCATCGCATCTCGTTTTCGTAGCCGCGTTGACGCTTCCATGCGGCAGCACCGCGAACAGGGGCACGTGGTCGTGATCGTGTCGGCTACGTTTTCGCCGATTCTCGAACGCGCCCAAGAACTTCACCCTTTCGACTATCAAATTTCGACTCTCATGCGGGTTGATGCTCAGGGAAACTACACCAACAACGTTGATGGACTGCCGATTGAGGGCGATGAAAAACCGCGGGCAATCGAGGTGTTTGCCGATAAAACCTTCGGTGAGGGCGAATGGCAACTTGGTTACGCCTATGGTGATCACCATTCTGATCGACCGATGCTCTACGCCGCTCAACATGCTTTTGCGGTAACTCCCGATTTTGCGCTTGCCCGAACAGCCCGGCGTGAAGGGTGGCCGATTCTTAATTGGGGCTAGCGGGGTGCCTTTTTCTGTCGCCAGCGTTACGAGAGCATAACAATTGCCTGTTTTTTCCTTATGCGGCTATGTTTTCCTATCTTCCTACCCTAGAATGAGCAATGATAATAACATTTGATAGCGCATATAATTTTGACAATGAATAGCAGCGAAGGAGGTGGGCAAGATGTTCGAAGGTAATGCGGATTTCAATGGCTCACCGAGCCAGAACAACGATTTGAATAACGCGACTGAATATTTGAAGCGCGCCGCAGCGGCGGTTGCCGAAGGCGATACCGTTTTGGGTATGCATCTTTATTTGGCGGCTTTCGAAAAAGCTTCACGCGAATCGTATGTGCCCGGCGAAGTGGCAGTCGACGGCTTGCGGTGCGCGTGGGGTTTGGCGTGCAAGCTGAAAGAGCGTTCTCTGGCCGAATATATTTTTGAAAAACTCGAACCATATCTCAGCTCTGAGGAAACGGCCCATTTTGCCGAAACCTTGCAGCGCTTGGCGCTTGATAAGCTGGAAGAATTTGGGTTAACCCGTGAAGATGTCGAAGATATGGCTGAAATGATTTCGGAAGATTTTCTCGGCGTGGCCGACGACGCTTCCGGTTTGGTTAAAGTTGAAGACCTGACCAAGATCCCCGGCTTGTTTTCCGCTGATTCCATTTTTCCCAACATGCATTCCGCAAAGCCTTCGGTGCCTGCGGTCGCTTCTGAAGCACAAGAAGGAGACGCCCCGGCTTCACTCAAACCTTTTATTGAAGCGGTGCAACAACAACAGCAGCAACACCAGCAGCCAGCACAGCATCCCGTTGGGCTGACTTATAAAGATCTTGCCGGTTTTCAGGGAGTTATCGCAACGATGCATGAGTTCGGTATCGGGGTCGAAAAAGATGCCCAATACCAAGAATTTTTGAGTCTGCTCAACGAACGTCACGGCATCAATAAGATGCCTGCAACGGATAGCTTTGTGTTCATGAGTGCGGCTCGCGAAGATGCCAATCAGTTCATGGCGGCTACCGTCGGCGAAATCGCTTTGCCCACGGTCCGTATGAACATGGAAGAAGGGCCCCAGGGCGTGCCTATTCTGTGCGTCATGGCATCGGTCGATCACCAACCTCGCCTTTCCTTCGGCCGCACGGCGTTCGAGGGCCCCGGGGTTCTCATGCTCGAAGACATCGACCTCTGGGGGCCACCTCTGGTCGACGGCGGGTTCGATGACGCCGAGGGCTTTTCGTTTACGCATCTTTCTCGCGGTGCCCGTGAAGCCATCAACCTGATTCGACAAGCGGTTGAAAACCCCGAAGTTTATGTGTTGGCTACTGTTTCAAACGAAAACGACGTTGAAGATTTCTTCTTCGACTTACTTGATCCGTTCCAGACCGTCGCCGTTGATTTGCCGACGGAAAAAGAGCGCGCCGATATTTGGGAACACATCGCTCAAGAGCATCCTTCGGTCAGCAGCCTGCAAGCGTCTGAGCTTGTGCGCCTTTCGGGTAATATGTCGCGTTTCGACATCTATATGGCCGCGCAAGAAGCCGTCGAAGAGGCTTACAAGGCAAGCTTGGCTCATCGCGAATTCGTTCCGGTTACGATTGAGAATATGTTTGAAAAGATGGCGGCATACCAGCCCCTTGAATCTCCTGAGTATCGCCAGCTCGAAGATGCGGTGATCGAAGGGTTCCGCGTTCAGTTGGAAGACGTTGAGGGTCTTTTGAAAGGCGGTCAGTAACCATGGAGGTTTCTCGTCGCTGTGATTATGCCTGTCGGATTCTGCGTGCTGCCTTCAAGCGGGAGGAGGGTTTTGTCTCCATTGCTGAAGTTGCCGAAGAAGAATCGATACCCTACGCCTTCGCGCGCAGTATCCAGCATGATTTAACGTCGGCGGGGTTTATTTCGACGGCGCGCGGTGCGCGCGGTGGTCTGGCGTTGAAGTGCAATCCCGACGAAGTGACGCTGCTCGATATCGTGATTGCCCTCCAGGGACCAGCCAGCGTGTCGCAGTGCGCTTCCAATCCGCAATCATGCGCCAAGCAGCCATCATGTGTTTTTAATCGCGTGTGGCAGGGGGCTGACAGGATTCTTTTTTCCTATTTTTCCTCAATCACTTTGGGTGCACTGTTTGAGCAAGGGGGCGATCATCCCCTTGTCGCGCAGGCGATAGCCCTTGATGGCGAAAAGCTCCCCGTTTTTCTCGAAACGCTTTCAAACCTCGAAGAACCCAGCGATGCCCCTTTGTCCGAGGCTATCCTCACTGCAGGTCAGGCGTGTGCGACTTGCCCCGAATCGCGGGTAGAGGGTAGGTAATGCTCACCATGCTTGATTTAGACGCTTTTGTTGCTCGCGTGTGGCAGCAAGGCGTTCTCTTTGGGCGCAACGATCTTCCTTGGCGTCAGACTGACGACGCTTATGCTATTCTCGTTTCTGAGGTTATGTTGCAGCAGACGCAGGTCGCCCGCGTGCTGACCCACTGGAAATCTTTTCTGGCGCTGTTTCCCACCCTTGATGCTCTCGCTGCCTCCGACACCGCCACGGTGCTCGAGGCTTGGCAGGGCCTCGGATATAATCGTCGCGCTCTCGCGCTCAAACACACCGCAGAAATCTGTTCGGCCCGGCACGAGGGCGCTTTGCCGCAAACTCTCGAGGGTTTGCTCGCGCTGCCGGGCATCGGGCAGGCAACTGCGGCGGGGGTGCTTTCATTCGCATACAATGAGCCTTCGGTGTATATCGAAACCAACGTGCGTACGGTATTCATTCATGATTTATTTCCTGACCAAACAGCGGTTAGCGATAAGATGCTGTATCCACTTGTCGAAGCCACCTGTTCTGCGGACAATCCGCGGGGGTGGTATTATGCCCTGCTCGATTACGGAGCGCATCTCAAGCAGATCGTGGTCAATCCCAGCAGGAAGAGCGCTCATTACGCGCGACAGTCGACGTTTATCGGTTCGCGGCGCCAGAAGCGCGCTGAAGCCTTGCGTCAGGTACTGGCGTGCCCCGGCATTGACGACGCGCAGCTTTTTCAGGCGCTTAACGAAGCCGAGCGGCACGCGGGGCGTGATACGATCAACGAGGAAACCTACCAATCCATTGTGGGCGATCTGGTCAAAGAGGGTTTCTTCCAAAACGAAAACGGTTTTTACCGCGCTTAAGGCGGAGGGGAAGATACATGGGGTTTATTGAAATATTTCTGATTGGAGTCGGTCTCTCGATGGACGCCTTTGCCGTTTCGGTGTGCAAGGGGTTGGGTATGAAAAAGCTCAACAGGAAACAAGCCCTTGTCATCGCGGTGTTCTTCGGTGTGTTCCAGGGGGTTATGCCCCTCATCGGTTGGGCGCTTGGCAAGCAGTTCGAGTTCTACATTACCAGCATCGACCATTGGGTTGCCTTCGGTTTGCTGGTGCTGATCGGCGGGAAGATGCTTTGGGATTCGTTTCGGCCCGAAGACGATTGCGGCTGTGGTGTGGCTAACGATACACCGCTCGACTATAAAGAGCTGGTCATGCTGGCGATCGCCACGAGCATCGACGCGCTTGCCATCGGCATCACGCTTGCCTTTTTACAGGTTGACATCATTGGTTCCGCCGCCGTCATCGGTGTTACGACGTTCGCTCTTTCCCTGGTCGGTGTTGTTGTCGGCAATCGTTTCGGTGCGCGCTACGAAAAGCCTGCGACGATTATCGGCGGCATTGTGCTCATTGCGATTGGCGCCAAAATACTCCTTGAGCATCTGGGCCTGTTGTCTTTCTGATGCTTTTATCTCTTTACGGGGTAACTTCCGAGCACCTTGACCTCGCGCAGTTTGAGGCGCAGACAGTTAAGGGCCGTCTGCACGGCGCTGTCTTCGATCGATCCTTCCAAATCGATGAAAAACATATATTCTCCGAGCGCCTGTTTTGTGGGACGTGACTGAATCTTGGTCAGGTTGATGCCCGCATAGGCGAATTCGGACAAAATCATCAAAAGCGCACCCGCTTTATCCGCCTGTAAAAACAGCGCCAAGGAAGTCTTGTACGTATCTCCTGAAAACACCGGCGCCGCACCTGGTCTTCCGATCAGCGCAAATGAGGTTTCGTTGCCGAAGTGGTCTTCGATATCGCGCTCATAGATGCTAGCGCCATAGAGTTTCGCCGCAAATGCGTTGGCGATGCCGGCAACCTGCTTGTCGTTCGCTGCGAGGCGCGCGCTTTCTGCGGTTGATGAGGTGGTGATCATCGTGCGGCCGGGGAGGGTTTCGGTGGTGTAGCGGCGGCATTGGGCAAGTCCCTGGGGATGTGATGCGACCGTTGTCACGTCCGAAAGGTTTGCCTCGGGATGCAGCAATAGGCAGTGCTGGATGGAAAGCACCGTTTCGCCGAGGATGCTCGCAGAGCTTTTGAATGCGAAGTTATCGAGGGTCGAAGTGACGGGCCCTTCTAAGGAATTTTCCGTAGGAACGACTCCGAACGCGCATTTTCCTCGATCGACACAGGCGAAAACCTCGTCGAGAGACGTGCATTTAGTAAGCTCGGGTTTTTCGAATCCGAGACGGTCCGCGAAAATACGAGCCGCTTCGTCAGAATAGGTTCCTTCGGGGCCGAGGTAGGCGATTTTGCGGTCGGTGGCCATAGTGTTCCTTTGCAGAGATAAGGGATAAAATTCTATGATAATGCTAGCAAGCCTCTTGCGGGTCGACGGTATGTGAAGAGTTCGTGAAAGCTTCGGGGTGTATTGGGGCGTTTGCGCACGCTGCAAGGGGAATTGCTATAATTGATACGATGTATCAATAAGAATGTACGACGAAAGGAACATCATGGATTTGAAGGGATCGAAGACCGAAGCCAACCTGTGGACCGCATTTGCGGGGGAATCGCAGGCGCATACCAAGTACGAATACTATGCGAGCAAGGCGAAAAAAGAAGGCTACGTACAGATTCAGAATATCTTCCTTGAAACGTCGAAGAACGAAAAAGAACATGCAGAATTGTGGTTTAAGGCCCTCCATGGTGGCGCGGTTCCCACGACACTCGACAATTTGGCCGATGCTGCCGATGGTGAAAACTTCGAGTGGACTGATATGTATGCTGAATTTGCCGCTACCGCGCGTGAAGAAGGCTTTGCCGATTTGGCGGAAGTTCTTGACGGTGTTGCCGGTGTTGAAAAAGAGCATGAAGCACGCTATCGTGCGCTGATCGAACGCATCAATAACGGAGAAGTTTTCAAGCGCGGGGAAGTCTATGCCTGGAAATGTGGCAACTGCGGCCACATCCACATCGGTAAAGAGGCCCCGACGGTGTGTCCTGTTTGTGCGCATGGGCGTGAATATTTCGAAATTCGTGCCGAAAACTACTAAGAGGTTACTTTTTTCGGGTGGCGGTACCTTATTTACTCGTAATAGATGAGTTGCAGAACGGGTTTTGGTGAATATCGATTCCTTTTTATTCATTGTTTTAACTATAAAAATCCCGCGAAAGCGGGATTTTTTGGTTCTGAATCGTAAACCACCCGATAGAGTATTGTATTTTTTATTGTTTTGATGCATTGTGAAGCGCGAGATATGAGAAAAAATGCGTTTGTGTGTTACTTCGCGCGGGTTAAGTAACATTACCGTACCACTAGCAGGCCAATTGAACCAATTGGCTCACTTTTCTGCATACTCTCGATCGTTCTACCGGAAAATAAGATTGTAGTATCAGACGAGAACACCCGAGGAGGTGTACACATGGAAAAAGAGGCCACCGTATCAGAGTTTCAGGGCATGCTGGAAGCGCGAGGGGTTTCGCGTCGCAGCTTCATGAAACTTTGCGGTACTCTTGCGGTCGCAGCTGGCTTGTCCGAGCTTGTTGCTCCGCAAATCGCCCAGGCCCTCGAAGAATCCGTGATCGGCGCGAAAGAAGGCAAGCTTTACCCGGTCATCTGGATTGAGGGTGCTTCCTGCACTGGTTGTACTGAGGCGTTCGCTCAAATCGATCAGCCAGATCCTGCAGCAGTTGTTTTGGAAATGATTTCTTTAAACTATTCCGAAACACTTTCTGCAGCTGCTGGTCACTCAATGGAGCAAGCGAAGAAGCAGACAATCGATGCGGGCAATTATTTACTCGTGTATGAAGGCGCTGTTTTGGAGCGTTGGAACGGCAATGCTTTGCGTGTTGCTGGTAAGCCCGGTACCGATCATTTGGTCGAAGCTGCGGAAAAGGCCAAAGCGGTTGTTGCGCTTGGCTCGTGCGCGGTCAATGGCGGCTGGATGGGCGCTAATCCGAATTCAGCAGGTGCTGTTGGCGTGCAGAAGTATCTTCAGAAGGCCGGCATCAAAACGCCGGTTGTCAATATCCCGGGTTGTCCCGCCAACCCCGAATGGCTTGTCGCTGTTTTGGTCGACGTTGTCATGCTTGATCGCATTCCGGCCCTGACCAACGAAAACAAGCCGATTGCCATCTTCGGCGAAACCATCCACGACAACTGCCAGCGTCGCGGTCATTTCGAGAATGGCGAATTTGTCTACAAGTTCGGCTCAAAAGAAGAGGCGCTGGGCTATTGCCTCTATCCGATGGGGTGCCGTGGACCGCAGACGAAGGCAAACTGCGGTATCGTCCGCTACAACCATCGTCGTTCGTGGTGTATCGAATCGGGCGCGCCGTGCATCGGTTGCGTCGAAGCGGCTCCAATGGATCCTGGCCACAACTGGGTTGAAGTCAATACGCCGTTTTACAAACGTCATCGCGATCTGCGTATCGGCGATTTCACCTTCCAGCCGGGCACGATTGCTTTGGCGGTTACCGGCATCCTCGCAGGCTGCCTGATCATCCATGGTTTCGGCATGAAGGCCACCGGCCGTATGGATGGCGGTGCCGACTTCGAGAAGGTCCGCGCATGGGATGCCAAGCATCCCGATAAATCGGTCGGTCAGTACTCCGAGGCCGATATGAAAGAAGCGGAAAAGAAATATCACCACGATGACCAGAAGGGAGGGCAGGCCTAAATGACTCGTTCAGTTATCGACCCGATCACTCGTATCGAAGGTCACCTTCGTGTCGAAATGGAAGTTACCAACGGTAAAGTTTCCGATGCGTGGGTTTCCGGCGGTTGCTTCCGCGGCATGGAAATGGTAGTCGAACATCGCACTCCTGAAGATGCTGCGCAGATTGTGCAGCGCATCTGCGGCGTGTGCCCCGTGTCCCACGCCCACGCTTCATCTATCGCCGCTGAAAAGGCATACGGTATCACGATTTCCAACAATGCTCGCATCGTCCGCAATATCTTGGAGGGTGCCCAGTTCTTACACAGCCACATTCTGTGGTTTTATAACCTGGCCGCTCTCGATTATGTCAACCCGCTCAATGCCCTGAAAGCCGACATCGCCGATACCTATTCATTGGCCCAGGCTGCCGGCACTTCGATGGGTTCTGATTTCAAGGCCCTCCAGCAGCGCCTGACCACGTTTGCTTCAAACAAACAGCTATCCATTTTCTCGGGCAATTGGTTTGACGCCGACGATGGCACTGCCTACAAGTTACCCCCCGAGCTTGACTTGATCGCTACCGCGCATTATCTCGAAGCGCTGCAGATGCAGTCTAAGGCCTCCGAAATCGCGGGTTTGCTCGGCGGCAAGATGCCCCACATTATGACGCTTATCCCCGGTGGTACCACCTTTGTTCCCACCGAACAGACAATCGACGACCTGAATGCTTTGGTCAACGAACTCTACGATTGGGTTAAAGCGACCATGATCCCCGACACTTTGGCAATCGCCAGCTATTACACCGATGCCTTCACCTGGGGTAAAGGTTGCGGGCGCTATATTGCCTGGGGTGTTTTTGAAGAGCCGGGCTTCGACATGAACAAGCGTTATTTGCCCGCCGGTGTTTTGGGCGACGGCTTGAAGCTTTCCGATGTCAAAGAGGAGCTTATCACCGAATACGTCGGCCACTCCTGGTATGAAGGTGACGATACCTATACGTCGCCTTACTACGTGACCGAACCTGAATTCACTGAATACAACGTCGATGATCGCTACACCTGGGTCAAGGCCCCGGCCTACGATGGTAAGTGTATGGAAGCGGGCGGCCTTTCGCGTCTGCTCGTAGCCTACAAGCGTGGCGTTCCCTTCGTGGTCGAGCAGATTGATGGTCTGCTTGAAACGCTGGGTGCTCCGGGTAAAATCGAGATGCTGCTTTCCACCATGGGTCGTACCGGCGCCCGCCAGATTGAAACGCTCTACATCGCCGGCCTCATGAAGGATTGGGTCGCTGAACTGTGCGAAGCGCTAAAGAGCGGCGACAGCGAATACTTCCGCGAGCCCGAGCGCATTTCTGGTTCAGGTACCGGTTTCTGGGAAGCTCCTCGTGGTGCTTTGTACCACAACGAAACCGTCAAAGATGGCAAGATTGATGGCTATCAGATCATCATCCCGACTACGTGGAACTTGGCTCCGCACAACAAGGATGGCGAATATGGCCCGATGGAGCAGGCGCTGGTCGGTCTGCCGGTGGGCGATGTCGAAAAGCCTATCAACGCACTGCGCACCGTTCACAGCTTCGATCCGTGTACCGCTTGTGCGGTTCATGTGACCGAACCTGCCACGGGTAAGAAATTCCAAACCGTCACCAGTCCTTGGGGGGTGAAGTAACATGGCACATTTGGCTCACTATCGTGAGGCTCATCCCTTGCCCTTCGTGATTACTCACTGGGTCAATCTCGTTGCGATGGCTCTGTTGATTATCACCGGTTTCTGTATCCATTTCCCGTTCTGGCCGTTTTTCATGGGTGTCGCTCGTGGCGTGCATGTTTTCTGCGGCGCGCTTCTGTTCATCAACTGCATCGTTCGTGTGGTGATGGCTTTCTTCGTGAAGTCTTCTCCCGACGGCGGTACGCGCGAACAGGTTACCGACTATAAAACGTGGTTGCCGCAGGCTGACAACCGTCACCAGTTGGGCGCTTGGATTAAGTATTACCTCTTCTTCAAAAAAGAACATCCGCTGGGCGCCAAGCTGGGCGTTCCGCAAAAGATTTCCTACGTGATGATTCCTTTGCTTATCATCTTTATGGCATACACGGGCTTTTGCCTGTGGGTGCCCACGATGCAGCTTGGCTTCTTCGCTGCCGGTGTCGATCTGGTCGGTGGACTCATGTCCATGCGCATCATTCATTACTTCATGATGTACGTCTTCATCTGCTTCATGTTCATCCATATCTATTTGGCAAACGTCGAGGGTTTTGCGCCCACGAAACTGATGTTCTTCCAAGAAGAACACGGTGGGTTGGTCTACGATCCCGAAAAGCATGCCATCGTTGGCGAAGACGATATGAAGCACTAGTTTCAAGCTTTTGGCTCCGAGCAAAAGAGGTCTGGAATTCTCCAGACCTCTTTTGCGTTTTGGGGATGCGTGCGCGTGTGGATGGGTCGCGGTTTTGTCCTGTACGCCTTTATTTTTTTCGATTCTTTTCTTTCGTTTTCAAAATATATAACAAAATAGATTATATATAGTAATAAATTTACTATTATGACCAACAAAAAGTGCGATTGTGCTGCAAAGATATTGGTATAGAGGTAATATATTATTGGGGGTTATACCAATAGAATCGATACCATAAAGGGGGTCCGCCATGATGGATCCGCGCAAGCGTATAAGTCCCGAATTTGTTTTTGGCGTACAAAAAAGTTTCAAAGTCATCCTGTGTCTTGTTTTGACAATGACATTGTTTTTCGATACGACAACGCTTTCGATGGCAAGCGAGGTGTTGGGTCTGCGGCAGGAGACGGCACAATCCGGCGGGTTCGGCGCCGATTCTGCCGCCGATGCATCCCTTCCGGCTGCTGTTGAAGGTGAAGCTGCTGCACCGGGCACCCCCGCTTCGCCCGAGGTGCCAGCAGGGGATAAGCCCGTAGACGGTCAAGGGGGCACGCCCGAGCCGCTTGCTCCTACGCCCGATTCTGCTAAGCCACATACCGAGGCGCCCGAGGGTCCGCAAGGCCCCTTATCCGATGTCAAACCCGAGGCAAACTCCGAAGCGAAGCCCGCCGAGATTCCTGCGGCATCCGTCGAAACCCCGACGGTAAAACCCGACCCCGCGCTCAAGGATTTAAGCGGATCGCTGGAAGTATTGGTAACATTTGACACCGTCAGCGCAACGGATGCCGTTGCTCTGCAGCTGCAATGTGCAACACGCACCTGGAACGCGGATACGAAATCGTGGAATGCCTGGGGCGATAGGTGGACCGACCGTGGTGCGCCCGTCATCCTTAATGCCGAAACCATCAAGGCGCACGCGGGCGGCGTGCCGGGTACAAACGCGTTTGCGCGCACTGGGGCACAGCCCGTAAAACCAACACCTGCAACCAT
>JAVWAI010000007.1:0-260 GCA_036650075.1 Raoultibacter sp.
CCGGTTGTTTCCGATAACGGTGGCAACGGCAACAATAATGGCGGCGGCACCACGATTGTGGAACGCACCAACACCGTAGTTGTGCCCGCCGCGCCGCAAGCTGCTGCTCCAGAAACCCCGGCAACGCCGGATGCCCCGGCAGCCGCTGCAGCCAAAACGGAAGCTCCCACCAAGGCCACGGCCGACACTGCTACTCCGCAAGGCCAGCTGGAAAACCCCACCTTGGGCGCCCAGGCCCTCGACAGCCAGCACAGCCACCT
>JAVWAI010000007.1:270-49561 GCA_036650075.1 Raoultibacter sp.
CGCCAACGCAAGCACACGCACGATGCAATCGACGGGGCAACCTACTAGGGTCTCTCTGCCCAGAAGACCAGATTCTTCACCCACGCCCGGCACAACAAGCGCCCCTACACCGTGAGGGGCGCTTTGCTGTGTCCAGTACCTACCGAAAAAGAAGCCCTGCCATGACGAATCCGCGAACGAAGTAAACCGAAGAATACCGGCGCGAAACCGCCAACTATATCATTTCTACCGAGCGGCCTGTGTCGCTGTTGCCTCAGAGCTTGGTATTATACGGTCAGTATGCGAGTGTCCCCAGCAAGGGCTGCGAACCTGTCGAATGGGGAGACGGAGTAGTGTGGAGTGAGTTCCACCATCAAACAAAATACCCTAATGCTGTCGACTAGCTAGACACACACTTTTTATCCTATACGCCGAAGGTGCTGTATTGTCCTGTGCGCCCGATGATAAAGCCCGCAGCTGCTTTGCTGCGGGCTTTATCATAATCAAGGAAAAGGTTAAATCATTTCCATTTGGGCAAGGGTTGCGGTATACCAATGGTCAGCATTTGGTGGGCAGTATTTAACGGCTGCCGCATAGCTGATTGTCGATCCGTAGCCACGGGCAAGGCCGCGTACGTGAGAATCGATAGCTTCTTCCCAGCTGTCCCAGTCTATCTGACCCCAGCCCCAGGCATTATGGGAGCGGAAGCAGTGAAGGCCCTTCGAGCTTTCTGTGTTGGAAATTGCCGGTGACCAGCGAGGATCAACGCCGTAGTCCCACGAGGCCGAAGCGAACGTTTTGCCCTGACCGGCAAGGGGGGATCCGGCGAGATAATTGTCGATACGGCCAGACCATTCGTTGACGAAGGCCGCCTTGTCAGAACTCCAGTTTACATCGCTCGGTCTGACACTGCCGGAAACGGGAATCTCACCCTTGGGGGGTTCGGCACCTTTAGCAAGTTCGATAGCGGCCTGAGCTTGTGCGGCCTTCATGGCTGCTTCGACTTGAGCGGCCTGTGCGGCTGCTTCTTCGAGAGCTTTCTTGTGAGCGGCTTCTCGTGCGGCCTGAGCATTGGATAGTGCCTGTTCAGCAGTTTTTTGTTGAGCGTCGGCATCAGATTTCGCCTTGGTAAGTTCTTGCTGGGTTTGCTCTAAGTCATCCTGCATGGCTTTTGTACGGTTCATTTCATCGAGGTTGCTTTGTTGGATAAGGCCAAGATATTCAATCGTTGTTAAAAATTCATCAAGATTTTGCGCGTCAAGAAGCATATTGACCAGGGAATATCCTTCTTGTTGAAACTTATAAAGTGTCCTCATTGCGACCGCGCTTTTTTCTTGCTGACCGGGTATCTGTGCTTTTACGGTTGAGATGTGGCTTTCGTTAGTGCCAATCTGCCCCTGTAGCGCTTCGACCTTCTTGGTTGCTTCGTCATAGGCAGCAGCGGTCTTTTCGACTGCAACCTGCAGGTCGTTTGGCGTGGCGTCAATGTTTTCCGTTGCAGCCTTTGCCGGCATCGGAAAACAGAAGATATTTCCAAAGACCAACGAAAGGGCAACGGCAACGGGTAGCCATGCGCTTCTCTTTAATATTTTCATAAAACTCCCGAGCGGTGCGAACCTGTATGTAAACTGACGAACGTTGTTCGTTGTTAACACATGAACCTGTGCATTTTGGATGTGTGTGGTCTCTATCAGCAGTTCAGCACCCAGAGGGGGGACTGCTCGGCCAGACACTTTCTTTAATGCAGCCGCCTGATCGGTTATTCTTCCTGTGCAATTAAATGCAGCTGCTTATTATAATGGATACACGTTTTAGGAGCATGTATGCCTTCACAGTTTGGGCATAACACCAGGCAGGACGGAAGTGGTGCAGGCTTGTCGGTAATCATTGTCCGAAAGAACCGTATTTCTCCGCTTCTCCGCTCTTGGTAAAGGGGCTTGGTGTAGGAGGTTGTTTAATGCGTCGCCGCACCTAGGGTCATTTCCCTGCGAGGGTGTTCGTAGGGGCTGGCCTCGTTCATGAAAAAGGGAACGACAGTGTGGAAGATAGCTCGGGGGGGGGTAAAATAATAAAATTTTCAGGGAATGCTTGATTGTGTCGTTCTAGGGAGGCATTGTGACGGAAAAGCAGTTTCTACCGATTGAGGAACCCTATTCTCAGCGCGAATTGAGATCTACCGATATTCCGTATAACGTTATTGAGATTGTCCAAGAAATACTTAGCTCTCTTGATGCTGACGAGTTGATAGAAAAAACGCTTCTTTCGCTGGAGAATTATTTCAAATGCCAGTCTATTACCATTACCATGAGAGATGAATCGGGAGTGTTTCGCATTGTTGGTTCCCGTAGATTCAACGACTTTAATTCTTCTTATATCGATGATAGAGTTCCCAGTAATTCTTTGACGGAGGCGTTGGCTTTTAGCGACAATCCCTTGGCTCGAATTAGTGAAGGAGCAATCAACCCTGTTGATGGGTTTTGGTTTATTATGCCTATTTATTGGGGCGTTGCTATTCGTGATAGCGAAGGGTTTGTGATTGGGACCATAGTGACCGGTTGGGAGGACGCTGCTGTTGATGAGGATGAGGTCTTTCGGGCTGAGTTGTTTGCAAGGGCCTTCGCTGTTGCGTGGCAGCATGTTTGCGATTTCGAGGAAGCGGTTAATAAGGGGCAAATGATTGAGCAGTTTCGAATTGCCCAGGATCTTCACGATTCGGTTGCTCAAAGTCTTTTTGCAGCCGAGCTACAGCTTCGTATAGTGCTCGACGATTCGGAGTTTTCGGATAATGCGAAGCGTCAGTTGTTGAAAATCGATGATATTTTGAAGACGCAGAAGATGGAATTGAGAAGGATAGTGAATGCTGCACGCTTTTCGAGCAATTCGAATAATTTAAAAAACATGACCCCTCAAGCTATGATTGAAGCAGAAGTCCGACATCATCTTGGGCAAGGGGGTGTTTCCGTTGATTTTGCAGTTCTTGTAGGCGACTATGATTTATTGCCAGACATTCTCAATGCTGCAAAGTTGGTTGTACGGGAAGGGCTTTCCAATATCAGAAAACATGCATATGCTTCACGTGCCGCTATTAGCGCCAGTGTTCAATCGGGGTTTCTTCTTCTTGCGGTTTCGGATGATGGTCGTGGACCCGTTGATAGTGAACATCAGGGGCTGTCGGCCAATGTCGAAGGTTTCCATTTTGGTCTTGAAAGTCTCAGCCAGCTTATTGATCGACTGGGTGGGACTATGGTTTTTGGTGCAAATGAAAACGGTAAAGGTTCTGTGTTGTGGGTGAAGTGTCCGGCGAGGAAGAGAGGTGGAGTTGAATGAACGAGAAGGTGACAAAAATACAAGTTGGGCTTATTGATGACCACGCTCTTGTACGCGAGGGATTGCGTGTGCTTCTTGAAAAGGAAGAGGATATTTCCATTGTTGGGGAAGCGGGGAATTACGCTGCTGTTCTGCGGCTTCTCGAACTGCCCCGTCTCGATGTTGTTTTACTTGACCTTCAAATGCCCGATGTGAGCGGTTTCGCGGTTTGCAAAATGATAAAGAATGAGAGACCTGAAATCCAAGTACTGATTCTTTCGGCTTTTCTCAATCCCGAACTGCTCAACCTTTGCACCCAAAGCGGGGCGAGTGGGTATTTACTGAAAGATACGGAGGGATTTGACATCGCCGCTGCAGTTAAAGTTGTTTTTTCGGGCGGGAAAATATTTGATGAGCAAGTTACGAAATTAGCTCAAGACGTGGATTCACAGATTTCAGGGATTGCTGGTTTGAGTAACCGAGAACTTGATGTTTTAAGGTATCTCTGCAAGGGAATGACAAACCAAGAGATTTCTGTCGCTATGAAAATCTCAGTCAACACCGTAAAAAGCCTTCTTGGGGCAATTATGCAAAAGCTCAATTGTCGCAACAGGGTAGAGGTCGTGTTGACGGCTCAAACAAATTATCTTATTTAAGCGCGGCGTCGCGTTTTGGTTTCTACCCAAAAGTTCTCACTAAAAAACTTTTGGGTATCGTGATGCACTTTTTGTAGATAGAATAACCGACTCCTTCTTGCTGTAATAGTGATGACATCTTTCATAAGAGGAAGATGTATTGATTATTGAGGAGGAGGCAATCATGAGAGAGAAAAACGGGGGGATTTCACGCCGTCGGTTTCTGGAATTGGGGGCTGGTGCGGTAAGCGTTGGTGCCATAGCTGGCTTGACGGGCTGTGCGTCGAGTGGGTCCAGTGGACAAAAAGACTATCTCCCTAAATCTTGGGATGCGGAAGCCGACATCCTTGTCGTTGGTTGTGGTGGGGCGGGTATTTCGGCGGCTATCACGGCTGCCTCTGAAGCGCTGGGTGACTGTCTGGTTCTTGAGGCGGCACCTGAAGGTGAAGAAGGCGGTAATACTCGGGTGAGTGCTCAGGTGGTATTTTGCCCTAGCACTGTTGAGGGCGCTGTGAAATATCAGGCGAACCTTAATGGTCCCTACAAAATTGACGAAGATCTTATGCAGGCGTGGGCCGAAAATATTTGCGAAAACTACGAATGGCTTTCGAGCGTTGGCATTGTTGTTGACGAGACGACCTTCTTTAGCCCTGAGTGGCCCGATGTGGAGGGATCGGAAGCTTGCAGATGTTATTTGAAAGATGGGAAATTAGGGAACGAACGTCTCTGGAATGAATTGGCAAGTACTGCCTCCGATCAGGGAGTGACCATTCAATACGATACTCGCGTCACCGAACTTATTTGCAATCCCGAAACGGGAGAAGTGCTTGGTGTGAAGTCCGATGATGGACGTTCGTTTAAGGCGCGCAAGGGTGTATTGCTTTCTTGTGGCGGCTTTGAGAACAATCCCGATATGGTAGCCAACTATTACCAAGTGGGATATTACGAAACGCGGCCTCTTGGTACTCCTTACAACCGCGGCGATGGGGTTTTGATGGCGCAGTCCGCTGGAGCAGAGCTGTGGCACATGAACAACTTCGCCAATAATGGCTTCGGTATAGCAAGTGGAGATATGGACAATCCCTGCGTTATCCCCATGAAGTTTTCGGCAAAGGATTATATCTATGTCGGTCCGGACGGTAAGCGATTTATGTATGAAGAAGAAATTGGCTTGAGCCGTCACGGGAAAGCTCTTTATGGCGGTGCTTCGACGAATTTTAGGCAACCGGTTCCCGTTTATGCTGTGTTTGGTCAGCAGTGCTTCGATGCCGGGTGCATCCCGAGTACGACTTATATTGACTCCTGGAATGTCATCCTTAAGCAGAGCATCGGAAATAGCAATGCGGAATTTCTTAAAGCAGGAACGTTTGTTTCTGCTGAAACACCGGAAGACCTTGCCAAAAAGATAGGTTTTGATGCATCCGTATTCGAAAAAACTATTAGCTCATACAACCAAAACGCAGCAAATGGTTCGGATCCTGATTACGGACGGGGTCGGGAAGTGTTTTCACCGTTCAATCAGGCTGCCCAAGCGCAGGCATCGGCGGCGGGCCAATCCTCAGTTGCAAACCAGGGTGCGGAAAAGCCAGCAATTGAAGCGTTCCCACTGGTGCCCATTAAGGGTCCCTATTATGCGGTTCGCCTGTACACTGCGACGCTCAATACCCAGGGTGGACCAAAGCGTTCAGCTCTTGGTGAGGTCGTTAGCGCAAAGGGAAAGCCGATTCCTCGTCTGTTTGCTGCGGGGGAATTGGGTGCTATTTACCCCTACAATTATAATGGCGGCGGAAATGTGAGCGAAGCTTTGTCGAGCGGCCGTCTTGCTGCACGACAAATTGCGACATTGTCTGCATGGGATGCCAAAAAATAATTTTGATTCTTCCTCCCTCCCTTACGCCACTTGAATGAGCGTGTTCAAATGGTGTCCCTCCTCGTTGTTGCCTGGGCAGATGTGTTCAGGCAACAACCCTGTTCGTGAAGGAAAAGCGATGAAAAATAAGAAAAAATTTAATGTGATGTTTTTACTTATCGCACTTTGCGGTGTTTGTATTTTTGGCATTTTTGGTTGTGCTCCTCAATCGAATTCGTCCGGGAATAAAACGGATTCAAATGAAGTAAATAACGCGACACAGATTGAATGGTCTTCCGAGTCTGACTGTCGAGGATGTCACTCGATGGAGGATAAATCCCTCTCTGATAGTCAGTGCCTTGGTTCGACTCACGAAAAGCAAGGGCTCACCTGTAATGCTTGTCATAATGATGAATCGGGCTTGAAAGCAGCTCATAAAAAAATGTCTACTGCAAAAGCACCGACCGAACTGAAAAAGACCCAAGTGGCAAATGCTGTCTGCTTAGGTTGCCATGATGCGGCAACGCTAAAAACCGCAACGGCCGCAACGACTGTGTGCACCGACTCGAAAGGGAAGGTGGTTAATCCACACGATCTGCCGATTAACAAGGATCATGAAGGCATCACCTGCTCGAACTGCCATGCAATGCACTCCGATAAGAAAGCATCGACGCTTGCGCCCGAAGAGTGTCTTTCTTGCCATCACCAAAACGTTTACGAATGTAACACCTGTCATTCTTGATATTAAACGTAGATTTACTCCTTTTTTCTGCGTGTGAAAAAAGGGTTTACGAGATGCGGTTTAGCCCAAGAGCCTGCGACGTTTGCCGTAGGCTCTTGGGCTGTAGGTTAAAGGGGGCTTTAAAATCTCCGGTGGATCTATGCGCCGTTCGTTGTCTCTTTTGCCGGGAAACGGAGAAGTTATCCAAAAGAGTACTTTCTTATAACCGAATGGTAGAATGAACTCCGCTGTACTTCAGGCTGCTATTTCCCCGGTATCGATTGGCGGAGTGGTCACTTGTTGCGCACATAAGACAAATTGAGACGAGGCCTTATAGACCGCCGCATCTCGGAACAAGCACGCGGCATCATCAGCTGCGTTGCCAGAAAGAGGAACACATATGTCCAAAGGAACCTATTCGTTCACCACCCCGATTTATTACGTTAATGCGGCCCCGCATCTGGGTACTGCCTACACGACAATCGCTGCCGATACCGTAGCGCGCTATCAGCGCATGAACGGCTATGATGTCGCTTTCGTCACCGGTCTTGACGAACACGGTCAGAAGGTTGCCGAAGTTGCCGAACGTAACGCTATGACGCCGCAGGCGTGGTGCGACTCCATGGAAACGCCGTTCCGGGATGTGTGGAATATGCTCGATATCACCTATACCGATTTTGTTCGCACAACAGAACCGCGCCATGCGCGCACCGTGCAGAAATTCTGGACCGAGCTTCATGAAAAGGGCTGCCTTTACAAAGGTGCGTACGAAGGCTGGTACTGCGTACACGAAGAAACATATTACGCGGAAAGCGATTTGGAAAAAAATGACGAAGGCGAATTCGTTTGCCCCGATTGCAAGCGTCCGGTGCGCCGTGCGTCCGGTGAGGAAAACTGGTTTTTCAAGCTTTCCGAATATCAAGATAAATTGCTTGCGTTCTACGAAGAAAACCCTGAGTTCATTCGTCCGGAAACGCGCAAAAATGAAATCGTATCCTTTGTGAAAGGTGGCTTGCAGGATCTTTCCATCTCGCGTTCTACCTTTGACTGGGGTGTGCCACTGCCTTTCGACGAAGGGCATGTGGCCTACGTGTGGGCCGACGCGCTTTTGGCCTACCTGACCGGTATCGGGTATGGTGACCCCGATCGTCCCGGCGAATTCGAACAACGCTGGCCGATGCAGTATCACTTTGTCGGCAAGGATATCACCCGCTTCCACTGTGTTATCTGGCCGGCAATGCTCATGGCGGCCGACATGCCGATTCCTCACACGGTTTTTGGTCATGGTTTCTTGTTGACCAAGGGTGAAAAGATGTCGAAGTCGAAGGGTAACGCCCTCAAGCCGGAAGATTTGGTTCGTGTGTTCGGCGTCGATGCCTACCGTTATTACTTCATGAGCGACGTGCAGTTCGGCCACGATGGCTCCATTTCCATTGAGCGCATGGTGCAGGTCTACAATGCAGATTTGGCGAACACTTGGGGAAACCTTTGCTCTCGCGTATTCAACATGACGGGTAAATACTTCGATGGTAAAGTTCCCGCCGCCTTGTCGACTGCTGCCGAAAATCCGCTGCGCGATATTGCCGATACACTCTATGGCGAATACGATACCGCACTCTCTGCTGTTGATTTTTCTGCTGCGACTGCTGCGGTTCAAAAGCTTGCGAGTCGCGTGAATCTGTATGTGGAAGATTCTGCTCCCTGGAATCTGGCTAAGTCGGAAGAGACTGCCGATGAATTGGCCGCAGTTATCTATAATGCGCTTGAAGCGATTCGCATCATTGCGCTGTATATGGCGCCCTTTATGCCCGAAACGTCGACCGAGGTTTTTCGTCGCCTTTCGCTCGGCGACATCACGACCATAACCGATATTGAAGCGGCGACGCAGTGGGGGGGCCTTCCGGTCGGTAACGCGGTAGAAACAGGTGATCCGCTGTTCCCGCGTCTTGATGCGGCAGCGATCGACCTCGACATCGCGTAGCATGGAAGAATCGGTTTACAACGAAGAAGAACGCCCGGTGTTTTGTGACGCCTGCTTTCGTATGAAAAAGAAGAAGGGGAGGCTTTGCTTTGTGCAGCCTCCGACCTTCTCTCCAAGGGTCCGCATTGCAGATACTCACGCACATCTCGATTTGCTTGAAGATGCCTCCTTAGCTCTTGCTCGTTGCGCGGTGTACGGGGTCGATTTCCTGGTTGCGATGGTTGATGCAGTTGAAGACCCTGCTATCACCTTTGATAATCTTGAAGTGTGGCGCGCAAATGTGGCGAGCATTCTTCCTGAGGTTATGGATGCCACCCTTGCTTGCATCACCGAAGCACAGGACGCTGAAGCTGCTGCGGCTTTTGCGGCGCGTCATCCACTCTCGGGCGCACCGCGCGTGCGTATCGCTATCGGGTGTCACCCCCATAACGCGAAAGATTACGACGGGATGCTCGAAGCTGATTTGCGGGCGCGCCTTCACGACCCGCGTGTATGCGCGATTGGCGAAGTGGGGCTTGATTATCACTATGATCTTTCTCCCCGTGAAGTGCAGCGAGAGGTGTTTCGCCGTCAGATCAGGATTGCCCATGAGACCGGTTTGCCGCTGATCCTTCATTTGCGCGAGGCTCACGATGAGGCACTTACGATTATGGAACAAGAGGGTTTTCCGAAAGCCGGGGTACTGTTGCATTGCTTCAATCTTGATGCGGAAGTGTTGAAGCCCTGGGTTGACGCGGGTTGCCATATCGCCATCGGTGGCCCGGTAACTTTTAAGAAAAGTGATTATCTGCGCGAAGCGGCTGCGACGATTCCTCGTGATAAATTGCTGACTGAAACAGATTCTCCGTATATGACGCCCGAACCGATGCGTGGCATGGAGTGCGAACCAGAACACACTATCTTCACCGCCGCGGTTCTTGCCACCGCATGCGGCTGTTCCGAAGAGGCAAATCGCACCGCATTCTTGCAGGACATCTACCAAGGTGCCCTCGATCTTTTGGATAGGGAGCCCACCGCATGGCAACGAAACATCTGATAATCTGCGGGTCCCCCCGAGAAAAGGGACGCACTGCACTGGTGGCTTCGCAACTCTACACCCACTTGGTAAGCGCCGAACCCTCTGCAGCAATAGCGGTTTTCTGTGTATGCGATCACTCGGTTGAGCCCTGCATTGCCTGCGATAGGTGCAAGCAAGATTTTAGCTGCATTATCGACGACGACATGCAGCTTCTCTATGAATTGCTCGATACGACCGATTTTGTTCACGTGGTATCCCCGGTATATTTTGCGGGGCCACCAGCTCAGCTCAAAGCGATTCTCGACCGCATGCAGCCCTATTTCTGGGAAAACGTGCGTGTCTTACCCAAGCGTCCTGCCGAGTTATACGTGGTGGGGGAAGGCGGTGACCCGCACGGCTTCGAGCCGGTGGTGACGTGCGTGCGTTCGGCCCTCTCGGTCGCGGGCTTTTCGCTTAGCAAGGTGCATAATCTGGTGGGACACGTCCCCAATCCGCTCGCTGATGATTTTTCGGGAGACACTTCCAACATGGTAATTGACCGAGATTGTTTTGGGGAAGGAGAAAATGATGCTTAAGCTCTCCCCTTTAGCCTCGCCATCCGCGACCCGTGAGGTGCTTCAGGCGCATGGACTTGCAACGAAAAAGGCCTTGGGCCAGCATTTTCTCATCAACGACGGTGTCGTTTCCCGTATTTGCGAAACCGCCGGGTTAACCGACGATGATATTGTTTTGGAGGTTGGGCCCGGAATCGGCACGCTCAGCATCGCCTTGCTGAAGCGGGCGGGGCGTGTGATTGCCGTTGAGCGCGATCGTGATCTTCCGGCTGTTTTGGCGCAAACGTGTGGTGAATACGCCGATCGCTTTACGCTAATCGGTAAAGATGCGCTGGCTTTAACGCAAGCGGATTTGATCTTGAGCCCCAATAAATTTGTTTCCAATCTGCCCTATGCGGTTGCGGCGACGCTCGTGCTTGATTATTTTGAGCGGTTTGAAAGCCTGGAGAGCGCGACGGTTATGGTGCAGGCCGAAGTTGCCGATCGCATGTGTGCGCAGCCTAAAACGAAGAATTACGGCGCTTACACGGTGAAGCTTTCGATGTTCGCGGTGCCGGCAGCTCGGTTTTCCGTGGCCCCGACGAACTTTTTTCCGCCTCCGCGGGTTGAATCTTCCGTTCTCAAACTCGATCGACACCGTCCGCTTTCGGCGACCGGCGAAGCGCTGACACCTGATGAAATACGAGCAACCTGTATGATGGCCGATGCGGGATTCACCAACCGCCGTAAGACACTTTCCAATTCATGCAAGACGTATTTCTCTCAGGCAACCTTTC
Source organism: Raoultibacter sp. (assembly GCA_036650075.1). Lineage (GTDB taxonomy): Bacteria > Actinomycetota > Coriobacteriia > Coriobacteriales > Eggerthellaceae > JAVWGW01. The sequence continues at coordinate 11,090 of JAVWAI010000007.1, forward strand.
CCGAAACGTCGGGAGTACTTGCTCATCTGGAGGAGTTGTTCGCTGCTGCCCAAATCGATCCGAAGCGTCGAGGAGAGACGCTTTCCGCGGCTGAATTCATCGTGCTTGGACAGGGATTGTGGGCAATGAGGCAGCAATATCGAACGGTGCGTTAATGCGTTTGTAGCAGGTGTGGTGACTAGTTCTCAATTTAGGGACAAAATATGAATTGTGGGGAGTTTTTGTTCACATGCGCGATACACTGAACGCAGAGAAGAGTGAAAGGAGGCGGAGTAATGAAAATCGTCAGTGATTCTTCAATTATGCTTACCGTCGCCGAAGGAGCAGCAAGGGATATTGATGTTCTTCCTTTGGCGGTTACTATCGGCGATGAAACGTGGTTGGAATACGAAGATATTTCAAGTGAGGAATTTTTAAAACGTGTTAGGGCTGGCGGTATTCCGCAAAGCGCTTCTCCGCCCCCTGCGTTGACGCTGAAGGCATATGATACCGAAGACGAGGTGTTGCATATCGCGATGGCCGATGGTCTTTCCGGTGCGTACCACATGGCTTCCAGCCTTATACCCCAGGCAGCTCATCCCGAAAAAGTGCATGTTATCAATGCGACGACGCTTTGCGTGCCGCAGCGTGCTCTGGTCTATCGCGCCAAAGAACTGGCCGATAGTAACTTCGGTGCAAAAGCTGCTATCGAAAAGCTCAAGCCGATGATTGAAAGCTCTTATTCCTATCTTATCCCGAACGATTTCGGCTTCCTGCGCCGCGGAGGTCGACTGACTCCCGTTGCCGCTGCCTTTGCGGGTCTGCTCAAAGCGGTTCCGGTTATGGTGCAAACTGCCGATCGTTTACGTCTCGAGCGCCTCTCGATTTCGCGTTCGCTTTCGAAAGCTCTGAAAAGCGTTATCCATGATTGCAAAAAACGCGGTATCAAGGAAAGTTACTTTATCAGTGTGAGCCATGCCGACAATCTTGAAGGTGCTCGCGCTGCTTTGCAGCAGATAAAGGAAAGCTTTCCGAATTGCCGCCACGGTCTTTTCAACTTAGGTCCCGCCTTCATCACTCAAGGTGGTCCGGGTTGTATTGCCATTCAACTGATCGATTTGGCTACTTGTCCTAATTTGTCGCTGGATGTGTAATTGAGCAATCGTTCCCTAGCAACCGCCACTAGAGTTGCGTGACGGTTGCGTAAAAAGAAACGCCACCGCATTCTATGAAAGGATGCGGTGGCGTTTCGCGTTTTACGATGATTCCCGTTCCCCCCGAAAGAGGTATCAATCGCTTAGAGCAGGCAAGGTGCTTTCGTAATGAGAAGCCTTGGATTTGGTGCTAGCCGAGGCTGTCGACGTAGGCGACGAGTTGGTCAATCGTTTCCAGATCCTCGGGATCTCCGAAGTCGATATTGCATTCTTCTTCAAGGTTGCATACCAGTTCAACCATATCAAGCGAGTCGACTCCGAGGGATTCGAAGGTTGAATCGCCGTTGATGTCTTCAGGTGCGATATCGAGGTTCTCTTTCAGAATGCTTTTGATGGTATCGAGTGTGGCCATGGTGTTCCTCTTTCTTTCGGGTGATGCCATTGTACTAAAATGTGCCGTTTGTGGGAAATCAGCGCGGCTCACGCACCATGCATCGTTCGGTGATTGGGAAGGCGGAATCGGTAAATACCCCAATCTCCTTGAAGCCGAAGTGGCTGTAGAGATTTTCGAGGCGATCGCTATAACATTCGAGGTAGCAATTGATGCCGTGAGCATCGGCATACTCGAAGAAGGGTTCCATGAGTCTGCGGAACGCACCGTTTCCGCGTTTATCTGCATTGACTCCGAGAGCGTAGAAATGAATGAAATCTTTGCCCTCGCAGGCATCTTCTTCCCATTGGAAGTTGGAGAGGATTTCCATCTTGGCGGATTGCTCCCTTAGCAGGCGACCCTCTTCTTCGGTGAGAACTTTTTCGTACATCATCTTGAACGACTCTTCTTCGAGGTTGTTCCAAATGAGGTCGCCAAGGTTGCTTTTCAGATACCCGCCTGCGCAAGCGTGAAGATCGGGAGTAGCCCAGCATCCCTGATAGGGAGTGGCGAGGATGAAGTTGTAGCGCATGATACTGCAGGCGATTTCCAGTTTACGTTCGTGGTTGTCGGGCAGAACGGTAAGCCATTCTTCTGTCCAGGGTTCTTCCAGAAAGCTTTTACCCATCATAAGGGAAAGCCGTTCGATAAGGTCGGTCTGTTCGGGTTTTACTTTTATAAGTTTGGGTATATCCATGGTGTCACTCCCGTCGCGGTGCCTCCCTTCGGCCCCCGTTGGTGGCGCGAAAAAAGACATAACAATGCGGCTTCGGGAAGGTGAAGCCGCGTATCATTTAACCCCATTGTGTCACAGGCGTTTGTGCTTGAAAAGAACCGTAGTCTTTCTGTAAGAATTACACGAAGCTTGTTGGTGGTGGGGTGGGCGCGCAAAACCAGTGGTCAGTCTTTCCAGAAGTCGCGCATGAGGTCTTGGCGGGTCGGTTGCGCGGTTTTCTTGAGGATGTTGTGCACGTGAGCCTTGATGGTACCGAGCGCAAGCTGTAGTTCGCTCGCAATATTCTGGTTGTCTTTGCCGAGAAGGATTAATTCGAGAATGTCTTTTTCTCGGGCCGTGAGATTCTGCCGTTCGCAGTAGCGGGGGAGCAGTTCGTCGATGTGCTTTTGCAGGGTCGGGTTTTCGGAGGTCGGAGGTTTCTGAAAGCGAAGTGCAAGGGTTTCTCGGGCCGCTCTTAGGGTAAGGGCAGCCCAGAAGAGCATGAGTATGTTTTCTGAAAAATTACGTTCGGAAAGATAGAGAGGGAACAGCGAGGCGATGAAGTCGGGTTTCCAGCCAAGAATCATAAAGGAATCTTCTGCGAAAATGCAGAGGATTAGAAGCGTGCTGGCAAGATAAAGGTAGCGATAGCGCCGCAATCTGCTCTTGTAGGCGCCGTCAGTGGCGCTCGTGTAGCAAAAAAAGGCGTATCCCAAACACCAGAGGAGGAATACCTGGCGAAGACTGTAGTAGAGCCACTGTTGTTCTTGGCTTTCGGGATAAAACCAGAGGACCGAAAGGGAGGCTACGAAAAATACCACCGCGGGAGTGATGGCTAGTCGTCGGTTTTTTACATCGAGTGCATCGCAAACGATAAGCCAAACAGCTTCAAGGGTTCCCAAGGTGAAAATCGTTTTGAGGTAGGGGTGCTCGATGAGGTAAAAGCTATCAGGCGAGAAGGAGAGGTTTTGTGCGAGGTATTCGGATTGGAAGATTATCGCAAGATCAAAAAAGTAAAACAAAAAGAAGAACATTGCCAGGAGAAACATTTTCTTGCGGGAAACGAAGTAGGCCGATAGGGCGGTTACGCCAGCGGCGATACAGACTAAAAGCAGCAGAATCGTATAGAAGTAGAATGCGATTTCCAAAACTTTCCCAACCCCTTCGACGCTTGAGCGGTGAAGGGAAACCTCCACGATGGTTTCCATGCGGAGTATCATAACCTCCCTGCAGCTGCTCCAAGAATCAATTTTTAGAGAGTGCGGCATAGGGCACAATATATTGTTGTTAAAACAAAAATATATCTACATATGGTGAGATTATTTTGGTTATAGACCGAATAAGAAAAAAATAATCTCCATTATTCCTTCACAAGAATCCTGCTCTGAACATACTGGCAGCAGGAGATGAGGTCTCTCGATGCGACAGCGGAATGCTATCGATATCGGATAGTCGGAAGAAGGAAATTTCGATTAAAGAGTCTCAAAAGAACGCTCATGTCAACGCATGAGCAAGGAGGACATCATGGTGACTACGGTTAAAAAAGACTACATCAATACCAATGATTTCACGAAAGAGGAATTGCTCGACATGGTTGATTTGGCTCGCTCCATGAAGGGCATGATCAAGGCCGGCCGCTATCCGCTCATCCTGAAGAACAAGACGCTGGGGATGATCTTCCAGCAAGTTTCGACGCGTACTCGCATTTCTTTTGAAACGGCCATGACTGATTTAGGGGGTCATGCGCAATTCTATGGTCCCGGCACCATTCAGCTGGGTGGCCATGAGACCATCGAAGACTCCGCTCGCGTCATGGGATCGCTCGTCGATATCCTGATGGCCCGCGTTGACCGCCACGAAGATGTGGTGAACCTGGCCAAGTACAGCCCAGCGCCGGTTATCAACGGCATGTCTGATTTTAATCATCCCACGCAAGAACTCGGCGATTTGTTGACCATGATCGAGCATCTTCCTGCCGGCAAAAAAATCGAGGATTGCAAACTTGCCTTTATCGGCGACGCGACACAGGTGTGCGTCTCTCTCATGTTTATCTGTTCCAAGATGGGCATGGATTTCGTGCAGTTCGGTCCTCGGGGACATCAGATCATCGATGGCGGCTTGCAGGTTGACAACAAAATCGACCTCCTTGCTATCGGGCAAAAGAACTGCGAGCTTTCCGGCGGCACCATCACTATTTCTGACGAACTCGAATCCATTAAGGGTGCAGATTTCGTATACACCGACGTGTGGTACGGGCTGTATGACGAAGAGGAATCCGGCTCTTCATACCTTGACGTTTTCTATCCCAAGTATCAGGTGACCCCCGAACTTATGGCCGTTGCTGGTTCTGAAGCGCAGTTTTTGCATTGCCTGCCCGCCACTCGGGGTGAGGAAGTCGTTGACGAGGTTATGGATGGCAAGAACAGTTTGTGCTGGGAAGAAGCCGAAAATCGCAAACACTCCATTCGTGCCATCTTGGCCTATCTTTGCCCGCGCGGTGAGGAAAATACTGTCGAAGCTGATGCCGAAGAGGCTCAATTCAATGAAGTACTGACCAAGATTGGTATGCCGAAGTTCGCTTAATCCTCTTATGTTACGAAAGCTCCACCGGGCCGGGCCTCATTGAGGTTGGCGCGACCCGGTGGAGCTAATCCCAGAAAGGGAATACTAATGGGCAGTAAAGTGAAGAAGTTTTCTTTTGTCAGCGTCATCCTTTCCGTTATTTGTGTTGTATTCGTAGCTGAAGCGGCAGCTCCTGCTGCCGCTATCGGTAACTCGCAGTTCTTCTGGTGGATCTTTCTTATCATTACCTTTTTGCTGCCTTACGGCATGGTGGTGGCCGAGTTGGGAACTGCCTACGATTCCGATGGTGGTCTTTATGACTGGATTCGAGATGCCTTCGGCGATCGTTGGGGTAGCCGCGTAAGCTGGTATTACTGGATCAATTTTCCGTTGTGGATCGCTTCTTTAGCCACGTTGTTCCCGACGGTCCTGGGCTTGGCGTTCGGTGTGGAGCTCGGTTTAATTCCCGTTCTTCTTATCGAGCTTGGCTTCGTGTGGGTTATCGTGCTCATGAGTTTTTCGAAGGTGTCTGACTCCGCATGGATTCTCAACGGCGGTGCCGTCCTCAAGGTGCTTATCGCGGTTACAGTGGGTGGCTTGGGTATCTGGTATGCCATGGCCAATGGTTTTGCAAGCGATATGTCTCCGGAGACGTTCTTGCCCGATCTTACCAACACCAGCGCTTTGACGTATCTATCTATCATTTTGTTTAACTTCATGGGCTTCGAGGTAATTTGCACATTTGCGAGCTCCATGAAAAACCCTTCGCGCGACATTCCTAAAGCTATTATTTTAGGTGGTTTCGCCATCGCTGCTATCTATTTGTTTTGTTCGTTCGGTATCGGAGCTGCAATTCCTGCCGACCAGATTGACCCGGACTTCGGCATGATTTACGCCGTAATGTCTATGGTGGGCGAGGCGTCTCCTCTTTTCATCATCGTCTGCATCGTATTTTTGATCACCCTGTTTGCCAACATGGCCTCATGGTCCTTTGGCGTTAATTTTGTAGCCAACTATGCCGCAAAGCACGGCAACATGCCCAAGGTGTTCGCTCGCGAAAGCAAGAAGACCGGTATGCCCTCCGGTGCGCCTATCGTCAATGGTGTGGTGGCGTCACTGGCACTTATGCTCCAGCTTATTCCGATTCCGGCTATTTCCGAGGGAATCTTCTGGATGCTGTTCTCCATGAACGTCGTGTTCTTGTTGATCAGCTATATTCCGATGTTTCCTGCATTTTTGAAACTGCGCCGCATCGACCCCGATCGTGTCCGCGTCTTTAAGTTTCCCTTCAAGGGTAAGCTCATGATCGTTGCTCTCGTGGTGCCGGCAGTAGAGCTTGTGCTGGCCATTATCGCCACTATCGTTCCGCTGTCTGCTGATGAAGTGGCCGACAAGTTGCCCATGCTCATCGGCGTGCTGGCATTCGTCGCCTTGGGGGAACTTGTCCGTATCTATTCTGCGCGCGGTCGCAAGACCGAATACAAAGGCCTGACACCAGCCTTGGCTGCCGAGCGGTTAGCTGAGGAAGCGGCAAAGGATGCCGAGGCCGAAGACGAAAGCGTGTCTCAAAGTGGAGCCGAGGGTAAAGGGGTTTCACAACAAGCCCCCATTGTTTCATAGCTTTCCTGCACCATCGTCTGAAACAAACCTCGTGTTTTGCATAGAATGATTTCAATCAAAGAAAGGGACTACCATGAAAACGATTTTCGAGAATGAATCAACTCCCAAAAAAGATGGTTATCGCATGCCCGGCGAATTTGAGCCGCAAACGGGCATCTGGATGCTCTGGCCTCATCGTCCCGACAACTGGCGCAATGGTGCAAAGCCGGCGCAGGCCGCTTTCGCCAACGTCGCAAAGGCAATCGCGCAGTTCGAGCCGGTTACCGTTGGCGTGAATCCCGAAGATTATGCGACCGCCCGTTATGTGCTTGGAGATATCGACGATGTGCGCGTTATCGAGATGACAAGCGATGATTCCTGGATTCGCGACTGCGGTCCGACGTTCGTTGTCAACGACGCTGGCGATGTTCGCGCGGTTCATTGGCACTTCAATGCGTGGGGCGGCTTGGTTGATGGCCTGTATTTCCCCTGGGATCAAGATGAACTGGTCGGTGTGAAGGTCGCCGATTTGGCGGGTGTCGATCGTTATCGTCCCGACGAGTTCATTCTCGAAGGAGGTTCAATCCACGTTGACGGTGAGGGTTCTGTTATCACTACCGAGATGTGTCTGCTTTCGGAAGGACGCAATCCGCAGATGACGCGTGAGCAAGTTGAAAACTACCTGGGAGAATATCTCGGTGTTGAAAAGGTTATCTGGGTGACCGATGGCATCGACCCCGAGGAAACCAATGGGCACATCGATGACGTTGCCTGTTATGTGGCTCCCGGAGAAGTGGCTTGCATTTGGACCGAAGATGAAGACAACCCGTTTTATGCTGCATCCCACGCAGCCTACGATCAGCTGTCGAGTGCGGTGGACGCGCAGGGGCGCACGCTTAAAGTGCACAAATTGTGTATGCCTAAAAACCCGACGTATATGACACAGGGAGAGGTTGACGCAATCGATGTCGTGGAAGGCACCTTGCCGCGCACGACTGCCGATGTCTGCATCGCTTCGTACATGAACTTCCTCATCGTCAACGGGGGTGTCATCGTGCCGCGCTACGATGACGAAAACGACAACCTTGCCCTCGAACAGGTCCAAGCGATGTTCCCTGATCGCAAGGTCGTGGGGGTGAGCACCCGCGAAGTGGTCTACGGCGGCGGCAATATCCACTGCATAACTCAGCAGCAGCCAAGCGGGAGGTAAATCCAGCGGTATCGATCTTGCTTGCGAAGAATCATTCGGAACCAAGATCGGCTTCTTCGATTGAAAGAGTCAGGAACAGGGCAACCCTCAACTCTCCATGAACGGCCCTGCTTACAGCAAGTCCATCAACCCTCAGGGGAAGATGGACTTGCTGTTTTGCTGTATTTCAGGAAATGTTTTATCGCATCAGAAGACGAAGAAGGCTGATTTTGTTTTTGAAGGGAGGGTTGCGTACCGGCAACTCGATCCAGGTTCCCTTTTTTATGGTTGATTTGTAATGCGTGAAGCGGTCGAAGCCGGTTTTGCCGTGATAGGCTCCCATACCCGAATTGCCGACGCCGCCAAACCCCATGTGGTTGTTTGCGATGTGAATGACGACATCGTTGATGGTGGCACCGCCAAAGTCGAGTTCGTGGATGACGCGCTGCTGTATCGCTTTGTCGTCTGAGAAGAGGTAGGTGGCGAGAGGTTTCTCGAAATGACGCACGATTGCGAAGGCTTCATCGAGCGTTTTGTAGGTAATGACGGGCAGGAGCGGTCCGAATATCTCTTCTTTCATAAGGGGGTCATCGAGGGTGACTCCCGTCAGACAGGTTGGCTCGATTTTGAGGGTGGTTTCATCCGATTGACCACCGAAGGCAATGTGCGCATGGGGGTTGTGGTTCTCGATGAGCCCACAAACGCGATCGAAGTGGTGCTTCGATATGATATGGGGCCATTCGTCGCACGCCAGGATGGTGTCGCCGTAATACTGATGAAAGCACGCATCGAGCTGTTTTATCAGGCTGTCTGCCACATCTTCATGTACAAGGAAATAGTCGGGCGCAACGCAGGTTTGCCCGGTGTTGATACCCTTGCCCCAGGCAATACGTTGCGCGGCACGTTTTACGTTAGCGGTTTTGTCGACGATGCAGGGACTCTTTCCGCCTAGCTCGAGTGTGACGGGGGTAAGATATTTGGCCGCCGCCGTCATGATGGTGTGGCCAACGCGCGGGGATCCGGTGAAGCAGATATGATCCCAGCGCACGTCGAGTAGCCAGTCGTTCATAGCAGCCGATCCGGGAAAGGCGCAGACGAATTCTGGCGGAAAGACCGCCTCGATGATTTCGCAGAGTAGGGTGCTTGTAGCCAACGAGGTGCGAGAGGGTTTGAGGGCGACGCAGTTGCCGGCGGCAAGGGCGTCGATCATCGGTATGAGCGCCAGCTGCAGGGGATAATTCCAGGGTGCAAGCACGAGGACGATTCCGTAGGGGCTGGCATAGACCTTTGAGGAAGCACGAAAGTGCACGATCGGCGAACGAACACGACGTGGTCGCGCCCAAGAGTCCATTTTCTTGAGACAGAGATTGATCTCGTCATAGACGAGGCCCAGTTCGGTCGCATAGCCTTCGAAGTGCGATTTTCCCAAATCCTGCTGTAGAGCGTCGAGGATGCGGTTTTCGTGAGCTTTGAGGTATGCCTTGAGCTGACGTAAGGCATTGCGGCGATGTTCGAGGGGTAAAGATGTTCCATCGGCGAAGTAAGCGCGCATTTTCGCTGCAGCTGCTTCGACATCGGCCAGGCTGCTGTAAGTTGATTGCTTCATCGGGTTCCTTTCGGGTCGTACCAGGAGAAGGAGGAAAGCTCGAAGCCTTCCGAGATGTTTTATTGGGTGGTGACGTCGCGGGTTTTGATCGTGCCGAAGGCTGCTTCGAGAATACTTGTTGCAATTTCAAGGGTGATTTCGCTTTCGTTGTAGAGAGCGGAACCATCATAGCGCGCCTTGGCCGCCACCGCTTCAAGTTGATCGTGTTCGACCTTGACTTCGGAAAGGTTGGTGGGCACCTGGTATTCGGTTTTAAAGCGGGCGTTCGTTTCATGAAGCAATTGAGCGAAGGCGGCGTCGCGCGCCGAAGGTTTTGTCGCTGCGTGACGGATCGGGTCCATAATTTGTAGCAGTTCGCCATAAAGCCCCTGGTGATTTCCTTGTTTTACGTTGTAGTCAACGCAGTAGGGAAGAAGTATCATCATGGCTTGGCCGTGCGGTACGTGGCATAAGCCGCCAAGGGAGTGTCCGAGGGCGTGGACAATTCCTACCATGGCGTTCGAGAAAGCGGCACCGGCCATCAGGCTGCCAAGCGCCAAAGCGGTGCGTGCCTCTTCGTCGGAGGGGTTGGCGCAGGCGGTGAAGATGTTGGCGTTTATCAGTTTGATAGCGCCGATAGCGAAGGCGTCGCTGACGGGATTTTTCTGGATGGAAGTGTAGGCTTCGATTGCGTGGGTCAGAGCGTCCATACCGGTGGTGGCGGTTAGTTTCGCGGGAAGGCTTTGGGTGAGTACAGGATCAAGGAACGCCACGTCAGGAACGAGTTTATACGAAGTGTAGCTCAGCTTTGTTTGAGTGGCAGTATCGGCAACGACGGCGACTAGCGTTACTTCCGATCCCGTGCCGGCGGTTGTGGGAACGGCGATAAGCGGCGGCAGGTCATTGTGAAGTATTTCCGAGCCCTGCAAAGAGGCAAAGTCGGCACCCGCGCATGAAAGCGAGGCGGCAGCGCCCTTGGCGGTGTCGATGACGCTCCCGCCACCGAGCGCGATGAAAGCGTCGCATTGCGATGTCTCGTAGACGTGAACGACCGCATTGACGATTTCAAGCGAGGAATCGGGTGGGACGTTATCGAAGGTTGTGTAGGGGATGTTCGCCTCGTCGAGCACTTCGAGCACGTGTTGCACCACGCCAAGCTTCACCAGGTTGGTGTCGGTGAGTACGAGAGGGTTTTCAATCGATTGTTCGTGCAGCTCGTCACTGAGCTTTTTCAGCGAATCTTTGCCGCAGATAATTTTTGTGGGACAACAATACTCAAAGGCTTGCATCGGTCGACCTCCTGATTGATGGGCGATAAGCGCTGCGCCAAAAGAAGAAGGTATGCAGCAGCGTGGTGAACATATAGGTAAGGGCAACGCCTGTGTTGTTGGGACCGCGCGTGGTGAAAAGGCGTGCCGAGAGGGCATCTTGCAACGAAAGGCTGCCGGAGAAGCAGGCGAAAGCGTAATTGATATCGCGGAACTCGATAGTGTAGGTGACAGGGGTCGATATCTCTGCGGAAGAGAAGATGCGTTTCCAGGATCTCTTATTGGTTTTGCGGCAAATACAGTGCAGCTCGGTATTTGCGACGGTGAGGGCAAATACGTAGTCTTGGGGTAAATAGTCGATTTCGGCCTGAATCTTACGAGAGAGATGTCGACCGGTGACAAGCAGAGTTGGCAGAAGAAAGAGCAGTGCTTTCACGTATACTCGTTTCAATAAATTCTTCGGGCCGCTTCGGGGTTTTATTTGTTCGGACACGCTTGCTCCTTTGCATGGCAGTCAACCGACCTGGTCTGAGCGATAGAGATGTACCTCAATTGATGTAGTTGTGTGACGACCAGATAACAGCTTGTTTATAATGAACGAAAATCTTTTTATAGCATGGTAAAGTTTTAATAAGACATAAAGTTTAACAAAATACTTTCTATGAACAGGAGAGTAAGGGACATGGAAAACAATTACGGAGATAACTCAAGATCGACATCCCCGATACCCCCCGCGGGCATTAACCCCCAGAATGTATCTAACCAGCCCGCACAGCCTGAGAATACCCTCCCGCCGAATCACGGTCAACAACCAAACGGTCACTATCCTGAAGGTCATCCCGCGCAGCATGCGGGAGCTTATGTTCCTTCCGTCGCTCAGCCGTCAGGGCAGCAAGTGGCCAAAAAATCCGCCTCCGGTGCAAAAACTTTCCTTCTTGGTTTTGCCGGTGCTGCACTTGCCGTGATTGTCGGTCTCGGTGGCTTTGGTATCTACCAGAGCGTAACCGATTCGAATTCGGGTGGATCAGCTACAATCGGTGATTCGAATGGGTCGACGATTACCGTGACGAACGAGGATGCCGATTTGGCCGAAACGGTTGCGCAGAAAGCGCTCCCCTCGGTGGTGGCAATCGATGTATACGTGAAGCAAGCACCGCTCGGCAATTTCTTTGGCAGGCCGAGCAACGAACCTTCCGAGCCGACGAAGGCCGGTCTTGGTAGTGGCGTGATTGTTTCCGGTGACGGCTACGTTCTCACCAATAATCATGTGGTCGAAGGGTCGGATCGACTGACGGTAACGGCGGAGGGGCAGATCTACGAAGCTAAAATCGTCGGCACCGATGCTTCGAGTGACCTTGCCGTGCTAAAAATCGATGCCAAGAATCTCAAAGCTATAGAACTCGGAAAATCATCCGACCTGGTTGTGGGTCAGTGGGTTATGACGCTCGGCAGCCCCTTCGGCTTAGAGCAGTCGGTTGCGACCGGCATCGTTTCGGCAACCAGTCGCTCCACGACGCTTGATGGTGAAACGGGTACCTCTTTCTACACGAATATGATTCAGACGGACGCGGCTATTAATCCGGGCAATTCGGGCGGTGCGCTTGTCGATAAAGATGGCAAGTTGATCGGTATCAACACGATGGTAACCTCGGCTTCCGGCGGCTATTCCGGTGTCGGTTTCGCGATTCCTGTCGATTATGCGGCTAGCGTTACTAAGCAGCTTATCGAAGGCAAAACTCCGACACATGCTCGACTCGGTGTTTCGGCTGCTACTATCGACAAGGCTATTGCTCAGCGCTACGGTTTCTCGGTTGACGCTGGTGCTTATGTCAGCAGTGTCGTTGCCGATTCCTCTGCGGCAAAAGCCGGTATTCAAGAAGGCGATATTATCACCAAGTTCAACAATACCCAGATAACTTCTGCAAATGATTTGATTCTGGCTATTCGTTCGGTAAATCCAGGCGACAAAGCCACGGTTGAGGTCAACCGCGAGGGTGAAACCAAATCGGTTGAGGTCACGCTTGGGTCCGATGCCGGTGCGTCGTCAACCGGCTCGGTGAGCCCGAACGGAAATGGATCAAACAGATAGGGTAAATCACCTTTCGGTAATCATATTCTTCCTCACGCGCCTCGCCTTTGATGGGGGGGCGCGTGACGCGGAGTGGTCGGGCGTCAGCTCTGCTCATTCGGTGAAAAGGACAATAAACGGTCACGTATCATGCGTGACCGTTTTCTTTTCGGGTAAGATAGAAAAAATCACAGATTACGCGAAAGGCATTCCGTATGACTCAAGATTACAAGTATAAACGTGTCCTGCTCAAGCTTTCCGGCGAAGCCTTGATGGGGGATACCGGCTACGGTATCGATCCCCGTGTGGTTGAAGATCTGGCTGTGCAGATCAAGGATATCGTGCACGATGGCGTTGAATTGGCAATTACGGTCGGCGGTGGCAATATCTTCCGCGGCATGGCCGGATCGGCCGAAGGCATGGATCGCGCGCAGGCTGATTATATTGGCATGCTTGCTACCTGCATGAATGCGCTTGCATTGCAAGATGCATTCGAACGCCACGGCATCGTGACCCGTGTTATGAGCGCTATTGAAATGCGTCAAGTGGCAGAACCCTATATTCGCCGTCGTGCTGTTCGGCACCTGGAAAAGGGTATCGTTGTCATCTTCGCCGCAGGTACGGGCAACCCCTACTTCACCACGGACACCACAGCAGCCCTGCGCGCCTGTGAAATAGATGCCGAATGTCTCATGAAGGCCACGAAGGTGGACGGTGTTTACGATAGCGATCCCAAGGTCAATCCCGATGCCGTTAAATTTGATGAAATCAGCTACATGGACGTGCTCTCGCGAGAACTTCACGTCATGGATTCTACGGCAACGTCGTTGTGCATGGACAACCATATGCCCATGCTTGTTTTCGACCTGACGGTTCCCGGTAACATCTCGCGTGTTCTCAAGGGTGAAAACGTCGGAACGACCGTGCGCTAGACGTTTTAGTTGGGGCGACCTTTGCCGGTGAAAGTCTTTACCAGGAAGGGTTTCTCATTGAGGGTGCACATGAATGTGCTAAGGTTTGCAGTGATGCAATATCGTGCAATGACAGCTGTTGAGAGGGCTTTGAAAGGAAGACGATGGTAGACGAAATCATGCTTGCTGCTGAAGAGCGCATGCAGAAGGCGATCCATTCACTGAACGAGAGCTTTGCGTCGGTGCGTACCGGTCGAGCGAATGCCATGATTCTCGATCGAATCAGGGTTGACTATTACGGGGTTCCCACGCCCATCAATCAGATGGCTGCGGTGAAGTCTCCCGATGCACATATGCTCGTTATCGAACCCTGGGACAAGACCTGCTTATCCACAATTGAGCATGCAATCATGCAAAGCGACCTGGGGGTCACCCCCTCGAACGACGGCACGATAATTCGCCTTCCATTCCCTTCGCTTACGGAAGAGCGCCGTCGCGACCTGGTTAAGCAGTGCAAAACTTACGCCGAAGAAGCGCGAGTTGCCGTTCGTAGCGCGCGCCGCGATGCCAATACCGCAATCGATCATGCCGTGAAAGACGATGGTCTTCCAGAAGACGACCAGCGTCGTGCTGAAACCGAAATCCAGAAATTGACCGATACATACGTGGCTGAAGTGGAAGAGGCGTTCAAGAAAAAAGAAGCTGAGGTTATGGAAATCTAGCATTTGATACTTGCTGGAACCAAGCCCCGGCTTCTTGATTGCCTGGCGAAATCATTTGGCTTGAAAAGCGTTTGGTTTTGGTGGTTCGATTGATAAAGTTCCTTTCCCATTCGATTGATTTGAGCTGCATTGAATAAGTCTGTATGTGAAATATTTCCTCATCCGCCGGCAGGTCTTGATCCTGCCGCGCTTGTTGTTGAGCGCATTCCTCGGCATGTTGCCATTATTATGGACGGCAATGGTCGCTGGGCGCAGCAGCGAGGAAAAAATAGACTCGAGGGCCATTCGGCCGGCATCAGTTCGGTACGCGAGAGTATTCGTTGTGCGTCTGACCTCGGAATACGTTATCTTACGATCTATTCGTTTTCGTCGGAAAATTGGAAGCGTCCCCAGGATGAGGTGACGGGTCTCATGGATCTGTTCGCTAAAACCATGCTGGCCGAAGTGGACGGTTTGCATTCCGAAAACGTGCGCGTTATGGCTATCGGTCATCTGGAAGCTTTGCCGAAACGCACGCGTGCAGCCTTTCGGAAGGCATGGGAACAGACAAAAGACAATACGGGGATGACCCTGATCGTCGCGGTCAATTATGGTGGTCGTTTTGAAATCATCGATGCTGTAAAAAACTATACGGCTGATGCGTTGCGAGCTCAACAGGTAGGCGAGTCGCTTCCCGAATTGACGGAAGAGATGTTTTCCACCTATCTGTACACGGGCACAGTGCCCGATCCCGATTTGATGATTCGCGCCAGCGGCGAAATGCGCATCTCTAATTTCTTACTGTGGCAAATCGCTTATACGGAATTTTACTGTACTGAGGTGTTGTGGCCCGATTTTGATCGGTACGAGTTCTTGCGTGCGCTGCTTGATTATCAAGCGCGCAATCGTCGCTTTGGAGCGGTGTGATCGATGGAATCGGAAAATAAACTCAACACCGAGGAGCAAGAGAATCGGCGGGGCAATCAACCGCAAGTTGCTGATCAGAAAAAGAAAACTCTGAAGCAGAAGGCGCTCGAGAAGACGCCGAAAAGGCTGCGGAATCCTTCCAATTTACAGGTGCGCTTCCGCACTGGTCTTGTTTATGTGGCGGTTTCGGTCGTTTGTATTCTCGTCAATGATTTCACCACGGTGCTGTTGCTCGCTGTCTTGGCGGGTATTTCGGCAAACGAATTCTTCTATATGCTGCATGCTGATGCCAAGCTTCCCAACGAATTCCTCGGGGTCATTGCGGCGGTTCTCTACCCAATCAGTATGTGGCTTGCGGGTCTTTCCGGTACAATGATGGTCACGATTGTGCTGCTTATTGTGTTGCTGGTATGGTACGTGTTTTGGATGCGCGCACGCGTTTCCGATGTTGGGGTAAGTTTTTTCGGCGCAGCCTACTGCGGTCTCTTGCTTTCAGGGGCCATGGCGGTGCGTATGGCTCTACCGAATCCTTGGGGCGGTGTGTTGTTGCTCTTGGTGTTTTTAAGCGTGTGGGCGAACGATTCGTTTGCGTACCTTGTCGGTCGCAAATTGGGTCGCCATAAACTTGCGCCCCGTACTTCTCCCAAGAAAAGCTGGGAAGGTTTTATCGCCGGTTTGGCCGGCTCGATGTTGATGTGGTACGGCATGACGTTTGTCCCTGGAGTTTCCATGAGTTGGTGGCAGGCATTGCTGTTCGGTTTGGTCTGCGGTTTGGCGGCTGTCCTCGGTGATTTGGCCGAGAGCCGCATCAAGCGAAACTCCGGATTTAAAGATTCTGGCACCATTATGCCCGGTCATGGTGGTTTGCTCGATCGTTGTGATTCTCTCTTTCTAGCAGCTGCTTCTTCAGCTATTCTCCTGGTGTTGGGCGGGTGTATTCCTTATGTCTTCTAAAAAACGCATTGTGGTGCTCGGTTCTACCGGTTCAATTGGAATGCAGACCCTCGACGTGGTTCGACGCCACCCTGATCGGTTGAAAATCGTTGGTCTTGCAGTAAACACGCAGGTTGAAACCATGATGGCGCAGGCGCACGAATTCAAGGTCGCTGCAGTGGTTGTGGGCGATGCTCGCTTGATTGATGACCCTCGCTATGCTCGTTTGGCTGCGATGGCTGGAGGAAAGCACCCATCCCACCGGGGTGTCAGTGTGGGGTTCGGCCAGGACGCCGTGGTCGACCTGGTGCGAATCGAACAGGCTGACATCGTAGTTAATGCACTTGTCGGGGTCGCCGGTTTGCGCGCGAGCTACGAAACGCTTGCGGCCGGCAAGGTTTTGGCGCTCGCCAACAAAGAATCGCTCGTAGTGGGTGGTGATTTGCTCATGCCGATGGCAACTCACGAAACCTTGCTGCCGATTGATTCCGAACACGGTGCCATCTATCAATGCTTGCTGGGTGAAGATGCCCGCGAGGTTTCTCGCTTATGGGTGACGGCTTCGGGCGGCCCCTTCCGCGGAAAAGTGCGCGATGAATTGCGTGGCATCACTCCGGCGCAGGCCTTGGCACACCCCACCTGGAGCATGGGTCCTAAGATTTCAATCGATTCGTCGACACTCATGAACAAGGGGCTCGAAGTTATCGAGGCCCATCACTTGTTTGGTATGGATTACGATAAAATTAATGTCGTCGTACAGCCGCAAAGTGCCATTCATTCCATGGTTGAGTTCTCGGATGGGTCCGTCAAGGCGCATTTGGGAACGACCGATATGCGCATTCCTATTCAGTTTGCTCTGTCGTATCCTGAACGCTGGGACGCTCCTGTACCCCCGCTCGACTTTTGCTCTCTGGCATCGCTTGAATTTTACCCTCCCGATACCGATACGTTTCGCTGTTTGGCGCTTGCCCGCGCAGCGGGGCAGGCGGGCGGCACGGTGCCCTGTGTCATGAACGCTGCGAATGAAGTTGCTGTGGCGGCATTTTTAGCGGAGCAGTGCTCCTACTTAGCTATCGCCGATTGCGTTGAATCGGTCATGGATGCCCATCGTGGAGAATTAGTTACGAGTTTGGAACAGTTGGCTGAAGTGGATGCCGTAGCACGACTTTCTGCGTCAGAATATTTGCGTAAACTATAGTGGTATCAGGGTGCTACCCATCCATTCGAATATGTTGGAATAATTAATTTCCCGTAAGGTTGAGTATGGATATTCTGTTAATGATTTTATATATCACCATCGTTTTGAGCGTGCTCGTTTTCATTCACGAAGGTGGTCACTATCTCACCGCTCGTGTTTTCGGTGTGCGGGTGACCGAATTCATGCTGGGTTTGCCGGGGCCTCGTATCGGGTTCACCTGGAGGGGAACGAAGTTCGGCATCACGGCTATTCCGCTCGGCGGCTATGCCAAGGTATGCGGCATGGAGGTGGGCGAGCAAAGCCCCCATCTTGAAGCAGCGATGGCGTACGCATACGAGCACGGTACGGTCCTGATGGAGGATGTGGCCCATGATCTGGGGATTACCGATGAAGAGGCCTACAACGCGCTCGATGAACTGACTGAGTGGGGTACCCTGGTCGCTCCTACGCGCAAGGATGAATTCAACGTATATCGCACCCCCGAAGTAAGAGGTTCAGCGTTGGGCGAACCGCGTCCTCTCAAAGATGCTGCTGCCTTCTACGAAAGCGAGGCTCGACAGCAGTATCGTTTCCTCCCGTTTTGGAAGCGCACGGCAATCTTGCTTGCCGGGCCGGCCATGAACCTGATTTTTTCCATGGTTGTTTTCGTGCTTCTGTTTTCTGTCATCGGTTTCGACGCGCAGAACCCTGCTACGGGCGATATACAGCATATGACGGTCGACCCCTTCAAGGCAATCAGCGCCGGCTTTAACTATATCGGCGCAGTCGTCGGTGCGGTTGTGGGTCTGTTCAATCCGATGACGGCCGCGGAAACCGTTTCGCAATCAACGTCGCTCATGGGTATGGCGGTACTCTCGAAAACAGCCGCCGAACAGGGGATAACAAGCTTCCTGTCGTTTATGGCCATGATTTCGGTCTCTCTGGGTATTATGAACATGCTGCCCATTCCTCCGCTCGATGGCGGTCGTTTCGTGGTTGAAATATACCAGAAGATTCGCCGTAAATTTATTTCATACAAGGCTTTAAATTATCTGAGTATGGTGGGCATCGTTTTGTTTATGGGGTTGTTTATCGTTATGCTCAATCAGGATATTCAGCGATTTATCTTCGGGAATTGGGGTTAGGGCAATATGGAGTCTATGGTAAAGCCCAGCATGCTCACCCGTCGTGTCATGGTTGGTTCCGTGGCATTGGGCGGTGGTGCGCCGTGCGTGGTGCAGTCGATGCTCAACGCGCCGGCGCAGGATGTGTCGGCCAACCTTGCCCAGATCGATGCTCTTGCGCAGGCCGGCTGCGAAATTGTTCGCATGGCTATTCCTCATGAGCGCTGTCTCGATGCCTTCGAGGCGGTTTGCGCCGCTTCGCCGCTTCCCGTGGTGGCCGACATTCATTTCTCGGCCGATATCGCTATAGAAGCTGCGCAGCGGGGAGCGGCGAAGCTCCGTATCAATCCCGGTAATATTGGCGGCCTCGAGAAGACGAAAAAGGTATTGGCGGCCGCGCGCGCAGCGGGCATTCCTATCCGTATCGGCGTGAATGCCGGGTCGCTCGATGAAGAGCTTGCTGCTCGCAGCGAACTGACGCTTCCTCAGAAATTGGCGCAATCGGCATCTGATTACGTGCGCTTCTGTGAAGCCGAGGGCTTCTACGATTTGGTGGTTTCCGCAAAAGCCCACGATGTCATGACGACGGTCGCCACGTATCGACTGCTCTCGCACGAGATTCCCCAGGTGCCGCTTCATATCGGAGTGACGGAAGCGGGTACGCTGTTCCAGGGGGTTATCAAGTCTGCGAGCGGGTTGGGCATTCTGCTCGAAGCGGGTATCGGAGATACGCTTCGCATCTCGCTTACCGACGACCCCGTACAGGAAATTCGCGCGTGCTGGACCTTGCTTTCTGCGCTTGATCTGCGCCGGCGTGGCCCTGAAATCATCAGTTGCCCCACGTGCGGTCGCTGCCAAGTCGACTTGATCGCTCTCGCTCAGGAAGTTGACCGTCGTTTGCAATCCGTTGCTGCGCCGCTTAAGGTTGCGGTCATGGGTTGTGTCGTCAACGGACCGGGAGAAGCGGCCGATGCCGACATCGGTGTCGCGTGCGGATTAGGGTCGGGCGCGATTTTTGCTCAGGGAAAAATCTTGCGCAAGGTCGAAGAGGACGCTATTGTAGAAGCTTTGATGGAAGAAATCGAAAAGTTGTAAAACCAACCGGATGATATAAGTAAGGAAATTTACATGAACAGAAACGTCAACCCCGCCGTTTTGCGCATGAGCAAAATGTATGCGCCCACTCTTAAAGAAGATCCGAGTGATGCTGATATCATGAGCGCGAAGTTGCTTCTTCGTGCTGGCATGATTCGGAAAGAAGCGGGTGGCCTCTATTCATTTTTGCCTCTGGGTCTTCGTATTCTTCATAAAATTGAGAACATTGTGCGTGAAGAAATGGACGCAACCGGTGCCCAGGAGGTATTGCTTCCCTTTGTGCAACCGGCCGATCTTTGGCGCAAGAGTGGTCGTTGGGATGTGTATGGTCCCGAGCTGCTGCGCGTGGTCGATCGTCACAACAACGAATTTTGCCTGAGCCCAACGCATGAGGAAATCATTACTGATCTGGTCAGCAATGAGTTGAGAAGCTATCGCAATTTGCCGCAGAATCTCTATCAGATCCAAATCAAGTTCCGTGACGAGATTCGTCCTCGATTCGGCTTATTACGTGGTCGCGAATTCATCATGAAGGATTCGTACAGCTTTAACGCAACCCAGGAAAGCCTCGACGAAACCTATGCCGACATGCGTGATGCCTACTGCAAGATGTGCGAACGCATCGGCATTGATTACCGTATCGTGCAGGCTGATCCCGGTCAGATTGGCGGTAATGCGACCGAGGAATTCATGGCTTTGGCTGAAACCGGTGAAGCGGAATTGGTCTATTGCGACTGTGGCTATGCGGCCGATGTTGAAGTGGGCTCATGCACGCCGCATCCCGTGGCGTATCCCGCTACTGAAATGAAGAAAGTCGCTACGCCCGGGGTGCACACGATTGCTGAGCTTGCGGCGTTCTTGGAATGCGAAGAAGCGGCAACGGTTAAGGCGTTTTCCGGCAAGGATGAAGACGGTGCGGTATGGGTACTGTTCGTTCCAGGCAATTATGAGGTCAACGAATGCAAGGCCGCTTGTCTTGTTTGCGGTTTCGAGCCTTTGACCGATGAAGATATGGCGAAGTCGAAACTGGTCAAGGGGTCAATGGGTCCGGTTGGATTGCCCGAGGGCGTCCGCATCGCTGCTGATGAATCGCTGCGGGGTATCGAGCGCTGGGTTGTCGGTGCCAACGACAACGGTTTCCATCTTGTTGGCGCTAAGCAGGGCGAAGATTTCTTGGTCGATACGTGGGGCGATATTTGCACCGTGAAGGTGGGCGACGCATGTCCCACGTGCGGCAAGCCTCTCCAGGGCGCACGTGGCATCGAAGTTGGGCAGATATTCAAGTTGGGCGATAAGTATTCTCGTACGATGAACGCGACGTTTATGGACGAAGACGGAATTGATAAGCCCTTCCTTATGGGTTGTTACGGTGTGGGAATTTCCCGAACGATGGCTGCCGTCGTCGAGCAGTGTAACGACGACGCCGGTATCTGCTGGCCCTTCTCAATCGCTCCGGCCCATGTGTGTGTCATTCCTTTGACCGTCGGAGATGACGAAGTGTTTCCCGTCGCTGAAAAACTGGTGAATGATCTGGTTGCTGCCGGCCTCGAGGTGGCATTTGATGACCGCGACGAACGCGCGGGCATCAAGTTTGCCGACGCGGATTTGATTGGTTGGCCGATGCAGATTGTCGTCGGTAAGCGTGGCTTGAAGGAAGATTCTATCGAGATTAAACGTCGCAAAACGGGTGAGAAGAAGCTGGTTAAATTGGCTACGATTCAGGAGGCCATGTCGTTTGTGAAGCGGGTCGCGCAGCCGGCTGGGGCTTTGGCTAAACGGCTCTTTTAATCTGGCGGCGCGTTGTGGCGGCCGGCTTACGCTCCAAATTCTCGTAATCTCCGCGCACGTACCCGGTCGCTTGACGGGGTACGTGTTTGCGGATGATTCGTCGGATTGCCCACAAGCTCAGGCTTTCTTGGCTTTTCGGAGTTACTCGATTTGCTACGGCGTATTTTGTTGTTTTATCCCCTATTTAAGGAAGTGCTATGCAGCCTCATGCAAAAGCGGTTTTGTTCGATCTTGACGGGACGGTGCTCGATACCCACGACCTTCTTCTGGAGTGTTTTCAGCTTTCTACTCGACAGGTGCTGGGACGGGTTATTGACGACGCGACTTTGATGGCGAAGGTGGGGCAGCCACTCAATACTCAGATGTGGGATTTCACTGACGACCCCGATCAGCATGAAGCGTTGTGTAGTGTATATCGTGAGTACAACGCGCAAAGGCACGATCAGTGTGTCAAGGCATTTCCTGGGGCCGATGCAACGCTGAAGGCTTTGCGCCAGGAGGGGTATCCTTTGGGCGTTGTTACTTCGAAGCGTCACGCCGCCGCTTTAAAAGGGCTTGAGCTGTTTAATCTGGCTCACTACTTTGATTGCTTGGTGGGAGCCGATGATATCGAGGCTCATAAGCCCGATCCAGCGCCGGTTCGTCATGGCGCTCAATTGCTGGGATATTCTCCGGAAGAGTGTATTTATGTGGGGGATAGTCCCTTTGATATGCAGGCTGGTAATGGAGCCGGTTGTTTCACCGTTGCGGCGCTGTGGGGTATGTTCCCCGAAGCGGTTCTCAGAGCCGAAACTCCCAACGCTGTATGCTCCTGCTTTGCCGATGTTTTCGGCGCAGTGGAAAACTAAAACTTTCACGCCCTCTTGGGGAGGGTCTTGAGTAGCATCCAGGCCTTCTGCTTATCCTGCTTGTTGGCAAGCATGGCCGAAAACGAAGCGAAAGTGCAGATGTCGCGTCCAAAAAGGCGGTCGTGTTGCAGGGGCTTGAGATCTTGATGGTATGCCCGACCTAGCGCGCTGGTGGCGGAGGCATCGGCGGCCACCACTATACAGGGGTCCAGCCCCTCAAGGGCAGCATAGAGGTCATCGTCGCGTAGGGTTTTTTCGGTGGCTTCGTGGATCGTCAGAAAAGTTACAGCATTCTTCCCCCAGCCCAGAGCTGCAAATGAACTTTCGAGAGCGGTGGCTGCTTGAGGCTCGATTTTCTTTCCTCCCACCACCGCGATCAACCCTTCATGGGCGCCCGAAAGGTGCGCACCGAAGCGTTCCCACGTTTGCGTAAGGGTTGCTTCGTACATAGTGTGCGATACTGTTTCCATGAGATGATTTTACCATGTCGGTTTGTGTGAATGATATTGAAGGAGCAAGACGTGACGGTTATCGGAAACATTCTCTGGTTTATTTTTGCCGGTTTTTGGCAGGGTATCACGTGGGTCTGCATCGGATGCCTGTGGTGCATTTCGATTATCGGCATTCCGGTTGGCAAGCAATGCTTTAAGATGGCAGGTCTTGCCTTTTTTCCCTTCGGAAAAGAAGTCAATTACGGGGGCGGCGTGCCTTCGGTTTTTGCCAACGTATTCTGGCTTCTCTTCGGAGGGGTGATTTTGGCGCTTGAGGCTTTAGTCAACGGCGTCGCGCTCTGTATCACCCTCATCGGAATCCCGTTCGGGCTGCAGTGCTTCAAGCAGGCTAAGCTCGCCCTCATTCCCTTCGGCGCTACTATTCGTGATAGAGATGGCGCAAGCGAAGAGGCGCACCTACAATAAAGGACACCGCAACCCGAGGGGCCGTGGTGTCCTTGGAAGCTGCTAGTTCTTGAGCGAATTGAGCGGAGCAGGGAAGCGACCACCCCGATGGGCGAAGACGGTGCCCGCATATTGGTTGACTGGAATGACGGGAGCATACCCCAACAACCCACCGAAGTTGAGCGTGTCTCCCACTTCTTTTCCGATGGCGGGAATGAGGCGGACGGCCGTGGTCTTCGTGTTGATAACGCCGATAGCGCATTCGTCGGCAATGATGCCGAAAATAGTTTCCTCGGTGATATCGCCCGGTACAACAATCATGTCGAGGCCAACCGAGCAGACGCAGGTCATAGCTTCAAGCTTCTCAAGCGAAAGCGCACCCATTTCGACGGCACGTATCATGCCGGCATCTTCGGACACGGGAATGAAAGCGCCCGAGAGACCGCCGACCGAGGACGATGCCATGACGCCGCCTTTCTTTACGGCATCGTTGAGCATTGCCAGCGCTGCCGTGGTACCGGGGCCACCGCAGACACCGACGCCGATTGCTTCAAGAATTTGCGCAACGGAATCGCCTTCTGCCGGGGTGGGTGCGAGCGAAAGGTCGAGAATACCCTGCTGTACGCCGAGGCGCTTCGATGCTTCGCGTGCCATCAGTTCGCCGGCACGGGTAATCTTGAATGCGGTAGCTTTGATGGCTTCGGCAACGCTGGTGATGTCGGCATTCTTGGGCATGTCGGCCAATACGGCACGAACAACGCCCGGTCCCGAAACGCCCACATTGATCACGGCATCAGCTTCGCCACTTCCGTGGAAGGCGCCTGCCATGAAAGGGTTGTCTTCAACGGCGTTGGCAAAAACGACCAGTTTGGCACAGCCGATGCACTGTCGATCGGCTGTTGCCCGCGCAGTTTCGAGGATAATGCCACTCATTTTGAGAATGGCATCCATATTGATGCCGGCACGGGTTGAGGCGACGTTGATCGAAGAGCAGACACGATCGGTCACCGAGAGCGCATGCGGGATGGATTCCATGAGCTTGACGTCAGCGGCGGAAGCACCTTTGTGAACCAGAGCCGAGAACCCGCCGACGAAATCGACGCCGACTTCTTTTCCGGCCCTATCCATCGCGATGGCGATAGGGGTGAGGTCGACGGCGTTGGTCGCGCAGCATATTTCAGCAATCGGAGTGACGGAAATGCGCTTGTTGACGATGGGAATACCGTATTCGCGTTCGAGTTGTTCGGCTGTGGGAACAAGGTGCTCGGCGGCGGTCGTCATGCGATCGTAAACCTTGCGTGCCATGACGTCGATATCTTCGTGGGTACAACCGCGAAGATTGAGTCCTAAAGTGATGGTGCGAATGTCGAGGTTTTGGTTGCTGATCATAGAAAGTGTTTCGGCAATTTCAGCAGGAGTGATCTGCATGACGTTCCTTTCACGTTGGGTATTGGTTCTAGGATAGCAAATTATGGTACGCCCCCCGGATATTTCTGACGAAGCACAGGAAAAAGCAAAAGCTTGTGTGATAATACCGTTCGACACCAATCGTTTGTAACCGGTTCCTTTGTTGGGCTTGTGTGAAGAAAAGCTTGGATCTCATATTTAAATGGTACGAACGGTGTAGCATTCGGTGAAAAAGCTTTGAATACCGTCATTTTTCCTGTGAAACGCAGAGGGATTCGGTCGCTTTTGCGACCACTTCGTATAGAATGAGTTACATGACACAAACAAAATTACACATAGGCATCGACGTTGGGTCAACCACCGTTAAGCTTGCCATTCTCGACAATGACAATAGCGTACAGTTCGCGGTGTATCGTCGCCATCATGCTGATGTACGTGCCACTATCGTTGAAGTGTTGGAGGAGGCTGCCGTCGCGTATGGCGACGAGCCGATGACCATCGCTATCACGGGTTCTGGTGGGTTGCTGCTTGCGCAATGGCTCAGCCTGGAATTTATCCAGGAGGTTATCGCCAGCAAAACCGCCGTCGAAGTTTTCATCCCTAAAACCGATGTTGCTATTGAACTCGGCGGGGAAGATGCAAAAATCATCTACTTCGACCATGGCATAGAGCAGCGCATGAACGGGACCTGCGCCGGTGGCACAGGGGCGTTTATCGACCAGATGGCAACGCTGCTCAATACCGATGCTACGGGGCTCAACGAACTAGCTTCGCGCCATGAAACAATCTATCCCATCGCATCGCGGTGTGGGGTGTTTGCGAAAACCGATGTGCAGCCCCTTCTCAACGAAGGTGCTCGTAAGGAGGATATTGCTGCATCCATCTTTCAGTCCGTCGTGACGCAGACCATATCTGGACTTGCGTGCGGGCGCCCTATTCGCGGCAACGTAGCGTTTTTGGGCGGTCCCTTACAGTACCTCCCTGAACTGCGTAAACGCTTCTATGAAACGCTTGCCCTTGACGACGAGCACATTATCGTGCCTCCCGATGCCCATCTGTTTGTAGCCTGCGGATGCGCACTTGCTAGCACCGACGTGAAAGACACCAAGGTTGAACGTATTTCGGATGTGCTTGAACGCCTAAAAACTCTCGGAGACGTTCAGGGCAGTGAAGTGGTCCGTTTGGCTCCGCTTTTCGCCAACGACGAAGAATATGATGCTTTTAAGGAACGCCACGCTTGTGAGCAGGTAAAACGTGGCGATTTGTCGTCCTATACCGGCACGGCTTATCTCGGTATCGATGCGGGCTCGACCACATTCAAAGCGGTGTTGATCGGCGAAGATGAAAGTCTGCTGTGGAGCCACTATGCCAGCAACAAGGGCGATGTGCTGGGGTGCGCCAAGGTGGCGCTCGCCGATATGTATAACGCCTTGCCTCGTGATCCCGCGACCGGTGAGGTGGCGGTTGCGCTCGGGCATGCGACGGTGACCGGATACGGTGAAGGCTTGCTTCTCGAAGCGCTTCGCGTCGATTCTGGCGAAATCGAAACAGTGGCGCATTTGCGGGGTGCCCAGGAAATGCTGCCCGGTGTGCAATTCATTCTTGACATCGGCGGCCAGGACATGAAGTGTCTCCGCGTGAAAAACGGCGTCATCGAACACATCATGCTCAACGAAGCTTGCTCAAGCGGCTGTGGTTCGTTTATCGAAAGTTTTGCGAGTGGCCTGAATCTCGACGTATCAGAATTCGCGCAAAGCGCAATCGAGGCCAATCAGCCGGTCGATTTGGGCAGCCGTTGTACGGTGTTCATGAACAGTCGTGTCAAGCAGGCCCAAAAAGAGGGCGCAACGGTGGGGGATATCGCTTCTGGCCTCGCTATTTCCGTTATCAAGAACGCCTTATTCAAAGTTATCAAAATCCGCGATCCCCACGATGTTGGCACCAGGGTCGTCGTGCAAGGTGGCACCTTTTTAAACGATGCCGTGCTGCGTGCTTTCGAGCAATTATCCGGTGTCGATGCGGTGCGCCCTGACATTGCGGGCAACATGGGTGCTTTTGGTGCGGCTCTGTTGGCGCACGACCGCTATCGCGAAGCGGTTGCGCGGGCGAAGCGCCTGCATGATGAAGAGCCGATTGCTTCTGCCATGCTTTCGCTTGATGCTATTATCAACTTGAGCCCTTCGCACAAGACCATTCGATGCAAGGGGTGTCCCAACAGCTGCCTGCTGACGGTGAACGATTTTGGTAAAGACGAACGTACCGGCAAACATCATCGGTTTATTACGGGCAATCGATGCGAAAAAGGCATCGGTGTGGTCGATGAGAGCAAGAGCGTTCCCAATCTGTTTGAATACAAGAGCAAGCGTCTGTTCGGTTACGAGCCGCTGTCGACCGAAGCTGCCACGCGTGGTCGTGTTGGCATTCCCCGCGTGCTTAATATGTATGAGAATTATCCCTTCTGGTTCACCTTCTTCACCGAACTCGGGTTCCGAGTCGAACTTTCCGATCCGTCCACGAAAAAGACTTACGAAGCGGGCATTGAAAGCATGCCGTCGGAATCTGTGTGTTATCCGGCCAAGCTTTCGCATGGGCATATCATGAACCTTTTGGCGAAACACCCCGATTTTATCTGGATGCCCTGCGCAAAGTGGGAACGACAGGAAGACGAAGGCGCGGGTAATCACTTCAACTGTCCGATTGTCATGAGCTATTCAGAAGCGTTGCGCCTCAATGTTGACGAGCTGAACGAATCCGATGTCGAATTCTTGAATCCTTTTTTGCCCTACGACAAAAAAGATCATCTGAAGAAACGTCTCTATGTCGAACTGGTGGAAAACAACGCCGAGTTGATTGGTCGTTACGACGCGCTTCCCACGCAGGCGCAAATCGATGAGGCGGTCGAGATCGCTTGGGCGGAAGACGATGCGTTTAAGGCCGATATTCGTGCGGCTGGTGAAAAGACGCTTAAGTGGATGGAAGAAACCAGCACGCACGGTATCGTGTTGGCGGGTCGTCCTTACCACAACGACCCCGAAATCAATCACGCCATCCCCGAGCTGCTTACCGGTTTCGGATTGGCGGTATTAACTGAAGATTCCATAGCTCACCTGGGAATGCTTGAAAGGCCAATACGTCTGGTCGATCAATGGATGTATCATACGCGTCTTTATGCGGCTGCCAAAGTGGCAACCGAACGTCGCGATCTCGACCTGATCCAGCTGAATAGTTTCGGCTGTGGTCTCGATGCGCTCACGACCGATCAGGTGCAGGAAATTCTTGAATCGTCGGGCAAGGTGTTCACGGTTCTGAAGATCGACGAGGTGTCCAACTTGGGTGCGGCGCGCATTCGTGTTCGCTCTTTGCTGGCAGCTCTCAAAGATCAAGCTGACGATGAAGCTGAATCGAAGGCAGCTGCTATGGGCTGCCCCGCATTAGAACTTGATGTCGATGCTCTGGTGGCTGATGCCAATGCGCGTATTGCGGCCAAGACCGGGAATGCTGAAGCTGCTGCGGCCCGGGCGATAACCGGTTTCGATCACACTCCGGGTGTGCGACAGGATATTCCGTCGAAAGCCGATAGTGCAACGGTGGAAGCCTTCAAGCAACGCGAAGGATCTTCGACGGAATTTGATCGTCCTCAATTTACTGAGCAGATGAAGAAGGATGGCTATACGATTCTGGCTCCTCAGATGGCGCCGATTCATTTCAATATCTTGGTAGAAGTGTTCCGCAGCAACGGCTATAACTTCGAACTGCTCCCCTCGGTTGACCGCGGTGCGGTCGATGCGGGTCTGAAATACGTCAACAACGACATCTGCTATCCTTCGATTTTGGTTACCGGACAGATTATGGAAGCGGTTATGTCGGGCCGTTATGATACCGATAAGCTGGCTATCGTTATCACGCAGACCGGTGGCGGGTGTCGCGCGACCAACTATATATCGTTGATTCGCAAGGCCTTGAAAATTGTCGGTCTTGGACATATTCCTGTAATCTCACTTGCTTTTAAGAAGCTTGATGAAAAAAACCCCGGTTTCAAGATGACGTATTCCATGGTGGTGCAGGCCATCTATTCGGTGCTCTATGGTGACCTGCTCATGATGTGCCTCTATCGCACGCGTCCCTATGAAGTTGAGCCCGAAAGCGCGAACAGCCTTTATGAGCACTGGATGAGTGTCTGCAAGGAACATGTTTACAAGGGCGAAACGCGTCGCGGTTTCAAGGAAACGGTCGCCCAGATTGTTGAAGATTTCGATACGTTGCCGCTGCAAGGCGAGGGCACCCTCCCCCGTGTGGGTGTAGTTGGTGAAATTCTCGTGAAATTCCATCCTACGGCGAACAACCAAGTTGTTGAATCTATCGAACGGGAAGGGTGCGAAGCTGTGGTTCCCGGCCTGACCGAATTCTTCCTCTTCGGTATTGCCGGCGCGATTTTCCAGAAAGATCCTTTGGGTCGTCCTGCACTTGGTGCTTTCGGCAGTCGTATCGGATTAAAATTCGTCGCCAAATTCCGGAAGCCCATCACCGAGGCGCTGGCGAAGTCCGAACGCTTCGAGCCGCCAACCGACATCTATGAACTCGCAGAATATGCGAGCGATATCTTAAGCCTGTGCAATTCGATGGGTGAGGGGTGGCTTTTGACGGCGGAAATGGTCGAACTAATCAAAACCGGCGCCCCTAATATCGTATGCGCCCAGCCCTTTGCGTGCCTGCCGAATCACGTGGTGGGTAAGGCGGTAATCAAGGAACTGCGCCGTCGCTATCCCGAAAGCAATATCGTTGCGGTTGACTATGATCCCGGCGCGTCGGAGGTCAACCAGCTCAACCGTATCAAGTTGATGATTTCGGTCGCGAAGGCGAATTTGGCCGATAAGGAAGAGCAGGCGAAAGCCGAACGTGATTCCTTTGTCGGAGGCGCGGCAACGCCGGCGTGTCGCGACGAAGAATACCACACTGAAAATGATGTGGAAAAAACCAGCGCGTAAACACCGTGGATTATCGATGCAGTAAACAGCCTGAACGGGATAACCGCTCGGGCTGTTTTGGTGTCTGCTTCATGATCGTCTCAATCGTGCTCCTTTTGTAAATGATACACAGTAAGTATCATTTCACGGTACACTAGAAAAGATAATAATGGCTCATTCATCAGGGTTACGAAAGGTGGAAGATATGGGTATTTACGATTTCACGGTGAAGAATCAGCAGGGCCAGCAGGTTTCCCTTTCGGATTATCGTGGCAAGGTGGTGCTGGTGGTCAATACCGCAACAGAATGCGGTTTCACGCCGCAGTATGCGCAGCTCGAAGAGATGTATCGGCAATACCGCGAGCAGGGGTTTGAAATCCTTGATTTTCCCTGCGATCAATTCGGTCATCAGGCACCGGGTACCAATGAGGAAATCGCTTTGTTCTGCACTTCGCGTTTTGGCGTGACTTTTCCGCAGTTTGATAAAATCGAGGTCAATGGTGCTGGAGAGGATCCGCTCTACACCTATCTTAAAGAGCAGAAGGGCTTCGAGGGTTTTGATAAAGGCTCGAAAATGACCCTCGTACTCAAGGGGCTTCTGTATAAGGATGACCGCAAGTATGCCGAAAAGCCCGACATCAAATGGAACTTCACCAAGTTCTTGGTCGATCGAGAAGGAAATGTTGTTCGTCGTTTTGAACCGACCGCCGATGTTGTCGAGAAGGTCGGCCCCGCCCTGGAAGAGCTGCTGTAACACAAGCTCCGAAACTTGATCGAGCGTATATTGCAAGGGAAGGGTGTGTGTCTGCGGTGCCCCACCGCATTGCCTGTGGGTATTCAGTATAATACGTTTGAAAACACAAGGAAGCGGAGGGTCGTCGTGAGTCAAGCGGGAAAATTAGTTATCTGTCCCACGCCGATTGGCAATCTTGGTGATATGACGCAGCGCGCGCTCGATTCGCTGCGTGCGGCTGACGTGGTGTGTGCTGAAGATACTCGGGTCACGGGTCGGTTGCTTGCCGCTTTCGGCATCGAGAAACGCCTGGAACGCCTTGATGAGGCAAGTATCAGCTGGGCGGCAACCGCACTCATCGACCGCATTGCCGCAGGTGAGGTCATCGCGTATTGCAGCGATGCCGGTATGCCGGGCGTGTCTGATCCGGGGCAGCGCCTCGTGGCGGCCGCGCATGAGGCAAAGGTGACCGTTGAGGTGCTGCCGGGACCGACCGCGACTGCGACCGCCTACGTGGCAAGCGGTTTCGTGTGCCCCCGTTTCTACTTCGGTGGATTCTTTCCCCGTAAGGAAGCGGAGCGGGCAAGCGTCCTTGAAAACCTTCGCACCCTCGATGCGGTGCTCTTGTTCTACGAAAGCCCTCGCCGTACGGCCTCTGCTTTGCGGTCTATTGCAAACGTGCTTCCGCAGCGTGAGGTTGCGCTTTGTCGAGAGTTGACCAAGATGCATGAAGAGGTTTTTCGTGCCCTGTCTCCCCAGGTGGCAGAAGAGTTTACGCAGCGTGAAGAGACGGGTTCCATCAAGGGCGAAGTCGTTATCGTTGTCGATGCCCCGACTGCGGCCGAGCAGGAAACCGATACGTTTGATGCGGCGGCTGCTGCGTGCGTTCGGGCGGCTGAGCTTAAATCGCAGGGAACTCTTTCGAAAAAGGACATCACTAAAGCATTGCAAGTCGAATTTGGTATCGCGCGTAATGTGGCCTACGATATCGTGCTGCACGGATAATAAAACGATGATGCGTGCTTTCTCGAAACGTTACGAGGCGAAAGCGAGCACCGCTGCCGTATCTTTCTGCGAATTTGAGATTGAGGGTATTCGGGTTTGTCTCACCCGTAAGTCTGTCAAAAATGTGAACTTGCGGGTGAAACCGACGGGGCAGGTGGAGGTTTCGGCTCCGACATGGATCGCCGTCGAGAGAGTCGAAGAATTTGTTCGACAGCGGCTACCCTGGATTCGTGCGAGGCAGCAGGCGTTCGCCGCCTCACCGCGGGCAGGTAGGGAACTTGCCACCGAAGAGGAAAAGCGTCGGTGGAAACAGCTTGTCTCTCGGGAGGTTCCGTCACTGATTGCGCGATGGGAGCCTCTGATGGGGGTCGAGTCGCAAAAGGTTGCTTACCGCGACATGACCAGTCGTTGGGGTAGCTGCAATCCTCAGACGGGGCGTATCTGCATCAATATACAGCTCGCGGCTTACCCGCCGCAATGCCTCGAATACGTGGTGGTACATGAGCTATGCCACTTGCTCGAGCGCGGCCATGGTCAGCGCTTTAAAGCGCTGATGACCCATTTTATGCCCGACTGGCAAGAACGCCGTGCTCTTCTGAAATAACATCGGCAGATTTACTGCAGCGTCAGCGGTCGATGCTGGCTGGCGGCCCACATGCTGGCGGGATGATTGTTGCGGGCAAGGATGTCGGCTAGGGCGGTTTCGCAAGAGCGTGGTAAGTTGTTCGTTTCAGAAAGATGCATACCGGCAATCTGCTCGAGGTGGTTGCTGAGAAGCGCTTCGAGCGCCTTTGCTGCTTGCTCGTTGGAAAGGTGGCCTTCGCTTCCCGCAACGCGGCGTTTCAGCGCGGTGGGGTAGGGCCCGATTTCGAGCAGGTGGGGGTCGTGGTTGCTCTCGAGGGCAAGCAAGCGGCAATCTTTCAGCATCGCACGAGCTTCATCCGAAAGAAATCCTGTGTCCGTTACATAACCCAAGGTGTCGATTTTATTTTTGTTCGGCTTCGATGATTCAAAGTGAAACCCCATTGACTCCACGCTGTCGTGCGAGGTGGGAAAGCTCATGATGCGCACGCCGGCCACAGAGAAATCCTGACGTGTAGTGATGCGTCGCAGCGTGACGAGGGGTTCGATTTCGCGGATGGGCGCCGATGCGGCGATGATGGCGTTGGTGGTGTAGAGCGCGGGGCGCACATCGAGTTTCGCCAATCCGCGCATGACGACACCGAGCCCCTTGGTGTGATCGCTGTGTTCGTGGGTAATCAGGACGGCCGAAAGGGTGGTGGGGTCGAACCCGACGATGTCGCAGCGTGCGAGGAATTCCTTTTTGGAGATACCGCAATCGATAAGAATCGCGGTATCTCCAAAGCGTACGATGGCGGCGTTTCCTTTGCTGCCACTTGCGAGGATGTGCAGAACAAAGCCCGGCGCTGTAGCGAGGGGATCTGCCCCGTACGGTTTTTCTTTGCCGGTGTTTGTGGAAGCTGATGCGTCTCGGGTGCGACGGGATTCCACGTATTCGCGGGTGAGTGCGGGAAGCTCTTCTGGATCGCGAGGTTTCATGTCGCCCTTCTGCTGCATTGATCGGGTATTGCTAGAATGAGGTCCAACCACCGTCGGTGGCTACGATTTCGCCGGTCATGTGGGAGGCGTCATCGGAGGCGAGGAACAAAATCGACGCAGCTTGTTCCTCTGCTTGAGCTTCGCGGTGCAACATCGACTGGGTTTTATCGCCCGCCATCGAAGACGCATCTTCTGCGCTTGCGCCTGCGGCGATCGCTTCTTTTTGCTTTTCCATAACGAAGGCATAGGCTTCATCGACCATGGGGGTGGCGGTGCCTGCCGGATTGACGGAATTCACGCGAATGTTGTACTTGGCATAGTCGAGCGCCATGTTTTTCGTGAGTCCGTTGACCGCATGTTTGGAAGCTACGTAAGCGGGGTTGCCAGGCAAACCCGTAAGGCCGGCGATGGATGCGACGTTGACGATCGCCCCGCCGGTGCCTTGAGCCAAGAATTGTCGTAGTTCGTGTTTTGCGCAGAAAAACACCGAATAAAGATTGTTGGCAAGGGTGTAGTCCATCTGCTCTTTTGTAAGGTTGTGCACGGTGTCGGGCGCGCCCATAACACCTGCGTTGTTGATGGCGATGTCGAGCTTGCCGTAGGTCCCCAGGGTTTTTTCCATCATGGTTTCGACATTTTCTTCAAGGGAGATATCGAGGGGTAAAAAGATCGCATCGCCACCCGCCGCTTTAATCTGAGCAAGAATTTCCTCGCCCTCTTTTTGCAGGCGATCGACCAGCACAACTTGAGCCCCTTCGGCGGCTGCTCGTTGTGCTGTTGCAGCACCGATTCCACGCGCTGCGCCCGTGACGATCATAACCTTACCGGTAAATCGATGGGGGAATATCTTCTTTGTCATGGGGTCCTCTTTTCTCGTTGCCGGCAACGCCGTGTCGGCGATGATTAGATGATACCTACAATACTCCCTACTCTAACACCGAAAATCGATGACATTTGATTTGTTTGGAGGTTGTTAAATTGAACTGCGGGTTTCTGTGTCGAAAATGCCCCGTAAAGACAATAGTGGGGTCTTTGTATTCATTGAAAGCACCCTGGGGCGTGCTTATACTGAATCGAGGTGATTGTGCTTGCGCCAGGGTTTGCGCTATCGGAGGAAGGGCATCGGAGTGGCACAGGAAACGAATGGACAAAGCGGGCATGTTGTTCGGGGTATTATATGCGCCTTGCTCGGCGGCGTTTTCTGGGGATTTTCGGGTACGTGCGCACAGTTGCTCATGCAGCAATATGATGTGCCGGCGCTTTGGATCACCTGCGTGCGTCTGTTGGTTGCCGCCCTTTGCTTTCTGGTGGTGACAGCTCTTAAAAATCATCGTACGTTACTCGCGGTTTTTCGCGATGGGCATTCCTTGTTCATGCTGGTTATATTTTCGATTTTCGGTGTCGTTCTCGTGCAGATCAGCTATTTGAATTCCATTAAGTTTGTCGGAGCGGGTACGGCGACCGTAATCGAACAACTCGCTTTGATCATCATCATGTTTTTTGTTTGTCTCAAGACCTGGCGCTTGCCGAAATGGCGGGAGGTTTTGGGGCTGATCGCCGCTTTGATGGGGATGTTCGTCATTGCGACGCAGGGTGATATCGGCGTGCTGGCCATGCCTCCCGAAGGGCTTTTCTGGGGGCTCGTTTCCGCTATGGCGGTGGCGTGCTATACATTGATTCCCGGAGGCCTCCTCAAGAAGTGGGGCTCGATGATCGTGACGGGTTTGTCCATGCTTTTCGGGGGCATTATCTCGACCGTCTTGGTGCGACCTTGGACCATGCCGGTGACGCTTGACGCGACCGCTCTGGTGGTTCTCGTTGCCATCATTCTTATCGGTACTATTGCGGCTTATATGTTCTATCTGCAGGGTATCGCCGACGCCGGTCCGGTGCGGGCAAGCTTGCTGTGCTGTATCGAACCGGTATCAGCTACAATCCTTTCGCTTACGTGGCTTCATACCCCCGTTTCGGGATACGATATCGTTGGATGCGTTTTAATATTAGCCATGGTGGTCTTGGTTACCCAGCGAGAAGAAAAGAATAGCGACGAAACAGAGTTCTTGCCGGTCGTGAACGAAGAGACGGTCTAGGGGTATACGGATTCGTTTGAGCATATTGTTTTGCTTATCCTATACGTTTTAATTTCCTCGATGCCTGAATAATGCGGTTTGCGCGTCAGCTTTTGATACAATGGTCCCACTGTTCAGTCGAAAGGAACAAGCTATGAATATCGTGTTGTTAGGGGCTCCTGGCGCAGGTAAAGGAACGCAAGCTGCCCAATTGGTCGAAGAATATGCGCTTTGCCACATTTCTACGGGTGACATGCTCCGCACTGCCGTTAAAGAAGGCACGGAACTTGGTCAAAAGGCAAAGAGCTTCATGGATGCTGGTGATTTAGTCCCCGACGACGTTATCATCGGCTTGGTGACCGAGCGTCTGCAGGATTTTGATACTCAAAAAGGTTTTATCCTCGACGGTTTTCCGCGCACGTCCGCTCAGGCGGTTGCGCTTGATGCGGAGCTTTCCAAATTGGGTCGTCCTCTCGATGCCGCGCTGCTGATCAGCGTTGCTCCTGAGGTCATCGTCGCTCGCTTGACCAGTCGTCGCATGTGCAAGGAATGCGGCGCTATCGGAACGGCAACCGATGCGACCTGCTCGAAATGTGGTGGCGAAATGTATCAACGTGACGACGACAATGAAGCCACGGTTCGCAATCGCTTGGACGTGTACGAGAAGTCAACGGCTCCCTTGATCGATTACTATCGCGGTTGCGATTTGCTGGTTGAAATCGACGGAGATCGCGATCCCCAGGTTGTGTTTGCTGATGTGAAAGCAGCGCTTAATCTGTAAGTAACGCTGTTTTATGTTTGATTCTCTCTACTCCGAGATCCCCTTGTGTGAAGTGTTTTCTTTCACGCAGGGGGATCTCGCTGTGCTTTCGCGGAAGGTTGCGGGTGCGCTAGCTTTTATTATGAGTGCTTTTCAATTATTTCAATATTGTAATAGTTATGTCATGGTAGCTCAGTTGAATGCGCGCTCATGCATCGTCACACTTGAGATAGAGATTGAGAGCACGAGGAGAGGGTAAGGAAAGGGAAGGTGATAAGTGTGAGTAACGCTGGTAAAACCGAATCATCATTAAGTCGACGAGCGTTTTTGGGAGCGAGTGCAGCAGCAGCGGCCAGCTTGGCACTAGCGGGGTGCGCGCCTCAGGCAAAACTTGAGAAAACGAGTAAATCAACGGGCGAGCTCTATAAAGTTGATGCAGAATTAAACCCCGAAAGTGGTGGAAAATGGGTTACCGCTCAGTGCAACAATAACTGTGGCGGCATGTGTCTCAACAAGGCGTATGTAGTTGACGGCATTGTTGTTCGGACAAAAACCGACGATGAGGGTGTCGACTCTGAAAACACCAGGCAGCTTCGGGCGTGTCCGCGAGGGCGTTCGAAGCGGCAGGATACCTTCGGTGCCGATCGCTTGAAATATCCCATGAAACGCAAGAACTGGGAACAATTCACCGGTGGTAAGAAAGAACTGCGCGGCAAGGACGAATGGGTTCGCATCAGCTGGGATGAAGCACTCGATATTGTTGCAAAAGAAC
Source organism: Raoultibacter sp. (assembly GCA_036650075.1). Taxonomy (GTDB): domain Bacteria; phylum Actinomycetota; class Coriobacteriia; order Coriobacteriales; family Eggerthellaceae; genus JAVWGW01. The sequence goes on from JAVWAI010000007.1 coordinate 47,309, forward strand.
TGAAGCACGCCATTGAAAAATATGGCAATCGCTCGATTTTGATGCCTGGTAACTGCGCTTCGTCATCGTTGATTCCTCGAGTTTTTGACTCCGTCGGCGGCGCGACCGCCATGAGTGCAACTCGCTCATATGGTACGGGATATTTCAACGCAACTGCGATGGGCCTTTTCAATGTTGGTCTTGGTGAAGAAAATGATCGCATGGATTTTGCCAACGCCGACACTATTGTTATTTACGGAGGCAACCCAGCATGGGCTTCCCCGGGATCGTATACCTACCATTTCAACGAAGCAAGACAGGCCGGCACGAAATTCGTGTTTGTCGGTCCCGAATACAATGACACTGCAGTATGGATGGATGCAAAATGGATACAGGTGCGTCCCGGCACCGATACCGCATTTCTTCTTGCGGTTGCCTATGAGATGTTTAAGCTTGACGAAGCTAATCCCGGTTCAGTTATTGATTGGGATTTCATCTATAAATACACTGTCGGTATTGACGGAACGAGTATGCCAGCCGATGCGAAAGTTGACGAGAACTTCAAAGACTACGTTTACGGTGTGTATGACGGAGAGCCAAAGAGCGCTGAATGGGCATCAAAAATAACCGGCACGCCGGTCGACGATATCCGGTGGTATGCCGATCTTATGCGTAAGGACAATGCCATCACTACACTTCGTAGTTTTGCCGCTTTGCGCGCAAACGATTCCGATAACTTCGTGGCGCTTTACACCGCCGTTGGTTTTATGGGTGGGCACGCAGGAAAGCCTGGTCATAGTACGGGCACTGCCTATCATAACTGCATCGGAAGCCCCGCTGATCCCATTTTCAAACCGGGCAAAAGTGGTGTTGAGGCAATCAAGCCCGTTCTGGATGACATGATTAATGGCAACCAGGTATGGGATGCCGTTTTGAATGGAAAGTACAATAATACGGGAGAAATCCGCCAGAATAAACTTACCAAGCAAGATATTAGAGATATTGATATTCACGTGATCTGTCACGTCAATGTTGCCGCCGTTTTGACCGAACTCGATTTGAATGCAGCCATCAAAGCCCATAGAAAAGTCGATTTCGTCTTCTGTACCGCGCGTACTTTCACGTCACAAGCTGAATACTCCGATGTTATTTTGCCCACTACTTCTGAGTGGGAAGTCGTTGGTGGTATCAAGGGGGGCTCCCTTCCCAGCTTGGTAAACCGCGAAGCGATTGTTGTCGCCACGCAGGTGTGCGAGCCTCTGTTTGAGTCAAAGACCGAACAGGAAATCATGGAAGGCTTGGCGGAAAAAATGGGTCTGAACGCCAAGGACATCTTCCCCCTCAGCGAAAAGCAGCAATTCTTCAATAAACTTCAGGGAACAAAGATGAAGGATGCCACGGGTGAATTTAAGAGCTTGGCAACTATCAAGCAGGCCGATATTGATCAATGGGGTGTCGAAGGCAAAGAACAAGACGGTATTATGCCGATCTCTGAGGTAATTGAGAAGGGGCTTGTGCGCGTGGAGCGCAAGGCGGGCGACGTGTACACCTATTATGGGTATCAAGATTACCTGGCTGATCCCGTGAAAAATCCTCGCAAAACTCCCAGCGGAAAGATTGAAATTTACTGCCAGACAAAAGCTGATGCGCTCAACGCCGCAGGCTACACAACGAACTATACCTGGAAGCCTTATCCGACTTACAAAACTCCGGTCAACGGATACGAGGCAACCTTCTCTGATTTTGCTCAGGGGAAAAAGGGAGAGTATCCCTACCAGATATACAATCCTCACTATCTGCGGAGATCCCACACTCAGTTCGACAACCATCCGTGGCTTCGACAAGCCTTCGCGCAACCCTTCTTTATTTCTGCAAAAGATGCTGCGGAAAAAGGTTTGGCCAATGGTGATATTGCCCGAATTTGGAGCAAAACAGGTCAGATTATTCGTGCAGTGAGCATCTCTGAGCGAATGATGCCGGGTGTTGTGGCACTTCCTCATGGTGCATGGGTCAAAATTGATGAAGAGACAGGAATTGACGAAGCGGGGTCGGCCAATACCTTGACCGAAGCGGTTAGCTCTGGCTGCGGCGTTGTGGGGTATAACACGAATATCTGCAATTTTGAGAAATATGACAAGAGCAAACTTAATCCCGATTATGAATGGCCACAGCGAATTATTGACTTAGGGCAGGGGGCGTAAATCATGACAAGATTAGGTTTTTACTACAACCAGGATAACTGCATCGGATGCCGTGCGTGTCAAATTGCCTGTC
>JAVWAI010000008.1:0-48217 GCA_036650075.1 Raoultibacter sp.
ATTCGAACCCTAGGTACGCTTGTGACGCACACACGATTTCCAATCGTGCACCTTCGGCCAGCTCGGTCATCTCTCCGCTTTGTCGATGCCCGCTTACCCCGCGATAAATCAAACCACGAAAGCAAGCAGCGAAGATGTAGTATAGCGCAGGTGCTTTCCTCCCACAAGCATCTAGAGCGCTTTCATTGGCGGAAAGTTCCAAAGCATCATGGATTACACAAACACGAGCTGAAGCGCAGGCCCCTTTTGCCCTTCAGAAGACTGCGTACCCCTTGCGACACAGAGGGCTATAAGAAAGGCCCGCTTTCGCGGGCCTTTACAAACGTTATCGTTGACCGTTCAAGACTACTTGCCTGCCTCGGGAGCCTTTTCTTCGCTCGGAGCGGCGGTGTTTCCACCCTCGGTCTGAGGCTGTTGCGGCTGATTGCTACCGGCATCGGCCTTCGGCTTTTCGGGAGCCGGATACTTGCTCATGTCCAGGTTATAAGGAAGCTTTTCAGGCATGGGCTTGATGTCGATCGATGCCTTGCTCTTGTAGTCTTCATACCAGGTGCTGAATGCGGAGGACTTCTTCGAGCTTTCCAGACCTGACTTGATGTTGACCAAGAAGGCTTCGGGAATCTGATCGAGGCTTGTCACCTTTTCAGGGGCTTCAAACACTTCGGTGCACTTGATGATATGAACGCCGTAGTCACTCTTGACAAGCCCGCTTACCTGCCCTGCGGCCAGACCTTTGAGAGCTTCGGTGTAGGGGGGAACGAAATTGTTGAGTGCATCCCAACCCACGTCGCCACCCTTTTCTTTGCTGGCAGAATCCTGCGAGTACTGTTTTGCTGCTGCAGCAAAATCAAGTTCGCCGGCATTGATCTTATCAAGCACGCTTTGCGCGTTGGCATCATCCCCGTTAGCGAAAAGGATGTGAGAAGAACGCTTTGCGCCGTTGTATGCGCTGGCATACATCTGAGCATACTGCATGGTTTCTTCGTCGGTCGGAGCTTCGGGCTGTGCCACCTTTTCGGAAAGTTCCTCTCCGAGAAGGCCGGCCTGCACTGATTCACGATACGCTTCCTCAGTGGTACCCGCAGCCTTGAGCGCCTGCTGCCAGGCTTCGTCGGAGTCGTAATTTGCCTTCATGTCAGAAACGGCGCTATCAACCGCAGCGTCATCGACCTTGACGCCGTTTTCTTCAGCGGCTTTCTTGATCAATTCTTGGCCGGCATAGTAATCGATAACCTGTTCGCGAACGTTTTCGGGGGTCATGTTGTTTTCAGCAAGCCATTTACCCCACGGTTCTTCCTCTTTCAAGCTCGAGGTTTCACGGAAGTCCTGGATATAGGTAGTAACGGTGTCTTCGGCAATTTCGGTGCCGTTGACCGTCGCAGCAACCCCGCCGGTCAGTCCTTCGGTTTTGCCGGCAGGTGCAGCACAACCAGCCATTCCGAAAACCAACGCTCCCGTTACGGTGGCCGCACAAACGACCTGAATCAATCTTGATGTTTTCATAAAGCCCTTCCTCAAGACAAACGTACTACGCATACGCATAATTAGCTTCGGCTATTTTCTCATAGCCCCCACTGAAGACCGGAAGTTGCACAATATGCCCATTATCGGTTCATAACTAAAAAAGGCGGGTTGACCCGCCTTTTTTCAAGGAATGCATACTGTTGCATGGAACAGCTATAATATTCGTTTAATTATTTTCCCTTGCGACGACCGGTTGCAGTCAGAAGTCTCTTGCGCAAACGAATGCTGATCGGGGTAACCTCAACCAGTTCGTCGTCTTCAATGTATTCAAGCGCTTCTTCAAGCGTGAAGGTGATTGGGGGAACCAACTGGATGGATTTATCGGAAGAGCTGGTGCGCATATTGCTCAGTTGCTTGGACTTAGCGATATTGACGACCATATCGCCTTCCTTCGACGATTCGCCGACAAGCATACCTTCGTAGCATTCTTCGCCGGGAGCGATGAACAACTTGCCACGCTCTTGCAGGGCGTCGAGTGCATAAGCGACACTCTTGTCGGTCGACATCGAAATCAGCGAACCGTTCTTGCGGCCATTGTAGGCATCGCGGAACGGACCGTATTCTGAGAAGTGATGAAACATCGTCGCTTCACCACGAGACACGTTGAGCAAGCGAGTACGCAGACCCATGGTCCCACGAGTCGGGATCTTGAACACGAGGTGCGTCTGATCGCCACGCTGGAACATGTCGCTCATTTCGCCACCGGCGCTGCCAAACACTTCGATGACCTTGCCGGCATATTCGCTGGGCACGTCGACGGTTGCCTCTTCAATCGGCTCAAGCTTCTTGCCGTGTTCGTCTTTTTTGATCAAAACGCGCGGACGACCAACCTGGAACTCGAATCCTTCACGACGCATGGTTTCCATGAGTACGGAAAGGTGCAATACGCCACGACCGGCAACTTCAACACCGCTCTTATCTTCAAGTTCTGAGATGCGCATGGAAATATTGCTCTCGGCTTCGCGCAGCAGACGCTCTTTCAACTGGCGAGCGCCGACGATATCGCCTTCGCGCCCAACCAGCGGGCTGGTGGATGCTTCAAACACGATAGCCATCGTGGGATCTTCGACCTCGATGGGGTCGAGACGCACCGGGTTTTCGCGGCTGGTGATCATGTCGCCAATATCGGCGTCTTCCACACCGACAACCGCGATGATGTCGCCCGCATGCACTTCAGTCTGCTCTTTTTTGCCGAGTTCTTCAAACGTGAAAACCTGTTTGATGGTTGCGTTATAGCGCGTGCCATCGTTTTTGATAACAAGGGCTTGCTCGTTTTTATGCATGGTGCCTGAGAACAGGCGACCAACACCGATGCGTCCGACGAAGCTGGAGTGGTCGACGGTGCATACCTGCAAAGCAACGGGACCTGAGGGTTCGCAGTCAGGAGCTGGAACGTATTTTTCGATGGTTTCAAGCAGCGGAACCATATCCATGTTTTCGTCGGCAAGATCGTAGCGGGCATAGCCGTTGACCGCGCTGGCGTAGATGATGGGGAAATCGAGCTGATCATCAATCGCTTCGAGTTCGACCATGAGGTCGAATACTTCGTCGACAACTTCTTCGGGACGAGCACCGGGGCGGTCGATCTTGTTGATGACGAGCACGATTTTCAGACCCAAGGCAAGGGCGTGTTTGAGCACGAAACGCGTCTGGGGCATGGGCCCTTCGAAGGCGTCGACAATCAAAAGAGCGCCGTCAGCCATGTTGAGTACGCGTTCAACTTCGCCACCGAAGTCGGCATGGCCGGGGGTGTCGATGACGTTTATCTTAACGTCGCCAAAACGAACCGAGATGTTTTTTGACAAAATGGTGATGCCGCGTTCGCGTTCCTGATCATTGGAATCGAGAACGCGCTCTTCAACTTGCTGGTTTTCGCGGAAAACGCCCGACGAGTAGAGCAAGCGATCGACCAAAGTGGTTTTGCCGTGGTCGACGTGCGCGATGATTGCGACGTTGCGTAGATTGTTCTGCTTCATGGTCTTCTTTCTATCGTATTGTTGCCCGGCCGCTTGATGCGAACCGTTTATTCCCTATCGTCAAGCTCTGCGAGAAGCTTCTTTTTTTCGGCTGCCAAGGAAGCCAGATGCTCATCGAGTGTCCGAACCGTGTTATGGGTGGTGATTGCCTGTATAGCTCCCCAGATAATCGCACCCGTTCCCAGGGCGATCGCAATCGGTACGCGGCGCGCTATCAGAGCGATCAGCAGGCCGAGCCCGGTGAGAAGCAACCCATTTCGACGTTCATCGGCAAGAACATCGCGTTGCGCAACCAGTTGTGTGCGCGCGGCTGCGATTCCGGCGAGTCGGGCTTCCACTTCGTTGGCGGGTGTATAGCTGTTCGCCCGGCTTCGACTTGACTGTGTGGAAGTTGCGCCCTTGCCTGTTGTCAGATAATCGTAAGCGCCTTGCAGGTTTTTGAACTGTTCGGTTGCCCGTTCCTGCAATTTCTTATTGTGAGCGAAGCGATCAGGATGCAAAATCTGAACGGTTTCTTTGTAGGCCGTCTTGATATCTGCGTCAGTTGCATCTTCATCAAGTCCCAAGATGCGTAAAGCTTCGTCTCTGGTCACCACGCCTCCTTCGTATCCGACGCTGTATCTTAGCACGTGGAACACGCGCGCGCACGGCAGCACACGGAAAGTATGGAGAAAGGGAGTTAAAAGAAAAGCAGACGCCGTAGCGTCTGCCTAATTTTCGTGGTGGAGCTTAGGGGGATCGAACCCCTGACCTCAGGCTTGCAAAGCCCGCGCTCTCCCAGCTGAGCTAAAGCCCCACGGAGTGACTCTTTTTCGACTTTATTAATAAACGCTCCACCGGCAAACTCGGCTCACGGTGGAACGTTTATCGCGAAAGAATGGTGGGCCCAACAAGATTTGAACTTGTGACCTCACGCTTATCAGGCGTGCGCTCTAACCAGCTGAGCTATGGGCCCGAAAAAAAAGTGCCCGAACAATATAGAACGAAACAGGGGGTGGGGTCAAGCTTTATTTATTTAATTTCTCCCGTTGCTTGTTCAAAATTAAGTATAGCACCAGATGAACTAAGGTATCTCACTTTGTTGATTCTTCTTATTTTACCCTGAGCTTTTAGGCGCTTTTCGGAATCGACGACCGTTTTTTCTTTTTGACGAAGCCGCCATTCGTACAAAAATAGGTTCTCTTTTCTCCGATTTTTGAGACGAATCAAGCTAAAATCAAGCCCATTTTCACCTGATTGGGACAGAAGTGTAGCGCCCTCCAATACGCGCAATCATCTATAATAGTATTCTTGACAAAACGAGGTATTGCAATGACACCCTGCTTCCCGTCAATCGAAAATTACCGTCTGCGTCGAGGAGGTTTTCATGATTCCTGTTCACGTTCAAACCTTAATCGTTTCCACTCTGCCGGCACCCTCAATCATCGTTTTACAACCGAGTGAAGAGGCAAGCGTTCCCGGCAATTCGCGCATAGTTCCTATTTGGATTGGCATCAACGAAGCAACCCAGCTTGGCATTGCCCTCGAAAAAGCAAAATTTGCGCGCCCTATGACCCATGATCTTTTTCTCGATGCCCTGACAAACCTCGATGCCTGCATCGACCACGTACTGATTAACGACATGAAGGGGTCAACGTTCTACGCAAAATTAGTTCTGCGTCATCACGGATCCTTAATTGAACTCGACGCACGCCCCAGCGATGCCATAGCGCTCGCCATCCGCCAAGCCGTGTCGCTCTACATCGACGAAAACGTGTTGGAAAAGGCATCGTATCCCTATGTTTTCAAAAAACATGACGATGAAGAGAGCTCAATGCAAGCGTTTCGAGAATTCCTCGAAAATTTAACTCCTGAAGATTTCGAGGGATAGCTCCGGGGCCTTTACCGCACTGCGGTAAAGGCGTTCTGTATACCGTAGCGGCGCAGCGGGGGCGCTTGATGCCCCTGAGGTTCCGTACTGCGCTACACCACAACGTTTTCCCGCGACCATACCCACGCGACTCCTCGCCCTCTCCCACACGAGCTACTGTGGCAGAAAAACATGCCTCATCCCATAAAACCGAAAACGACAAAAAAGGAAGCGCCTCAGCGCTCCCTTTTTCATCATATGAGGGTAAACCCGATCGTACGCTGCGTTATTCCTCTTCAGCAGCAGAAGATTCGTTAGTCGCTTCGAGCCCTTCGCCTTCACTGCCCTCGCCATCTTCATCGAAATCTTCATCGAGCATTTCGAGTGATGCTTCGTCGATTTCTCCTTCGGCTTCCAGACTGCCCGCCGCTTTCACACGACGAGTTTTGGTGCCTTCGGAAGTGATGGCAACCGCGGTAACTTTATCTTTATCTGCCACATTCATCACACGAACGCCCTGGGTTGAACGACCGAGTTGAGAAATTCCCGAGGCGGCCGTACGAACGACAACGCCTTCTTCCGAGATAATCATCACTTCAGCGGTTTCTTTGACGATTTTCATCGCGGCGAGCAAACCCTTTTTATCGGTCATCGTGATGGTGAAGACACCCTGACCACCACGATGGTGCTCGGGATATTCATTGATGGCGGTACGCTTGCCGTAGCCTTTTTCGGTAATGACGAACAAGGAAGCCTCCGGTTTGGCAATTTCCATACCAAGAACCTTCACTCCGTCAGGCACCGTCATGCCGCGAACGCCCATGGTGTCACGACCCATGGCGCGAGCCTCGGCTTCGTCCCACATGATTGCTTTACCGGCAGAAGAAACCATAATGACCCGCTCTGCTTGCGCAACACGCTTCACGTTGATCAGCTTGTCATTTTCCTTGAGGTTGATGGCTATCAACCCATCACGACGGGTGCGATCATAGAGGCTCATCGAAGTCTTTTTAACCATGCCTTGTTCCGTTGCAAACATAAGGTATTCGTTTTCAGGGAAATCCTTCGTTGCGATAACGGCAGAAATCGTCTCGCCCTTTTCAAGCGGCAGCAAATTGACAATAGCTGTGCCACGAGCGTGGCGCGAGGCTTCTGGAAGCTCATACACCTTTAAACGATAGACCTTGCCAGCCGTGCTGAAGAAGAGCATATAGGCGTGAGTCGACGCGATGAACAGGTGCTCAACGAAATCGTTATCTTTCAGATTAACCCCCTGCATACCTTTGCCACCACGTTTCTGCTGGCGATAGGTCGCTACGGGAAGGCGCTTGATATACCCGGCCTTCGTCACCGTGACCACCATTTCCTCTTCCGCAATTAAATCTTCTACGTTAAGGTCTTTGGCTTCATTGGCCAGGCGCGTACGACGGGGGGTGTTGTACTTGCGCTTGATTTCAAGCATTTCTTCTTTGATAATCTGGTGTACCAGGTGATCATCGGCCAAAACCTGCTTGAAATATGCGATACGTTCGAGTAATTCGGCAATTTCTGCTTTAATCTTACCGCGTTCCAAACCGGTCAAACGACGCAACTTCATTTCAAGGATAGCGTCGGTTTGCTTCTTTGAAAGCAAGAATTTATCCATCAAGCGTTTTGAAGCCTCGGAATCGGTTTGCGAATCGCGAATAATATGAATAACTTCATCGATGTTGTCGAGCGCAATGATTAAACCTTCAAGGATGTGAGCGCGCGCTTCCGCTTTCGCCAAGTCGTAACGGGTACGGCGGGCGATAATTTCTTCTTGATGTTTAATGTAGTAGTGCAACATTTCTTTCAGCGACAAAACGCGCGGTACGCCGTCGACCAAAGCCAGCATGATGACGCCGAAACCGACCTGTAGCTGGGTGTGCTTGTAAAGTTTATTGAGCACGACTTGCGGAATCGCGTTTTGCTTCAGCTCGATAATAATGTCGATACCGGTACGGTCTGCGCCGTCATGGATATTTGAAATTTCAGGCATCTTCTTTTCGCGCACCAGTTCAGCAAGTTTTTCGAGAAGGCGAGTACGATTAACCTGATAAGGAATCTCGCTTACCACAATCGTGCTCTTGCCGTTTTTTCCTTCTTCGATTGAGCATTTCGCACGAACACTCAAGCTGCCGCGCCCGGTTTCGTAAGCATCGACAATGCCCTTACGGCCCATGATCATGCCACCGGTCGGGAAGTCAGGACCGGGAATAACCTTCATTAATTCTTCCGTGGTCACATCAGGGTTATCAAGCATAAGACAAGTCGCGTCGATAGCCTCCCCCATGTTGTGCGGAGGAATATTTGTGGCCATACCGACCGCGATACCCGAAGAACCGTTGACGATCAGGTTGGGATAGCGCGCGGGTAAAACCAGTGGTTCTTCCAAACTTTCGTCGTAGTTGGGTTGGAAATCCACCGTTTCCTTTTCAAGATCGCGTAAAATTTCCATCGCGACCTTGCCGAGACGGGCTTCGGTATAACGCATAGCAGCCGCACTGTCACCGTCAATTGAACCGAAGTTACCGTGGCCATCGACCAGGGGAACGCGCATCGAAAACGGTTGTGCCAAGCGAACCATTGCGTCGTAAACAGCCGAATCGCCATGGGGGTGGTATTTACCAATAACGTCACCGACGGTACGGGCGGATTTCATGTGCTGGCGGTTGGGCGTGAAACCACTTTCGTTCATCGCATATAAAATACGACGATGAACCGGTTTTAAACCATCGCGCACATCGGGTAATGCACGCGCAACGATGACGCTCATGGAATACTCCAAGAACGACGTCTTCATTTCCTTACTGAGTTCAGCAGAAATAATCCTGCTTCCCATGGGGTCGAGTTCTGCGTTATCTGTCACGTTCAAGCTCCTTTGGTAGCTTTAAGTCATCAAGGTATCGGGTGTTTAGAAATCGAGGAACCGCACGTCTTTCGCGTGTTTCTGAATGAATTCCTTACGAGGTTCAACCTGATCGCCCATCAACTCACTGACAACACGTTCCGCTTCAACAGCGTCTTCGATACCGACTTGCAACAATGAACGGGTGTCGGGTTCCATCGTGGTTTCCCAAAGCTGCTGGGGATCCATTTCACCGAGACCTTTATAACGCTGAAGATCGAACTTATCAGGATCGGGAAGAGATGCTAAAACATCTTTTAGTGCTTCCTCGTTGAATATATATTGCTCAATTTTGGTTGACTTCGTATTTTTCTTCTTCAAGCCGAACAAAGGCGGTTGGGCAATATAAATATAGCCGCGAGAAATTAATTCAGGCATATAACGATAGAAGAAGGTCAACAACAGACAACGGATATGAGCACCGTCAACATCGGCGTCTGTCATGATAATAATGCGATGATATCGAGCAGCGTCGGCGTCGAAATCATCCCCGATATTGGTTCCGATAGCGGTAATGAGAGACGAAATGGTGTCGGAAGAAATAGAACGATGCAAACCTGCGCGTTCAACGTTCAAAATCTTACCGCGCAAAGGAAGGATGGCTTGAATTTTCCGGTCGCGGGCCTGCTTCGCAGAACCGCCAGCGGAATCACCTTCTACGATGAATATTTCTGAATCGGCTGCAACCTTTGATGAGCAATCAGCCAATTTACCTGGCAGCGCAAACGAATCGAGCACGCCTTTACGACGCGTCATTTCGCGTGCTTTACGGGCAGCTTCACGAGCCTTCAATGCCTGCGTAGCCTTAGAGATAATTTTCTTGGCAGGTGTCGGGTTTTCTTCGAGATACTCTGCCAACCCTTGGGTGACGGCATTTTGAACCAACGGCCTGATTTCACTGTTGCCTAGTTTGGTTTTCGTTTGCCCTTCGAATTGAGGGTCATGCAATTTAACTGAGATAACCGCAGCTAAACCTTCGCGTGTGTCATCACCGGAAAGATTGGTATCTTTTTCTTTTAAAATGCCCTTACTGCGCGCGTATTCATTGATGGTCCTGGTAACCGCCTGCTTAAAACCATCCAGATGCGTGCCGCCTTCGTGCGTATTGATGTTGTTGGCGAACGCAAGAACTGAATTAGTTGAATAAGACATCGTCCACTGCATAGCGACTTCAACGGTTCCGTCATCGCTTTCAGCTTCAAAATAAATCGGTTTATGCAGAATTTCTTTTCCTGTGTTAAGAAACTTAACGAAGTCTTGAATACCGCCTTCGTAGTGAAAGATCTCACTTTTAACATTACCCTCGGCATCGACTACTCGTTCGTCGCACATGGAAATATAGAGACCTTTATTTAAGAATGCCATTTCACGGAAACGACTCGCTAAGGTTGCATAATCAAAAACTAAAGTTTCGGTAAAAATCTCAGGGTCAGGCCAGAAGGTGACTTCAGTACCCGTGTGGGTTGATTTGCCTACCTGGTGTAATTTTTCTACCGTTTTCCCTCGTTCGAAATCGATTTCATAAACACCGTTATTGCGGGAAACTTTTACTTCCATACGAGAAGAAAGCGCGTTTACAACAGAAACACCAACGCCATGAAGCCCGCCGGAAACCTTATAGCCTTCGCCACCGAATTTACCACCCGCATGTAAAATCGTCAAAACCACTTCGACCGTAGGAATTTTTTCCTTCGGATGCTTGTCGATAGGAATACCACGACCATTATCGATGATAGTTATAGAATTATCGGTGTGAATTGCAACTTCGATTTTCGTACAAAAACCTGCAAGAGCTTCGTCAACGCCATTGTCTACAACCTCATAAACAAGATGGTGTAAACCACGGGGACCGGTTGATCCAATATACATACCGGGACGTTTACGAACCGCTTCAAGACCTTCGAGAACTTGAATATCAGAGCCATCATAATGTTCAGATTTTTCTTGAGCCACTCCATACTCCTTTTTTAGCTGCGTAAGAGGACTTGTCATAAATAATCACAACCTTGTTATTCTATCACAAATAAACTCACCATAAATGGAGTTTTGAAGACGTTTAAGGGGTTTAAGAGCGGTTTTAAGGGTTGTTTTAGGACTGTTTGTTACTTTTTTCCCTAATTCCTTTTTTCCACTCCAAATCGCTCACAACAGCCTGCTCAATTGCATCTCTTAATTCTTTATTCTCTATATGGGAAAGTTTTTCTTCAAAGGGCTCTTTTTCCTCCGAAGTCAGAGGTAGAGGACGTGCTGGTTCCTGGTAGGGAGGAATACTTTCTTTCATAAAAGGATGATTCTTTTTATAATCACCGCGGGAAATATAAATTTTAAACTCATCGAGTTCTTCATTGAAACGCTGTAGGAATTGTAATTTAATTAATTCGCGACGCGCATTGAGCTCGGCGGAAAAAATACTTTCATCAACATACACAATTAAAGTTTTTACCCCGTCTTTCTTGAGAATATAAACTGCGTTGGTATGATCAAGAAATATTTCATCAACGATATCAGCCCACATTGTGTGTACTTGAGCGGCCCGTTCTTTGTAGCGAACTTCATCACCATAACCTTCGATACCCCGAAGACATTGTTTAAGATTTACTTTAATTTTTTTCATTGCAGGCCGCATATCAATTCACCACCGTCATACCGCACTGGTTTTTATCAAGATGAATAATGTGAGCACGGGTTAAAAGCTCTTCACTGAAATATTCTAAATGAGTAGTGGTAATAAAAGTTTGAATATCGTCTGATATAAATTGAATTAAAGCAGTACGGCGCACCGAATCAAGTTCGCTCATCACGTCATCTAAAAGAAGCACGGGCTTTTGGCCGAGAATATTCTGAATTAACGACACTTCTGCTAGTTTAAAACTTAACACTAAAGACCGTTGTTGCCCCTGACTTCCGTAAATACCTGCATTTTTTCCTTCGATAAAAAATTCGATAGTATCGTTTTGGGGCCCTAAAAGCGTGCGCTTACTCTCTCTTTCTCTCTCCTGATACAACACTAAAGCGGTTTGTAATGATCGGCGTGCCTTATCGGTTGTAAAAGAATGAGAAGTAAATACCTCTTGGTCACTCTCTTCCCATGAGGGGATATATGCCAGCTCAACCCGCTCTGTGCAGCCGGTGATCATATGATAATAATCGCAAATATAAGGGCTGAGCTTTGAAAAGACTTCCGCTCTCTTAAAACTGAGCTGTGCACCGATACTGATTAAAACTTCGTTAATACTGGCAAGATATTCCGCCTGTACCCCTTCTTTTAACACACGATTTTTTTGTCGAAGAATTTTTTCGTAATCTTTTCTCACTGCATAGTAGTTCGCAGAAAGTTGGGACCCTAAGAGATCAATGGCATTTCTCTTAATGCTTTGGGACCCTTTTATTAAATTTAAATCATCGGGAGAGAAACAAACGGCGGGCAAAATTCCTTTTAAATCATGAATGCGTTTTACTTTACCATTCAGTTGATAGGTTTTTTTGGCTTGTTGAATTTGGAGGGTTATTTCAAGTTCCCGGGAACCATCAGTCAGCGAAGCTTGTAGACGGGTAAAGTCTGAATCCCATTTCATTATTTGTTGAATTTTTGGATGGCGAAAAGAAGATATAGCCGTTAAAAGATCAATACCTTCGATGATATTTGTCTTGCCGACCGCATTAGGGCCGACAAAAATAGTGAGCGCACCGATATCCCGTAAAAGCAAACTATCATAATTACGGAAATTCGTTAAAGAAAGCTGTTGAAGGCGAAGCCCCATTATTACATCATTTCAATACGGGATTCGGTTCGTGTTATTAAGAAATACGAACCGGCATAATCAGATATAAGAAATTTTCAGTTGTGTCTGATTTTAAAATACCAGGTTTTAATGAACTCTGAGTTTCTAAATAGACTTTTTCGGTTCCGACCGCGTTGAGACCATCGAGAACATAAGCAAAATTAAAAGCGATTTCAACATCTTCACCCTCAACACCACAAGATATAAGCTCTTGAGCTGCACCGACATCTTGAGTAACGGTTGAAAGCTGAGCGGTTTGAGATGCGTGGTTTATATCTAAGCGCACGGGAGAGGTGGTATTGCTGAGCAACGAAGTTCGGCGCACAGCATCGGTTAATTGATGGGTGTTGAATTCTATCCTTGTTGCAAAATGAGCGGGTAATAATTGCTTATAATTCGGGTAATTACCTTCAATTCGACGATTAATAAAGACCGTATCTTGATAGGTAATAACAATTTGATTTTCTGAAAGTGCGAGCTGAATCGTTTCTTCCGTTTTTTTGAGAGCGGTTATATCTTGTAAAAAAGCACCAGAAATGACTGCTTCAAATTCTTCCGCTTCAATTTCAGGAATATCAGCTTCAGTGATAGCGAGACGATATGAATCAGTAGCGACCATTTTTAAATGGCCTGAATCATTCGTAATTAAAATACCGGTTAAAACTGCACGGCTTTCATCCCGAGAAACTACGCGAGCAACACGCTTGATCATAGAACAAAATTGAGGAAAAGGAATAGCAATTTTCTGTTGTACTTTCACCTCAGGGAATGCAGGAAAATCCTGAGCTTGCAATGTTTTCAAAGAAAAAGAAGCGGCTTCACAGAGAAGAGAAACACTATCGTCACTTGTTTCCAGATGTACGGCGGCATCGGGTAAATTTTTAACGATTTCTGAAAGTAGTTTCGCCGGTACAACGGTTTCGCCCTCGATTTCAATCAGGGCGGCAACTTGATATTGCACTGATAATTTTAAATCGGTTGTTTGAAGCGTAAGAGTATCGCCGTATGCTTTAAAAAAGACTCCGGAGAGAATCGGTAACGTTGAACGCGAAGCAACGCCTTTGAGAACAATGGTGAGTGCGGTTTGAAACTCTGTTTGGTTGATGCTGAATTTCACTCTTGTTCCTTTCTCTTCTTTTTCAATATACCAGGATACGCACGATTCCTGGTAGAGGGATTGAAACTTGATGTCCTTTCTTCAGAAACCCCGCATTTGATATCCTGCTTCATTTTTCTTTATCTTTAAGTACTTACTTACTATATAGATGTTTTAATAATAGTAATAATAAGCTCGGTGGAAAAGGGGAAAACTGCCGTTTTGCCTGTTAGATTACGTGAAATCTCAACTCATTCATGACTTAAAATCTGCGTTCGCTCTTAACACTAATTATCGTATAAATTATCTTTGCTCTCAGATTCATACTTTTCAACTTACTTATCAGTCATGTTTAGCAGCACCTGTAAGAGCATTTAATTCTCTTTGATAATCTGCTTAATGGTTTCAACTTCCTCGCGATATTCATAATTCTCTTTAATTCGTTCCTCAACGCAGTTTATCGAGTACATAACCGTCGAGTGATCCCTATTGAATTGTTTGCCGATATCGTTATAAGGAAGATCGAGTAATTGACGACAGAGGAATATTCCTACTTGCCGTGCATACATAATATTACGGTTTCTTTTTTTGCCGACTAAATCGGTGTGGTTAATTTTATAAAAGTTCTCTACTTCTTTTTGAATATCCCCCACCGTTAAACGTTTCGATAGTCCTCCCGAAAAATGATTATCTAAAAGGTGTCGTACATCTTCAAGTTCTATATCCGGCTGGTTGAAGTAGGTCATCTGATAGATAACTTTAGTGACCGCACTTTTTAATTCGCGAATATTCGAGCTTGATATCTCGGCTATATAGCGCTGGATATCTTGAGAGATAGTGAAATTAGGATGCTGCTCATTAGCGCAGTATTCTTCGATAAAACTTTTCACAACCCCTAATTTAGTTTCTATTTCAGGAGGCTGAATATCGAATGTTCCGCCCGAATTAAAGCGACTTTTATATCTTTCGTCGATATCGATATTTTTCGGTGCACGGTCAGCGGCTAAAACGACTTGTTTTCCCATATTAGTCAATTTATTAAAAATTTGAAAAACAATATCGAGCGTTTGTTTCTTACCCTGAAGATGCTGCACATCATCAATTAAAAGAACGTCAACGTTTTCGTAGCGTGTTTTAAAATTTTTAAAGCTTGATTTTTCTTTATCATGAGCAGCGCTTGCTTCCATGTAATCACTGAGAAGTTCAGCACTATCAACATAGTAAGTTTTCATAATAGGCAGTGCTGTATGAATGTAATTTTGAATAGCACGAAGTAGATGCGTTTTTCCAAGACCACTTTTACCGTAGATAAATAAAGGATTTAATTGGGCTTTACCAGGTGATTCAGCCACGGCAACCGCCATGGAATATGCCATCCGATTAGAATCACCGATGACGAAATTTTCAAAAGTAAGATTAGAGATCGGCGTTACTTCTGTTTCCTCGACCTTTGAGTTCTCTTGTTGATAAGGAATTTGAGGCGATAAAGAATCTGTCGAGTTTTCTTGAGTCTGCTGAGTTTGTTTTTGTGATTCTTTAATGACAGGTGCTTCTGCTTGTTTATCGACCACTTCAGTAACTCCCGCCGTTGCGGGTATTGAAGCTTTTACCGGAGTGGTTTCTGAAGCGTCAACTTCGATTAATACCGTAAAAGGAACGCCGTAAATATCCTGTAAAGCTTGTTTAATGAAAGTGATGTAATGTAATTCGATCCAGGTTTTAATGAAATCATTTTCCGCAGTTAACATTAAAAAGCCTTCACTCAAAGCTTGAGGGTGAAGACGTGAAAAGAAAGCATTGATTTGCGTTTGATCAATGCTTTCGTAACTTTTAATTTGTGTGCAAGTGCTTTCCCATGCTTTTTGAAGCTTTTCACTTTCCATTTTTTCATCCTAAAAAACAATCCTCATGCAAAGGAAATGATTGTAGTAAAAAATAACGCTTTTAAGAAAGCGTTGAACTATAAATCTGATACTTTTCATTATATATGTTCAATTACTGAGCGCCCGATAAAGAATAATTATAAGTATTGAACGGCTTTAAATCCAAAGTCCGTTAAAATTCGCTTTTGTCCAGCGGTTTTCTCAATCATTCCTGCTTCTTCTAGTTTTGTTAATTCTAAATGAGTACTGGATTGAGGCAAATTAGTAAGATTCACTATATCAGTTACTCCCAAAGCCCCATTCGCTGCGAATAAAGAAATAATCTTTTTTTGACGCGCGGTAAGAGGAGGAATCAATGCTGCGATATCTTTTTGATGCGAATCACTTGAATATTGAGGCATGAGACTTAAAGTGATAACCGACCCTTCATCGATATTATCTTCGATAGTGATCGACCCATGGGAAAAATCAAGATAGTCTTTTACGATTGGCAACCCCGATCCCACTCCCCTAATGTATTCCTTCATAGGCTCAACTGCTGAGGTGAAGCCCGGTAGCGATGCTTTATTTTTTTGTAAAATTCCCGGACCTTGATCAGAAAAACGAATGGTATTACCGTTATCGAGGATGGATACGATAATTTCAGCGAAGTGCGCGTGTATGAAATTTTCAGAAACTTCCCTGATGACGGTATAAGGAATTGTACCGCCCGCTAATTTTCCCTGTTCATAGGTTTTTGTTGCCAATGCTTCAATATATTCATTGGTGGTGGCGGGCTCTATTTCGATAATACGCGGCGCACTCTTTAAATCATCATAGACCGCGATACGTGCGGTGGTGTATACAAAGGAATAATCAAAGATCATCTCTTTACCCGATTCATCTGATTCGTCCGCCGAATGTGCTACTTCCTGCTTTTTCAAACCATTTCCTTTGGTAATTCGCGGTTTCATAAACTTTCAATCATTTTAGAAAAATTATAGCTCTATTTGTGGAAACTCATTCATTCTACGGTCTATTTGAAGCAATATTCAATATTCATGGACTATTCATTCAATAGATATTACTTACTTCATTCGGGTTTTCAGAGTTTTCAACTTTTTATTCATAGATTGTGGAAAACTTTGAAAACAGTAAAATAGAGACTGCTTAAAAACGGCAAAACATATCTTAAATTGTTGAAATTCTTTTAAAACGAGGATTGACTTTTTGATTTTTTCTATATTCCCAGCTCGTATTAGTGATGCTCTTTTTCATGTCAAAAATTACTAACTAAATCAGTTATATATTATTAGCGAATTTTTAAAATTTTTATAAAACACCAGTTCAGAGGTTTATTTATTTCTTACTTAATAGAGCACACTTTTAAAATGTAGTAATTTAAATACTTTAATTTTTATCTTGACTTTATTATTGTCCAGAGATTTCCACAGCATCCCTCACGTAAAAGAAAAGTTTTCAACGTTTTCCACAATTCCATACTCAATACTTTCCGCCGAGAGAAGCTTCTTGTGCACCAGGTATTAATTCTTGACAGTTTTAATCTCCACTTATATACTTTCGAGGTTACTCTAAAACCACGAAAGGGAATACCAATGAAACGCACCTATCAACCAAACACGCGTAAGCGTGCTAAATGTCACGGCTTTCGTTCTCGCATGTCTTCTCAGGGCGGACGCGCTGTATTGTCAGCTCGCCGTGCAAAGGGCCGCAAGCGTCTCTGTGTATAGATTGAACTTCTAGTGTTGGAAATTATTAAATCCAGCATAGAGATCTCATATCTTTTCACGCATGGCACGCGTTTGAATTCTTCATCAATTACGCTTTTAGTGTCTGAAGATGCTCCGCAACACGACCGTACTGGTCGTGTTGCTTTTGTAGCGGGTAAAAAAAATGGAAACGCTGTATGGCGTAATAGAGCGAAACGTCGCATGAGAGCACTCTGCAGGGACCTAAATGGCCCCTGGGAGGGCTATGATGTGATATTTATTGCGAAGAAACGAACAACTCAAGCTTCTTATAGTAAAGTACGAGAGGCATGTAGTGCGTTGTTGGCGCGTAAAGGTCTACGATAGGGTTGTTTATGGGATTGGTGGTATCTTTTCTCAAGAACTTACCAACAAAAGGCGCGATATTAGCTATTAAGTTCTATCAAATAGCAATCTCGCCTTTGTTTCCTTCTTGCTGTCGTTTTATTCCTACGTGTTCTCAATACAGTGTTATTGCATTTAAACGGTATGGCTTTTTTAAAGGGTTATGGCTTACCGTAAAAAGAATATTACGTTGTCGACCAGGTGGTCCCTATGGTTATGATCCAGTGCCTTAAAATGGCTTCTGACCAGGGGTTTTATACGTTCGGGAGGAAATAATCTATGTGGGATGCATTTAAGGATATCATATTCCAAATCATCCAGGCTTTTTATAATTTTTGCGGCGACTGGGGTCTAGCGATTGTGCTCGTCACAATCATTTTCCGTATTCTCATCAGTCCCCTTATGCATAAGCAAATTAAATCTTCTTTCAGTATGCAGAAGATGCAGCCTTTGATGGCGGAAATTCAAAAGAAATATGCTGACAATCCGCAACGCCAGCAAGAAGAAATGCAAAAACTGTATGCGGAATCTAAATTCAACCCTCTTGCAGGTTGTTTGCCGATGCTGCTTCAAATGCCTATCTTTATGGCCCTCTTCCAGGTTTTACAAGAAATGGGTGGTCGTACACAAGGATCGAGCTATGAATTTTATAATTTGATTCCCAGTTTGATTTTGAAACCTTCCGAAGCATTCAGCCAAGGAATCACGAATTTTATTCCCTATTTAGTGCTCATGCTTATCTTTGCGGGCGCTACCTTCCTACCGATGATTCTTCAGCAACGAAATAATGAAGGGCCGCAAAAACAGCAGACCATGATTATGGCCGGCGTTATGTCGCTCTTTATGCTCTGGATTGGCTGGGGGGCTCCTGCCGGTGTTCTTTTGTTTTGGGGTATGTCCGGAATCGTCGGCGTCACCCAACAGCAACTCACTACCTTCGTTTTGAAAAAGGAAGATGCTAAGGTAGCTGCTGAAACTATTGACATCGAGCCGGTTCATGTTGATGTTACGCGTAAAGTGAAAAAGCCGCGTCCCGCGAAAAAAGGCTAATTTTATACATCCGCAGCGCAAGCTGTTGGTATATAGGCACGTCCTCTCGTTTAAGGAGTTATCATGGCCGAAGAAATTATGGATGAGGTCACGGAAGAAGAAGTTTTTCAAGAAGATGTTCAAGAAGAGAATAATTCTATGGAAGAATCTGAGGAAGAACTTACCGATGAAGACATTGATGCGGTTGCTGATACCGCAATTAATGCACTACAAGACATTTTGAAATATTTCAATATAGGCGAAGTTACTATTGATGAATATGATGGTGATGAAGGGGAATTAATCCTTGATATCACTGGAGATGACTTAGCGGTATTGATTGGCCGCCATGGCAAAACGCTTGAAGCACTTCAATTTTTGATTTCTTCGATTACCGCACGAACTATGGGTTTCCGCTATCCTATCGTTGTTGATGTCGAAGGATATAAGAGCCGCCAGCGTGAAAAACTTGAAAACTTAGCACACTCAGCAGCGCACCGCGCGGTTTCACAAAATCGAAGCATTAAACTTCGCCCTATGACTCCTTACGAGCGTCGGTTAGTTCATATTGCACTGCGTGATGATAGCTGTGTTAAAACAGCATCTGAAGGAGAAGGTAGTGCCCGACACGTCGTGGTGCTTCCGCAGTAATGTTTCACGTGAAACAAAAAATAATGTTTAATCAAAGGTAGCTATGAGGCTACCTTTTTTGTAATTATAGAAATGAAGAAGGTTTGCGGTGGATATAAAGAATGAGAACATACAGGTTAACGATAAACAGTTATTTCTTTTAGAAACGCATTTAGAGGGTATTCTCGAGGCTAACAAAATTCATAACCTCACAAGAATCACTTCTCCTGAAGAAGCTATCGTTTTACATATTGAAGATTCATTAAGTGGTTTAAAAGAAATCAATGAAGCTCCTGAAGGGCGTTATGCTGATCTAGGCACCGGCGGAGGATTTCCTGGTATTCCTTTGGCAATTATGACGGGAAGAAAAACCTTATTAGTTGACTCTGTTAAGAAAAAAGTCAATGTTCTTGCAGAATTGATTGAATCGATGGGGCTGTCTGACCAGATTGGTACTTATGCCGGACGTATTGAAGACTTAGCACGAGAACAGCGTTTTGCCTTTTCAGTGGTAACTGCGCGTGCTTTAAGCTCTCTCCCCTCTCTCATGGAATTAGCCTCACCTTTACTGAAACGAGACGGGCATTTAATCTGTTATAAAGCACACATCACTGATGAAGAACTGGAAACTGCTCAGCTTCTTCAAAAAAAGTTTGGCATGGAGCTTTATTCAAAAAGAAGTTTTATGTTAAGTGATGGTGTTACTGAACGTTGTATTATTGTTTTCACTAAATCAGGAAAGCCAAAAGTTACGCTTCCCCGTCGTTCAGGTATGGCACAAAAAAATCCTTTTGGCACTCCCCACGCCTAAAGGCGGAGGTTCTTTCTTCATCGCTGGTAACCCGCCTCTTCTTACGAAAAGGCGGGTTTTATTATTTACTTCAGAAGCGTTTTTAGGGTTTACATCTGGGGTTCCCTCAAGCTCTGCTATTTTTTAAAGCTACATTCTTTCACAAGTTTCACGGCAGCTGACAGCATGCTCCTTTCAATAGGTCTGCTGATCCTTGTTTTGAGTGACCCGAGCTTTGGGATTTTTACCTCCTTATCACCAACAATTGAAACCTTGTTGGTGCGGTAGATTTTTCGATTGTTGTGCTTGGATTTGAAGTGGGGAAAACCGACTTTTCCAGGATTGTGAAAGAAGTTTTTGTATCCCTTATCTAAAAAAGGGGTTTTACGGCGCTTTCGATAATGTTTCACGTGAAACATTAATTCTCATGTATAATTTGTAGCAACCGAACGAAAGGGGGCCTTTGTGGGACTTTTTGATGGTCTAAAACAACATAGAAAAGCAGCAGAGACTATCACGGCAGACGAACAGACAGAACAGCACTCCACTCAGATCGATGAAAAGGTAACAGATATTGAGGATGTTGAAGTTGTTCAGCGCGAAGTCTCTCACGAGGTGCGTGAAATTCCTGCAAAGCAAATCAAACCAATCGAAGAAAAAAATCCAGTCACTCATGTGATTGGTCAAACCAAGATGATCGCTATCCTTAATCAAAAAGGTGGCGTAGGTAAATCAACTACCGCAGTTAATCTTGCCGCTGCCATTGGATCTATGGGTAAACAGGTCCTTCTCGTTGATCTTGATCCCCAAGGAAACGCGTCGAGCGGTCTTGGTATTGAAAAAAGCCAAGTTCGCGCTTGCATCTATGACGTACTTCTTAATGATGTTCCTGCAGAAGAGGCTATTATTCCCGATGTTTGCGAGGGCTTGGACTTAATTCCGGCAACCATTAATCTTGCGGGCGCGGAAGTTGAATTGGTTTCTGAAATGGCTCGTGAAAATCGCTTTAAAGATGCCATAGGGTGCTTACGAGGTAAATACGATTACATATTCATCGATTGCCCGCCTTCTCTTGGTTTATTGACGGTTAATGCCCTGGTTGCGGCGGATAAGCTTCTTATCCCCATCCAATGTGAGTTTTATGCTCTTGAAGGTGTGACAAAACTCCTCGATTCAATGAAACGAGTCAAATCTCGTCTTAATCCGTCGATCGATATCTTTGGTGTCCTTTTAACGATGTACGACGGACGAACCACGCTTTCTAAGCAAGTAGCTCAGGAAGTGCGAAGCTATTTCGGTCGTACTGTTTTTGATACGATTATCCCTCGTACCGTTAAGCTTTCTGAGGCTCCCAGCTTCGGGCAACCTATTACTGAATATGATCCTACGGGCAAAGGGGCCCTTTCGTATACCGCTCTTGCAAAGGAAGTGATTGGCCGTGGTTAAACAAACAAAAGGCGGTTTAGGCCGTGGCTTAAGTTCTCTTCTCGGTGAAAGTGTAGAAGAGGCGGGTCCGGTACCGGTACCCGCTCGTACTCGAGAACGAACCATTATTAAAGAAGAAGATGTTGAAGCGGCGGAAGTCGTTGAACGGGCCGTTTCTCGCCCAGCCCCCCACCCGACTCCGGCAAAGCCTGTGCAAAAAAACCCGGTACCCGCACGTGAATCAATCGCGGGTACCTCAGAGTCATTAACGGCTTACGCAGAACGCCGGGCAGCCGGAGAGCTTACTCCCAAGACTAAGATTCAGCAGGAACTTGATAATGAGCCGATGCATCCTCAGCCCTATATCGAGGACAACGATCACGTAACTATTAAGCGTGTTCTTGATCGCAAGCCCGACGAAGTGCCCCTTGAATCGATTAAACCCAATCCCGACCAGCCTCGCACGAACTTCAATAAGGAAGAATTAGAAGAGTTAGCGGCTTCTATTGAAAAAGAGGGGCTTTTACAACCGATCCTTGTTCGCGCCGTTGGAAACCAGTATCAGATAATTGCCGGGGAACGTCGTTGGCAGGCGTGTTCCTTGCTGCACATGAAGATGGTTCCCGTACGTATTAAGGAAGCCACCGATGACAAAGCCCTCGAATTGGCTTTGATCGAAAATATCCAGCGTTCCGACTTAAACCCCATTGAAGAGGCTTATGGCTATCGTCGTCTGATGGAACGGCAGCATCTGACGCAGTCAGAGGTTGCTCTCGCTGTTTCTAAGGGCCGTTCAACCGTAGCGAACGCCCTGCGCTTGTTAGATCTTCCTGAAGACGCACAGCAGCTTCTGTTTGAGGGTAAGATAACCGCTGGCCATGCGCGCGCGATCCTTTCAATTCCTTCTAAGGAGGGGCGTCAAAAGCTTACCGAGAAGCTGGTGGCAGAAACTCTTTCAGTACGTGAGGCAGAAACCCTTGCGCGCCTTATTACCGGCCGACAACTGCTCAGCGAAACACCGACGAAGCGTGAACCTGCGCCGAAGTCCTTTAAAACAGCCGCGCGCGGCCTTCGCGAAGTTCTCGGAACGAACGTGCGCGTAAAAACGGTGCAGGGTAAGAATAAGATTGAGATTGAGTTTAAAGATGAAGAAGATCTCGAGCGTTTGTTTGAGCAGTTGACTAAAAATTAACGCGTTGCGTTCTTAAGCTGCCCGCAAGCGCCGTCGATATCGGCACCTCGAGAATCTCGTAGGGTAGTTTCAATGCCATACGATTGCAGTGAATCGATCCAGTGGTGCATAACTTTCGGGGAAGCCGGTTGGTAAGGGCTCCCCGAAATTTTATTTATAGGCAATATATTGACGTGGCAAAGCAATCCTTTGCAGAAGCGCTTCAGCGCATCAAGATCTTGCTTGCCGTCATTTACATTGTGAACGAGAAGATATTCAAGGGTGACGCGACGATTCGAGTTTTCGGTGTATGCGACCAGGGTTTCCCTCAGTGCGGGCAGCGTTGCGGTCGCATTTTTCGGCATCATGGTGTCACGCGTTTTCTGAATTGCGGCGTGGAGCGATATAGCTAACGTAAACTGCTCGGGTTCCGTTGCAAAACGCTTAATTCCTTCGAGTATGCCGCACGTTGAGACGGTAATATGCCGCGCACCAATCTCTAGGCCGTCGGGGGAATTGATATAGCGCAAGGCGGCAAGAACATTATCGTAGTTGAGGAAAGGTTCGCCTTGGCCCATTGCGACGATGTTTGTTACGCGGCAACCCATGTCGCGGCCGGCGAGAATGATTTGATCCACCATTTCGCCGGGGGTTAGATTTCTGCTAAATCCCTGTTTACCTGTTGCGCAAAAAGCGCAGGCCATAGGACATCCCACCTGGGTTGAAAAGCAAATAGTCAAGCGCTTCGGCGTTTCTCCCGGCAGGGTGTCTCGTGCGGGAATAGCGACGGTTTCAACCCGCGCCCCATCAAAAAATTCCCAAACATATTTTCGTGTGCCGTCTTGGGAAATTTGTTTGTTCACGAGGGTGGGAATAAACAGGGGGGCTTCAGCGGCCAGTTGCGCTCGCAGAGAAGCCGGTAAGTTGGTCATTTCGTCATAACTTGAGACTCCGCGCTGATAAAGCCACTGCACCACTTGTTTGGCGCGAAAGCGAGGCTGCTTCATCGAAGCAAATAGAGTTTCAAGTTCTTGGCGTGAGTATGCTTTAATGTCGTTTTTCATACAAACAGTATACGTGATTTCCCGCGCTGTGTTTTCATCTTGAATCGAGGTTACATAAATCTGCTTTTGCTATACTGCTAGCGGTAAAGCAAGCGGTGCCGAGGCACCCTGTGGACTGCAAAGGGGCTCCATGGATTCCTTCAAACCTCAAAATATTCGTGTTGCGTTGCTTGCGGGCGGCATCAGCGGCGAACGCGTCATTTCTCTCGCATCAGGTAAAGGGGCTTTTGAAGCTCTGACCGAAGCCGGATTTTCTGTCACGATGCTTGACCCGTCAAGTAAAGACGATTTGAAAACCCTCATTGACGGCGGCTTCGATATTGCATTTATCTGTCTCCACGGCAAATACGGTGAAGATGGCACCATCCAGGGTATGCTGGAAATCCTCGGAATGCCCTACATTGGATCGAATGTATGGTCGAGTGCTCTAGCAATCGATAAAGCAAAATCCAAGATATTCTATGAACGTGCGGGCATCAAAACCCCTCGTTCCATCAATTTGCTTTCACCCGACGATCTGCCTATCGGCGAAATTCTTTCGTATGTCGGGCAACACTGCGTGGTCAAACCTTCGACCGAAGGCAGTGCCCTCGGTGTTTTTATCGTTGAAGGGGAAGAGCAGGCACGCGAAGCGATTAACAAAGCGTTTTCGATTGATACGGAAGTACTCGTGGAAACTTTCGTTTCCGGTACTGAATTGACGGTTGCGGTATTGGGGAATGAAGATCCTGAACCTTTGCCTATCATTGAAATCGTTCCGGTCAACGAATTCTACGACTATGAATCAAAATACGCCCCGGGTGGTTCTCAGCATATCTGCCCAGCGCGCCTCGACGCGGCAGTAACGGAAAAAGTACAAGCTATCGCCGTTGCGGCGCACAAAGCGCTTGAGTGCTCGGGCGTTTCGCGCACCGACATCATCATGGATGATGAAGGGGAATGCTGGACGCTTGAGACGAACACCATTCCGGGAATGACCGGAACCTCTCTTCTTCCCGATGCTGGTCGTGCCGCCGGCATTTCTTTTCCCGAACTTTGCACTCGGCTGGTCGAGCTTGGCCTCGAGCGCACGCGATAAAGCACGCCTTCGACCGTCTTTGCGGTATCAATCCTGCGGGTTTGTTTAAAAAACGCCGCAGGATTTCAGGCCAAAAATAACGGCCGCAACTACCGCTAAAATGAATATCCAGCTTCCGATATAGCAGCCGATATTTCCCCGTCTTCCCTGTTCAATAAGGTTTTCGCTCATTTTCTTGCGACGCTTCAAATAGACGGTTCCCGGTTTTTGTTCGGGTAATTTAACCCGCCCGGTAGGAAGCCAGGTTTCAGGCTCGGCCCTCAGAAGCTTGAAGGCTTGTTGTCCCAAATCAAGATCGACGCGTATGCCCTCGGAGACCTTTTTCGCAAGGCGGTTGAGAAAGGGCGTCATGATATCCGATTCTTTCGGATCGTAGGCAATAACTGCCGCTTCGCCCCAGTAGTAGCCCGGTTCCGGGTGTTCGGTAAAGGCGACAAAAGAGAGAATCGCGATCAAGTTCCAGTCTTTGGCGGCGCAAAGGCTCAGTTGATGGCTGGTTTCAGCATCGAAGCAACCGACCGCCACTTCAAACCGGTTTACCATCCAGGCGGTGCTGAGTCCGTTTTCCACCCGAAACTCGATTTCAAAGAAATCACCGACAACGCTGTCGGCTCCTAACAAAACAGCCGCATCTTTTTTGCTGGCGGTTTCGTAACGAGCATATGTGCCGAAATAGGCGCTATCCATCATGTTTTCTCCTTGAGACACGCGACGAGCACGGTTATTGCAGTGCTTTTCATGATAGGCTGAATCGTATGAAAAAAGAAACTGTTGAACCCACATATACCATACAAAATTCCATAAGCGATGCAACGCCACCGGCGATTCGCGCTCGCTATATTCAACTGGTTGCCGATGCTGCGGCCGCCGACTACGGTGATCTCGATGCTGATGTTGTTGTCATTGACACCGAGACAACGGGGTTTTCGTTCAATCACGACGAGTTGACGCAAATCGCTGCGGCTCGCATGTCTCAGGGAAAGATCGTCGAATGGTTTGTGACGTTTGTAAACCCGGGCAAGCCAATTCCTGAAGATGTCGTCCATTTGACTGATATCCATGATTCCGACGTTGCCGACGCGCCGACTCCGGTCGAGGCGTGTGAAAAGCTTGCCGCTTTTGTTGGCACTTCTGACCTGGTGGCCCACAATGCCGCTTTCGATCGTACTTTTGTGACGAAAAATGCCGGGGGAGCTTGTTTGGCGAACAATACCTGGATCGATTCTCTCGATCTTGCGCGCATCGCCCTTCCGCGTTTGAAATCGCATCGCCTGATCGATTTGGTGCACACTTTTGGTGCCCCGGTTTCCACCCACCGGGCGGACGCCGACGTGGAAGCAACTTGTACCATCTATCGGATACTTCTGGCAGCGGTTGCGGCAATGCCGGCGTCGCTGGTTACTTATATCTCCGAACTTGCTCCTATCGAAGAGTGGCCAAGCGGCAAGGTGTTTCGATACTTTGCCTCCGAAGAGTGGCAAAGTAAAGCAAATGACCTGGTAAAAGGCGGTGGCGTAGCCCTTGATCCCGCTGCGGTTGAGCTCAATGGCACCGCTACGATGTTTCCCAATACCTTTTTTGATTTGCGCCGCCTGCGACAAAAAAGCTTGGGTGTTCATGAGCTGAAACCCAAGCCCGACGCAGACGAATTGGCCGCAGATCCTCTGAGCGGCTTGCAATTTCCTGCCGAAGAAGAAATAGCAGCCGCATTCAATCAAGACGGCTTGATCGGTACCCTGTATGACACCTATGAGGTACGCGCCGAGCAGACGCTCATGGCCGAGCAGGTTCGTCAGGCGTTTTCAACCTCGACCAACCTTGTCGTAGAAGCGGGTACGGGCGTCGGGAAGTCGATGGCGTATCTGTTGCCGGCTGCATTGACGGCGCAGCGCAACAATATCACCGTGGGTATCGCCACGAAAACAAACGCGCTGCTTGACCAGATTGTCCATAAAGAATTGCCGCTTCTTTCCACCGCGCTGGAGGCGCTGACGGGTGAGCCCCTAACTTATGCACCGCTCAAGGGCTTTTCCCATTATCCCTGCCTGCGGATGGTGAATCGCCTGGTGGGGGAGGGTGCGACCATGAAGTTGGTCGCCGGTAAAGACGTTTCTCAAGCACCCGCGCTTGCCGGGTTGTTGTCGTTTATCGAGCAAAGCGAATACGACGATATCGATGGTTTGAAAATCGACTATCGCACCATACCGCGCTACCTTATCACCACGACAAGCCATGAATGCCTTCGACGCAAGTGCCCCTTTTTCGGACATCTCTGCTTTGTCCATGGTGCCCGCCGCAAAGCGGAAGCATCAAATATTGTGGTGACGAATCACAGCCTGCTGTTCTGCGATATCGCGGCAGATGGCGGCCTCTTGCCGCCCATTCGCTATTGGGTGGTCGACGAAGCCCACGGCGCCGAAGCGGAAGCACGCCGCGCCTTTTCGCCAGAGCTTTCGGCTGAATCCATCATGCGTCTGGCCCATCGTATTTCGGGGGATGAGGGATCGCGCAACATTTTCATGCGTGCCGAGCTTGCTGCCGCGAAAGCGGGGGAAGCAACCACGCTAATCTTGGGACTTTCCACGAAGGCCCGGTCGGCTGGAAAGGCTTTTGAACAGGCATCATCCGAATTATGCAGCCACATGAAAGATCTGTTGTTTTTCGACACCAACCGCCGTTCCAAGGGGTATGAATACGTCGAGCTGTGGCTCAACGACCAGATTCGCGCCAGCGACACGTTCGCAAACCTCGTTTCCCACGGCCGCGTTTTTGCCGATCGTACCGAAAAGCTTATCACCGCATGCCAGGAATTGGTGGCAGCCCTCGAAAGCGTGGAAGGTGCCGCAATGGCCCAGCGCGACATCGCCTCGGCGGTGCTGGAAGCCAAGGATATGCTCTTTGCCGCTGAAGTCATTTTGTTCAAAGCGCCACCGACGTATGCCTACGCCGCTTTGCTCTCCAAGAAAAACGACCGCCCGGTGGAAAAACTTCAGGCCCTTTTGGTCAACGTGGGCGACAAGATGAACGAAACCCTGTTCACCAACACCCATAGTGTTGTGTTCGCTTCGGCAACGCTTGCAATCGCCGATAGCTTCGATGCCTTTGAAACCGCGGTTGGCCTCAACACAACGGAACATTCGCGCGCCAATACCTGCCAGCTGGCATCGAGCTACGATTTCGATGGGCAGATGACGGTGTATGTGGTTGAAGATATGCCCGAACCGAATGATCCCGCCTATTTGGGAGAACTGCAAAAACTGCTGGTCGGAGTGCACCGCGCGCAACAGGGCTCCATGCTTTCACTGTTCACTAATCGCAAGGAAATGGAAGCTTGCTTCCATGTGGTCCAACCGGCAATTAAAAGTGATGACCTGCGGGTTGTCTGCCAGAAATGGGGCGTTTCCGTCAAGGGGCTTCGCGACAACTTCCTTGCCGATGAGCACCTCTCACTTTTTGCCTTGAAGAGTTTTTGGGAAGGTTTCGATGCTCCGGGTGCTACGTTGCGCGGGGTCATTATCCCCAAGCTTCCCTTTGGCAAGCCGACTGACCCGCTTTCCTGCGTGCGCAGCGAACGCGATTCGCAGGCATGGAGCCATTACGTGCTACCGGCTGCCGTACTCGAGACGAAACAGGCTGCCGGCCGGCTTATCCGAAACGCAGACGATTCTGGCTGCCTGATTCTTGCCGATAAACGTTTGTTGACCAAGGGGTATGGAAAGGTTTTCTTGCGTTCGCTTCCCAGCAAAACCATCAAGGTGCTTCCGATGGCGGCTCTGGTGGAAGAGCTGGCGCAAAAGAACGAGCTTTTTAAGGCTTAGGTTTTACATCATGGCCGAGAAAAAAGACAGAGTAGCGCGGTTTTTGCACATCAAGCGCCACACCAAGGGCACTTCTAACGAAATTTCTCTCAGCGTGCTCGATTCTCGCAACGAAGGGGTCGATTCGGTTTCTGCCGAACCTTCCTCCTTCGCCGATCCCGAACGGGAAATCGCCCACCGAAAAAACCGACGGCGGGCACGCAAAATCGTGTCGGGTGCCGTCGGAGCTGTCGTGCTTGTCGCCGTGATCGGTTTGACAACGTATTCTTTGGCAGTTGAGTATCAAAAGCAATCTACCTACCAGGCGCTTCTGCATGAGGCCCTGGCAGAAGTCACGCAAGCAGATGAAACCATCGTGACAATGGATGCGACGATTATCGGGACAGTTGATGAAGAAACTGTGGTGAAGATGAAGGAAATACCAGCGGATTTACCTGCCTGTACGATCATCTTGGACCATGCTGAAGACACCGCGCGCACGGCATTCGAGGGCATGCGAGACTCTGCCGATAAAGAGGCGGCAGGGCAGGCACAAGCGGCGATTACCGCCCGAAAAACCATGATTGAAGAAGGCGATAAAATCATGCAGGCATCGCTGAAAGCGCGCAATGCAGCCGAAACGCTTGGCTCAGCGTGGGCGATAATTCTCTCTGCAGATGCCACGGCTCGCGATGCTGCAGCCCGGGTAACCCCGACGACTCCCGAAAACGTGAAGCGTTCCAAGGAGGGTAGCGATAGGGCTTTATCCCAGTTCAAGGAAGCAAAAGCAAAAATTGAAGCCGCGGGTGCATCTTATGCGACTGCCGATCTACACCTTCTCAGCGAGTATGTGAACAAGCGCATCGAGGCGACGAATTATGCGCTTGCCTCCGACGAGGCAATCTTGGTGAGAGACAAAAAAACGGCCGAAGCGAACAATGCGGCCTACAACCAAATTGATGCTCAAGCCGCCGCCTTGTCCAAGCAACTTCCGACCGATCCAACCGAACCGATATACGCCGCTTACGATGCGAGCATATCGTCTTCATTTTCAGCCTACCATGACGCTCGCCGTGCAGCTGGGACGGCTGATTCGTTCCTGCGGGACTATTTGGGAACAGGGAGTAAATAGCGTATACTTTGGTCCTATATGGACTAAGGAGCACCCGTTTTAAACGAAAGGCAAACCTATGCCGGAAATCCTTGACGATATTACATACCTTTCTCGCGATATAGGCCCCCGTCCGGCTGGAACCGAAGAAGAACAGCAGGCGGCGCTCTATATCACTGAGCAATTCCAGAAAGGTGCTG
This sequence comes from Raoultibacter sp., assembly GCA_036650075.1. GTDB lineage: Bacteria > Actinomycetota > Coriobacteriia > Coriobacteriales > Eggerthellaceae > JAVWGW01. Next base: position 29,428 of record JAVWAI010000008.1, read on the forward strand.
GTCTCTCTGCCGTAATTGAAGATTTTAAATGCACGGGTAGTGCAGAGTTGGTCCCTGCAGTTTGCTACGGGGTCACCTTTGTTACCACCATCGTGTCGTTTTTTGTTGCAGCCTTTGTTTTGCCGGCAATTATTTTGACCGCTGTCTCAGCGGTGCTCTATGTGCTTGAGCTGATTGACAAACCGGTGCTATCGCGCGTGTTTTCGCGGGGTATCAGCCAGAATGTCATAGCGAAATATGAACCGGGCAATTCGAGCGCCGCCAAAGGTGCTCGTCGTCGTAAAATCGTCGTGCTTGCCCACTACGATAGCGGCAAGGCGTTACCCGAACTGATCCCGCCGATTTTAAGCGTGCTCCCCATCATCAATCGCGTCGTCGTGGGGGCCCTCATCGCTCTTCCGCTTCTTTTGGCTATCCGCTACGTTTTCTTTCTGCACGCCGTCGGCGGCGTAGCAATCTTTTTTAACGTGTTGACGATTATTGCGCTGGTTTTTGTGGCTCTGCCGCTTATTGTGACTGTCTTGCACAAATTCGCTGCCTACAATGAAGCCGCAAACTGCAATGCTTCCGGCGTTGCCGTCATGCTGGAAGTTGCGCGCCGGGTTGGAAACGGTCGTGTCAGTGAAGCTGAATTGGCCCGTCGTGCCGAAGAGTCCGCAACGGTTCATGGCGAAAACGAAGCGCGTGCTGCCGGTTTGGTTCCCGACGGTGCAGAACTGGTTTACCGGGCTCCGCAGATGAAAACCCCCGAACCTCAACCGCAGACGGAAGCGGAACGACTTGCCATGGCCAAAGCCGCGATTGCCGCTTTGACGGGGCAGCCGGTGCGCGACCAACCTTCCGACATATACAGTCACCTGGTGCAGGTGAAAGAACAGCCCCTGGCGGCACCGACCGACGATTTGCTACATGAACAAATCGGCCAAACGCGCGAAGTCTTCACCGGTGTTCAGCCGCCCGCTCCGGCGGTGCCGGTCCAGGTTACTGAAAGCGTTGCCGTTCCCGAACAACAACAGCCCGTTCAGCCCGTCTACACCCCGTCGGCTTCAGCCGCAAAAGTTCCTGACTGGTACAAGAAAGCCCAGACCAACGCTAAGAAAGAAGGCGTCGAACCCCCGGTGCAGCGTTCGCGTTATGCCGCCGTCCTCGATCATTTTGCTTTCGATCAAACAGCGTCAGGGGATACGCAAGCAATGCCCCCGCTCACGCCGGAATCAATTTCGGCACCCGTGAATTACCAGGCACCAGCCAAGGTTGTTGAACCTGCCCCCGTGGACCAGGCACCAGCCTTGGCTGCTGAACCCGCATCTGTTCCGGTTCGCCAGGAACCAGCACCGGCTCCGGCCCGCCAGGAACCAGCACCGGCCGCACCGGATGCCACAACGGCCATGCAGCCTATCAACGTCGAAGCCCTTCGTCGGGCCGCCCAGCCAGCTTCTGAGCCCGTATCTGCGCCTACGCCAGCAGCAATGCCCCTAACACCGGCGCCCGAACCAGCACCGGCGCCTGCTCCCGTCGTTGAGACGCCCGTGTCCCGTTCGATTTCGTTTACCGAAGAAATTCCCGCATTTGAAGCTGACTTCGATCCGCAACCCAATATTCCAGGCATGGGGCAAGCGGCTAAGACAGGCTTTGATTTTGTGCCGGCCCCCGAACTGGCGGCGGATCAGGCAATCGATGAGAATGCGGCCCCACAGCCCGATTCGAGCTTTCTCATCGAACAGCAACAGCAGCGAGAAGCGGTGGTTCCGAAGGCCTCTCGTCGCCCCATCGTGCTGCCCGATGTCACCACCTCATCAGCGTCGTTGCCTTCTATCGCCGAAGTTTCCAAGCAGCGTGCTCCCTTGGCGGAAGCGGAAGCTTCCGGTAAAACCGCTGCGAAAAGCCTGCTTTCCACCATGATCCCTGAAGTGTCTTCTGAGCCTGCGGCTGCCGACCAGAAGGCGGCTTCTACGCCCAAGATTAATCCCGTCGATTTGCCCTCACTGTCTGGCGTGCTGAAAGCACAGGCTGCAGAAGAGAGCGCTTCCGAAGCGGAACCGACTGCGGTAAGCGCAACGGGTTCGTTCATGCCTGTTGGTGCGACCGGTGCGTTTGCCCCGGTCAGCGACGCGCTTGTTGCCGACGTAGCCCCCGAAGATCTCTACATCGACGACGCCGATGATTCTTCGTTTGTTGGAAACGTTACCGAAACGGGTGCGTTTGCCGGCCCGGGATATGTTGATATGCCCAAGTCGCGCATCCATAAATTTTTCGACAAATTCTCGCTGGGCAAGAAAAAGAAGGAAGACGAGATATCCCCGCAAGAATGGCTCGAAGTTGAGGATGATTTCGATGCCCGTCGTGCCGGTGCAGAACGAGGCGGTTGGGATAGTTTCCAGCAAAACGATGCCGATTTTGCTGCTCAACCTGTTTTCCCCGAATCATTTCAGCAAGGAACGCATGACGGTGCCGGTTCTCTTCCGGCTAATTCACCCCAGGCTCGTAAAAATCGCGTAGGCGGTATCTTCAATCGATCCGCAGAGGAAGATTCTTTTGATGCCGGTCGTCCGTATGCCGACGCCTTCGACGATGACGACGACGAAAAATCCTGGCAGGGCGGTGCTTTTTCTCGGGGTCGTGCGCAACAGGTCGAAGAGGATGAATTTGACCCCACCACCGACGGCGCTTTATCGGAAGACATGCATCGCAGTCGGGCCGAAGAAGAATTCAAACAGATTTACCAGTTCAAACATCCCGATATCGACACAGAGGTCTGGTTTGTCTCCGTCGGATCAGAGCTTACCGGCAACGCGGGTATGTATGCTTTTCTGAAAGAACACGCGCAAGAACTTAAGGGTGCTATTTTTATCAACCTCGAAGGCCTCGGTGCCGGTGACTTGTGTTTTATCGAAAAAGAGGGTTCTCTGAAAAAGTACTCCGCATCATCTCGCATGAAGCGCTACATCAAGAAGGCTTCCCAGGCATCGGGTGTTGCCATCGATACGGCCCGGATCGGCTGGAAAGAGAGCTCGGCATCGGTCGTTCTCAAGCACGGAGCCCAAGCGATGAGCCTCGTCGGCATGGACGGAGCGAAGCCCGCTTTCTTCGGTCAGGGCGACGACGTGCTTGAGAACCTTGACGAAGAATTGCTTCAGAAAAATGCAGATTTTGTTATGGAAATGCTCAAGAACATTTAGGGATTATTATATGTTTTCGCAGTTGGCTATGGGGTTTAGAGTATAATTAAAGGTATCTTAAATAACGCTGCCGCAAGGTGCCGTTAGATAGCTTGGGTCGTGTGCGCGAGCGCACAACCCCTGGATTAAAGAATAGAGGTTTCTCGATATGGCAATTGAAGCATACTGCGTAAAGTGCAAGGCTAAGAAAGAAATGGTAGATCCGGTTGAAAGCGTTACCAAGAACGGAAAGCCGATCACCAAGGGCAAATGTCCTGACTGCGGTACGACGATTTGCCGTATTGGTGCAGCCAAGAAATAGTTTCATCAGTCCGCAGCACTCTTTTTTCATGAGAGGTGTTCGGCATTTTCGCAAAAACAAAGGAGGAACGGTCACCATGCCGTTCCTCCTTTTTAGTTGTTTTCAGAAATCGCGCCATACCGACTTTAGCGAGGAAGCGCTGCGGCCATCAGTTTGTCGTAATCTGCCTGCGACATATCATAGTTGTAGAACGTCTTGTAGTATTCGGTAACCACTTTCTGCATGTCGTTGTTGTACTGCTCGGGGTAGCACAGGCGCGGGAACCACTGCATCCCGAGAACCTGGTTCACGGTCGGAGGATTGTTGAGCCAGCACCAGGGTTCGCTGGGTACTTCGTAGAACTTATTCGCTTTGATAGCGGAAATGTCAGCCCATGACGGATCGGAACCCACGGTGTTGTAGATGCTCTTTGCGCCGAAGACAACCAGGTCGGGATTCCAAACAGCAATCTGTTCGAGGCTGATTTCGTTGCCCGCGCCGCTGCCGGAGGCTTTTTCCACCACAACGACGTTGTTCGCGCACATGTCGATGACGGTGCCCTGGTACGATCCTTTGGCAATGGCGTTCAGGCCGGCATCGCCCATGAGGTACGCGACGTTGATGCGCTTATCTTCCGGAATCTTAGCCATGACGGCCTGGGTGTCGGCATAGGCCTTGGAGCAATAATCGCCCAATTCTTTGCCGCGATCCTTCATATCCAATAAATCGCCGAGCATTTCGTAAGATTTGTCGTAGCCGTCGAGCGGAGTTTGAATAAACACCACCGGAATGCCCAGCTGGGCTTGAAGGTTGTCAAGATCTTCCTTCAGGCCTTTCTTGAATTCTCCGGTGTCGATGACGATTTGCGCTCCGGAAGCGGCGACAGCTTCTTTGTTCATATCACCCTTAGCTCCAAACGCTGCGCCGAATATCGGGTAGTCGGCAAACTTGTCGTTAAAGTATTTGAGCTGATTAGGCTTGAGTTCCTGGGAAAAACCAACCAGCTTGTCGGGTGCGATGGTCAAAAGCACCTGCTGGGCGGTGTGGCCCGAGGGAGCAATCTTGTCGATTTGGGTCGGTACTTCCACTTCGCGCCCGGCCGAATCGGTGAAGATGCGGGTCGTCGCTTGCTCTGCGACGGCCGCTTGCGTGCCTGAATCTTGCTCTTTGTCCCCTCCTGCGCAGCCGGAAAGCGCACTAGCCAAGCCGAAGCACAGGGCGAAAGCGCACGCGGCTCGTATCAGCCACGTGTACCAAGACCTCTTTCGGGTAATTTCCATATCATCCATCCCTTCCTTTTATCTTGCTTATCGAATTTCTTGCACAGGTACGCAGACGCGCACCGTGTCGCCATAGAGGGAGTTCACTTCTACATCAACGTTGTAAATCGTGCTTACCAGTTCGTTCGTGATAACGTCTTTGGGATCGCCGTAGGCATGCACCCGCCCCTGATGTAGAACAAGGGTCTTGTCTGAATAGAGAAAAGCCTGGTCGGGCTGGTGGGTTGATTGCACAATGGAAAGGCCTTCCTTTGCCAGCTGCCGCACGCAGGAAAGCACGCGTACCGTGTTGCCGTAATCGAGGGCGCTGGTGGGTTCGTCCATGATGATGGTTTTGGCATCTTGCGCCAGCGCTCGCGCCACCAGAACAAGCTGCTGTTCGCCGCCGGAAATCTGCGTGTAGGTGCGTTCGGCTAAATGCGCGATTCCCACGCGTTCAAGGGCTTCATAGGCGCGCATACGATGGCGCTGTTTCGGAGTGCTCAACACTCCCAGGTCGGTACCCGTGCTCATGAGAACGACATCGAGAACTTCGTAATCGTAAACGGGCGCATGCGACTGGGGGATATAGGATATTTCTCGAGCGCGTTCGCGAATGCTGAGCTTTTTGACATCCTTGCCGTTGACGCATATGGTGCCGGTATAGGCGCTGTTCAGGCCCAGAATGCAGCGGAACAAAGTGGATTTTCCCACACCGTTCGGCCCCAACACGTTGACAAGCGTAGCATCGGGAATAGCGATGTCGATATCGAAGAGAATGGGTCGTTTCCCATAGGCGAAGTTGAGATGGCTGATTTCGATGCTCATAGTTTCTTCTTCCGTGTGATGAGGTAGAGGAAGAAAGGCGCCCCGACGAAGGCGGTCAGTATGCCGATAGGAATTTCAGCAGTGGTCGCAAGGCGCGAGATATTATCGACGATCAAAAGGAAACTTGCGCCCATAAGCATACTGGCGGGCATGAGCTTGCGATAATCGCAGCCCACAATCATGCGCGAAAGGTGGGGAATGATTAGGCCGACCCATCCCACCATGCCGCTGACTGAAACGCTTGCCGCGGTTACGAGGGTCGCCGCCAGTATGACGGCGATGCGGATTTTACGCGCGTCGATGCCCATGGTCGAAGCCTCATCGTCTCCCATGGTAAGAATGTTGATGCGCCAGCGCAGGGCAAGCAAGATAACAAGGCCGACAGCCATGGGAATCATCGCCAAGCCGAGGTTGATATCGAGTTTGGCGCCGGTCAGGCTGCCCATGAGCCAATAGGTGATGGCCGGTAAGTCGTTGGTGGGGTCGGCGATAAGCTTGGTAAACGATACGCCAGCGGCAAAAAGCGAACTGATCATCATGCCGGCAAGCACGGTTACCAGCACTCGGTTGCCGCGTGCCCGCGTGCTGATCAGCAGCACCAGCATTACGGCGATTATGGAAAAGCCGAAAGCGGAGCCCGACACCATGAAAGCGCCGGACCCAGCGAGAATGGCGATCGCCGCGCCGAAAGCGGCACCTTGCGACGCTCCTAAAATATCGGGGGAGACGAGGGGATTTTGAAAGGTTCCCTGAAAAGCGGCACCGGCCGCTGCCAGGCTGCAGCCCACCATGAGCGCAAGCAGAATGCGCGGCAGGCGCACATTGAAGAAAAGGGTCGCCTGCTGGTCCGTCCACGTTTTTTCAAGGGGAAACACGGCGTTGATCAACATCCGTACCGCTTCGTCGGGGGCGATAGGGTAGCGACCGAGCATCAGCGAAACACCCGCCGCTATCACCATGAACAGGGCAAGACCTACGATGACCAAATCGGCATGGTGCGCTTTTTTGCCTGCGGTGATAGCGGCGACTCGGGAAATCTCGTCGTCACGTTGCGCCTCTCGGCTTGCGTTTTCTTGGGGCCGATGCAGTATCATATCGAAGTTTCTCTCGCCGCCTTCACTTTCTTGTCCATCAGTATAATATGAGGATAATATACAATAAAGTATATACTATAAAAAGATAATATTGCTGGGTTAATCAAAGGTACCGAGACTGGAGTAGGTCCGCTCCCGGAGGGCGGTCGCTTGGGGGCGCCCTCCGGGGGAAGACGGCAAGAGCGGCACGTTTTTGGTGCCACCGGCACGATCTTATGCGGACTTTTTCCGAATTCGTTCCGAAAATTCTTCATTTAGGTTATAATTCTCTTGTTCAGGAAGCATAATGCCTGTTCAATGGAGTATGCGGGTGTGGCCAAGCGGTAAGGCAAAAGCTTCCCAAGCTTTCATTCGCGGGTTCGATTCCCGTCACCCGCTCCAATTTCAGCATGTTAGAGCGGCCTGGGGCATAATCCCCGGCCGCTTTTTGTATCTTCGAGGGAGTAGCATGACTTACGATTTCGACACCTTTGTCTTTGATCTTGATGGCACCGTGCTCAATACCTTGCCCGACCTGGTTGTATTGACGAACCGAACCCTGACGACGATGGGTTTTCCCGAGCGCAGCGAAGCTGAAATCCTGAGTTTTGTGGGAAACGGCGCTCGGCGTTTGATCTATCAGGCGGTCCCGTCCGACACTTCGGAAGAGGTGGCCGAGGACGCCCTAACCCTCTGGAAATCTCTCTATGGCGATTGCGGTGTCGCGCTGACGCGCGAATATGAAGGCATGACCGCGGTGCTTGAGGCGTTGAAGGCTCGGGGGAAAACCCTTGGGCTGTTGTCGAACAAGTTTGATGAGGGCGTGCAGGATCTGATGAAGATTCACTTCCCGGGCGTTTTCGACGTAGCCCATGGGGAAGGCGTTATCCCGCGCAAACCCGACCCCGCCGGTCTTTTGCAAACCATCACCGAGCTGGGGTCCACTCCCGCGCGCACGGTTTACGTGGGGGATTCTCGCGGTGATATGGTTGTCGCCAATCGCGCCAACGCCTTTGCGCTCGGTGTCGCCTGGGGCTATCAAAGCGAAGCCGACCTGATGGCAGGTGGGGCTGATGTAATTATTCACCAGCCCGAAGAGCTCCTCGCTTTTGCATAACCCTTTATGGGTGGGGTGCTTTCTTCCGCGAATTGTGAACGGTTTGTTTTCCTCGCGTGCCCATATTATGTCCCGGGGGTATTCGGTGCTAAAATTAATAAGATTAATGAGACTTGTTTATCGACTGTAGTTTCAGCTGCAATATGGTATAGCTCCCATACCCGGGGCGTTCCTGTGTTTTATCGGACGTTGCCGCAAACCGCAAGGAGTTTCTTATATGATGTCACGTTCTTCACGCAGAGGACGGCCCAACGGTGACGCCGGCCGCTCTTCGCAGCCTGTGCGCAACGGGGCCTCGTCTCGCGATTCACGATCAGCTAGCAATATTCCCTCCCGTGACCAGGAAAGACGTAATTCGCAGCGTCGTCCTTCGGGCAGTTTTGACCCCAGTGCTTATGGTCGAGATGCTTACGGCACCAAAGGCACCAAAAGTCGCCAGCGTCCCACCACGCAACCGCGCCCCCAGGACGGGCATCGCTCGACTTCGGCGGTAGCGGGGCAGTATTCGCGTAATAATTCGCAGTATTCTCGCAAAAAGAAGGGCATGAGCCGCGGCAAGAAAATTGGTCTGGGCGTACTGGTCGTTTTGCTGGTTGCGTTTGTCGGCGTCGGCGGAGCAATGGCGTGGTTCGTCAACGACATCAACAGCACGCTTCGCGGCAACAAGAGCGCCGAAGAAGTGCGGGCTATCCAGGATGTTACCGTTCCCACCAAAAACTTCAAGGATCCGTTTTACATGATGCTGATCGGCTCGGACAAGCGGGCGGGCGATGAAGCAGGCGGTCAGCGCTCGGATACCAATATTGTCGTGCGCGTCGATCCTTCTCGGTCGATCGTCACGATGATTTCCATACCGCGTGATACGAAAATCGATATCGACGGGGAGGGTACGAACAAGTTTAACGCAGCGTACAACTATGGGGGCGCTGCAGCCACCATCAGGGAAGCAAGCCAGTTGCTGGGCGTAAAAATTTCGCATTATGCCGAAGTTAATTTTGAAGAATTGGTCGCGCTGGTCGATGCCGTGGGCGGTGTCAGCGTGGTGGTACCCGAATTGATCGATGATCCTGATGCGGGCGATATTGTTATTCAGCCTGGGCCACAAGTGCTCGATGGTGAAGCGGCGCTGGTCTTTGCGCGCAGCCGCGCCTATGCCGACGGCGATTTCACGCGTGCGTCGAACCAGCGACTCTTGGTCGAAGGGCTTATCGGGAAGGTGCTGTCGCTGCCCGTGACCGATATTCCGAACGTCATCCAAAAAGCGGCGAAGTGCGCCACGACCGATTTTTCGGTCAACGATATTTTGAGCCTTGCCATGCAGTTCAAGAATGCTGGCGCGTTCACGATGTATTCGGCGATGGTTCCGTCCACGATTCCGCCTCTCGACGCCAATGGGGTTTCCTATGTCGTTGCCGACACGACAACGCTGAAGTCGATGATGAAGGTGGTTGAAGCCGGCGAAGATCCCGCAACGGTTGTTTCTACCACGGGCTCGGTGATGTCAAGCGCGCTTTCACAACCCGTGAGCCCCTCTGCTCCGGTGACGACGGGTACGGCGGCAGGTGGTGGACGGTAAGACAGAATCCCCCACTTGCCTTAAACGATAAAGAAAAAAGCCCTAAAGGGCTTTTTTCTTTATCAAGAGGTAGACGACGGATACCGCTTCTGCGTATCCCGCAAGATTTATCAATCCTTGAGCTTGCGGCGAAAATCAAGATCCGATTGCAAAATTTCCTTAAGTCCGATTTCCGGCTTCCATCCCAAAACCTCGTATGCCTTATCGGCGCAGGCAATCAATTTCGCGGGATCGCCGCCTCGGCGTTCCCCTTCTTCGTAAGGTACGTCGATGATTTCCAGCGCGGCATCAACCATTTCGCGCACGCTGTAGCCATCACCTGAACCCAGGTTGAGCAACAGATTTTCATGCTTTTCGCATACGAAATTCGCGCCGAGCACGTGGGCACGCGCCAGGTCGGTCACGTGAACGTAATCGCGCACGCAGGTGCCGTCGGGGGTGTCGTAATCGGTTCCGCAAATGAGCACCTTGTCGCGCTGGCCCAACGCGGCCTGCATGATGATGGGCACCAACCAGGTGACCGTTTCTTTTTCGAGGCCGATTTCGAGGGTGGCGTCGGCGCCGGCAACGTTGAAATAGCGGAAGATGCAATAATTCATGTCGTATGCCGCACATACCCACTGAATCATCTTTTCGCAGGCAAGCTTGGTTTCGCCGTACGGATTGATGGGGGAAAGCGCGTCGTCTTCGTGGCACACGCCGGTTGCGGGTTCACCGTATACGGCGGCGGTTGAAGAGAACACGACGTTCTTGATGCCCGCTTCCGCCATGCATTCCAGCATGACACGCACCCCTTCAACGTTGTTGTAATAGTATTCGAGCGGCATCTTGACGCTTTCGGGTACGATCAACTTGGCGGCGAAATGCATCACGACATCGATGGGCCCCCGGGCCTGTTCGGCGGCGACGCAGGCGGCCATTTCGTCTTTGTGGCAGATACTGCCCTCGTAAAAGCGTGCTTTTTCGTGCACTGCATGACGCACGCCGGTGGAAAGATTATCGAAAACTGCAACATCATGACCAGCACGAATCAATTCATAAACGGTATGGCTGCCAATATAACCGGCACCGCCCACTACGAGAACCTTCATAATATCCCCTTTGTCCGTCAGCCGCTTCGGATGCCCCTGGGCACAAAATGGCTGCATTCCAACAGTTCACACCATGGTAACAGCACAAACTTGCTTGTGTGGGAAACATTGCAAGAGTTCTATACTGTTTAAGACTGAAAAAAGAGGCGGTCGTGCAAGCCACGGATAATTGCTGCAGCTTCTCGGCGGATGAAGGAGAGCCCTGTGCTCGAACTGAAGAATATCCAAAAAAACTACGTGACCGGCGATGAAACCGTTCGCGCACTCAAGGGAATCAGCCTGCAATTTCGAGGCAACGAATTCGTGGCCGTGTTGGGCCCCTCGGGGTGCGGCAAGACCACGTTGCTCAATATCGTCGGAGGGCTCGACCAATACACCAGCGGCGATCTGGTCATCAACGGCACCTCGACAACGCAGTATCAAGACAAGGATTGGGATGCTTACCGCAACCATAGCGTGGGATTCGTTTTCCAAAGCTACAACCTGATACCGCATCAAACCGTGCTTTCCAACGTCGAGCTGGCGTTGACGCTTTCCGGTGTTTCACCTGATGAACGACGTGCCCGCGCCACTAAGGCGCTCGAAGATGTCGGGCTGGGCAATCAGCTGACCAAGAAACCGAACCAGATGAGCGGCGGACAGATGCAGCGCGTGGCAATAGCTCGCGCACTGGTCAACGACCCCGATATCATTCTCGCTGACGAACCGACGGGGGCGCTTGACACGCACACCTCTCAGCAAATTATGGAAATCCTCAAAAAGGTCGCTGCAGATCGCCTGGTTATCATGGTCACGCACAACCCTGAACTGGCCGAACAGTACGCCACCCGCACCATCTATCTGCTCGATGGCGAGGTGCAGGGCGATTCGCATCCCTTCGATGCCACTGAAACCGAGATTGCGGCTGCACGCGATTCTTACGCGGGTCGCATCAAGAAGACTTCGATGAGCCTGCTTACCGCCTTTTCGCTTTCACTCAACAACCTCATGACCAAAAAGGGTCGCACGCTTCTGACCGCCTTCGCGGGAAGCATCGGCATTATCGGCATCGCGCTGATTCTCTCGCTTTCTTCCGGCGCACAGGAATACATTGACAACACCGAAGAAAGCACGCTGTCCAATTACCCACTTTCTATCCAATCAACCTCGGTCGATTCGTCGACCATGATGTCAACGATGATGGGTATGAGCGGCACCGGTGAGCCGCGCGAAGGCGCCACGTCCATCGAAAGCAACAACATCATTTCCGGCATGATTTCATCGATCGCCAACGACGCGAACAAAAATGACATGCGGGATATCAAGACCTGGCTCGAAACCAATCCCGACAACATTGACAGCCTGACCAACGATATCCAGTACGACTACAAAACAACGCTCAACATCTTCAACGCCGACACCACCGACGGCGTGCACCAGGTCAATCCTTCGACGGTGATGGAAACCATCGGCTTTTCGACGGGAGGCGAAGGATCCCCTCAGTCTGAAATGATGTCATCGATGGGCAGCAGCTATGATGTGTGGACGCAGATGCTCGACAACGAAGAACTTGTCAGCAGGGAATATCCCGTCGTGGCGGGCCACATGCCTGAAAACTACGATGAAGTGGTCGTCGTGCTTGACGCAAACGGCCGCATTTCCGATTACACGCTGTACGCTCTCGGCCTGAAAGACGATGCGCAGCTCAAGGAAATGATGGATGTTGCCCTGCGCGGCGAAAAGGTCGATACCTCGCAGCCGGAAGAATATTCCTACGACGATATTTTGGGCCTGGAATTCAAGATGGTTCCCACGACGGCTTTTTACGAAAAGCAGGGTGGCATCTGGGAGGATAAATCGAAAGACGAAGCGTTCATGAAGCAGGCGGTGGCGAAGGCTACGTCGGTGAAGGTGGTCGGTATCGTGCAGGCAAGCGACGCCGCCGGATCTGCCAGCACGTGGGGATACGTTATGTACCCCGGCACTCTGATGACACACCTGATCGATCAGGTGGCTGCCGCCCCCATCGTGCAAGACCAAAAAACCGATGCGAAAACGGATATTTTTACGGGCGTTCCGTTTATGACCGACGATAAAAATGCCTCGTTGACCGCGCAGGACATTACGGATTATATGACGAAGCTTCCCGCGGAACAGGCAGCCAGTATGCGGGCTTATCGGGAACAGATGAAGGCCGCCGGCATGAGCGACGACCAGATCACGGCGACGTTCCAGAAGCAGATGCGGGCACGCGCCGACAACGCGACCTATGACGGTAACCTGAAAAAGCTCGGGGTCGCCGATCCGGATGTTCCGGCGACAATCAGCATCTATCCGATCGATTTTGAAGCGAAGTCGCACATCGACACGATCATCCAGACCCACAATAAGGCGATGCAGGATTCGGGCAAGGAAGACAAGGTGGTGCACTATTCAGACATCGTCGGCACCATGATGTCTTCGGTCACCAACATCATCAACGCCATCAGTTACATCCTTATCGCATTTGTCGGTATTTCTCTTGTGGTATCCTCGATTATGATTGGAATTATTACCTACATCAGCGTGCTTGAGCGCACGAAGGAAATCGGTATCCTGCGCTCGATTGGCGCCAGTAAGAAAGATATCAGCCACGTGTTCAATGCAGAAACATTCTTGATCGGTTTGGCATCGGGTATTTTGGGTGTCCTTATCACCGTGTTGTTGAATATTCCGGTCAACATGATCATCGAAAGTATCACGGGCATTTCGGGCGTTGCCGCGCTGCCTTTTGCCGCTGGTGTGATTCTGGTTGTGATTTCCACGGTGCTGACACTGATCGGCGGGTTGATTCCTTCAAAGATGGCCGCCAAAAAAGATCCGGTGACGGCGTTGAGAAGCGAATAAAAAATCAGATTATTCTTTTATAAGGATAATTAAGATTTACCAAATACTGGCGTGTCAATGACAATGAAGGGGTAATCATGGCTCAGTCGTACGCGGATAGATTTCGTAAAATTATGCAGATAATCGCAGAGGATTACGCGGGACAACCCGAATGCGCCTCGAAAGATGAGGGGCGGCAATGGTCGGCGGCGCTTGCCGCAGCTGAAGAGGAAAAAACGCTCGACGATCAGCTGTTCATGCGCTTTGCGGCAGAATACCTGGCAGCTTTCCAAGACCCGAATCTGATGTTGCGTGCCAACGAGGAGGAAGGTTATCAGCCAACAACCTGCGGTTTTTCTGTTCGTCGCTTCGGGGACGAACTCTTCGTAACGCAGGTGCGCGAAGATGAACGGTTCGTGCCCGGCGATGTCTTGGTGCTGCTCGACGGCAAGACGCTTGACGAGTATCTGTCTCACCTGATCGGCAACCAGGTCAACGGAGACGATCCCGAACGTCAGCTGTGGGATGAAACCCTCACTCGCTGCGAACGCGTGCAGGTTCGCCATGCCGACGGCACGACCGAAGAAGTGGCGCTTGCCGAATTCCCCGAAAGAAGCCTGCTCGAAAGCCTTGATCCGCCCACGTTTGAGCTGCGCACCAATCCCGAAACCGGGGAAGTGGCTGCCATTCTCACCTTCCACCATTTTGTCGATTATTCCGCGCTTGAATTGCTGCAGCAACACGCGCAAGAAATAGTCACCGCCGGACGCGTGGTCGTTGACGTGCGGGGTGTTTCCGAGGGGATGATCGGTAACGCCTACGGCGTCGTGGCGCTTTTCTTCGATCTCGAAACAAACCTGGCAGACCTGATGGGCCCCCATAGTGTTTACTCCCGCTATTCAGAAAACAACACGCGCCTGCGCCTGTCGCAGCTAACGCGCATCGGCAAAGCGAGTGATGTGACCGGCGCTTTAGGGCTTCAGGAAGAACTCGAACACGTGGCGCAGTGCGAGGGCAGGGGCTTCGTCAACGAACTTGAATATGAAGAATCGCTCAACTTCCCTCCGGCACCCTCCCATCTCTACACGTTTTTGCTGACCGATGTGCACACGCGTGGCGTGGGCGAACAGATGGTGGCCATCGCTCAGACGGCGCGTGATCGCGGGCGGGGTAGGGCTTGCTGCGTCGGTCGCGCCACCCGGGGCGGTTCCGATTATGCCAATTTACTGGCGGAATCGATCGATAAAAAGATTTCGCTTGTTTACCCCATGACCAAAACAGCGGAAGCCTACCATGGCGAGGGTATTCTCGGCTGCGGTTTGGCCCCCGACGCCCCCATTAAATTCACTCCTCGGGAATGCACCGAAGACCTTATTCTTGCCACCGCGTTGACGCTTTAGCGTAAAAAGTACGCCATCAAGCGGGGTTGCAGGGCGCCGTCGGGCATCTTTCAACCCCGTTTTTGCGGTTCTTTCCGCCCCGCGCAGGGGAACGGCTATAATAAACGGGTTTATGCAACCGATTAATTTCTTGCAGTTCGTCTGACAGAAGCGACTGCGCTCGACAAAGGCCCTTGGGCTGAAAGGTGAATCATGGCTGAAGCGATTCATTTCGGAACCGACGGATGGCGTGCCATCATCGGCGAAGATTTTACTGAAGAAAACCTCGCTCGCGCGGTATGCGCAGCGGCTCGAATCTTTCAGGAAGACCGGGGGTCCGATCCCGCTCTTGCTGGCGCCGACACCTTGATCATCGGGCACGATTGCCGCTTAAACGCCCACGCCTATTCCCAGCTGGCCGCAGAAGTGGCCGCCGCTTCGGGTTTTGTGGTCAAGGTATCAGCCGACTACTGCCCGACGCCGTGTTTGTGCTGGTCGGTTGCGCAAGACCCCCGCGCTATCGGCGGCATCATGTTGACCAGCAGCCATAACCCGGCAGAATACCTGGGCGTCAAGCTGCGCATGGCCGACGGCGGCGCTTCGTCCAAAGAATTCACCGACCGCGTCGAAGCGGTTTTGCCCGAAACGGCACCAACGCTTCGCGGCACCTACACGGAAGTCGATCTGATCACCCCCTACCTTGGCGCCCTGAAGCAGCGCGTCGATGTCGAGGCAATCGCCGCCGCTCACCTGCGCGTCGTGGTCGATCCGCTCTACGGTGCGGGTCGCGGCCACCTTGCCGGACTCTTGCGCGACCTGGGCGTTGAGGTATGCGAAATCAACAACGCTGAAGACCCCACCTTCGATGGCTTACACCCCGAGCCCATCCCGCCCTGGATCGATCGCGGTATGGCGAAAGTGGTCGAGCTGGGCTATGACGCGTGCTTTATCAACGACGGCGATGCCGACCGCATCGGCGCGGTCGATGAACACGGCAACTTTGTGAACCCCCATCGCATCATCACGTTGCTCGTGGCTCATCTGGCCGAAGACAAGGGCTTACACGGCCGCGTGGTTTCCACCATCACCGCTTCGGCCATGCTTGCACGTCAATGCAAGCGCCTTGGCCTCGAACTGACCAGCACACCGGTCGGTTTCAAGTGGATTTACGCCGAAATGGAATCGGGAGATGTCATGATTGGCGGCGAAGAATCTGGCGGCATCGGTATCCCCGGTCACGTCATGGAACGCGACGGCCTGCTGATGGCCCTGCTTCTGGCCGAAACGATGGCGCAGCGCCACATGAGCTTGGGCCAGCTGGTCCAAGATATGTGCGACACGCTCGGCAAGCTCGAATTCGCGCGCCGCGGTCTTTCCATCACTGAAGCGCAGATGAAAAACTTTCGCACCGTGATCGTGCCCACCTGCTGCGAGCCGGCATTTTGCGGTAAAAAGGTGGTTGCTATCGACCGCCGCGACGGCGTGAAATTCTCGCTTGCAGGCGACGCGTGGGTTATGATGCGCCCTTCCGGCACCGAACCCCTCGTGCGCATCTACGCCGAAGCCGCCACGATGGAAGAAGTTGACGCACTGCTCGACGCCGCCGCCGCCATTGTCACCGCGTAATGCACGAATAATACTTTTCGCACGGAAAGTCACACTACTGCATGGACATTCGCTTTCGCAAAGGATATAACTAAACAAACGATAGCCGCCGCTACGAGAGGATTGTCATGTGCACAAATGGAATCAATACCGGTCAATATAAATTGATGCTCGAACAGATGGACGATCAGATTGCGCTCAACCGCCGCTGGACCCACAAGCTCTATCACACCGCCGACGATTCGGGTTATGCGCAAACCGCCCAGGCGCTCAAAGAAATTCAGGGCCTGCTCGACGAAGCCCGCGCGCTTCTGACCGACGCGCAAGATGCCGTTGACAAAGACGCGTCTTCCACATCCGGTGTGACCGTCAGCTTGGTCTAGGTTGCCATGACGCAAGAACTCATGCGCTTTTCGGTTGCGATGCCCGAAGACTTGCTGGTGCAATTCGACCAGCTGGTCGCGCGCCGCGGTTTGGCGAAAAACCGCAGCGAAGTCGTGCGCGATCTGGTGCGCGACGCGCTGGTGGAAGATGAATGCGCCACGCCAGGGGCGGTGGTCATGGGCACGTTGACCATCGTGTTCGATCATCACGCCAGCGATTTGCAAGACAAGCTGCACGATATTCAGCACGATTATTTTGAGCACATCATTTCGTCGATGCACGTGCACCTAGACCAGCACAATTGCCTTGAGGTGATCGTGCTGCGCGGCGAAACGGGGCTGGTGCAAGATGTGGCCAACAAGATTTTGGGCACCAAGGGCGTTAAAACCGGCCGCCTCGTGTTAACCACCACCGGCACATATATTTAAAGGTAGGCATACTAATGGATGAAACAGTACTGCTCGGACACGGCAGCGGCGGCACCATGATGAAACGCATCATCGACGAGGTGTTTTTCGAGGCCTACGGCAACGATGATCTGCTGCGCGGCGATGACGCCGCCGTGTTGCCCGATTTCGCTCCGGAGCAGCGCTTGGCGTTTTCTACCGACAGCTTCGTGGTTACCCCGCATTTCTTTCCCGGCGGCGACATTGGCCGTTTGGCCGTGTGCGGCACCGTCAACGATGTGGCCACCAGCGGGGCGACGCCCCTCTATCTCAGCTGCGGCTTCATTTTAGAAGAGGGCTTTTCGATGGAAAGCCTGCGGCGCATCTGCGCTTCCATGGCTGAGGTGGCGCGCGAAGCCGGCGTGCGCATCGTCACGGGCGACACCAAGGTGGTCAACCGCGGCAGCGGCGACGGTATCTTTATCAACACCAGCGGCGTGGGCGTGATTGCCGCCGGCATCAACCTTTCGGGCACGCTGATCCAGCCGGGTGACAAAGTGCTCGTCAGTGGCACCCTGGGTGACCATGGCATCACCATCATGAGCTGTCGCGAGTCGCTCAGCTTCAAGTCAGACCTGCAAAGCGATGCCGCCCCCCTGAACCGCCTCATTGCCGAAACAATTGCCGCAGCGCCTCACACACGCTGCTTCCGCGATCCCACGCGCGGGGGCCTCGCTTCCACCCTGAACGAACTGGCGGCGCAGTCGCAGGTTGACATCACGGTCGAAGAAGATGCCATCCCCGTCAAAGACGCCGTGTTGGGCGCCTGTGAAATGCTGGGCTACGACGTGTATCAGGTTGCCAACGAAGGCAAGATGGTATGCGTGGTCGCCGCCGATGAAGCGGATGCGGCCTTAGCGGCCATGCGTGTCAACCCCTACGGTGCCGATGCGGCTATCATCGGTGAGGCCTCTTCCCTCCAACCGCAGCGCGGCTCGAAGGTATTTTTGCGCACCACCTTCGGTTCGACCCGCATTCTCGATATGCTTGTCGGCGAACAGCTGCCGCGCATTTGCTAGGCTTTGCAAACAGGCTGTCAAGCGGTGCGAATTGTCACGAAACCGTCTCATACGGCGAAAAAACATGCCGAAAGCTAGATTTTCCTGAAATCTCCTTGCATTTGGTTCAGGGCGTGGTATTTTGCGTTCAGAAGTTTTAGCGGAAACCGCCGTGGAGCGGTATTTGCGAAAATTTTTGAACAAGCTCAGACGAAAAGGAGTTTCATCATGTCTCATCCGGTTATTAATGCTGATGAATGCATAGGCTGCGGAATCTGCGTCGACGCCTGTCCCCAGGAAGTTCTGGAAGTTGTCGGCGGTGTGGTTGAATCCGTGAACGAAGATGCCTGCATTGCGTGCGGCGATTGCGTTGAAGAGTGTCCCATGGGTGCTATCACCGAAGTTGTCGAAGACAATTAGCGTATATATCCGGTCCGATAACCCTTCTGGACCGGATATTTCCTGATATTTCTAAGGAATTATGCTTCCACTCTGCGACAACAAAGGTATACTGCTAGTCAAGCATCTCTCTCGCGAGGCTTGTTTGTGCTCTTTTGATTCAGATATGAAACGCTTGTGCGCTGTTTCGTATCCGCTGAGAAGGCCTAGAACCAAGATAAGCGATGAGATGTAAAAAAAGGAAAGCTATGAAAGGAGACGAAGTATGACAGCTTGCGTCGAAACACAGAAGAAGAACTTAGAGGGGGGTGCCCTTTCGAACAAGATTATTC
>JAVWAI010000009.1:0-42223 GCA_036650075.1 Raoultibacter sp.
TTGTCGGTTCTTTATCCTTCTCTAACGAAGCGTAAGGGTTTTGGTTGTTGCTTTCCGGGCGACTTACGACTTCGCCCGACAAGAAGTTTTCTCCGACCGATGAAACGCCTCGATCGGAAACATTATCTCCAGAATCAGTGTCATTACGTTCAGGCAAGGCCTCGTGGATGGTGACAGGACCCGACGCTTCGTCCGCTAGAACAGGGGAAGCAGTGGAGGGAGCTGCGAGAGCAATTGCGGGTAACATGAGGGAAAAGCATAACAAAAAAGTTAAACAGATTGTGGCAAGCTTTTTCATAAAAGAATCCTCGTAATAGCGATACCTGGATAAATACACACCTTAAAAAAATAATAGGAAACCTGCTTTGTATTTTACCATGAACAAAAATAACAAAATCTATGCTTGCATGAAGTTTTCAAGTCCTACGATGAGCCCATTTTTTTCGCCGACGCTGCGAATACCCAGTAAAACACCGGGCATATAGGAGGTGCGATCCCAGGAGTCATGACGTATAGTCAGGCTCTGACCAAGTGACCCGAAAATCACTTCCTGACTGGCGACGAAACCGTTGCTGCGAACCGAGTGCACAGGGACACCCTCGACAAGAGCACCACGGGCGCCTTCAGCACCCTCGATCTCAGTTTCTGCACCGGGAGCAGTACTGGAGAAACCACGAGCCTCTTTGATAATCTGTGCCGTACGCACCGCAGTACCGCTCGGAGCATCCTTCTTGTTGGCATGGTGATATTCGATAACCTCAGCCTCAGGAAAATAGGGAGCTGCCGCCTTGGCGAATTCCATCATGAGCACGGCTCCGGTTGTAAAATTGGGAGCATAGAACAGGCAGGTACCCTCCGGTGCCATTGCGGCTAATTCCTTGAGAGTGCCCTGAGATAACCCAGTCGTACCAACGACGCAATTAACGCCAGCAGGCAACGCCTGGCGAAGGTTGTCGGCAACGACGTCAGGCTGAGTGAAATCCACCATCACATCGAAGGATTGCATGGAAAGAGCATCCGCAACCGTCTTATAAACAGGAAAGGCGCACGACACAGCATGGGGATCAACGCCACATATCAGTTCCATATCATCGCACGCGCCGACAGCATCAACAACAGACGCGCCCATACGGCCCGCACATCCGACCACCGCTACCTTAATCATACAAGAACCTTCTTTCTTTAAGTTGCTCAAAGCTATATTTTTCAAAGCAAGCGTACCACGCCAAACCAGGTCAAATCCAGCTAAAACAAAGAAGCAGGGCCCCAAAGGACCCTGCTCGGAGCTGACGTACACAAGAAAGTAAATCTAGTGACGATTGCGCGGCGTACGATTATCCCCGCTGCGTCCGCTGTTTTCACGACCACTACGACCGGGACGATTGTCGCGTGGGGCAGGAGCAGCACTACCTGCAGGAGCGTCAGGCTTATCAATGCGATCGAGCGAAATCTTGCCCTTTTCGTCGACATCGATAACCTCAACCTTGATGACATCGCCGATGGCGAGAACATCTTCAACTTTGCTAACACGACCGTTTGCAACCCGAGAAATATGAAGCAGGCCATCTTTGCCCGGAGTGAGCTTGATGAATGCACCGAAATCTTTGATACCCACAACTTCTCCGTCGTAGATTTCACCAATCTCAGGTTCTTTAACGATGCCCAGAATGATTGCCTTGGCAGCTTCACCGGCAGGTCCTTCGACGGCGGCAATATGTACGGTGCCATCTTCTTGCACTTCGATGGTAGCACCGGTTTCTTCCTGGATGCCCCGGATTACTTTCCCGCCCGTGCCGATAATGTCACGAATCTTATCAACCGGGATGTGAATGGTTTCAATGCGCGGAGCATAACGAGAAAGTTCGGGGCGCGGTGCATCGATGGTTTCAAGCATACCGGCCAAGATATGAGCACGACCTTCTTTTGCCTGGCTCAAAGCGCGGGCAAGGATGTCGACAGAAAGACCCCTTGCCTTGTTATCCATCTGCAACGCCGTGATGCCTTTTGCGGTGCCGCACACTTTGAAGTCCATGTCGCCGAGGAAATCCTCGAGGCCCTGGATGTCAGAAAGAATAACAACCTCGTCTCCTTCTTTGATGAGACCCATGGCGATGCCGGAAACCGGACGGGCAATCGGAACACCGGCGTCCATGAGGGCTAGCGTCGAGCCACACGCTGAAGCCATAGAAGACGAACCGTTCGATTCGAGAACCTCAGAAACCACGCGAATGGAGTACGGGAAATCATCGGTGTTGGGCAGAACGGGAACTAAAGCGCGTTCTGCAAGAGCACCGTGGCCGATTTCGCGACGCTTGGGAGCTCCCATGCGACCGGCTTCACCGGTGCAATAAGGCGGGAAGTTGTACTGATGCATGTAGCGTTTGCCTTCGGCGGGGTCGATTGTGTCGAGGCGCTGCCATTCGTTGAGCATACCCAAGGTGCAGAAGGAGAGAACCTGGGTCTGACCGCGCTGGAAAAGGCCCGAACCGTGAACTCGGGGCATATAGCCGGGAACGATATGAAGCGGACGAATCTCATTGGCCACACGACCGTCAGCACGCTCGCCCGTTTCGATAACCATGGCACGCATGGCATGTTTTTCGAGCGTTTTGCAGGCGGCGGCAATATCGCTTGACCAAGCAGCGCGCTCTTCGTCGGAAAATTCGTTTTCCTTGATAGCTGCCTTTATTTCCTCAACCTTACCCATACGGGAAAGCTTGTCAGCATCTTTGAGGGCTGCAGCCATCTGGTCGTAATACGCGTCGACACGCTCGGCGATGACGGGATCGGCAGTGCGAATGGTGTATTCCATCGGCGTCGGGTTCACGCGAGCCAAAAAGGCAGCCTGCTTTTCGCAGAAGGCGGCAATGGCTTCCTGGCCGAACGTCATAGCGGCAAGCATGTCGTCTTCGGATATCTCGTCAGCACCGGCTTCAACCATAGAGATATAGTCAACCGTGCCGGCGATGGTCAGTTCAAGATCGGAGGCTTCCTGCTCGGCAAAAGTCGGATTGACGATGAATTCACCGGTCTCGATGCTGCGAGCAATACGCACGCAGGCAGCCGGGCCGTCAAAGGGGGCTCCGCCAACAAGGAGGGCGGCCGAAGCTCCACCGATGCAGATAGTGTCGGGAGGATTGACGCCATCGGCAACAAAAGTAGTCGCAACAACATGGACTTCCTGCTTGTAGCCATCAGGAAAAGCGGTGCGTACAGGACGGTCAATCATACGAGCGGTCAAGATACCTTTATCGCTCGGACGAGCTTCGCGCTTGAGGTAACCACCCGGAATACGACCGACGGCATACATTTTTTCCATGAAGTCGACGGTTAAAGGGAAGAAATCGTAATCTTTTTGGTTCTTCGATACGACGGCGGTAACCAAAACGGTGGTATCACCCTGGGTTACAAGCACGGCACCGCTAGCCTGCTTGGCCAATTCGCCCGTCTCGTAGCGGTAAGACTTACCGTAGAGCTCGAAAGACTCAACTATTTTTTCCATGCATACATTCTTTCTCTTGTCCTCACACCCAATTGTGTGAAGCTTCTTCGAAGCCGCAGTACTCCGACTTCCCGAGCAGCCCCGCCCTCTTGGCGATATGCCGACCGTTATACAAAAGCCCGCACGAGGCGGGCCTTTTGTTTAGAGATTGTCGCGAACACCAAGCTTCTTGATAAGAACTCGATAATCTTCCGCGTTGCGATTCTTGATGTAGACAAGAAGGCGGCGGCGCTTACCGACGAGCATCAAGAGACCACGACGAGTGTGGTGATCTTTTTTATTGCTCTTCAAGTGATCGGTCAGATTGCGGATACGCTCAGACAGAATTGCAACCTGAACTTCAGCGGAACCGGAATCGTGTTCGTCTTTGCCGAATTCTTTGATGAGTTCAGCGGTACGTTCTTTGGAGATAGAGAATTTATTCGCCATATCTTCCACCTTTCTTTTCTGCGCACATGAGGCGCATTCATACGCTTTTCACTGGGTAAGTAAGCGGTGGAGCATACAAACCAAGTAAAAAGTACTTATGCTGCTTTTTAACAACCCGCCCATTGTATTTGTTTTAGAAAGCGAGAACAACCCCCTATACCGTTTGCACACGAATAGCGAGATTGATAGAGGGTTGGTTGATTCCTCTCTCCATCGATACACTTAAAACTGATACCGACATAGAGCGAACAAGCTTACTGTTTCCTGAATTCCTCTTTAAAGAAGAACTTCATGTAGTGACCGAACACATAGAAGACCATGACCGTCGCCAGGATGGTTTCAAGCAGCACCAGAAAGTTGAAAAACTCCGGAATCGCATACCCTGCCCCGCTCAAAAACACCAAGGCACTCTTGAGTGCCACAGCAGTGATGACAAAAGGAAATGTCATCGCGGCATAGCTTGGGTAGAAATGGAGGCGGAGAAAATGAGGAAGTCGAATCAGCACGATCACGAAGAGAACCTGAGCCAAAACGGCGAGCACCAAGACAAACAGGGTATCGGGGGTCTCCATCACACTGAGATACCCGGCAAGGGAAAGGCTCATCGGCGCCGCATAGATACAGAAAAGAGGCCGTGCTGGTTCGGGGATTGGATGCTTCACATGACGATAGGTAATTACGACCAGCAAGACGAGATAGCAGGTGAAGCCGAACCAGAAAAATACCCGCCCTAAAGCTTCCATGCCGAACACGGGGGCGGTAACGCACGCAACGATGATGCCGACATAAGTGATGAAATATGTCGGAAAAACTTCATGAAGTTTAAAATGCGCGATAAAGGCGAAGGTGAACCACACAATCAAGCAGAGATGCGCGATGACGGCTACAACCCACAGAGCAAAGCCGATACCGTTTGCAAGAGGTGAAATATAGCCGGCAAGCTGCATGAGTGACATAAACAGCGTTGCGCTCACGCTTGCGAGGATGGAATCCCGTAGGTCTTCTCGCACGTTTTTCGGAAACATCACGATTTTCGCGCCAACCATCACAACGAGAAGGAAAGACAGTATTCCGCACAGGATATGAAGTACCTCGGTAAAAGGCTGCAAGAGATTACCCAACGCTGCTAAACCGAGAGCCACGCCCGCGGTTGGAATCGGTACCTTTTGAATGATATTGGAAAAATGATTTGACACCGAAATGTCCTTTCCTTCGAAGTTCGATAAACCACAAACGGTTCTTAATATTTATTTTCCCACCGTTTATCAAAAATTAAACTAATAACTTGTTATGATTAGATAAACATATCTTATATACTGAACTGAAATACACGCCCCAAAGTACCGGAGGTGTTCGTTGCAGGATTTTAAAATGCAGACGTTTCTCAACGTATGCCATACGATGAATTACACCAAAACCGCGGTTGAACTCAATATTACGCAACCAGCTGTTTCGCAACATATCGCAGCTCTCGAGAAGCACTACCGCACAAAGCTCTTCACCTATCGAAGCAGAAAACTCAACCTGACTCCGGCGGGCATTATATTGCGCGATATTGCCATGACTATGGAGCACGATGAGGCAATGTTGCGAGAAAAAATCTTAGGCACGGATACGCACATCGAACATTTAAGGGTTGGCATGACCCTGACCGCGGGAGAATACCTTCTAGCGCAGCCCCTTGCCACCTACCTCGAAAACCACCCAAAAATACAGGCACATCTCATCTCCAGCGGAACGGAAAAGCTACTCGCCATGCTGCGGGCAGGTACCATCGACTGTGCACTTGTTGAAGGATATTTCGACAAGAGTGATTTTGATTGGAGCGTATTCTGTCGAGAAAAGCTCATTGGACTCTGCTCACCTGCTCATCGTTTTGCAAACACATCCCCTTACACTCTTGACGATCTGCTTGAAGAGCGAATTCTCGTTCGTGAAGAGGGTTCGGGAACTCGCGCCATCCTTGAAAACGCCCTGCGCGAACGCAATCTTTCCCTTTCAAATTTCATTCAAAAAACTGAGATAACCAGTCTCAACATCATCAAGATATTTGTCGAAAACGATTACGGCATTACCTTCATCTATGAGGCAGCTGCCCGCAAAGAACTGGGAGAAGGCACCCTGGCTCGCATCGAGCTCAGCGGCACCCCCATAGAACACGATGTCACCTTCCTTTGCCTGAAGAGCAGCGCCTTTCGAGATGAATTCCAAAATCTCTTCAGCGACTTGAAGGCACTCATCCCCCACAACGATGCCCTGGCTAAAAAAGTCCGCAATCACTCAGATACGTCAGCGATTTAAGACTTGAGCCGACGTGTTCCTCTATCCAGGGATGGCAGAATTGAATGATTGCCAACGAGGTGCGAGGGTCGATCCGCATCTCAGCGATCTCTTCGATGGTCGCATACAGAAGAACCTGGGCCCACTTACACGTTTGGGTCGGAACAAGACGCGTATCGACATGAGGCGCGCAGTCAGAACAAACCACTCCCCCCTCGCGATACGACACCGCCGTCAAGGCGCCCAGAGCATCATAGGCAACGGGCACACCACATACCGCACAGCGCGAAAGTGAGGGCCGAAACCCTGAAAAGGAAACCGACTTGAGCAGGTGAGCTGCCGTAATTGAAGGGGCAAGAGAGGACTCAAGGTGACCGAGTGCAGAAAGGCAAACTTGGGTCAAAGGGAATAGTTGAGGATTCGACAATTCTTGCTGAGTAATCTTATCGAGGAGTTCGGCCAAGGGAGCAGCAGCAACTACATGCTCGAAATCTTTACGGACCGAAGCGTTACTCTCGATTATCTGCGCTTCCTTCACGATATCGAGGCTACGCCCGCAGGCAAACAAAACCCGCGCCTGAGAATACAGCTCAAGGCGCGAAGCGAACGGGCTGCTCGGTTTGCGAGCACTCTTCGCAACGGCTCGAATCTGAGACCCGTCTTCGGCGAGGAACGTCAAGATCAGATCGGTCTCACCCAGCTTCGTCTTATGCAAAACAATGACACGGGCATGATAGGTCTGTTGAACCATAGCGCACTCCTACGCCGTACCGCATGAATATAGCGCCCTGGTCTGATTCATGAGCACATTGATGTCCCATGGTTTATCCGAACGAACCTTTGAATAGGGATCGTTAATTTTCACGGTGCCATCGGCGTTCAACCCAACGATGACGAAGAAATGTCCGTCAAGGGTGAAATCACCGGGGCCAACGTTGCAGATGATAACCTCCCCGGCGCCTAAGCATTGGCGCACCGTGTCGGCATCAACGGGGATGCTATTGCAAAACAAGCCGAAGTTGGGTGCTTCATTGACGAGAAATGACGCATCCGTACCCCGAAACTCATCCATGTAGCCATCGCGCGACGCGAGAGCGCCCATTTCAGCGGGGGTCATAGCAGGATTGCCGGTAAGACCCATGCACACCATGGAAAACGCCGTCGGGCAACAACCGGTCAGCCCAAATGGCGCCGAGCTGTAAGAGAGGTAGCCCCAGCGCGGATCCCATTGCTGCAAGAGAGGAATATCGCCCTTAGTGAGCGACTCGGTGTAGGGCGAACCGGTACTTGCGGGATACGAATCCAAAAAACCAAGCACAAAGGGACGGGCCGCGGGTTCGTCAACCGCAAGCTTGAGTATCTTCTGCTGCACTTCGGGACCGTCAATCCCGTAGGCTTCAGCTTGATAGGCTATGCGTGCCATATCCTCATTCGTGTGAGCTTGCGCAATCAAATCGGCCTTCAGCTGATCGGGCAAATAAGCAGGAAGTTGCAGAGAATCGACAACCGAGACATCGCTGGTAGAATTCTGTTCCGATGTGCCAGCATCAGGCGAAGTGCTCGTGGCGGGGGTTTGTTGCATTCCGAAAAAGTAAGCGCAGAGAAAAAGGCTGATCACCACAAGAACAATCACGACAAGCACTGCGCGACGATTTGATGCAAATCGCATCAAAAAATTAGAAAACGAAAAAAACCGCTTTCCCTCTCGGGCGGTAGCTGACGCATGAGCGCCTTCAGAGACGTTGCCATTTTTACCGCCCTCCTTCCGCGCACGCAAACGTGCACGAGCAGCCTCTTCATCGCGAGCGAAACTCTCGCCGCGACGCTGACTGGAACGCTTGAGGGCAAGCTGCCGTATTTCTTCCTGATCGGTAAAGCGGGACATAGAGCCGCTAGATCCCCTCTCCGTAGCCGAAACGGCGAATTTGATTTAAATCACGACGCCAGTTTTTTTTGACCTTCACGTTTAAGTCAAGGAACACCCGACCGCGCAAGAGCACTTCTAAATCGCGACGGGATTCGGTTCCGATCTGCTTGATCGAAGTGCCCCCTTTGCCGATAATGATGCCTTTTTGGCTGTCACGCTCGACAAAAATCGTCGCTCGAATACGATAGAGATCCGTTTTTTTCACATACTCCATCTCATCAACTACAACTCCGATCGCATGAGGGACTTCATCATGAAAACTGCGAAGAATTTTTTCGCGGATGAATTCAGCGACAAGAACCTCAAGGGGCTGGTCGGTTTCAACGTCAGCGGAAAACCATTTCGGGCCGAGTGGCAGGGCTTCAGAAACCGCCGCGATGAAACCTTCGATATTTTCAGCCTTTTTCGCAGATACCGCAACGAAACTATCCCAGTCGCCAAGAGCGGCAGCCCGCACGCGCTGCACTTCAAGCGCGTTATCGCTGACAAGGTCCGTTTTAGAAAGCACGAGAATCTTCTTAGCACGAACAGTGCGAAGCTGCTCTGCAACCCACGCATCACCCTTACCAATCGGCTGAGACGCATCGATCAAAAAAGCTACCACGTCAATATCGTTTAAGGTTGCAAGTGCTGAAGTATTCAGCTCTTGTCCGAGCGCATCGTGAGGCTTGTGCAAGCCCGGGGTATCAACCATGACCATTTGAAATTCAGGGCGTGTCAAGATAGCACGAAAACGATGACGGGTCGTTTGGGCTGTATCGGAAGTGATTGCAAGCTTCTTTCCCATGATAGCATTGATAAGCGTCGACTTTCCTGCATTCGGACGCCCAACCAGCGTGACAAAGCCCGAATGAAAAGCCTCCTGCTGAGAGTTGGCCCCCTCCGATGTGGTGTCTTTGATTTCGTCTGACACGTAATTCCTTCCCAGTACTTTAGATGAAGATAAGGGGTATGAGTGCGGAACCGAAAATGAGGATACCGACCACGCACGATACAAGTGAGAGAATCAACACGGCACCTGCCGCCATGTCTTTTACCGATTTAGCTAAAGGATGATACTCGGGGCTGACGAGATCGACCAGATCCTCGAGCGCGGTATTGAAGCACTCGGCCGAAAGCACCGTTCCAATACAGATTAAAAGAGCAACCCAAGACAGAACATCGAGGCGCAGGATACACCCCGACACACAGACGAACACAGCAATGATTACCTGTATGCGAATATTGCGACCTTCTTTGAAGGCAGTCGCAATCCCGCAGCAGGCGAAACGAAAAGACCCGATAAATGACGTTACCGGCTTCACTTTCTACCGCGCTTCCCAAGCTTCAAGCAGTTCGGATTCGAGGCTTTCCATTCGCTCGGCTTCAGCATCTTCGAGGTGATCATACCCGCAGAGATGAAGGAGACCATGAACGAGCAAAAGACTGATTTCTTCTTCAAAGGTCGTTCCAAATTCGACGGTCTGGACCTGCGCGACATCGGGGGCGATCACGACATCCCCTAATTCGAAAACAGGGGCTTCAACCTGGAGTGATGCTTCAAGATCATCCATGGCGCCATCGCACTCAAATGAAAGGACGTCGGTCGGACCCTTTTTATCCCGATACTGTTCGTTGAGCTTTGCGATAGCCTCGTCGGTGACAAAGCTAATCGACACTTCGGTATTGAAGGGCTTATCTTGACTGCTGAGCACGAATTCCGTCAAATCTTTCAAAGGAAGATTAACGAGCTTTTCTTCTTGGTGATCGTAGTTAATCTG
Organism: Raoultibacter sp.; assembly: GCA_036650075.1. Classification (GTDB taxonomy): domain Bacteria; phylum Actinomycetota; class Coriobacteriia; order Coriobacteriales; family Eggerthellaceae; genus JAVWGW01. The sequence goes on from JAVWAI010000009.1 coordinate 9,899, forward strand.
GATTTCCATCGAGTTACTCTTTCTCTTTATAGCGGGGAAGGCACACTTCCCCTTCAATGCTTTTGTAATGGCCGAGCGCTAGGGGCACTTGACTGCCTTTTCGTATGCAGAAACGATAGCGGCGACAAGGGAATGTCGCACTACGTCCTTACCGGTGAAGTCGCAGAAGGCGATTCCATCGATTCCCCTAAGGATAGTACCGATACTTTTCAAGCTTGAAACACCCTTGGGTAGGTCAAGCTGAGTCACGTCTCCGGTGATAACCATTTTCGAGCCAAATCCCAAACGGGTCAAAAACATCTTCATTTGATCGGGTGTCGTGTTCTGCGCTTCATCCAAAATAACAAAACTGTCATTGAGGGTGCGCCCTCGCATAAATGCGAGAGGGGCGATTTCTATAACACCATCTTCAATCAATTGATTTGCGCGTTCCATATCGGTCATGTCAAAGAGGGCATCGTAGAGCGGACGAATGTAGGGGTCGACTTTTTCAGACAGCGTGCCCGGCAGAAAGCCCAGGCTCTCCCCCGCCTCGACCACCGGACGCGTCAAGATGATACGGCCGACTTCCTTGCGCTTGAGCGCAGCCACGGCCATCGCCATAGCGAGATAAGTTTTACCCGTACCTGCAGGTCCTATACCGAAAGTGATCGTATTGTCGCGAATCGCATTGACATAGCGTTTCTGGCCCGCCGTTTTCGGCCGAATAGCCCGACCACGATACGTGAGCAAAATATCCTGCCGCAGCGCGGAGGGGGCAAAATCACCCGTACGGAGAAGGTCGATAGCGCGCCGAACATAGTCAAGCGTTGGTTCGGTTCCACTTTCAATCAGTTTGATCAAATCGGAGAACAGCGCCGTGAGGGACTGGACCTCGATAGGATCGCCCGAAAGGTCGATGGTGTTTCCTCGCACCGTTATGCGAGCCTGATAGGCATCCTCTATTACGTGGATTACCTCATCTGCCTGCCCCACGAGAAGCGCCATATTCACGCCTTCGGGTACGGTCAGAGTGATTTGAGTTTGATTCGTCATGCGGTCATTGTAACACGGAGAATTTCGAGGTAAACGCTCTTTACCGAAACACGATGGAATGCTTATTTCGACGGGGGAAGAAAGGTGAACTTCCCTTCAAATTGCCGCTCAAGGCGCAGCTCAATCAAATCACCGGGCACCGCTTCGGCGGGTACGGAGATATCGAAATAGCTTTCAGTAGTGCCTCGACCTCGACGCTCCACAATCACCTGCTCGGTCCCTCCGATGCGGTCATTGAAAGATTGCTCGTGGAGGGCTTCTCCAAGTTGGTTCAAGCGAGATGCCCGCTCAGCTTTGCAGTGTGGGTCAATCTGGTCGATACGTTCGGCGGCGGGAGTGCCTTCACGGCGCGAATAGGGAAACACATGGATTTTAGAGAAGCGACTTCTTTGGGCTAGCACGAGCGTTTCCTCGAACTGGGATTCGGTTTCACCGGGAAATCCTACGATGATGTCGGTTGACAGAGAAAGCATCGGCATCGCCGCATAAAGTCGTTGCACGAGATCTTCATAAGCCTGAGCCGTATAGGGGCGCGCCATTTGGCGAAGAACCTCGGTCGAACCGGATTGTAGCGGCAGATGAAGGTGACGGCAGATACGGCCCTCTTCCTGCTGCATGAGAGCGATGAGCGCATCGTCGACATCCCGCGGCTCGATGCTTGATAAGCGAAATCGCACCCCGGAGGTTTTTGCGAGGATTGCCTTGAGCAATTCCACCAAGCTTAAACCCTCGTCGTTAAAAGAACCCAGGTTGATTCCCGACAAGACGATTTCTTTCACTCCTGCACGAGCATGAGCCACCGTTTCCTCAACGATTTCATTGATGGAGAGGTTCCACGCAGGCCCTCGCGCGACGTGTACGATGCAATAGGTACACGCATTGTTGCAGCCATCCTGCACCTTGATTCCCGCCCGAGTTGGAAATTCTCGCCCGACACGGACAGCAACCTTATCAGATGCCTGCTCGTCAGAATCTCCATGCCGAGAAAGCGGTACAAGTTCATCGAAAGCCTCTATCACTTTCGCCTTATCGGGTTCTACAATCACGCGGTTTCCCATAGTCGAAAACACTTCAGGGGCAATCGCTGCTGCACACCCCGTTACCACGACACGCGCCGTGGTGTTTTCTCGCAAGGCCCGACGAACCGCTTTACGAGTCTTCTTCTCGGCTTCCCCTGTTACCGTACAGGTATTGATGAAGATGATGTCTGCTGCAGCGGAATCGACCTCATGGCTACCCCGTGCTAAACAGGCTGCCGCAATAGTGTCCGATTCAACACGGTTCACCTTACATCCGAGGTTAATGATTGCGAAATTCACGACAATCCGCCCAGTTCATACAGGACCAGTGCGGGCGCGACGATACCCGCCGTCTCCGTGCGCAATATAGAGGGGCCAAGGGTTACCAGCGAAGCGCGTTCGTTTCCCGCGCACAGTTCAGTGACCTCGGCTTCGGTCAATCCCCCTTCGGGACCCACGACAACAACCACGTGCGCATCGGCAGCACCCGTACCGCACGCCTCAAGCGCGGCAGTCAGCGCCTCATGCAATCGTGCGCTGCAGTCAGCTTCCTCCCAGCAGACCAACACCGCGGTCGCATCGGCGATAGCGGTAGCCGCCTCGGAAACAGTCTGCGGCAGCGTGACCTCGGGAAGAGAAAGCTGGCCGCTTTGCATGGCGGCGGATTTAGCGATTGTGCGCCACCGCTCAGTCTTCGCGGCAGCTTTCTTTGCGTCGAGCTTCACGATACTCCGGTCGCAGATAAGGGGCGTGAAGCTACTTACGCCCAGCTCAGTTGCGTGGCGGATGATCATGTCCATCTTCTCACCCTTGGCAAGGCCCTGCATTAAGACGACATGAGGGCGACCGGATGTCGTATCGAGCTTGCATGCGATACGAACAATCAGGCCACCAGCATCGAAGGAAACAACCTCACACTCGAAATAATCCCCTGCCGCATCGACAACGGCAAGGTGCTCCCCCGCACTCAGGCGAACAACGCGCGCATGCTTCGCATCGTCAGCAACCAGGCGTAGAGAAAATTGCTCGGCTGATTCCTCGGCCAAAACCTGGTCCTCCAAAAAGAAATGATGCAATGCCACCGCGCTTACCCACTTCCCTAAATAAAAGCGTCGCGGAGTTTTTGTAAAGGTGTTCGCGCTTCAGAAACATCATCGCCCATTTCTTCGGCAAGACTCTCAAGCAATTCACGTTGCTTCTTGGTCACCTTCTTCGGAATGAGTACGTTGATGTGCACGTAAAGGTCTCCCCGCGCCTCACTTTTGAAGCGCGGCATACCAAAACCGCGTACCCTGACGACCTGTTCGTTTTGGCATCCTTCAGGAACGCGAACCTTGACCTTTTCGTCTTCGAAAACTCCCTCGATTTCGATTTCAGCGCCCAAGGTAGCCTGGACGATGGAAACATTTGCGCGAGCATGAAGATTATCGCCTTCGCGTTCGAAGAATTCATGGGCCTGAATACGACAGGTGACGATAAGATCACCAGCGCGCGCAGCATTCATACCCGCTTCACCGAACCCGGAGATTCGAAGCTGCTGTCCGTCACGAATACCGACCGGAACCTCGACGGTAACCCGTTGGCGATCGGGAGCGCGCCCTTGACCCTCGCATTCAGGGCAGGGATTCTTGATCGTTTTACCCGATCCACCACAGGCGCGGCAAGTCGAAGCAGATTGCATATCACCCATAAAGGTATGCTGCACAGAAACGACGCGGCCCTGACCGTTGCACTCGGGACAGGTTATTTCTTCACCATCGGGCCCCAATCCTGTGCCTTCGCAATCAGGACAGGGAGCCAAACGATCGTAGACGATTTCTTTTTTCGCACCGGAAGCAACCTCTTCAAGCGTCAGACGTAAGCCGGCGCCCATATCACGACCCTCTTTGCGTACGGTCGCCTGACCTGATCCGCCGCCTCCGAAAAAGGAGCTAAACAAGTCACCCATGCCGAAGCCGCCTCCGAAAAGATCTTCCAGGTCGACATACTGAGTACCGCCACCGTACGACCCGCCTCCTGAAGCGCCCGGAATCGTTCCGAAACGATCGTATTGAGCCCGCTTGTTGGCGTCACTCAAAACATCGTAGGCCTCGTTGAGTTCTTTGAATTTGTCTTCGGCATCCTCTGCCTTATTGACGTCGGGGTGCAGCTCTCGTGCTTTTCTGCGAAAAGCCTTCTTTATCTCATCCTCTGTCGCACTCTTATCAATACCGAGCACTTCGTAGAGATCATTTGCCATGAGTCGTTAGCCTTCCTAATTTCGTTCTATAGGTCTTGTAGCGTGCGCTTTGCGGCACGTACTGCTTGTATTACTTGAGAGTAGTTCATGCGAGTAGGCCCGATAACCGCGACCACTCCGGCCGCCTCACCGCGTCCATACTGGCTGGCCACCACCGAAACACCAGCGAACTCGACCACTTTGTTTTCGTGACCGATTTTAACCATCGTCTGATCGGTATGTTCGGCATCATCAAGAATCTGGAACAACACCGTATCGTCTTCAAGCATTTGCAAGACAGGCAAAAACGCTTGCGCGTGACTGAATTCCGGCTTCTTGAGCAATGAGGTCATGCCGAGACTATGGGCGCGACCCGTTTCACCCTCCTTCATGCAGGCAAACAGTTCGCCGAGCATGATTTGAGCGAGAGGGTCAGAAAGCGCAGATACGGTATCGAAACTCATGCCATTCTTGATTTCCGAGAGTGATTTTCCCACAAATACATCGTTGAGTAGATTCTGAACCATTGCGAGCTCATTGCAGTCAATCTCTTCGGAAAAATCGACAGTACGATTGAGCACGCGTCCATCTTCGGTTACAACAACCAGTAAAACACGATACGGCGTCAAGGAAATCAGCGAAAGCTGCTTGACGTGGAGCGAGACAATCGAAGGCGGCAACACGATGGAAAGACAATCCGTCAGCTTAGTTAAAGCCGCTGAAGTCTTATCCATCAAATCATCGAGTTCGGTGGCGTCGTTTCTGAGCTCGCTTATCGCCGCATCATCGACGTCGACATCTTCGGAAAGTTCGGTATGAAGCAATTCATCGACAAAAGCTCGATACCCCGAGTCAGTGGGAATCCGCCCGGCTGAAGTGTGGGGTTGAGCGATATATCCATCATCCTCGAGAATCGAAAGCTCATTGCGAATCGTCGCAGAGCTGACGCCGAGCTGGTATCGTTCAGTCAAAGTACGCGAACCGACCGGCACGACATTGGCAACGTATTCTTCAATTAACGCCGCAAGCACTTTTTGTCGTCTGCTCGATAGCATGCGCACTCCCCTTTTCTCTCGATTTTATGAACAATATTGCATTTTAGCAGACGGGTATCAAGAGTGCTAAGAAAGTTACGAATACGTCATATTGTAGGTTAAGGAGCCAGATCGAGCAGTGCGCCATAGAGCTCATTGCCACATAACCAGCCGGACTGGGTTGGCCGGTAACGACCGTCTTCATGGATGATGAGCAGGCGCTTTTCGAGACCTTTGAGCACCTCGGGCAGGCAAGGCAGCAACACCGTGGCATTTGCCACCTGCTTATCGGAAAGGCCCTGCGTCATCCGCATGCCAAGCATAAGATCTTCTGCGCACATCTGCGCCGCATTAAGATCGTCGACAACCTGCCCATCCTGGACCCGCATCCGGCGCTCATCATTTTGCGTCATGGTTACCGCAGAGGTACCGAAACCGAGGTAGGGCTTACCGGTCCAATAGGCGGTGTTGTGCCGCGATTCATACCCCGGTTGCGCATAGCTGGCAACCTCATAGCGCTCAAAGCCCGCTTCCCTTAAAAGGTGCGCAGCGAGCTGCATCATAAGCGCTTCCTCATCATCGTCGGCTTCTTCGATTTCGCCGGCTAAGACCATCGAATCAAGCAGGGTATGAGGTTCGATGGTGAGTGGATAGATGCTGACGTGCTTCACGCCGAGGTTGATCGCCTCCTCGACGCTTTCTTGGAAATCGAGGGCACTTTGGCCGGGCAGGCCGCACATCAGATCGATGCTGACGTTGTCGAAACGAGTCTGAGCTGCGGCGATAGCACGACGCGCTCCATCGGCATCGTGAGCGCGCCCCAAGGTAGTCAAAAGACGGTCATTGAAACTTTGGACCCCGATGGAAAGCCGGTTCACCCCCAGGGCCCACAGGTCGCGCACGAGACGCTCGTCCAGGCTTTCCGGGTTTGCCTCCATACTGCATTCCACCTCGTCGGTGAGATGCATGGAAAGCCCCAGCGTATAGAAGAGTTGAGAGAGATACTTTGAACCGACGTGGCTCGGTGTACCACCACCAACATAAACGGTCTCGATTTCGGAAAGCTTTCCCTCTTTGGCTGCTCGACGGATATCGAGAACGAGACCTTCGAGATATTCTCCCACCGCAGGGCTCGTTGCGTCGACTGCCTGCGTGGTGAAATCGCAATAGGCACAGCGCGATGCGCAAAACGGAATATGAAGGTAGAGTGCCTTATAGGGGTCATGCATGGCTTACACCTTTTCGTCGTGTTCAGAGGTTATCGTTTCCAGATGCACCAGCACGGCCTCGAAGACCTCATCAAAATCATTGAGGGTAGCGCATCCGTTGATGCGGGAACGGGCAACGGCGGCACCGGGCATCCCCGCCAAATACCACATCGCATGCTTCCGCATACGAATAATGCTGCGCTCATCACGTTCGGCAAGAAGTGCCGCGTGTCGTTTCGCACAGGCGATACGCTGCTCGTAGGTGGGAGCAGCAGGAGCCGCCACGCCATCCCAAGCCGCTTTTGCAGCGGCGAATATCCAGGGGTTGCCTTCGGCTGCCCGGCCAATCATGACGGCATCGCAACCCGTCTGCTGTCTCATGGTCACCACATCTTCCCCGCACTTCACGTCACCGTTGCCGATTACCGGTATCGAAACTGTTTGCTTGACGCGTGAGATCACGCCCCAATCCGCCTGCCCTCGATAGAGCTGCTCGGAGAAACGACCATGAACGGCTACCGCCGAAGCGCCCGCATGCTCTGCCATGAGCGCAAAGGAAGGCGCTGTTTCCTTGTCGAGATTGAAACCACGACGAAATTTCACGGTGACGGGAACCGTGACTGCGTCGACGACAGCAGCAATGATGTCGCGGGCCAACCGCGGGGTTTCCATCAGGGCCGACCCATCGCCTTTGCTGACGATTTTTCGGGCAGGACATCCCATATTGATGTCGATATAGGCAACCCGAGCGCCCATGGATTTCTCTATCCAAGCGGCCTGCTGCGCCATAGTATCGGGCTCGTGTCCAAAAATCTGCACCGCAACACAATTTTCATCGCAGGAAGTGCGCAAAAGCTGACAGGTCTTTTCGTTGGCGTAACTCAAACCTTTACTCGAGACCATTTCCGTATAGGTCAAGCTTGCGCCCTGCTCCCTGCATAAGCTGCGAAAAGCCTCATCGGTCACCCCAGCCATGGGAGCGAGAAGAAGGGGATGTTGTGAAAAGAAATCGTACACTAATCGCTCCAGACAACCTGGCTTTTGCGCGCATTTTCGCGACCGCTCTGCGCTGCATAGCCGAACGCCACACTACCGTGGACCTCGTAATCGGCGGGTGTTAGCAAGAGTGCTTCCAAATCATCCCGCTCGATTGAAGGCTCACCGAAGGCGCACACCGAGCGGCGCGTCAAAATGGTTGTGATTGTCTCATTTGTCTTCATCCATACCTCCCGAATACGGAATCCGCCGACGTTGACGAACATTTTCTTTACCTACAACATCGCATTGAACGTCGTCAGATACGCGACACCGACAGCGACGCTGACGGCGAGGACCAACAAGATAGCCAGCACAAGTATCAAACCGACCGGAAAACCTTTTGGCTTCGTTTGAGGACTCTGACTGAACGGATCATCGAGCCAGTCGTATTCTTGCTTCTTTCGAGCCATATACCATCACTCATCCACTTTAAGAATCGCCATGAATGCTTCTTGCGGAACTTCTACACTCCCTATGTTCTTCATGCGCTTTTTGCCTTTTTTCTGCTTTTCGAGCAGCTTGCGCTTACGTGAAATATCGCCACCATAGCATTTTGCAAGCACGTCTTTGCGCTTTGCCTTAACCGTTTCACGGGCGAGAATCCTTCCACCGATAGCAGCCTGGATCGGTACTTCGAACATCTGTCGCGGAATGATTTCCTTCAGCTTCTCGGTCAGCACCTTACCGCGATCATATGCCTTATCGCGATGAACGATAAACGACAAGGCATCGATCGGCTCACCGGCAAGCATGATATCAAGCTTGACGAGTCGTGACGCTTGATAGCCGTTGTATTCGTAATCGAGCGACGCGTAGCCCTTCGTACGACTTTTCAACTGGTCGAAATAATCCATAATCAGTTCTGAAAGCGGAATATCCCACAGCATTTCAACGGTAGTCGTCGAAAGGTAGCTCATCGTCACGAATGAACCACGACGGCTGACCGTCAATTCCATAACAGCGCCGACGTAATCGGGTGGAATGAGGATCTTGGCTTTGAGATAGGGTTCTTCAATACGGTCGATTTCACTCGGATCAGGCATTTCCTGGGGAGAATGGAGCGAAACCATATCTCCATTCGTTTTGTAAATGTGATATTCGACCGACGGAGCCGTTGCGAGAAGATCGAGACCAAATTCCCGCTCGAGTCGTTCCTTGATGACCTCCATATGCAGCAATCCAAGAAATCCAACGCGGAAGCCGAAACCGAGAGCATGGGATTTTTCCGGTTCCCAAACCAACGCGGGGTCATTGAGAACAAGCTTCTCAAGAGCCTCCTTGAGCGGCTCGTACTGATCGCCGTCGAGGGGAAACAGGCCCGTATACACCATTGGCTTTACTTCGCGGTAGCCCGGCAAAGGGTCGTTGATGCCTCCGGGGATGCAGGTAATCGTATCACCGACCTTCACGTGAGAGACATCTTTTAGGCCCGTAACAAGATAACCGACCTCACCAACCGTCAGCTCGGGCATGGCAGTTTCAATAGGACGCCGAGCACCGACTTCCTCAACGAGGGTATCGATACCCGTTGCGATCATGTAGATGCGATCGCCCTTCCTGACGGCACCATCGACGACGCGAATGAGCGCCACAACACCACGATATGCATCGAAATACGAATCGAAAATGAGCGCTCGCAGAGGGGCGTCAAGCGTACCGACCGGAGCGGAAATATTGTAGACGATAGCCTCGAGCAAATCGTGGACACCGACGCCGGTCTTGCCACTGGCGAGCACCGCATCGTCGGCAGGGATGGCGAGACCCTCTTCGATCTCTTCCCTGACCCGTTCGGGTTCGGCCGCCGGCAAATCAATCTTATTGATAAGCGGGATAATCTCGAGGTTCGCATTCATCGCCATCATCGCATTGGCAACCGTCTGCGCTTCGACGCCCTGGGTGGCATCGACAACGAGCACCGCCCCTTCGCAAGCCGCTAAGCTTCGAGACACTTCATAGGTAAAGTCAACGTGACCCGGAGTGTCGATCAAGTTGAACTGATAGAGCTGCCCATCGTCTGACGTATAGTCGACACGGACCGCTTGGCTTTTGATGGTGATGCCTCGTTCCCGCTCGATATCCATCGAGTCGAGCATCTGAGCCTGCATGTCGCGGTGGGCGACGGTTCCCGTCAATTCGAGAACGCGGTCGGAAAGCGTTGATTTTCCGTGGTCGATATGGGCGATAATCGAAAAATTTCGAATGTATGTTGGGTCCTGACTCATCTTTTCCAATCCAAGCACTTTGTTTTACGGTATTATTCTTTGCAGCGCTATAATAGCGCATTGCATCAGGCAGCAATCTTATATTGTACCGAAAGAATCGATTGAAGCGGACCAACAGAACAACTCTTACATGAAAACAGGGGTTCGCAAAAAAATCGAGTCGGAAAAGCTTGCAAATAGGCCAATTAGCACCGACAACGGTGGCGACCCCTTGTTGATTTTATCGATAAAGCCGCTGCTCGGCACATTTTAGCAAGACAACTAGTACAATCTGATGAAATCTGTGCTAAGATTTTTAAGTTTTCGTTTGAAACAATTAAGTACAACTATGGAGGATTAAGCGTGGCTAATATCAAAAGTCAGAAAAAGCGCATCTTAACCAACGAGAAAGCGCGCATGCGTAATCGCGCGGTTCGTTCGGAATTAAAGACTGCGACTCGCGCAGTACAAGATGCTGTTGAAGCTAAAAATGGCGCAGAAGCATATTCTGCCGCTCTCGCGGCTTGCCGCCTTATGGACAAGGCTGCTTCCAAGGGCGTTATCCATAAGCATCAGGCTGCAAACCACAAAAGTGGCATCATGAAGCTTGCCAACACCGTCGTCACCGACGCAGAACGTGCCGCATACGAAGTCGCTGAGAAAAAAGCTCAGGAGAAAATCGGCTCGAAAAAGGCTGCTGCCAAGGCTGAACGCAAGGAAGCCCTGAAGAAGGCATCTGAGGAAAAGGCCAAGCGTCGCGGCACCACCCAGAAGGCTCAGGCTGCTGCCGCCAAGAAAAAGGCTGATGAAGCCGAAGCTGCTGCCAAGGCTGAAGCCGAAGCGGCACCTGCCGAAGAAGTGGCTGCCGAATAGTTTTAGACATCGACGCCTAAGATCGCTCGCGATCTGTTCGCATATCAAGTGAGAAATAGACCCCTTGGGGTCTATTTCGTTATGCATTAGAAGAGCGTGTGCCCTATTGCCGAGAGAATCCACTCGAGAAATACCGCATCAGGGTCTCCCCCGCTTTTCATGGATCTTTCGGCATCACGAGCTCGCACCAGCGCCCCCCGCAATTCTGCCGCAGTAAACGAACGAGCCCAAGAGATATGATTCTTCACCCGCCAGTCGGGCAGTTTCAAGACAGCCGCAAGGCGCGCCTGTGCACCCCGGTCGTAAAGGGCACGGGCGCAGATCAATTCGCGAAGACGCGTGGTGCACATCGCAAGCAGAGCATGAGGCGAGGTGCTTTCCATGCGACCGAGACACCACAAACATTTCTGAAGATTGCGCGAAGAGAATGCATCGACGAATTCCCAGGGCTTCACTTCAGCCGTTCGAACGATAAGGGCATTAACTTCGCGATCGCTCACCGCATCACCGCCACGATGCGCAAGGGCGATTTTCTTCAATTCACTATCGAGCGCGATGGTGTTCTCTCCCACGTTTTCAATAAGCGCATGTGCACCAGCATCGGTCAAAGTGATACCATGCGTGACTGCCATCGAGCGAACAGCGCGGGGTAGTTCGAAACGCTTGAGTGGAAGACAGTCAATAATAGCCGACTTTCCAAGACCGGCAATCGCCTTGTAGAGTCGGGTATTCTTGGCAAGCTTCACCGCAACCAAGGCAAGCACGGTGGTTTCGGCAGGATTCTTCAGATATTCGACGATTGCGTCAGTATCTGCTTTCTTCAGCTTGTCGGCCGACTCAACCACAACGAGCCGCTTCTCGCTGGCAAAGGGCATCGTATTGCATGCCGCGCAGATATCTTGAGCCGTCGCCACCTCGCCGTTGAAACGATCGCTGTTAAACGAGAGGTCACCCAAGGAAGAAAGCCGCTGTTTGAGGCGTCTCATCACCGCTTCCCGCTTCAATTCGTCATCACCGACGACGAGATATGCGGGAAGGAGCGTGTCGTTTTTCGTTGTGTTAGCCATGACTACATTTTAGCGGAGCGCATCCACCTCGATCCGATCAAAGAGGAATCTGCATACAACCTCTCCTTGTTCATCGGTGCGAAACACCCGAGTACCCACCGAAGAAAGCGTATCAAGGGTCGACGGTGCAGGATGTCCGTAGCGATTGTTTTTTCCAACACTTACCAAAGCGATTTCGGGGCGAAGAATCATCGCTTCTTCAGGAGTCAGTGCATGCTTGGACCCATGATGACCGACTTTATAGATATCGATATCCCCCAAAGCCTTCGATTCGATCATCTGAGCAATCTGGGATTCTTCCGCATCCCCACACAAAAGCGTCCTCCATTCAGCCCGCCCATCACCATTCACGTCAGCATCGAGTAAAAGACACAGGCTGTCGGCGTTACCACCCTCATCGGAAAACGATTGCGGCGCTATCATACGAGCGGTGAAAATTCCGAACTTCAGCGAATCACCTACACCGATGCCTAAAAGACCGTCGTGGCCTACTAACTGTTCCGCATTAAACCTGAGTTTTTTGCACGAATCGCAGGGGCACGAAAGCAGGTCTTGCGCAACCAATACGCGATCGACGGGGACAAGGGCCTGCAACGCGAGCAGCGAAGCGCAGTGGTCGTCATCAGGATGGCTGATAGCCACCGCATCAAGATGATATATCCCCTGCTGAGCCAGGCCTCGCAACAGCAACCTATCCTGATTACCGGTGTCGACAAGGAGGGTCGAACCACGGCTTCGCACCAGGAAAGCATCACCTTGTCCGATATCAAGCATGACTAATTCATCGGGCGCAAATCGAGGGAGCACCCCGACACTCACGCATCCGAACAAGCACAAAGATACACCAAATGTCACGCAGGCCCTCAGCGATGGCTGAGGCCACCAAACCCACAGCACGACAAGGAAAACGCCCACAGCAATGAGTAAAACACTCAAATCTCCCGAAAACGGTACCGAAGCAAAGGGAACCTGCGCTAGCAAGATCACTCCCTCGCAAAAAGCCTGGGCACCAACAACGAGGCCGTTGACAATCATTGCCCCGAACGCGGGAACCACCAAGTAAACGACAACCGCAAGCAGGCCTCCCCCACAAAACAAAGCAAACAACGGTGAGGCGAGAACATTTGCCACCGGAGCAATCAGCGAAACTTGAGAGAAAGTGGCAGCTGCGAGAGGAAGCGTCAGCAGATTTGACGCAAGCGTCAGAGAAAGCGCATCGCATACGAAGCCCGATTGCAGCCGGAGTCCTCTCTTACACCAATCCCTCATCAGTCCGCCAAAAAAGACAATGCCGAAAGTTGCTGCAACGGATAGTGCGAAAGAAATCGAATAAGCTACGTGGACATTTGAACCCAGCATAACGCAGGCGCAAACGGCAAGCGCGGCAGCCCCCGAAGACCGGCGCCCCACCATAACCGCGGTCATGGAGATCACCGACATGAGCGCGGCTCGAAAAGCGGAAATCGGGAATCCGGTAAAAATGAGATAACACCCGATGAAGACAAGCTGCATGACAATCGTCATCCAGAGATTCGCCCGCAGCGCCCTTAGGCAGATGCCAATCAACGATGAAACCACGACGAGATGAGCACCTGACACCGCGATGATGTGAGCGAGGCCGCACACCTTCACTGCAGCATAAAACCCCCCTTCCGTAAGATCTGAACGCTCGCCGAAGAGAACGGCACGCAGGAAGGCAGCACCCTCACCCGAATAACCATCAAAGCAGGCAAGTGCACGTTGTCGGAAATCGACAAGCACTCCGAAAGCTTTTGGAAGAGCAACCGACTCAGTTGAATAAACTGTGGCGTGCGCAGCAAGCCCCTCGCGATAATAATGAGACGCCGCAGCCTCACTCGGCTTGCGAAAGGTGGTAAAAGATACAAAGCGCTCACCGTAACGATAGCGGGTTTCCTCTTTATCAAAGTCTAGACGGACAGCCACCTTGCGCCCCGAAGCAAGCTTTGTCTCGGCACAACACGACATCCCGAAGTCTCCCCGAGAAGCATCTTCGATCACGGAAAACTCGTATAGTCCACTCTCAGCCGCGATAGCCTCTTCCATATCTACACCATAATCGAGCGCTGCCACCGAGGCACAAACTCCCCCGAGGCAAAATCCCACCAAAAGACAGGTTATCGCCTTACGACGACAACGCCACAATGCGAAAAGGAGAGCGATAATCCCAAACACGGAAATGACAAGGGAACAAAGAGCAAAAAACGCATCATAGTGCTCTAGGCAGCCATAGACGACCCCGATACCACTCCATAATCCGGCAGCAAGATAAACAGACGATGAGACGGCCGGCCGCACCGATAGACACGCCTCGTCTTCGGCAATGCCGAGCAGCGATTGGAAAGCTTCTCTCGGGCGATCTGCCATGACGCACTCAAACGCAGATTGAATCAGCGAGAGCGGCAAACTTTTTATCACCGATACCGGAAACACGCTTCAAATCTTCAATGGTTCGAAAAGGCCCCTGAGCTTCACGATCGGCCAAGATACGCTGAGCTGTCAAAGGTCCGATGCCGGTCAACGAATCAAGCTCTTCGAGGGTTGCCGAGTTGATGTTGACTTTTCCCGAAAACGACCCTTCCAAAGCTGTGGGAGTATGACCATCGATAACCCCGGAAACGTCATCGGAGGCCGGCTGCAAGGGGACGATTACTTGCTCGCCGTCATTGAGCACCCGTGCTCGATTGAGCCCATCTCCAAAGGCACCCTCAGCAAAGCCTCCCGCCGCATCGATGGCTGCCTGCACACGAGAGCCCCCGGGCAGCTCATAAACACCCGGCAGCGCAACGGCACCACCAACATGCACGATGACAGTTGGCATCCCTGGTTCAGCGCAAGCATCATCCGGCGCTTGGGAGGAAGGCTCCGATGGGGCAGATTCATGCTTCACCAGGGAAAAAGTATCAGAAGAGAAAGCCTCCATCAGGCCTTGAAGACAAAAGAAAAAGATAACAAGTGTCGCAACCGTGATACCGATAAGTACCGGCGTTTTAACTGCACTGATATGTGCTTTCGCCTTAAGGCTTTCGGCGCTCTCGCGAAACGGCATACCCCCTCCTCGTATCACCTTAGATACTAAAGAGAAGACCTTGCCGAACGTCTGAGTAATCCAAACGAAAATCGAACGGAATCTTCCACAATTGCAATGACTTTTCTACTGAATAGAAAATACGCGCCAGAGGAGGTGGACAAGCGGTCCTACAAGCCCTCACCCAATCCGGTATCGGGGTTGGCGATAGTAGTCTCGACAGGCACAGATGGTTTCGATCGTTTTTTGGGGCGGTACGATGAGCAGCGATAATCGTGGATTTCCGCTTTTTCAACGAGCTCTGCAATCCAGGTCTCGAGAGGCAACTGCGCTTCGATGGCAAGAACCGGATGTAATTTCGCATGCGTCTCGGGATTGCGCGGCATAAACAAGGTGCAGCAATCAGGAGCGTCCTGAGACGAAATCTCGTAGGTACCGAGTTCTTGAGCGAGATTGATGATATCGAGCTTATCGGAACCGATAAGCGGCCGGAAGATGGGCATATCAACCGCCGCATCGGTTACGGAAATGTTCTCGAGCGTCTGCGATGCAACCTGACCCAAGCTCTCACCCGTCACAAGGGCTTTTGCCTTTTCTCGGCCACACAGTGCTGCGGCCACCTTAAACATGAGACGACGATACATGATAACCCGCAACTCGGGCGGAACCGCACCGGCGATTTCCCTCTGATAATCGCCGAAGGGAACAACGTAGACGCGCGCGATGCACCCCGTCTTTTCCAAAACATGAGCAATATCATCAACAAGATACTCACTGGTATCCGCCGTCTGAGGGCGTCCCGAGAAATGGACCCCGAGACATACTGCACCACGACGTGCCATCTTCCACAAGGCCACCGGCGAATCGATGCCCGAAGAAAGCAAGCACATGACCCTCCCCGAACTACCAACCGGCAGCCCACCGATACCCGTAATGCTTCGGGCGTAAACATACGTCGACCCTTCCACCACTTCAACACACACCCGGAGGTCGGGATTTTTCATCTTTACCTGTTTTTCGGGGTATACAGCGCACAAATGCGACCCAACCAACTGATTGAGCTCCATCGAATCGATGGGAAAATCGGTATGATTGCGCCGTGCCGCCACTTTAAAGCTGTCGAAAGGACCCGCATCGCGGATGGCAAGTTCAGCGGTTTCATACATTTCGTCGAGTTCGCGCTCGCATTTATATCCACTCGAAACGCGCGCCACACCAGGAATACGAGCAACCGTGTCGGCGATTTCACAGGCAACCTCATACGAGGTACCCTCCTTGATGAAGATGAGTAAACGACCAGAAATACGATGAATCGCAACGAGAGGAAATGCTTTGAGTAAACCCTCAAGGTTTCTCAAAAGGCGCATCTCGAACGAGGAACGATTATGCCCCTTCAATCCTATTTCGTGATAATGGACAAGGCAAATGCGTTGATATTCGTTCATGATTATTTCCTCATCACGTCAGTTCAAACAAGAATAGAGCCCAACACCCGTTGAGCTCATAAGATACTAGTAATGGCCGCCCTCACGAAAAGCAAACGCAAGGAAATTGCCGGATTTAATGATTTTTGATATCGATGCTATCCGGATCGTAAGAAACTTCACCGCGAGCAATTTCTGCGAAAGCCATGGACAGCGGCTTGCGTTCAGCTGCGCGTGCGATTTCAACGGCGGTCTGCAATTGAATGGCACGGTCACGCTGACCACGCATCATATCGTTGATGTCATGAGCGCGCTTGGAAGCCAAGGCACACAACAGAAAACGATCGTTATCGGTTTTTTTGAGAAGAAGGTCAATCTTCGGTTCAATAATACTCATAAATCAATATCCTCTTCATGTTCTGCGTAAGAATTAATCAAATCGACGAGCGCACCCGCCGCTTGATCCAAATTATCGTTCACAAGCACTACATCATACTCCATCTTGCGCGAAAGCTCCAGGCGTGCCACATTCATCCTTTTTTCTATCACATCACGAGATTCGGTCCCGCGATTGACGAGACGCGATTCGAGTTCGGCAAGCGAAGGAGGCTCGATGAAAAGCAGGATTGCCTCGGGCATCTTTTCCTTAACCTGAAAGGCCCCCTGTACATCGATTTCAAGGATTACCTGGCACCCTTCGGCGATACGCTGTTCGACCACCTTGCGGGGCGTACCGTAGCGCGCACTATGAACCGGCGCCCATTCAAGCAACCCATCCTGCTCAACCAATTCATCGAAAGCTTCGTCGTTGACGAAAAGATAATGCGTTCCCTCGATTTCTCCGGGACGAGGTTTCCGTGTCGTTGCCGACACGGAAACCCACGCATCTTCAACCTTTGAAAGGAGTCGGGTCACGAGGGTGCCCTTACCAGCACCCGATGGCCCGGATATTACAAAAAGATTACCGTGTCGCATACCTTAGCTCAAACGCTCCAAGAGTGCAGCTTCCTGGCGTTCACCCAAACCACGGAGGCGGCGGCTTTCAGCGATGTGCAGTTCGGTCATGACTTTTTCAGCTTTCGCCTTGCCATAGCCGGGCATGGTTTCAATGAGCGTAGAAACCCTCATACGGCCCACGATGGGGTCGTTCTTCATGTCGAGTACGGCTTTCAGGGTAAGCTTCCCATTTTTCAAGTCATCACGGACCTGCGCCCTCTGAATGCGCGCAGCCTTTGCTTTCTCTAGGGCAGCCTTGCGCTCCTCGGGACTTAACTGAGGAATAGCCATCTGATTCTCCTTCTTCTTCTTACGCGATGAAATGATAGTATCACACCAGGACAAAGCCGTCTTAGAGAATTGACGAGGCACCCCAAAAACTTCGTTATATCAGCCGTTTTATGCCATTCTCGGCATATCCAAACCGCCAAAATAGCTTAAAGGCAACGCTACCCGCGTTCGTGTTGTGCCAATTGATTGCGCTTCTTACTTGACGAGACGGCGAGAACCCGGTGAGTCGATTTCGATACCCTGCTTGCACAATTCGCAATCTTCCGGAGCCCACGACGGAGTCGGCAGATCGATCAGGGGATAGTACGGATGAGCGAATTTGCGCTCTCCCCCGCGGTTGATCATCGAAACAACAGCCACCACAATACCACCGGCTTCCTCAATCAAATCGCAGACCTCTTTGACAGAACCCCCCGTTGTCACCACATCTTCGCAAACAAGGACGCGAGCACCTTCGGGTACTTCGAAGTTGCGGCGGAACACCATCACGCCTTCTTTACGTTCGGAGAAGATCATCTTCGTGCCGAGCGCGGATGCGACGGCATAACCGAACAAAATGCCCCCCACTGCGGGGCTGGCAACCATATCAAAGTCAAGATCTTCAGGCAGACGCTTGATTGCCTCTGCGGCGAAGGCATTGGTGAGCTTCGTGTCTTCCAGAACGCGAGCGCATTGGATATACGTATCGGAATGACGACCGCTCGTCAATTGAAAATGCCCGTGACGAACCGCGCCGGTCTTCTGAAGGTCATGTAAGATTTCTTCACGTTCCACGTTAAAGTCCTTTCGTAATGGTTTCAAACGCTTCGACCGGATTGGCCGCTTGCGTGATAGGTCTTCCGATGACGATATGCGAAGCACCGGCAGCAAATGCCTGCTCAGGCGTTGCTATGCGGCTCTGATCGCCCGAAGCGGCACCTGCAGGGCGCACCCCGGGAGTGACGATAAAAGCCTCAGGTCCAAGCATTTCGCGCAGGAGAGCGGCTTCCTGAGGGGATGCCACAACACCCGACAAACCAGCTTGTTGCGCCTGCCCAGCTAAAGAGGAAACTTGTTCGGTCACCGATCGACTCACCCCGGTAGCCGCAAGTGAAGCTTGGTCCATGCTAGTTAAAACCGTGATGCCGAGCGTAATCGGCGCAGCATCACCCAATTCACAGGCCGTCGCTTCGACCGCTTCTTGGGCAGCCCTCATCATGGCCATACCACCGACCGCATGCATGGTCAGCATATCAGCTCCGCTTCTCACGGCCGATGCGGCCGCCCCTGCAACCTGATGCGGGATATCGTGAAACTTCAAATCGAGAAATACCTTGAACCCGCGGCGTTTAAGAGCTTCGACGATCGAAGGCCCTTCAGCATAATAGAGCGTCATACCTATCTTCAGCCAGGTAGCTTTACCCACAAGCCTATCAGCGAGAGCAAGCGCTTCCGAGGCACCACAATCGAGCGCAACAATCACGCGATCGTGAGCAGGAAGAGCATCAAATCGTTCTAGCACAAAAGGCCTCCTATCAATTCGTTGACATCGGTAACACCTTGCTGCTCACAATACCATGCTATGCCGGCGACAACCTCAGGAGCGGTGGTGGGATTCATGAAAGAACCCGTACCGACGGCTACGGCAGTCGCACCAGCAAGCATGAATTCAATGGCATCTTCAGCGCAGACGACCCCGCCCATTCCCAGAAGGGGAATATCGACCGCACGATACGTTTCGTAAACCATGCGAAGAGCAATCGGCTTGATAGCAGGACCCGAAAGACCGCCGACGATGCGCGCAAGTTGCGGTCTGCGTGTCTTCGCGTCAATCGCCATACCGAGGACGGTGTTGATAAGCGAGATCGCATCGGCACCGGCAGATTCGGCGGCACGGGCGATTTCGGTGATATCGGTCACATTCGGCGTGAGCTTCACGATGAGCGGCCGAGCGGTCGCTGCACGGCAAAGCGCGACGACAGCTTCGACGCTGGGAGCGTGCGTACCGAACGTCATACCACCTTTGTCGACATTGGGGCATGATATATTGATCTCGTAAGCGGCAACGGCCGACTGCATTTCGAGAGCTTCAATAACCTGAACGTATTCATCGGCGCTATGACCGGAAACATTGACGATAACGGGCACGTTTCGCTGCTCAAGCCAAGACAAGTCGCGTTCGACGAAGGCCTCCACGCCAGGATTTTGAAGGCCGATCGAGTTGAGCATACCTGAGGGAGTTTCAGCGATGCGGGGGCTCTCGTTTCCCGCCCAGCCGGCGAAGGACACGCCCTTCGTGGTAACCGCACCAAGCTGGGCGATATCAAAGAAATCGTTATATTCACGACCGGCCGCAAACGTACCGGAAGCGGTTGTAATTGGGTTTTTCATGATGAGCCCACCGAGGTTCACCTGCAGGTTCGCCGCCATTACCACACCACCTCTTCCGCATCGAAAATCGGACCGTCAACGCAGGCGCGCTTTTTCCCCGCGTGGGTATCAACGACGCAGGATAGACAGGCACCAACCCCACAAGCCATGCGGCGTTCAAGAGATATCTGGCAAGGAATGCCATCATCGATCGCACGCCGAGCCACAATTTTCATGAGAGGTTCAGGACCACAACAGGCAAGATAATCATAGAGATGTTCGCCAATGCTCGATTCGACGAGCCCCGTGCAGAAACCGGCATGACCATACGTGCCGTCGTCGGTTGCGCACTGCAGACTCTTTTCACAAAGCGCACTATAACGCTCGCGCGTGACAAGAGCTTCAGCAGTTTGTGCACCAAGGATGACATCGACCTGCACTCCTGCCGCACGCTGCTGTTGCGCGAGCATAAACAACGGTGCCGCGCCGACCCCTCCTGCAACGAGCAAGATGCGCTTAGCATCTGCAGGTACCATCCAGCCATTGCCGACCGGTCCGATCGCCTCAACGCTTTGCCCGGTCGCCAGTGTTTTCATATGGGCCGTGCCGAAACCGACCTCCTGATAGAGAATCTCGGCGACGCCGGATCGCTGCGATGCCTCGTAAACCGAAAAGGGTCGCCGCAAGATATGCCCCTCCATGCCGGGCAACTTTACCTGCACGAATTGCCCTGGCTCGATACGTGACGCGATATCGGACAGAGACAGTTTCATTAGATAAAGATTCGGGCCCACCTCTTCATTGGAAATGATGGTTCCCGTTTCGTTGACCAAACCTGTCATAGCCTACCTTTCCTCTTGTCCCATTGTGGCAGATCTTGTAATGCCACCACATCGAGACCGGTTTCACGCGCCACTTCCATACCGGCAACCATCGCCTGTGCACCCGCTAAGGTCGTAACATGGCTGACGCCATGGCGTACCGCTTCGAGACGAAGATAATAACCATCGTCTCGCGTTGCGTGGCCGAAGGGCGTGTTAATCATAAGCGAAATATCACCTGATGTAATTCTATCTCGGATATTGGGTGAACCTTCGTGTATTTTCTTCACTTCTTCAACTTCTATATTGGCCGCACAAAGAGCACGCGCAGTTCCGGCGGTTGCGACGAGACGAAAGCCAAGCCTAACGATGTCACGTGCTATCGATACAATCGCGCGCTTATCACGGTCGCATACCGAAATAAACACGACACCATCCCGAGGCAAAGCATACGAAATCGCGAGTTGCGTTTTGGCATAGGCCGCAGGAAAGTTCTTTGCGATTCCCATGACCTCTCCCGTCGATTTCATCTCAGGACCGAGCACGACATCGGTTCCGGGAAACCGACCAAAGGGCATGACAGCCTCTTTCACGCTGAAGTGCTCCAAGCGGCGTTCGTCGTCAGGGAGGCCCAACTCGGCAATGCTCTCTCCCGCCATAATGCGCGCAGCGCATTTTGCGAGAGGAACCCCGGTCGCCTTCGACACGAAGGGTACGGTACGACTTGCGCGGGGATTCGCCTCAATCACGTAGATGATTTGATCTTTGATGGCGAATTGGATATTGATAAGTCCGACAACGCCTAAACGCAGCGCAAGACGACGCGCAATCGAGCGCAGCTGCGCCACCATTGATTCTGAAAGAGCGAAAGGAGGAGTGCAGCAAGCCGAATCGCCCGAATGGATACCCGCCATTTCGATATGTTCGAGCACGCCGCCGACATAGACACATTCCCCGTCGCAGAGAGCATCGAGATCAACCTCGACGGCTCCTTCGAGGAATCGATCGAGATACACCGGATGATCGGGAGATATTCTCGCCGCCTCACCCATATACTTCTCCAGCTGACTACCATCGTACACAATGGCCATCCCCCGTCCTCCGAGCACATAGCTCGGCCGTACAAGTAAGGGAAACCCGATACGATCGGCCACCGTGCAGGCTTCCCCAAACGTCGAGGCCATACCCGAAACCGGATAATTGATGGCGAGTTCATCGAGAATGACCGAAAAGCGATCGCGGTCTTCAGCAAGATCGATCGCCTCAGGTTGTGTTCCGAGAATCGGCACACCCGCCTGCTGTAGCGCGTGCGCAAGCTTCAGGGGAGTCTGTCCACCGAGCGTCACCACAACTCCGTCGGGGTGCTCAACATCGATGATATCCATGACATCTTCGTAGGTCACGGGTTCAAAATAGAGCTTGTCGGACGTATCGTAGTCCGTTGAAACCGTTTCGGGATTGCAATTGACCATGATGGTTTCATAGCCGGCATCGTGAAGGGCATAGCAGGCGTGCACGCAGCAGTAATCGAATTCGATACCCTGTCCGATACGATTGGGGCCGGCACCGAGAATCATCACGCGTTTTTTGCGCCCGGGCACCACTTCGGATGCATCCGAATCATACGTTTTATAATGATAATCGGTTTCACTGAGAAATTCAGCAGCGCAGGTGTCAACCGTCTTGAAACAAGGAAGCACACCAAGCACCTTGCGACAAGCTCGAACCGTAAGCTCCTCCGCGCCCGTCAGATGCCCAATTTGCGCATCCGACAGACCGAAGCGCTTCGCCACCCACAGGGCATCAGCATCAAGCTCTTCGAGCTTGAAATCTCTCAGGGCCTCTTGGACCGCAACCATGTCCGCCATACGGGAAACAAAAAATGCGTCGATACGGCTTGCCTCAACGACCCGCTGAACACTCCATCCCCGCCTGAGCGCCTCGGCCATATAGAAGATACGGTCTTGGGTGGGACGATGTACCATCGCATCGAACTCCGCTTCGTCGATGACATCGTCACCTCGACCATCGGCACCAAGTCCATCCCGGGCATTTTCAAGTGAGCGCATCGCCTTTCCAAGCGCTTCTTCAAACGTCATTCCGATACTCATGATCTCACCGACCGCCTTCATGCGCGTGGTGAGCGTATCATCGGTTCCCTGAAATTTTTCGAAAGCAAAACGGGGTACTTTTACCACGCAATAATCGATGGAGGGCTCGAAGCAAGCAGGGGTCGCTTTGGTGATGTCATTGAGAATTTCATCGAGGGTATACCCAACAGCCAGTTTTGCAGCAGCCTTAGCTATGGGGAATCCGGTGGCTTTCGATGCCAACGCGGATGACCGCGACACGCGAGGATTCATCTCAATGACAATCAGCCGCCCATTTTCGGGATTGACGGCGAACTGCACATTGGAGCCACCCGTTTCGACCCCAATCTTCTCGAGGATAGCAAGACTGGCCACGCGCATGCGTTGATACTCGATATCGGAGAGCGTCTGCGCCGGAGCAACGGTTATCGAATCTCCCGTATGCACGCCCATGGCATCAAAATTCTCAATCGAGCAGATAATGATTCCGTTGCCGGCACCATCGCGCATGACCTCCATCTCGTACTCTTTCCAACCCTCGATACTCTCTTCGACCAGAACTTCATGAGCGGGGGAAAGCTCGAGACCCTGCGCGACGATCAGGCGCAATTCAGCCACATCGTGGGCGATACCACCTCCGGCCCCACCCATGGTGAACGAGGGACGCAATACGAGAGGAAATCCCATCTCTGCTGCAAGATTGCAGGCATCTTCGACAGAATAGGCATACCCGCTGCGCGAGGTTTCGATTCCCAGTTCTTCCATGGCTTCATTGAAAAGACGCCGATCCTCTCCCCTCTCGATGGCTTTCAAATCGCAGCCGATCATTTCGACGCCATAAGCTTTAAGAATACCGCGTCTTTCCAGTTCGACAGCCGTATTCAAACCCGTCTGACCGCCGAGTGTCGGAAGGAGCGCATCGGGGTGTTCTCGCGCAATGACTTTTTCGACGAATTCGGGGGTGATCGGTTCGACATACGTGCGCGCCGCCAAACCCGGATCGGTCATGATGGTGGCTGGATTGGAGTTGACAAGAATAACTTCATAACCGTCTTCGGAAAGCACCTTGCATGCCTGAGCGCCCGAATAATCGAATTCGCAAGCTTGGCCGATAACGATAGGACCGGACCCAATCACAAGAATGCTTTGAATATCTTTGCGCCTCGGCATATCACTCATCCCTTTCAGTGTGTGCAAAATTCCAGCCCGCAAGACGATCGGCGGCGATATCGATATCGAGATAATCGGAACGGTTATCCATGAGGCGTGTGAACGCGGTGAAAAGGTAGTGTGAATCGGTTGGCCCCGGGTTTGCCTCGGGGTGATACTGCACGCTGAATGCAGGAATATCGAGGAACGCTATTCCCTCAGCACTGCCGTCATTGAGATTAACATGGGTCAGCTGGATGCGTCCGAATTCGGCATTCTGAACCACCGGAGCCGTACCCGAGCGTACCCAAAATCTCAAGTCATCCTCATGACGGGTATGCCAAGAAGAGCTTTCGGGCACTAAAGAACCCAAGCTGGGATAGAGCAGGCTGAACCCGTGATTCTGCGCGGTGATCTCCACCCGCTGAGTACGAAGATTCATAACCGGTTGATTACCTCCGCGATGACCGAATTTAAGCTTTTCGATTCTTGCACCAGCCGCCTTGCAAATCATTTGATGGCCCAAGCAGATTCCGAAGATCGGCACTTTCCCCAGCAACTGCTCAACTTGGGTATAGGTGTCCACAACCGCTTCGGGATCTCCCGGTCCATTGCTTAAAAACACCCCATCCGGATGCAATTTGAGAACTTCGGTTGCCGGCGTATTCCAGGGAACAACGATAACATCACAACCGACACTGACGAGATTTTCAAGAATAGCCCGCTTGACCCCACAGTCATAGGCAATGACGCGATAGCGGGTGGGTCGTGCCGCGGCAAGCGCGAAAGCATGGCTTTCAGGGCGAGCCTCGAAGGAGTGTATAGCCTCCGTCGAAACGCCTGGAACCAGATTCACGCCGACAATCGATTCGCTTTTCCGCACTTTGGCAAGCAAGCTACCAACGGTAAGATCGAGGGTTGAGAGCACGGCACGCTGAGCCCCGCAGTCACGGATATGACGTGTGAGTGCGCGCGTATCAACACCCTCGATAGCCACCACTTGCTGCTGGCGCAGATAATCCGGAAGACTTATCTGCGACCGCCAATTACTTGGCGTCGTGCACATGTCGTGGACCACAAGCCCCCGCAAAGCGGGCGTTTCTGCCTGAAGATCGTGGCAGTTCACTCCGTAGTTTCCAATTTGGGGATACGTCATAGT
Organism: Raoultibacter sp.; assembly: GCA_036650075.1. Classification (GTDB taxonomy): domain Bacteria; phylum Actinomycetota; class Coriobacteriia; order Coriobacteriales; family Eggerthellaceae; genus JAVWGW01. The sequence goes on from JAVWAI010000009.1 coordinate 34,917, forward strand.
GATAATCTGCCCGGCATATGACGGATCGGAAATCACCTCGAGGTATCCCTCCAGAGAAGTATTAAAACAGATTTCGCCGAACACCTCACCCTCAGCGGCAGCTGAGGTGCCAAAAAAAACCGACCCATCCTCAAGTACGAGGAGGGCCGGTTTCGCAACAGGCTTAGAAGTGTGTTCAAGCAGCTTATCGCTAATCTTACTCAACTATTTTTCCTTCTTCCAAGGTGGCGTATCCTCCAACATAAACGTCGGTCGCCTGACCCTTCAGTTCCACTCCGATAAATCCTGAGTTCCGAGCTTTCGAAAGCATATCGTCAACTTTCACCGTCCACGCCGCATCGGGGTCGATGACGGTCAGGTCAGCTGTATTACCGACGGCGATTCCCACCTCTTCAACACGGAGAATGCGGCGCGGGTTGATCGCCATGAGTTCAACCATCTTGGCCCAGTCAATGATTTTTGCGGAAACAAGATTGGTCAGCACGAGACCGAGCGAAGTTTCCAAACCGGTCATCCCGAAAGGAGCACGCTCGAATTCGTAGTCTTTTTCCCAATCGATATGCGGCGCATGGTCAGTCACGATACAGTCAACCGTACCGTCAGCGACGCCTTCGATAAGGGCCGCACAATCTTTCTTGGTTCGCAGCGGCGGATTGACCTTAAAGTTGGTGTTGTAGTCATCGCCAATCACGTCCTCTGAAAGGAAGAGATGATGTGGCGTGACCTCGCAGGTCACGGGCAGGCCTTCGGCCTTTGCATCGCGCACCAGGGAAAGGCCACGCGCCGTGGTAATGTGCTGAATATGGAGCGGGCAACCCGTAAGACGACACAACGCTATGTCGCGAGCGATTTCGAGTTCTTCTCCCTCCGCCGGCCAACCGAGCATACCGAGACGGGTGGAAACGACACCTTCATTGACCTGGCCTTCGCCCACTAGGGCATCGTCTTGGCAATGCACCATAACGGCGCGGCCAAACATGACTCCGTAATCCATAACGCGACGCATCATGCCGGCATCCTGAATACCGCACCCATCATCGGTGAAGGCGACAGCACCGTGAGCTACCATATCTCCCATTTCGGAGAGGGTATCGCCGGCAAGCCCCTTGCTGCAGGCACCGGAAACATGCACGCGGCATTTACCGACAGCAGCCGCACGGGCCTGGACGAATTCGACAGTCGTCGCATTATCAATGACCGGAAGCGTGTTGGGCATACAGCAAACGGCGGTGAAGCCACCATGGGCAGCCGCTCGCGTACCACTTGCGATGTCTTCCTTTTGCTCGAAACCAGGTTCACGCAGATGCACGTGCATATCAACGAGACCGGGAACGATGATCTTCCCCGTCAAGTCGCGGGTGATACCCTTATCGATGGAAAGGCCTTCGCCAATCTCTACGATCTTGCCATCGCGAATAATCAAATCGGCAACCTTATCCAACGTGCACGACGGATCGATCAAATGAGCGTTCTTAAGCAGTAATGCCATTTTCACTCCCTCCCAACAAAAGATACAAGGCGGCCATACGCGTGCAGATGCCAGCGTAGACCTGATTGAGGATGACCGAACGCTGCGGGTGGTCGGCCATGTAACTATCAAGTTCAACACCGCGGTTGATAGGACCGGGGTGGCAGATGATTGCATCGGGACGCATGAGGTGTTCGCGCTGCTGCGTAAGACCGTAAAGCATATTGTACTCACGAAGGCTCGGATACGGCGCGCCTTCGAGACGCTCGCGCTGGATGCGAAGCATATAGACCACGTCGAGCTCGGGTAGTGCTTCATCGAGGCTGGCAGATACGTGGTCGACCCCAAGGATGTCGGGACGGGCGGGCAGCAGGGTTGCCGGAGCGATTACCGTAACTTCGCAACCCATGATCTTCAGCGCCGGAATAAGCGATCCGCAAACGCGCGAGTGGCCAATGTCACCCACGATGCCGACCTTGAGGCCATCGAGGTGCCCCTTATTCTCCCAGATAGAAAACAGGTCGAGCAGCGCCTGTGTCGGGTGCTGGTGCTTGCCATCCCCCGCATCGATGACTGCCGCTTTTGTGTGCTGGGCGATTTTCTGCGGTACGCCAGCATGCTTATCGCGCACGATAACCATATCGATTTTATACGAGTTGAGCGTTTCAACCGTGTCAACGAGGCTTTCACCCTTCACCGTCGCACTCGAAGACCCACCAAAATTGAGGCTGTCGCAGGACAGACGTTTTTCCGCCAGTTCAAACGATGAACGCGTACGAGTTGAGGGCTCGTTGAACATATTGATAACCGTCAGGCCCTTGAGCGTGGGCAGTTTCTTGATTTTGCGTTCGTTGACTTCTTTGAAAGTGACAGCGGTTTCAAGGATTTGCATAATATCGTCCGCTGAATACTCGCTGATGTCGATCAGATGTTTGTGATTAAATGACATGCCCTATTCACCTCCCAGGGGTGCCGAACCCGCGCGGGAGCCCGGTGCTACTTCTAAAATTTCCACAGCAGAAATGCCGTCTACTTCTTCAAGGAATAAGCGTACGTTTTCATCGGAGGCAGATGGAACGTTCTTGCCGACATAATCGGCACGGATCGGCAATTCGCGATGGCCTCGATCGACGAGCACCGCCAACTGCACCGTGGCGGGACGACCCAAATCCATGATGGCATCGAGTGCTGCACGAATCGTGCGCCCGGTATAGAGCACATCGTCGACGAGGATAAGATCTTTGCCGTCGATATTGAAGGGGATTTTCGTTCCGTGAACTTCTGGAGCAAGATGGGTGAGCACATCGTCGCGGTAGAAACTGATATCAAGGCTTCCAATCAATACGCTCTTGCCTTCGATTTTTTCAATCTTTTCAGCAAGCTGCTTCGCGAGCAGATCACCGCGGGTGACAATGCCAACCAAGGCGATGTTGGCAGCCCCCTTATTGGCTTCGAGAATCTGGTGAGCGATACGCGTCAACGATCGCTCGATTTCCTCTCCATCCATGCAGATGGATTTTACTTTGCTTGTGTCATTCATACACACTCCTTTTCTTTAGTCGTGAGTGCGTACAGACAACCGGTTGCGCAATCGCCTTATCGCGCCGAACCCGTCTGTTTTCGGCATAAAAAATGCCTCTGCAGACAAACAAAGGCTTCGCGGAAGACACCCTATGTAAAGTGGATGCTTGCAGCCTTGTCGGTCTCTCTGTACCGCCCTTAAAGGACAAGACGAAGTATAAGGTTATTTACTCCTGTGCGTAACCCCTTCTTTAAAAATATTCATTACAAGGGGTAAAAATGTATATTTATACTCTACTACTTGTTTTTCTCCACAAAATATTCAAGCAAAAGCCCCGGGGACTCCGGGTAGCCAAAACACTCATTCGGCAAACCCCCGTAGAGACACCCTGCGCAGAAGGGCTCAACCTCACCGTCCTCTCCGCGTTGTTTTCGTCGCTTTCTTGCGATATTCAGGATGACGGCGTAAAAAAACTGCGCCGCAGATTCGTGTGATAATAAGCGCGATGGAGGAAGTGGCAAGCAGGCTTAAAGCCAAGTCGGTCACCGCTACGTTGTGCTCGGCCAAAGCATACATCGTCACCAGCAAGAAAAAGGCCGAAAGGATACCCGTCAGCCAGGTGAATGCAGCAATAAGCACTTCTTTCGCTCGACTTGGAGAAGTTCGGTACATGACAACAAGATACACAACCGCCGCGACGACACCCAGCAATATTAGGAGAGGAAATACCCTATAAAGACGAACGATCATAAAGATACCTTTCTAGCAATTCCCAGGGTATACATAACGAAGGTGTTTACGGGCTCGTGCGATAGCATCATAAACCACAGCAACCGAGGTCGGTTCACGATCCGCCCTATGATGGCAGGGAAAAAATCTGCTGAGATGATAGGAAATATCAGAATCCATATCGGCGAGCCAGGCAGCGATAGCCTCGATTTCATCAAGATCGTCGTTTTCCTGCGGAATGACCAAAGTCGTCACTTCGACATGACAGGTTTCACAAGCCGCGCAGGAAGCGACCGTCTGCTTCACGGCATCGATATTGCCGCCGACCATATCGTAGAACCCCTGCGTATTGCCCTTCAAATCAATATTGATCGCATCGATGAAAGGAAGTAGCCTGTCCAAGGGTTCTGGGCAGATCATGCCGTTGGTAACCAATATGTTTTTCAGGCCAGCCTCCCGGGCAAGACGAGCGCAATCAAGGACGAATTCATATCCGACAAGGGGTTCGTTGTAGGTATAGGCAATGCCGATATTGCCCTGATCACGCAAAGCCTTTCCCTGCTCAACAACTGCTTCGGGTGTCATGGGGTGCCACGAAACGTTATCGATTCCGGCAGTGGCAATCCCGGCATTCTGACAGAAAGGACAGCGAAGATTGCAGCCGAAACTTCCAATCGAGAAGACCTGCGATCCCGGGAAAAATCGCGCAAGGGGTTTTTTTTCGATAGGATCGAGCGCCATACCCGTCACGCACCCGTAGTTTTCACATACCACTTCCCCACCGCGTGCAATACGCGCGTGACAGATTCCCCGCTGGCCCTCGGAAAGAACGCAGTGATGAGGGCAAAGGGCGCAAACAACCTTTTCGTGCAGACCACGTGAAGACATCTCACTCATGACGAATCACCTCGAAGCGTTCAAGTCGACAGATTTCCTCGGGTTCGATACCGGCTTTTTGCTTGGCGATTCGAATTTGCATCTCGACAGTATCGATACCTTCAAGATTGGGCAACAGCAATCCTCTGCGGCACCCTTTGCTCACGATTACGCCATAGCGAAGGGGGTCAAGCCCAGCAGACGAATCGATTGGTTCAGGCTCGAACAAAACATCAACGCCATAAACAAGCTTCTCGAGTTCGTTTTCCTGCACGGGAGGAAAACGAGGGTCTTCACTGCAGGCATAGACGCCATTACGGATAATTTCATCAGCAAGACAATCACATACGGGGTCGATGGTGCCAATGCAGCCGCGCAGCGCATCCGCCTCATGCAACGACACGAACACGCCGGCTTTCCCCGTCAACAGATCGCCGGGCAGATTTTCGGGAGTCTTAAGCGGGTGTCCCGTTCTCACAAAAGCCTCGACGCTCTGGCGGGCAAGCATCACGTAGGGATCGGCACTGCGCTGCCTAGCAACGGGTAAGTTCTTTTCGTTTTCAAAAGCAGAAGAATCATCCATCTTCAGGTCTCCTTTGGCTCAGCGGTTTTCGAGGCGATTCAACCGGAACAAGATCCCCTTCCCTTTTCAGGAGGGGTATCGCCTACGGGGTCTCGAGCAACCTCGAATGCAGCAATGCCGTATCCGACTCCGAAGGGGCCCTCGTAGCTCAAAAGCTCTGCAGTATACTGCAAACCAGCGAGTACTCCGGCCATGATCTGGAATGACCGCATTCCGCATTCAGCCGCAGCCTCACAAAAGTCGTTGTCGAATTCGAGTAATTCCCGAAGCTTACCGGACATGAATATCTCTGAGATTTCCCAATCAAAAACCGGACCCTCTTCAGAGAAGCCGTAGGGGCCTTCCTTGGTCAATTTATGGGAAAGATCCCCACTCGCAATAAATACGACACGCCGATCGAGCTCTGCAGCAACCTGCGCTATCGTTTGACCGAGTTCGTAATGCTTTTGCGCGGAAAGGCCGGAAAGCCCCAGACGAACCACCCGATAGTCGATACTTTTCTGGCTCAAGAACCACAGAGGTACGAAGCTGGCATGGTCGAGTGCCGCATCCCGTGCGCCCTCGGTTCCAGCGGCGAGGCCCGCCGCCGCAGCAGCAGCGGATAGGGCCTGCACGAATTCGGTATCATAGCGCACGCTCAACCGCTCTTCAGGGGCCCCAAAGGTAGCCATACTACCCAATGCTGCTTCACCGGGAGCGATGTGGAAATAATCATAATACGAGGTGGCATGAGGAGACGCTACGACGACGGTATCGGGCACATGATCCGCCACCCGGCGCGCAACCTCTCGATAGGCATCAATCGTATCCTGAATGGCTCTCTCTTCCCCGTGACCGACTGAGGGAATGATCAACGGCGGATGGGGCAGCGCATAGGCTGCAATGATAGACATGGCGATACACCTCTTTTCCCCGTTGTCCTTATGGCAAAATCACACGCCACCATCAAACGGTTTTTCCCTCGAAAATCACTCTTTTGACTTATTTTGTCAAGTATCGCACATTTTACCTTGCAAGGGGAACGACCACCGACGAGAAGAACAAGAGAGGGGCGCTGCGGCTTAAGAGCTTCAAGCATTTTGAAGATAAATAAAAAACAGGTGCCTTAAAAGACACCTGTCAATATTCCCCGCTCAAAAGAATCTAAAAACCGCTCACCTTCGCTACTTTAAACGACACAACGGCTGCATCGCCCGAAGCGCTTCCTATAGCCTCGTATTTCCACACGGCACCTGCCCCCAGGTTACTGGTATTAGCAAACACCGTACCCACCTGAGCACCCTCAGCATCAAGGAGCGAATATGATATCTGCACGTAACCGATTCCTTTATCGGTTACATTCGTAAATACTCCACTCACCCCGTACATGCCATAACCTTTATCGACAAGCGCTTCATCACTCAAAGTATATTTCTCTTGAGATTTCCCCGACGCTGTTTTTCCGTCGGTCTTCGCCGCTTCTTCGGTGCCAGAATCCGCCGGCACAGGAGCACCATCTGAGCTGGTTATCGAGTTGCCACTTTCACTCACCGCCTGGCTGCACGACCCCACACAGCTTCCCATGGCAAACAGTACCACCACAAGCAGCACAAGAACCCAGAACCAAACACGCTTATAAAACGGTTTTTGCATGGCCCCACACAGGGGGCACTTATCCCCATACTTTGGAATCAAAGCACCACATTTTCTGCAGGGTGCTTGCGGTCCTTCCGGGTGCGTACTTTTTTGTTGCGTTTCCGAATTCGCCAAGGGCGGTTGCTGGTTTTGATCTGACATCTTTTCCCCTTTATCCTGCGCAAAGCGCGTTTTCATGGTCCCCACCATGCTACGCAATAAGGCAAAGGGATTCATTAGCTGCCAGCTAAGAAACCACGTATTTTTTTACCACAACAAAAAAGGACGAAAAGCCACGATATCCTCAGCCGGTGTGGCAAAAAACCGGCACAGCCCTCCAGACATCAAACTCGCAGTTCAAAAAGCTCAAAACGCAGGAGGAAAAACCAATCCCGCTAAAGCAACCAGAAAAATAGTCACGACGAACAGAAGAGCGCACAACAATAGCTCTTTCCATAAAGCCACACGAGGAAGCGAGGGGAGCGCTTTTCTGAGAGGCCGTCTATCGGATATCA
>JAVWAI010000010.1:0-41797 GCA_036650075.1 Raoultibacter sp.
AAGGTTCATTCGCTGTCCTGTTAACTGCGAGAACGTCCTGCAGCATCGAGGTGTTCGGCTGACATTGCAATTCAACCATAAATCAAGGGGTTTTACGGCGCTTTTGATAACGAAATGCGTTACGGCGAAGAGGTTCGTGCCGCCTATGGCGACAAAGCGATTGACGCGAGCAAGGCGAGGGTGGCAGGTATGGACAAGGGCCAATGGGAGGCCACCCAGCAGCTGGAAAGCGAGATCAAGGTGCTGCTGGTGCGTGCGATGGATGAAGGCGATGTGGCGGGCGAAACCGCGCAGAAGGCGTGCGACCTGCACCGTCAGTGGCTCTGTCAGTTTTGGGCGACGGGCACTTACAGCCCCGAAGCGCATAAGGCGCTGGGGGAGGGTTATGTAGCCGACGAGCGTTTTAAGAGCTACTACGACGCCGTGGCTCCCGGTGCGGCCGAGTTTTTGCGCGATGCTTTGGCTGTGTACTGCGCGTAAGGTGCCAACCTATTCGATTTCTTTGGAACGTTGCAGTTCAACCTGTTCGAGCGATGTGGTGGGAATGCGCAGGCACATAAGGTAGACAAGCCAAGTGGCGACCAGTCCCAATACGAGCCAGATATACCAGCGTTGTACCAGGTAGGCGCTGACACCCATGACCACGAACGACACGGTGAGAATGCGTACTTTTGTGGAGGCGGGAATGCCACCTGCCTCTTTGAAGGGCATGACGTAGCGGCGATAGGCTTTGGTTGACAAGATCCAGGCGTGGCATCGAGGGGATGATTTCGCGAACAGAAACGTTGCCAGTAAAAGTAGCGGGGTTGTGGGCAGCACGGGGATGAAAATACCAATAAAGCCGGTGGCGAAGGCAATCCAGGCTATGGCTTGAAACACGATGCGCTTCATGGGGTCCTTCCGTCTGGTGGCGGGGGCTCGTGAAAGCAGTATATCAAATTGCCTCGCTATGCGGCTACAATGGGTCCATGGAATTTTACACCACCATACACGACAGGGCTACGGCCGAAATCGTCGAGAAAAAAAGCCGCTTCATTGCTTCGGTCGCCCACGTTGCAACCGAAGCTGAAGCGCTCGCCTTTCTCGAAGAAATTCGTGCGGAACATCGCATGGCGCGGCATAACGTGTATGCCTATGTGCTGCGCGAAGGGGGTCGTGTGCGCTACAGCGATGATGGCGAACCGCAGAAAACTGCCGGCATGCCCACGCTTGAGGTGATTCAGCACGCACATATAACTGACGTGATTGTGGTGGTCACCCGCTATTTTGGCGGGGTCTTGTTGGGAACAGGCGGTTTGGTTCGTGCTTATACGCAGGCGACGCAAGCGGGGCTTGCGGCTGCCGAAACCGTCATGATATCGCGCTGCGTCGATGTGGTTGCGCATCTTCCGTATTCCCTCTATGAACAGGCGATTCGTATTGGACAATCCTGTAACGCCCGGGTGGCTGATACCGCATTTACCGACGAAGTCGAGGTGCGTTTCCTCATGCTTGACAAAGAGCAGGATTCCCTGCTTATCAAAATGACCGAACTGTGTCGTGGCCAGGAAGATATCCAGGTGAGCGAACCCTACGATGCGATCTTTTAAAGCGTGCTGACAACTTTCACTTTGTAAGACGGCATCATCTTGTAGATGTTTCGGCTTATTGGACTATTATGAGAGGCATCATTTTTGGCGAAGATTCTGAAGCGGATTGCCTACTCTCGGCGAAAATGGGGCTGCCGGTCGGAAATTGCGGGCAGACAGGCGCGAAACGACGGAAGGGAAGCGCGATGATCGACGAAATCCACGTGAAGAACCTGGCACTTATCGCCGAGGCGTCACTTGCTCCCGTGGCGGGGATGACGGTTATCACGGGTGAAACCGGTGCGGGTAAAACGGCGCTTCTTTCGGCGATCAAGTTGTTGGTGGGGGAACGCGCCGATGCCACGATGGTGCGCGATGGCGCCGATGCTCTCGTGGTCGAAGGCCGGTTTTTCTCAGGTGATGATGCCGACGAGGGTACTGTTGTTTCCCGCCGTGTTTCCGCTGACGGCCGTTCCCGGGTGAATATCGATGGCTCGCTTAGCAGTGTTGCCGAATTGGCGGCTGGTGTCGGATCTACGGTCGATCTGTGCGGGCAGCACGAACACCAGCTTCTTCTCAAGACGGTCAACCATGTTCGCATGCTTGATGTGTGGGCGAAAGAAACCATTGAAGCACCGCGCGCAGCCTACCGCGAAGCGCTCGATGCCGCTTTGGCAGCATCGGCCGAATTGGCCCGCGTGCGCGAATCGACGCAGGCCTCGTCTGTCAAGCTCGAAGAGGCTCGTTTCATGCTTGCACGTATCGACGAAGTCGCTCCGAAAGAGGGCGAATACGAAGCATTGCTGGCGCAGCTTCCCAAACGCGAAAATGCCGAGGCGCTCGCTCAGGCGACGCACGCTGCCCATCAGGCGATTGCGAAAGATGACGGCGCTCTCGATGCGATAGCCCGGGCGGTGTCGGTGCTTGAGGCGATGGCGCAGGTCGATAGCGCGCTAAGCGAACAGGCAACCGCGCTGCGCGAAGCGGCTTTCGTTCTTGAAGACGTGAGCCGTGATGTACGTGCTTACAGCGAAAGCGTCGATTTTGACCCGGAAGAACTTGCGGTCGCGCAAGACCGGGTTGCGGCTTTACAGGGTGTCATGCGCAGTTTCGGTCCCGGTATGGAAGAGGTGTTCGCCCATCGTGCCGAGGCGGCGGATTTGATTGCCCTGGTCGATGATTCGCAGCAGCATATCGACGCTGCTTTGCGGGCAGCAGATGAAGCTGAGCAGGTACTGGCGGATGCGGCACAGAAGCTGACCGACGCCCGGGTTGCCGCAGCACCTCGTTTTGCCGAAGCGGTGCGCACGCAGATGGCGCGTCTTGAAATGGGTTCGACTGAACTTGTTGTGGAGTTGACACCGCTCGAACGCAGCGCCTGGACGAAAATCGGCCCCGACCACGTTGAATTCATGTTTCGAGCAGGTGCTGGCATGCAGGTTCGTCCCCTGGCTCGCATCGCGTCGGGCGGTGAAGTGAGCCGCGTTATGCTGGCCATCAAGGTGGTTCTTGGTCAAACCGACGAGGTGGCAACTTTGGTATTCGACGAAGTTGATGCGGGAGTGGGCGGGGCGACGGCAGTTGCTCTGGCCGAAGTGTTGGCCGATCTCGCCAGCACCCATCAACTCATTGTCGTGACGCACTTGGCGCAGGTTGCTGTGGCGGCTGATGCTCACTATCGCGTGGAAAAACAGGAAACCGCCGAAGGTATTCCCCAAACCCGCCTACAGAAGCTGGTGGGAGATTCGCGTGTTGCCGAAGTTGCTCGTATGCTTTCCGGCGATACTTCGCCGGTGTCATTGCGGCATGCCGAAAATATGCTCGCGCACCGTTTCCGGTCTTGAGGTTTTGAAGGATTCTTTTCCGGTAACCTCCGATTTAAGCGCGGAACTTTGCTCGCAGCTGTCATTTCGTGAGCGTTCCCATTACTCTTTCTGCGTTTACGCTTGCGTATTCCGCTGCATTTGACTACTATAACCAGAGATTAATTCATTTCCATTCCTGTGAAGGAAAGTCTATTTTCACAAATCCCACTATATCTGAGGCATACGTACGCCTTCAGTAATCCCATGGCCTGCAATGAAGGAGGAATAGGTGAAGTTTTTTTTGGATACCGCCGATCTCGCTGAAATCGAAGAGGCGGCAAGCTGGGGCGCACTCGCCGGAGTAACCACCAACCCAACGCTGTACTCGCGTATCGGTGGAAAGCTTTCCGATTTTCACAATCACATCGCCCGTATCTGCGAGATTGTCGATGGTCCGGTGTCGGCCGAAAGTGTCGCGATGACCCGCGATGAAATCGTTCGTGATGGCCGTGAATTGGCCGCTATCGCACCCAACGTCGTTGTGAAAGTTCCCACTATGGTGGAGGGCCTGGCCGCAACGCGCATACTGGCCAACGAAGGCATCCCTGTCAATATGACGCTGTGCTTTTCTGTACCGCAAGCGCTTATGGCTGCTCGTGCTGGTGCGCGTTACATCAGTCCCTTTGTCGGCCGTTTCGACGATATTTCTGAAGACGGCTTAAGCCAGCTTGAAGATGTCGTGGCCGCTATCGGTAACTACGACTTCACCCCGAACACCGTTAACGGTGAACAGGTTGAAATTATTGCAGCATCGATCCGCAGCGCGAATCACGTTACGCAATCAGCTCTCATGGGTGCCGATATCGCAACGGTTCCGTTCGGTGTGTTGAAGAAGATGGTGCAGCATCCATTAACCGACCGTGGCTTGGAATCCTTTATGAAGGATTGGGAGAAGGTTCTTAACGCATGAGTCAAGGTGAAGAAACGAACGTGGTAACAGAACCTCCGGCGAAGGTGCCGGTTCGCAGACGCAGGTCTACTGCAGAGAAATCGGCAGAGTCAACTCCCGCGAAACCCGCTCGAAGCACGGCTGCGCGAGCAGCACGCACGGATTCCTCTGTCACGCCGAAGGCAGCCGCAGCGAGCACTGAAGAGGTCGCTGCGGCACCCGCAAAAAAACCTCGCAGAGCCGCTGTTCCTTCAGCGAGTGTGGCATCGAGTGCTTCGGATCGCGTCAAGCCGGTCAAGTCGCCCCGCGCATCTGCTGCCAAGATTTCTCGTCAGGCTTCCGCTGGAACTGCGAAGGCTGCACCGGAAGTTCCTTCGGCATCGGTGGCTCCTGAAAAGGAAAGACCCGCTCGCAGTGATTTTCCTCAAACGGAACGTCCTGCTGAAACTGCGCGGCCTACTCCAGCTGAATATCCCTCCGAAAGACCACCAAGACGGCCCAGTGCTTCCCGTAATGGTAATAATCCTCGCAGGTCAACGGGTTCCAACAGCCAGGGCCAGCAGTCTCGCAACAATGCTTCCAAGAACAATAACCATTCTTCGAATAACCATAGCTCCAACAATAACAACAATTCAAACAACAATGGCAGCAACAGCAGTCATCGTCGTCAGCGTCGCCCTTACCAGAGTAACAACTCCAGTAGTAATTCCAATTCCAGCAGCAATCGCGAGCCGGTTGTTCCTCAGACAACGCGTGAAGACTTGCTTCCTTTAAAGGTTGCCGATTTGCGCACCAAGGCAACCGAACTGGGAATTGAAGCTGTCGGACTCAAAAAAGCCGAATTGGTTGAAGCCGTACTTGCTGCCTGCGTGAAGGCTGAAGGGTTCATCGACGTTGAAGGCGTCCTCGATATTCTTGCCGATGGTTATGGTTTCTTGCGCACACAGGGCTACTTGCCCGGTGAGAAGGATGCCTATATGGGCTTGTCGACGATTCGTCGCAACGGCTTACGCAAGGGGGATTACGTGGTGGGCCGCGTTCGTCCGCCGCGTGAAAACGAGAAGTTTGCCGCCGTACAAAAAGTCATTTCGGTGAACAAGGTACCCATCGAAGAATTGGGCAAGCGTCCTCGTTTCGCCGATTTGACGCCTATCTTTCCTGATCAGCGTTTGATTATGGAACATAGTAAAAATTCTACGACGGCACGCGTAATCGACTTGGTGGCGCCTATCGGCAAGGGTCAACGTGGCCTGATTGTGTCTCCGCCCAAGGCCGGTAAAACAACGATCCTCAAAGATATCGCCGCCGCTATTTCGGCGAACAATCCCGAGGTTCATCTCATGTGCCTGCTTGTCGATGAACGCCCCGAAGAAGTTACCGACATGGAACGCTCCATCAAGGGCGAGGTCCTTTCCTCCACTTTCGACATGCCCTGCGAAAACCACATCGCCGTTGCCGAAATGGTGGTCGAACGAGCGAAGCGTCTCGTTGAGGGCGGCGAAGACGTCGTGATTTTGCTCGACTCGCTCACTCGTTTGGCGCGTGCTTACAATCTGGCGCAACCTGCCAGCGGTCGCATCCTTTCCGGTGGTGTCGATTCTACGGCACTCTATCCGCCGAAGCGCTTTCTTGGTGCTGCTCGCAACATTGAGCACGGCGGCAGTCTGACTATTCTGGCGTCGGCCTTGGTTGATACCGGTTCAAAGATGGACGAAGTGATTTTCGAAGAATTCAAGGGTACGGGCAATATGGAACTTAAGCTCGATCGGAACCTGGCCGATCGTCGCATCTTCCCGGCAATCGATCCCATTTCTTCGGGTACTCGAAAAGAAGATCTTTTACTCGATCCGCAAGAAGCTCCGCTTATCTGGGCGGTACGCCGTATCCTGTCGAACATGAACAGTACGGAACGCGCCATGGATACTCTGATCAAGTCGCTCAAGCAAACCGACACCAACCAGGAATTCTTGTTGCGTACGGCCAAGAAGGCGCAAGGTCACCGCGGAGCCGATACGCTTGACTTCTAGTAGTTTTTCGGAAGTCGTTGCGCTTCTGTAAGCTTGGGGCGCAAAGGTAACTACTATAATGGTGAAGCCGTACTTTTGGGTGCGGTTTCATCTATGTTAAAGGCCTTAAGATAAGGAGGGGAAATGTCGGAACAGAATAGTGATTTTCAGCAAAGTATTCCCCCGGAGAATCCGCATTATCAAGCTCAACCCAATGTGACGCCACCACCTCAGCAACCCCCATATTCCTATCAGCCGCAGGTGGCGTACGGATATCCCGTGCAACAGCCCGTGAAAAAAGGTAAGGGTTGGATCGTGGCGCTGGTGGCGGTGATTTTGCTGTTTATTTGCATTATCGTCGGTATGGTTTCGTGTTCCGGTGCGGTTTCCTCACTGGCGAATCCTCTTCTCGGGGCATCGTCCTCGTCGGCAGGCTTCATTACCCGTGACAGTATCGGCGTGATTACGCTGGGGGGTACCATCCAATACGACGGCTCCACCTGTTCTCCTGAAGGTCTCAAGGCCCAGTTGGATCGTGCTGAAAAAGATTCTCACATCAAAGCAATCGTCCTGCGGGTCGATTCTGGCGGTGGTACTGCTACCGCAGGTGAAGAAATGGCTACCTATCTTCGTGATTTCTCAAAACCGGTGGTGGTTTCGAGTGCTTCTCTCAACGCAAGTGCTGCCTATGAAATCTCTTCACAGGCGGATTATATCTATACCGCGAAAACCACGGCGATTGGTGCGGTCGGCACGGTCTTGCAGGTGACCGATCTCTCCGAGCTTTTTAGCAAGCTTGGTATCAAGGTTGAAAACATCGCTTCGGCGCAATCGAAAGATTCCAGCTATGGCACGCGGCCTCTCACCGATGAAGAGCGCGCCTACTATCAAAAGCAAGTCGACGAGATTAATGAGACCTTCATTCAAACCGTGGCAACCGGTCGCGGTATGTCGGTGGAAGAAGTGCGGGCCCTTGCCACTGGCTTGACGTTTACTGGTATGACCGCTGTCGAAAACGGCCTGGCCGACGAAATCGGTACACAGGAAGACGCCTGCGCCAAGGCCGCAGAATTAGCGCATATCACGCACTATGAAACGGTGCCTCTTGAGGATGAAAATCTTGATATGTCTTCCTTGCTTGGTCTATTAGGTTCGTCCTCGTCATCGCAAGAACAAGTGACCGCCGCTTTGAAGGAGCTCGTACGTGATGGTTCCCTTTCCTAACAACAAAGTAGAATGGCCGAAACGCGCTGTCGTTACCGCTGGCATGCCCTACGGCAATAAGCCTTTACACTTTGGGCATATTGGTGGCGTATTCGTTCCCGCTGACTGTTTTGCGCGTTTTTTGCGCGACCGCATCGGGGCGGCTAACGTGCGTTTCATTTCCGGTACCGATTGTTTCGGGTCGCCTATCAACGAGGGCTATCGCAAGCTTGTTGAGGCTGGCGAATTTGACGGGACAATTTCTGACTACGTGCAGCGCAACCATGATATGCAGAAAACAACGCTTGATGCCTACGATATCTCCCTTTCGATCTACGAGGGTAGCGGCATGGGTCTGTGCGGTGATATCCATCAGTTGATCAGCGGCTATTTTATTGAAGAGCTATACAAGAACGGTCACCTTCACAAGCGGGAAAGCCTGCAGTTCTACGACCCCGAGGCAAAGACGTTCCTCAACGGGCGCCAGGTTGTCGGGCATTGCCCCGTACAGGGGTGTAAGAGCGAGCACGCGTACGCTGACGAATGTGATTTGGGGCATCAGTACGCTCCGGCCGATTTGATCGCTCCTACGTCGTCGTTGACGGGGGTTACCCCCGAAATGCGACCGGTGGAAAACTGGTATTTTGATCTTCCTGAATTTTCTACCTTGTTGCGCGATTATGTGGCAAGGCTCGACGATGACCCTGAGGTGCGTTCGGTAGTTACCCACACCATCAAAGAATTTCTTGTTCCACCGGTTATCTACGTGAAAAACGATGCCTACGATGCTTATTGCTCTGTGGCCGACTGCCTGCCTGCTCATACCTATCGCGAAGCTGAAAAAGGCAAGCAGAGTTTCGAGATTGAATTCGCGAACATCGATGATCGCGATGCCGCACGCCCCGTGTTGACGGGCGCGGGAATTCGTTTTCGTACCGGCAAGGCGCTGGTGCCGTTCCGTATTTCGGGCAACATCGATTGGGGAGTGAAGGCTCCGGTTATCGAGGGTGTCGAGGGGTTAACCGTGTGGTGTTGGCCCGAGAGCTTATGGGCACCGCTTTCATTTACCATGGCCGTCAATGACCGGATGGGACTTCCGCGTGAAAGCTGGAAGCGCTTCTGGTGTTCGAAAGATGCCCAGGTATACCAATTCATCGGGCAGGATAACCTTTACTTCTACGGCATTGCACAACCGGCGCTTTTTGCCGCCGCGCAGGCGGGTAACACCATGGATATGGTTCCGCCCGATGGAGTGCTGCAGCAGACGAAGCTGATTGCAAATCATCATATTCTGTTTGGTGACAAGAAGGCTTCATCGTCCGGAGCGGTCAAGCCGCCCAGCGCCGATGAATTGCTCGACTACTACACGCCCGAACAGCTTCGAGCTCATTTTCTCGCGCTTGGCCTCGACCAGAAATCGGTTGGTTTCAAGCCGAAACCCTACGATCTCGACCAGGCTAAACGCGAAGATCCGCGCGTCGCCGACCCAGTGCTCAAGGAAGGAGCTTTGCTCACCAACGTATTTAATCGTTTGGCGCGTAGCTGCTTTTACGAAGCGCAAAAGCACTTCGATCGTTTCATGCCCCTGGGGAAGGTGAGCCCGGACGTGCTCGAACATGCCCTGGGCGTTATGAACGAATATGAGCGCATCATGCACCGCGTGGAGTTGCATTCGGTCATGTCGCTCATGGATGAATTCATCCGTTGGTCCAATAAATACTGGAGTGACAATATTCGCGCCATAGAAAACGAGGGCGATGAATCGCGTCGCCGTCAGGTGCTGATCGATTGTTTCTATCTGCTCCGCATCTGTACGCTCTTGATGCATCCTGTCGTTCCGTCGGGTACCGAGAAGATATGCGACTATCTCAACTTCGATTTCAATGAATTCTTCAGCTGGAATTATGATTTCGAAAGCATGGAAGAGTTGTGCGGTGCCGCCGAACTTGAAGGGGGAACACACCTTTTGTGTGAACTTCCGCCGCGATTCGACTTCTTTGAAAAGCACCCGAGTCAGTATCAGAAAAAATAAGGGCTTACACCTCATGCATCACTGTGATACCATAGACAAGCTTGTCTAGTCTTGGTCGGAAACCAAGATGGCCTATAAGGAGATTCTATGAAAAAAGATATACATCCAAATTACGTTGATTGCACCGTCAAGTGCAGCTGCGGAAACACGTTCCAGACCCGTTCTACCGTGTCTGAACTCAAGCTTGACATCTGTAATGCCTGCCATCCGTTCTTCACTGGACAGCAAAAACTGATTGACACCGGTGGACGCGTACAGCGCTTCTCCGATAAGTTCGGTTCTGCTACCGAAACGGTTGCTGCTCGCGAGGCTGCCAAGAAGGCCGAACGCGCCGCTGCTATCGAAGCTGCTGAAGCCAAGAAGACCGCAGAGCGCGAAGCGAAGGCTGCCGAAAAGGCTGCACGTGCTAAGAAGTTTGCCGAACAGGCCGAAAAAGAAGCTGCCGCTGCTCCTGCAGAGCCGGTTGTCGAAGAAGCTCCTGCTGCCGAAGAAGCTGCCGCACCAGTCGCTGAAGCTGAAGTTGCTGCAGAATAGTTTTACACGATAAGCGCTGAAGCCAAAATGACCCGCCGAAATCTGGCGGGTCATTTTTGTTGGTGGGGCTTTTTCGTGTCTGAATCGTTCTGGAAACAATCAAAGGCGTCTGCGGCAAACTAGGATTTCGTGATTGACATCATCTGCAGCGCTTCACCGAACAGCTGTCCAGCTCCGAGCTTTACAGCCACCTTGGTTTTTTCCGGATCAGCCACTACGCTACCCGCGAGCATTTCCACACCCCAATCGAACAAGAAGGGGGAGGGTATCACGCTAGGTCCCACCATGATGACGGTTGCGTTTTTGGCGAGATCGAGTAGGCGTGGCAAGGTTTTGTTGATGATGGTTACGCCGGTGATGAAGACGAAATCTTGACTGGGGATAATGTATTCACAGGCGGGATCCGGTGTGTCGAGGGCGCTCGAGCAGTTACGTTCAAGAACGGTCAGATGGGCGATTTCTCCCACACGCTCGACGTGTGGAAAGTGCCCGATGATAGTCACGCGTTTGTCGGCAAGCTGAGGATAATAAAGCTGGAAGGCATCTATTTTACGGATGGTTCCGTCGGGCATTTCAACCGGCTCGTCATAGGTGGCGCCGAGGGGATCGACGAGGGCGGGGCGAGAATACCAGGCGTTGAGTGCTGCAACGCCGATTGACGCTTCAGGGAAGTTCCAAGATTTTGAGAGTTCAGCTACTGCGCGCAAAGAAAGACCGGTGAGGTTCTGGGTAAAGTTGCGACGGGCTCCACCCGAAGTGGCAAACGAAACGCCCATGCCGCATTCCGCTTCGACATAACACCAGTGGCTACCAAGGCAGCAATCAGTGACGAGAATGTCTTCGGGAATGCCTCCGATTAGGTGGTTGTAAAACTTCCACGGTGTCGCATGGTCGAACGTATCGGGAAAAGAAATCGATCCTGTTTTCGATCCACTGCTGCAACAATCTTTATCGGCGCATCCCATAAAATCTCCCTTTCATAGCTAGATTATCTTCATTGCAGTATAGTGCAATGAGTAACTTTAGGGAACGAAGTAAAGTTTTCGTTCTGCGGTTCATCAAAAGCGCGGCATCAAGATAACGACAGGAGTCGCAATGCTGTTTGTATTAACAGGCGATGTGCAAATCGGTAAAACCCGATGGCTACAGGCGCTCACGCACGATTTGTGCGCAAAAGGGGTGCTCAGTTGCGGCGTTGTGGCGCCGGGAGTGTGGAAGCCCCTCGCGGAGGGTGAGACGGAACGCGAGAAGTTGGGAATCGATAATCTCTTGCTGCCACAGGAAAAGCTCATCCGCTTTGCGCGTCGCAACGACCTCGCTCAACAGGAGGGCGTTTTTAATGCGGCAAGTCAAAGTGCTCAGGCTGGTTTGAAGTGGGAAATAGACGACGCGGCAATCGAAGAGGTCAATGCGCATTTTGCTGCTCTTTCTAAGGTGGCTGATAGGGAAGGTGTCGGGACGGTCGCGGCTCGGCAAGGTTTCAGCACCCCCAGCACCCCGTTTTCGTCAGGGGGGTTTCTTGTCGTCGATGAACTGGGACGGCTTGAGCTCCTAGGCGATAAGGGGCTGACCGAGGCGGTGGCGTTGCTTGATAGAGGGCCAACTCCTTTGGCCGAACATGCCTTGATCGTGGTGCGGGATTGGTTCGCCGATGCCGCTTGCGAACGATTCTCCGGCTCCTGGCCCGATATCCGCCGTATTTCACCCGACGATACTGCTCGAGATGAGATCCTTTCTTTCTTCTAGGAACTTTCGCCCACCCCGTACCACCGTTCCGGATTCGCTTATTGACATACGTTCTCATTAAGGTGAGAATAGCTTACTGATTGATTTCTCTTTCTTGCAGCGTATCTGAAAGGATTTTTTTGTATGGATATCACAGCATTTTTTTCCTTGAACTACGGTCTCTATATTGTTTCATCAGCCTATGGTGATGAAAAAGCGGGCTGTATCGTCAACACCTTTTCTCAGGTTACTGCTGAGCCTATTCAGGTGAGCGTTGCTCTTAATAAGGGCAATCGAACGACAGAAGTTATTCAGAAGGCGGGTTGCTTTACTGCGGTATGTCTGGCGCAGGATGTTCCCATGGAAACGATTGGCACGTTCGGGTTCCATTCCGGTGTGGATACCGATAAGTTTGCGGCATGGCCGCATGCCAGCGACGCCGCCGGCATGCCGTACGTCATCGATCATACGGTTGCGCGTTTTTCTGCCAAGGTGGTTGACACCCTCGATTTGGGTACGCACATCCTTTTTATCGGTGAGGCGACCGAAGCTGAGGTTACTTCGTCGGCAACGCCGATGACCTATGCTTACTACCATCAGGTTAAGGGTGGCAAGACGCCCCCGAAGGCGTCGACGTTTGCCGCTGAAGAAACCCTTCCGGTCGTTTCGGCTGACCCCGCCGTTTTGGGTAAGAAGCGTATCGGTTGGTTGTGCAGCGTGTGTGGATACATCGAATGGGCCGATGAACTGGCCGATGATTTTATCTGTCCCGTTTGCGGTGTTGGGAAAGATATGTTCGAGCGTATCGAGGAATAACCGATAGGTAGATTATTTATTCCAGGCGATAAACGCCCACTTAACCATGCGTGGTTTGTCGAGACGGTAGGTGCCCTGTGCGATACCTTTTTTGTCGGCTTTGCCGACGTTGGGGTTTTTGACGCTGTGCTTGGCGATCCAATTTTTCAGATCGTTGAGTTTTCCGGGTAGGGCATCTCCGAGATCTTCCCGGTAGTCGAGCACCATCGGTGAAAATTTCTCATAGGCTGCTTCGAGCGTGTCGAAGGTGTCGATGCGCTCGCTTTCGATATAGCGCAGTTCGGGCATGATGCCGTTGTGTGTCAGGATATTGATTGCATAGAGATAATCGGAGGTAACCGCCGCTTGTACACCCAGTTCACGCAAGAGGTTAGCGTCGTGACGTGGAGAAGTGCCCGTGGTGATGGTGACGCATACGCGGCGTCGCGCGATGCTGTCGAGACGCAGTAGCGCCGCTTCGAGATCTTTGACTGCGATGCTGCGGGAGGCGACGCAAACATCGACCATGCCTTCGCGGACACCGTGCGCTTCCCAGTCTTCTTCCCAGCTCATTTTCTTCGGGAAAATGTTTGTGACCCCCTTTTCATCCATAAGCGTCTTCATGCCGTCGAGCATGCCTTGGGAAAAGTCGGCCGCAACAACCTTGTGCCCCGCTTCGGCGAGGGGGATTGCGAGCGATCCGGTTCCGCACCCCATATCGAAAACGGTTTCACCGGGTTGTATTTCGGCGAAGCGAAGAAAATCCTCCACGTAAAGATTGGGGAAATCTTTCGTGGTGAAATGTGCAGAACGCTTGTCCCAATACTTTTCGTTGTCGGCACGACGCAGGAGCGTTTGGAGCGTTTTCCATTCGGCGTTCCAGTCTTTGGATAAAAGAACGGAAGCGTGGAGCAGGTTTTCATGAGGGGGCATGGGGGATACTTCTTCGGGAGGCATGGATTCGCTCATGGTGACCTTTCATTTCCTATTGATTTTGTCCGTATTCTTTGGGAAGCTACAGAGCCGCTTTTTCGCAGATGAAAATTTAGTACTATAGTAGCTGAAAATTGAATCGATGGTTTTGAGAACTTCGTGTTTATTCTCAGCGAAGATAACGTGACCATCCTGTGGGCAATCGGGCGCGTATCGTCGTACCCGCCACCACCGATGTTGAGGAGTGTACTTACTTATTATGCACGTTGAATTGCTCTACCATACCCCCGAACCCGAACGCGCCATCGCTACGGCAGCGCGTCTTTGCTATGCCCCAGTTGGTGCCGCCGAACTCATGGAAACCATACCCGAAGAACGCGTCAAAAGCGTTTTGTCGACCATCATGCAGAGCGGGCATTTTTCTGCGCTTGAGCACGCAAGCTACACGTTTGCTGTCGATGGGGTGTCGCGCGCACTGACCCACCAACTCGTTCGCCATCGCATTGCAAGCTTCAATCAGCAAAGCCAGCGTTACGTTAAGTTCACCGACAACGTAGCGACCATCATGCCCGATACGGTAAGCAGCAATCCTGATCGCAAGGCAATTTTCGACGAAGCTATCACGGCGGCCGTTGTCGCTTACAAAAAGCTGCTCGACGCAGGAGTGCCTGCGGAAGATGCGCGTTATTTGTTGCCCAATGCTGCTGAAACGAAGATAGTCATCACAATGAACGTGCGCGAGCTGCTTCATTTCTTCGAGTTGCGCTGCTGCAATCGCGCTCAGTGGGAAATTCGAGACATGGCGCACCGCATGCTTGAACTAGCTCGCCCAACTGCACCCTATATCTTCCTGGATGCCGGAGCTTCCTGTATCAGAAGTGGTTGCTCCGAAGGAAAGATGACCTGTTCAAACCCTTACCCGAAAGTGGTTCGCAACTAAATGGCACAGAAGAAATCAGATCTTTCCCGCGCGTTCTCCGAAGACGGAGCCCGCAAGACTCATGTTGGCGGGCAGGCCCTCATCGAGGGTATCATGATGCGCGGTAAATATAACTGGGCTGTTGCCGTACGCGAGCCTTCTGATGAAATCTATATCGAAGAACACGATCTGTCGTCGGGCAAAAAGAAGAACAAATGGATGTATTGGCCGCTTATTCGAGGGTGCCGGGCGTTGGTCGAATCGCTGATTCTCGGTTATAAAGCCCTCGAAATTGCCGCACTCCACGCCTTTGCCGATGAAGACGAACCCGAAAATGGGGTCTCTGATGGTGATGAAGCGAAATTAAACCAAGCGTCCCCTGAGAAAGATGCGTTTTCTTGGAAGGAAGATTTTGGTCGACCCGACACGATGGTGGATGCTCTCGGTGCACAGAGAACGCTCGAGGTGGAGCAGGCATCGCCAAGCGACAAGATGCTTGATGGCGGCAAAGCATCCGATGAAAAAGTTGCCTTCATGGATAAAGAGGTCGAGTTTGGCAAAAAAGAGATGGCCTTTTCCATGGTGCTTGGCCTTTTGCTCGGTGTCGTGCTGTTTATCGTGGCTCCTGCACTGATCACCAATGCGATTGTGGGGGAGTACGACGGCAATACGTTTCTCTGGAATATCGTCGACGGCCTCTTTCGCGTTGCCGTCTTCGTCTTTTATATCTGGCTCATCGGCCGCATGAAGGATATCAAGCGCATGTTTGGCTATCATGGTGCCGAGCACAAAACCATTCACTGCTATGAGCACGGTCTACCCCTGACGCCCGAAAACGCCCGAAGCTTTCCGCGCTTGCATGTGCGCTGCGGCACTGCATTCCTGATCATGGTGATGGTCATCGCTATTCTGATCTATACGGTAACCCCCCTTAACGCGCTTATAGCGGTATGGGGTGTGCCCGATGGCGCCCCGAAGTTATTGCTTGTCATCATCGTGCGTATTCTACTCATGCCCGTTATTGCCGGTATCGCCTATGAAATCACGGTTCGTTGGGCGGGAAGCCATCCTGAAAATCCGCTCGTGAAAGCGGTGCTGTGGCCTGGTATGCAAATGCAGTACCTGACCACGAACGAGCCCGATGATGGACAGATAGAATGTGCCATCGCCGCAATGCAGCGCGTGCTTGAGCGCGAAGAGGCCGAAGCCGCGTTGCGCGGGACGGATTAGGCGCCCGCAACGGGTGCCTAAGGGATCATTCGTCCAGCTGTAGCGAAAGCGTTACTAAAGGGTATTTTCTTTTCTTATCGATTGGATATTACCTGTTCACGGCCTTACTTGTGGTCTTTTTTGTCTTGCGGGATGCAATTTCTTGCTTGTGGGGCGTGCTAAAATATTTACAGTCTTTTCGGTGCATTCAGCACATCAAACCTCTTTTTTCAGGGGTAATCGCAAGTGAATCGAGGTCCCATGATTTCTGTTAGAAATATCACGAAGAGCTTCGGTAAGGTGGAAGCCTTAAAAGGCGTTTCGCTCGAAGTCGCCGAAGGTGAAAAGGTTGTTATCATCGGGCCGTCAGGCTCGGGTAAGAGCGTTTTGATCCGCTGTATCAACGGGTTGGAAATACCCGACTCCGGCGAGGTTATCGTGAACGGTATGAGTCTTTCTGACAAGAAAATCAGTTCACGCGCCATTGCGCGTGACGCAGCAATGGTGTTCCAGAGCTACAATCTTTACCCGCATAAAACGGTGCTCGAAAATGTTACGCTAGCACCCATCAAGGTGCTGAAGGTCGATAAGCAGGAAGCCGAAGACACCGGTCGCGCCTATCTCGAGCGCGTTGGTTTATCCGATAAGGTCGATAAATATCCCGACCAACTGTCCGGTGGTCAGCAGCAACGCGTGGCTATCGCGCGTGCGCTTAACATGCACCCCAAGATTATGCTTCTCGACGAACCGACGAGCGCTCTTGATCCTGAAATGGTGCAGGAAGTGCTTGATGTTATCAAATCGCTTGCGGAAACCAATATGACTATCGTTATGGTTACCCATGAAATGGGCCTTGCCCGCGAGGCGGCCGATAAGGTTGTCTTCATGGAAAACGGCCTGGTAATCGAAGAGGGTTCCCCGGTACACATCTTCGATGAAACAAATAACGAACGCATCCAAAACTTCCTTTCTAAGATTTTGTAGGTGAGCGGGATGCTTAGTAGACGTGAATTCACCCGTCTTTCAGCGGTTGCGCTGGGTTCCGCAGCTTTGGGCGTGAGTTTGACGGGATGTGCACCCAGTGATGTTTTGCGGGTGGGCACGAAAATTGATGTTCCCGGGTTCGGATTCCAGAACCCTGCCACCGGGACAATCGAGGGCTTTGAGGTCGATATTGCGCACGGCTTGGCTGAGCGCCTTGAGGGTAGTCCTGATAAGTTGCAGGTTACCGGGGTGAATGTCACAACGCGCGGCGCCATGCTCGACAACAATACGCTTGATGCGGCGCTTGCCACTTTCACCATCACTGAAGCCCGCAAGAAAAGTTATAACTTCTCGCAGCCTTACTACACCGACCATATCGGCGTTTTGGTCAAGAAGAGTTCGGGAATTACCACCTTAGACGATCTCAATGGGAAGATGATCGGCGTGGCTCTTTCGGCAACGACGCGCGACAAGTTGACTAGGGCAGGCGACGAAATCGGAATCAAGATGAGTTTTTCCGAATACGCAACGTACCCCGAAATCAAAATCGCTCTTGTCACCGGTCGCGTTGATGCTTTTTCGGTTGATCGTTCCATCTTGAAAGGTTATCTCGATGATTCCACGATGCTGCTCGAAACTGAGTTCGCCCCGCAGGAATACGGTATTGCCACAAAGAAGACCAACACCGAACTTGCCGCTCGAATCGATGAAGCGCTTGCCAATATGATGGCGGATGGTTCGCTCGATGCCCTCAAGACGAAATGGGGGTTGACCAATGCTTGAAATATTCGCTCCCTTTAAGTGGGAGGCACTTTTTGCACGGTGGCCCGATTTACTGTGGGCTTTCGGCGTTACAGTTGCCATCTCGGTTCTCGCCCTCATCATCGCTTTGGTTCTTGGTGTTATCTTCGGCGTGCTTTCTGTGTCGCGCTCAAGCGTGTTGCGCGGTATCACGCGCGTTTACGTCGAAGTGGTGCAGAACATACCGTTGTTGCTGCAGGTGTTCGTGTTCTACGCGATTTTCCCGCTTGTCGGCATTAATATCACCTCGTTTTTCATCGGCGTACTCGCGGTTGGCATCTATCATGGCGGCTACATTTCCGAAGTCGTCCGAAGCGGTATCGGGTCTATCCACCACGGTCAGTTCGAGGCGGCGAAAAGCCAAGGCTTCAGCTATTGGCAGACGATGTTCGTCATCATTTTGCCTCAGGCGGTTCGCATCATCATGCCCCCCTTGGCCGTACAAGCTGCAAACCTTATCAAGAACACTTCGGTGCTGGCTCTTATCGCCGGCGGCGAACTGATGTATTTCTCCAATTCGTTTGCGGGTTCGACCAGCTATTACGGTCCTGTTTATGTCGTTGCCATTCTGCTCTACTTCATCATTTGTTTTCCGTTGTCCCGTTTGGCGCTCTATCTCGAAACGCGAACCCGTTCAAGCAAGCATATTGCGACGGGCGACCTTTCGGAGAACCTGCGCGTTGACGTGACAGAAGTAACGCCGGGCACCCATGACATTACCGGTCGTGCTGCTGCCGATACCCTGGCTGCCGGATTGCAAACCATGCAGGGCACTGTCAATATTGCTCCCGCTCCGGCTGCACCTTCACCACGCCATCCTCTTCATACGCTCGTTGACCCGGCTAATCCCGATGCTCCGGTCGATGAATATCCGATTACCGGTGTTCGTGCGGCGGCTATTGCTGATGAAATCGGCAAGGAAAACCAGCAGAAGATCGACGAAGAGGAGGCTGCGTTTAAGCGGCGTACGAAAGCCGGTCGTACCGGTGCTAAGAAATATATCGAAAAGATGTCCCGTGCGGAAAACACCCCCGGTATGAGCATTCTCGAAGATATGCCCGACGCTTCGAAGACCGACGAGCACGATGGGTCCGATACTGATAATGGGAAGGGGGCGAACTAGTCATGGCTGAACTGTTTACCTGGATTAATTTCCGCTTTTTGCTTCAGGGTTTGGGGATGACCTTGCTCATCTCTGCCATTTCGATCGTGTGTTCCATTGTGCTTGGTACTGCCATTTCGGTTATGCGTACGAGCAATCATAAGGTACTGCGCGGCATCGCGACGGCGTATATCGAGCTGTTCAAGAACACGCCACTGCTTCTGTGGATTATGTTCACCTTCTTCGTGGCGCAGCTGCCTCCTATCGGGGCTGCGGTGTTGGCGTTCACTCTGTTCACCAGTGCATCGGTTGCTGAAATCGTCCGTGGTGGCCTTGCGAGTGTGCACGGTGGCCAATACGAGGCAGCGAAGAGCCAGGGTTTCTCAATTGTGCAAACCTACGTGCTCATCATTTTGCCGCAGGCGTTGCGCAACATGATTCCCGCTTTGCTTTCCCAGTTCGTGACAACCATCAAGGACACGAGTTTTCTTTGGGGTGCTATGGCGTTGCAAGAGCTGATGGGTCGCGGCATGATTTTGATGAACAGTTACAATTCAACCGAGCAGATATTCATGATTTTCGGTATCATGGCGGTCATGTACTTCATCGTCTGTTTTGCACTTTCGCAACTGGTTCGTGCGTACCAGCGCAGACTGAAAAAGGCGCGCACCAGCTAAAAGGCTGCCGGTATTGCAACGAAAAAACACCCTTCCGTATCTCAACTGTTCGGAAGGGTGTTTTGCGTGGGCGTATACGCTTGCTGTCGCGCTACTTAAAAGCGCCGATGCGGCGCCCCGTTACTGTTGGGGCTGTTGCGTATGCTGAAGGTTGCCGATCAAGGGTTGTGCGCTTTCGGGAATCTGAAGCGTTATGGTTTGCCCGAAGGAGTTCACGGTAATGTAGCTGGGGTTGTCGTATGTGGTAATGCTTGCTTCTATACCGGCATAGGAGTTGTCGATGGTTTTAGTGGCTACGACATCTTCGGGGAGGATGGTGGCCTTCCACTGTCCAATGTCAAGATTAGCGATGGCGGCATCGACTTCCGGTGCGCTTAATCCGGTTGCGGCTGCGATAGCCGAGCTATTTTCGTCGAGGGCGCTCTCAACTTTGCTTTTAAGGTCGCCGGATTCGATAACGAGGTTAACCGCATTCATCTTAATGTCGTTTGCGGTGGCTTGTAGCGTGATGCTTGCCGTTTCGGTTAGCTGGGGTATGCCGATGGTGCAAGCAGCTGCAACGCCGGCACCGGCGATAAGACCGGCAGAGATTGCGATTAGTTTATTCATGGGCCGACCTTCCTCGAATGTTTGCGGTTCCTTCGGGGTTTGCAGGTAAGCTGCAAAGCCGGAATATTTGCAGTTACAACAAAATATTGATGGCGATAATTATACTCTCTATTCGGTTTCAGGCTGATGCGCAAAATGGGTTCTCCACGGAGGAAAAGAGTGAACCTAGAGATTATTCATGGAGAGCTCGAGCCAAGGCCGGGCTTTTCGTGTATGCTTACTAGCTGTTTATCCCCTCGCACGTAAAATCAATAGGAAAGGGGTATCGTGTGAAACTGATTGTGACGGAAAAAAATATCGCCGCTGAGAAAATCGCCGACCTGCTGGGTAAGACCAAGCCGAAAACGGATAAGGTCTACTCGACACCCGTCTATCGCTTTGAGCGCGATGGTGAAGAATGGGTGACCATCGGTTTGCGCGGCCACATACTTGAACCCGACTTCGCGCCGACTTTGATCTACGACAAAAAGCAGGGTTGGCAGGGCGTGACAATCGACGGGGAAGCGTTGCCCGCTACGTTACCCGATGTGCTGGCCAAGCCGCCCTTTAAAAAGAAAAAGCCCTTTACGGTCGACAGTGTTGAGCTGGGGGCCTGGAAGATGGAAGCATTGCCCTATCTGGTCTATGCGCCGATTGAAAAACTCCCCAAGGAAAAAGAGCTTATCCGCAGCTTGAAGAATCTAGCTAAAAAGGCTGATTCCATCGTTATCGCAACAGACTTCGATCGCGAAGGCGAGCTGATCGGATCAGATGCGCTTTCCTGCATCAAGGAAGTCAACCAAACCGCACCGATATCGCGTGCTCGCTATTCCGCTATCACGCAAGAAGAGATAACCCACGCGTTTACCAATCTCGTGGAACTTGATGTCAACCTGGCAAGCGCCGGTGCTTCTCGCCAAGATATCGATTTGATTTGGGGCGCGGTTCTGACCCGCTATCTCACGTTGGTGAAATTCGCCGGCTATGGCAATGTGCGCTCGGCTGGTCGAGTACAAACGCCGACGCTGGCGCTCATCGTGGCGCGCGAACGCGAACGCCTTGCGTTCATCCCCGAAGATTACTGGGTGATTAAAGGGGCTTTTGCGCATGGAGCCACCGAAACCATTGAGTTTGAAGCGCCGCACGCGGTTGCCCGTTTCAAATCAGAGGATCAAGCTACCTCGGTTATGACCAATGTCGAAGGCGTGAAAACCGCTCTCGTGACATCGATAGAGAAGAAAACCCGCAAGGTTGCACCTCCTGTGCCCTTTAATACCACGTCCCTGATGACTGCGGCGGCTTCTGAAGGCATTTCACCAGGTCGTACCATGAGACTAGCCGAAAGCCTCTATATGGACGGTTATATCAGCTATCCGCGCGTCGATAATACGGTGTATCCTTCTTCGCTCGATTTGGAAGATACCGTGAAGAAGGTTGCGGGCAACCCGGTGTACGCACCGTTTTGTCAGCAATTGTTGAAAAGCGGACCACTTCATGCAACGCGGGGCAAAAAGGAAACGACGGATCATCCACCAATCCATCCGACCAATATGGCGACTCCCGATACGCTGCCCCCCGCTGAGTTCAAACTCTACAACCTCGTTGTGCGCCGCTTCCTGGCGACGCTTTCCGATGCCGCCGTGGTCGAGGGTACCAAGGTCAACCTGGCGGTCGGAGACGAAACGTTTATCGCCAAAGGCGATATCTTGCAGGTTCCGGGATTTCGGGGTATCTATCCCTACGGTCTCAAGAAAGACGAACTACTGCCCGCGCTGACCGAGGGTGAACAGGTGCGTTTCGATGGAGCTACGCTGACACAGAAGCAAACGGAGCCATCGGCACGCTATTCTCAGGGCAAGTTGATTCAGGAAATGGAAAAACTGGGCCTTGGAACGAAATCAACGCGTCACGCCATCATCGAGCGTCTTTATGCGGTTAAGTATGTTCAAAATGACCCCATTGAGCCTTCGGCGTTGGGTATGGCGGTTTGTGATGCGCTCGACAAATTCGCTCCGCACGTGACAAGCCCTAACATGACTGCCGAACTTGAAAGCGAGATGGACAATATTTCGATGGGATCCACCTCGAAAGTGGCTGTTGTTGACCATAGCCGCAATCTTTTGGCCAGTCAGCTTGAAAGCCTCATCCCTCACTCCGAAGAGGTGAGCGCCGCTCTTGCTGACGCGGTTGCCGCCGATGCTTATGTCGGCCCGTGTCCCAAGTGTGGGAAAGATTTACAGCTGCGCGCTTCCCAGAAAACACGTTCGATGTTTATCGGTTGTGCTGGTTGGCCCGATTGTGATGTGACTTATCCGCTTCCCAAGGGTAAGATCGAGGCGCTATCTGAACCTTGTCCGACCTGCGGTATGCCGCAGATTAAGGTGACGGCGTTTCGTGCCAAGCCGCGCATCCAGTGCATCGACCCTTTGTGTGAAACCAATTACGAGCCCAATGTTGCAGTGGGTCATTGCCCCGTTTGCAAGGAAAAGGGTATCGATGCGAAGTTGATTGCGCAGAAGAATCCGCGTACTCTCAAACGATTCATTCGCTGTGAGAATTACGATGATTGTGGCGTCGGCTATCCGCTACCGCAATATGGTCAGCTGACCGCTACCGAAGAGGTGTGCGATTCCTGTGGTGCGCCGATGGTTATCGTTACGACTGCGCGTGGTCCATGGAAGCTCTGTCCGAATTTCCAGTGTCCCGCAAAACTCGAAGCCGAAGCGAAAAAGGCCGAAAAGCTTCAGAGTAAAGCACAGGGCGCGGAAAAGGGTAAGGCAAAGGCTTCCGCGAAGGCGACGAAACCTGCCGTGAAAAAGAAAGCACCCGCAAAGAAAACGCCAGTGAAGAAAGCACCTGTAAAGAAAACGACAACGAAGATTCCAGTTAGCAGTGAGGGAAAGGAAACAAATGTCTAAAGTAACCATCGTCGGAGCGGGAAACGTCGGAGCTACCGCGGCCCACATCATCGCAGCCAAGAATCTTGCCGATGTCGTGTTGGTCGATGTTGCCGAGGGCTTGCCCCAGGGTAAGGCGCTCGACATGATGCACCTGCGTTCCGTTGAGAAATTCACCGTTTCTGTCACGGGTACGAACGATTATGCGGCGACCGCTGATTCTGATATTGTGGTCATCACCGCAGGCATCGCCCGCAAACCTGGCATGACGCGCGAAGATCTGCTCGGGGTCAATTCCGGAATCATGTCCTCGGTCATCGAGGCGGCGTATGCGGCATCTCCGAACGCAGTATTTATTTGCGTCACGAATCCCCTCGATGTTATGACCTATTTGGCGTACAAGAAATCGGGTCTGCCCACTGAGCGCCTGATCGGCATGGGCGGTGTGCTCGATTCCGCCCGTCTTTCGTTTGCCGTGTGTGAAAAGCTCGGTTGTGATCCGGTCGATGTTGAGGCTTGGGCGCTGGGCGCTCACGGCGAAGGCATGGTCTGCTGGCCGCGCTACACTACCGTCAAAGGTACGCCGATTACCGAGCTGCTCACCGACGAAGAGGTTGCCGAAGTCGTGCAGCGTACCGTTAAAGGTGGTGCTGAAGTCGTCGCCCATCTCAAGACCGGTTCCGCCTACTATGCCCCCGGTGCTTCCATCGCCGAAATGGTCGAAGCTATTCTGAGTGATTCTCACAAGGTCATGAGCGTTTGTTCGTTTATCGATGGCGAATACGGTATCAAGGATATCTACATGAATATCCCTACTCGTCTCGGGCGTGGCGGTGTTGAAGAAATCGTTGAATTCGAGCTGACCGCCGAAGAGATGGCTGCCCTGCAGACCTCCGCGGCAAGCGTTGCGAAGGGGCTCGAGAACCTGCCCGTTTAAAGATTGATTCTTGGGGGTCCTCCGGGGCGTTGTTTTTTGAAAATGCTTTGGAGGACCCTTGTTTTTTGAGCACCTTCAAGTAATTCGCGGTATGCTGAGCACAAATTGTCAGGTGAAGGAGTGCGGGTGGGGCAGCAAAACGCGGAACAGAAGAGGGCCACGATGGCGAGGTTCGTGTTTCCTTTTTGTATCGCCTGCCTGATTTGTCTGATTTGTGCGCCGGATGCGCTTGCTGCCGACGTGCCGACGGAGGCGCCTTCGTCCTCTGCGCCTCTTCCTGTTTCCCCCGTTGCAGTGCCGATTGGTACTGCCTCTTTGGCGCCGAGTGCGCTGCTTCCCAAGGCCGAAGATCAGTCTCTCGAACAACCGCGCACCAAACGCCCCGAGGCTTTAAGCCCTTGGTACTATTCTTTGAGCAATCCTTACTTTACTTCCGATAGTCTCGCCCCTACGGGCAACAAGGTGGCAGGGGGCTCCTACACCACGGGCAATTGCACATGGTATGCCTGGGGTCGTGCCGCTGAAATCATCGGTCACGCGCCTGCCTTCGGAGCTCGCGATCCCTATGGCATGTGGACCGCTGCTCAGGGTGTGTATGAAACGGGTCCCGTTCCCAAGGCCGGCTCGCTGGTTATCTTCGGTCAGCAGGGCGGGCTCTACCACGTTGCGGTCGTCGAAAAGATCGAAAAGGGAATCGTCTATGTTTCCGAATCGGGATACAGCACCGGAAGCGACAAGCCGGAGGCCGACACGGTTATCTTCCACTACGGTCCGATGGACGATTGGAGTCGCGGTCGGGAGGTGATCGGGTATATCTACCTACCTATCGATTCATCGGTCTGCGTTCACGCCAAATTCACGCAGTCGGGCACTTCTCATGCAATCGACGACATGACCCACGCGATGCGGGTCACCTGCACCTGCGATCGCTGTGGCTATTCGTGGTCGGTCAAGGGCGAATCGGACGATCATCATTATGTCTATGCGGGGGCTGACTATCGCTGTCAAGAGTGCGGTCAGCGTTTTTGCCCTCACAACGGGGGCGTCTACGATGCAGTTGAAGCTACGGTACTTTATCGAGATGCCGAAACTTCTTCTGAGCCGCTTGTGGATATTCCGGTGAACACGCCCGTGCGCAGCACTGCGGGAATACTCGGAGCAGATGGTAACTGGTGGGGCCAGGTTGCTTCGGCCGGTCAGGTTGGATGGATTCGGTTCGATGCGTTCATTCCTCATGGTACGGGCGGCAACCATGTTTATGCCGAAGACGGCACCTGTTCTTTCTGCGGCCGAAGCGATGCGGTCATCCATGAGGTGGGCACGTATGTGACAGCGAAAGACAACACGCCCCTGCACTCCGCCGCCTATACTGCCGCAGGGGTTTGCGGGGCCCTTGAGCAAGAGGGAAGCCCTGTAAGCGTCGTCGAAGTGGTGAAGAATATCAACGGCGATTGGTGGGGTCTGACAACGACTTCGGCTTTCGTCGATATGCAGCAGTTAGTGGCGATTACAGCGCAAGATCCTCTCACGCGTCTTGTGGGGGCTGATCCGGTTGCTGACGCTTCGCAGGTGGTGCGCACTGGTTTCCAGTCGGCCGACACCGTTGTTGTCGCCCTGGCTGACGATCCGGTGGCCTCGCTTGTCTCGTCGGGTTTTGCGGGTACGCTTCAGGCTCCTATTTTGATGGCGGAAAAAGAGGGTATTGCTCCTTCTGCCGCCGAAACTATCCGCTCACTCGGTGCGAAAAATGCCGTGGTGATTGACGGCGGTGCAGCGGTGCCGTTTGGGGTTGAGAAGTCCCTTGTCGACCTGGGGCTTTCTGTGCGCCATGTCGGAGTCGCTGCGCAGGGCGCTTCTCTTCCGCAAACCGACTCGGCTCAATCGTCACAAAATGCGCCGAAGGCCGCTGGGCCTTCTGCGGCGCCGACGTCACCGGAAAAACTATCGGTTGCGCTCTATGATGCCGGACAGGGATGGGGAAGGGCGGCTCTTGTCGTCAACCCTTCGGTTGCTTCTGATTTGTTTTCGGCCGCGCCTCTTTCTTACTCCCTTCGGGCTCCCCTTTTCTTAACCGCCCCTGATGGCTCCTTGACTGTCGAAACGCTCGATAAAATCAAGAGCAACTTTGACGAGGTCATTGAAATCGGTCGCGAAATCAGTGTTTCGGCTGCGGTTGATTCAGACCTCAGGGCCTCATTGGGCAATTCTCGCATCACCCGTTTGGCGGGAAACGATTGCTACCAGACCAACGCACTTGTTGCTGAAGCGGCTGTCGTCCGCGGTGTTGCCAGCTACAACGGTGCTGTGATGGTATCGGCAGCAGCCGAAGATGCGTCTCGTGCCTCGATCGCCACTTCTTGCGGACAGCGAGCGGTAGGCATGCTGCTCGTCGATGATACGCCGGCTGGTCATTATGCTCTCTACAACAATCTGCTGAAAAACAAGAAACTTATCACGACCGGGGTGGTTTGCGGCGGAGATTCGACGATTTCCGAAAACTTTTTCAAGGAAATCGGCGCGGTCATACAATAGTGTTTCTTTTTCAGGGGACCATGGGGTGATTGCGTCGAGAAATCATTCGGTACTTGCGCATGCGGCACGGTATTCTACAATGTGTGTATGAAAAAAAATCTTACAGCTCATTTGATTGCGGATAGTGTCTATCGGGCACTTCCGGGTTTGGCGTGCGACCTTCCTGTCGATATTTTGGCAGCGCTCGAACGCGCGCATCATCGCGAAGAAAATTTTCTCGCGCGAGAAGTTCTCCGGCAGCTTGTTGAAAACGCTCGTATCGCTTCAGAAGATCGAGTTCCGCTCTGCCAAGATACCGGCACGGTTTGGGTCTGTCTTGAAATCGGACCCGATATCTGCATAGCGGGAGATGTATTCTCGGGCGTCAACGATGCGGTTGCCCGCGCTTATCAAGAGGCGAATCTCCGTAAATCCGTCGTGCGCGATGCCCTGTTTGATCGCGACAATACCGGCGACAACACCCCGGCGTTCTGTGAAATCCATCCGGTTGATGAGGTGGGGGCAGCCCGCTTGCACATCATGCTGAAAGGCGGCGGTTCCGACAATGCAAGCCGTGTCGTCATGCTGACGCCGGGGGCAGGTATGTCCGGCGTGGTTGACGAAGTGCTTGCGTGCGTACGCGCCAAGGCGGCTAATGCTTGTCCGCCACTTCTGATCGGTGTTGGTGTTGGGGCCACCTTCGATAAGGTTGGCGGTTTGGCTAAGCAAGCGTTGCTGCGCCCGATAGATGTAAAGGCATGCGATGAACGCACTGCGGCATTTGAGTCTGAACTACTGCAAGCGGTCAACGCAACCGGCATCGGGGCGGGAGCGTTGGGTGGTTCAACAACTGCGCTGGCGGTCAAGGTTAATACGGCTCCCTGCCACATCGCCGCGCTGCCCCTTGCCATCAATATGGGTTGTTCGGCGATGAGGAGGACGACTCTTGAGCTATGAACACCACCTTTCCCTCCCGCTTGACCAAGACATCCTGCACTCTCTTCGAGCGGGTGATACTTGTTTTTTGACCGGTCCTCTTTTCACGCTTCGTGATGCTGGTCATCTTCGTCTTCTCGAAGAAATGGATGGCTCCACCTCGCTTCCTTACGATTTGGCGGGTCACACCATTTTCTACGCAGGGCCGACCCCGGAAGCTGCGGGGCGTCCCTTCGGAGCGATTGGGCCGACGACTGCTTCCCGTATGGATTTTGCAACCCCCGCTCTCCATGAGGCGGGTGTCGTTGCCACGGTTGGAAAAGGGGTGCGCTCACCTGCGGTCATCGACGCATGCAAGCAATTCGGTTGCGTCTATTTCGTGGCCGTCGGCGGTGCCGCTGCGTTTCTTGCGAAGTGCGTAGAAAGTTCGCAGACCTTAGCGTATGATGAATTAGGCACAGAGGCTTTGCGCCGTATCGAAGTGGTTGAATTTCCCGTGTTTGTGGGGGTCGATACGCAAGGTGTAGACATCTACTCGCGCGTCTGCGAGTCCGGAAAAGGAATCTAATTCATCGTGGATTGCAATGACCAAAACGGCACATGGCCGGGTATATTTATAACGTTTGAAGGCGGCGAAGGTGCCGGCAAGACCACGCATATCAACTTTCTTGCGCAAGTTTTGCGCAAAAGCGGGCGTGAGGTGCTTTGCCTGCGAGAGCCCGGTGGAACACCTATCGGTGAGAGCCTCCGTCGAATCGTTCTTGATACGAAGAATGACGTGTTGTGCGATCAAGCGGAACTTTTTCTTTACGAAGCCGCGCGCGCTCAAATCATCAGTGAAATCGTCAAGCCTGCGCTGGCACGGGGGGCAGTCATTCTGTGCGATCGTTTCTATGATTCAACGCTTGCTTACCAAGTCTACGGTCGCGGTTTGCCTGAATCGTTTGTTCGTCAGGCAAATACCATGGCTTGTCAGGGAGTCCATCCCTGTCGTACCATTTTGCTGACCACGGGTGCTTCCGCTGAAGCGGGATTACAGAGAGCGACCCACCATACAGCCGCCGATCGAGTTGAAGCTGCCGGCGCTGACTTTCACAAAAGGGTCAACGAAGGTTTTTTGAAAATCGCCACCGAAAGCCCCGAGCGAATTCGCGTTGTGGTTTCAGCAGCAAAGAAATCGCAGACGGCTCGTGCTGTTTTTGAGCAGCTTGCCGATGTGTTCGATTGGGAACCCGGCAGTGCCGTTTTCGCGCAAGAATCGTTTGCCGAGCTCGATATACGGAAGACCGAAGTTGCTAAGGCAAGCATTCAGTCGGAGGTGTAGGCGCCTATGACGGCTGACGTTTTCGATAGTATCCTTGGGCAATCTCAGGTGCGTGAATTCCTGAGGGCGATTGTTGCCGCTGATAAAGTGTCTCACGCCTATCTGTTTACCGGTCCTGCGGGTTCGAATAAAACTGCAGCAGCTTACGCTTTGGCGCAGACGGTCGTCTGTGAAAATGGCGGATGCGGAACGTGCGATGACTGCCGGCGCGTTGTGCGCCGCAAACATCCCGATGTTCGTTATTTTGCGCCGGCTGGAGCAAATGGCTACCTGGTTGAGCAGATTCGTGAAATCGTATCCGAAGCATCCCTTGCGCCGATCCGGGCGCGCAAGAAGGTTTATCTACTCGACCGCGTCGATCTTTTGGGGGTACAGGCGGCGAATGCGTTTCTTAAAACGCTTGAAGAACCCCCCGACAATGTCGTATTGATTTTACTCGGTCGCACGCGCGAGAGCGTGTTGCCCACCATCGTCTCACGTTGCCAGGTGGTTCCGTTTCGCCATATTCCAGCCAGTGAAGCTGCGGGCATTCTTGCGCAGAATACCGGCGTGACAATCATGCAGGCGAAGATTGCGATACAAGCATGCGACGGATCGATCACTCGAGCGATCGAATTCGCGAAATCGAAAGAGCGCATGGTTTTTCGTTCGCGCATTCTTGAAGTGCTCGCGGCGCTTTTTGTCGCGGACGATCTTGATGTGCTCAATTACGCCAATGAATTACTTCTGGGAACGAAGGCTCCTCTCGATTCGGTGAGGGCCGCACAGGAAGAGGAGCTAGCGGCATCTGCAGACTTTTTGGCCAAGTCGGCGCTGCGTCAGATTGAGGCGCGCAACAAGCGTGCCCTCACGGCGAAAAGCGTCGAATCGCTCAATCAACTGACCGCCATTGTTCGCTCGTGGTTACGAGACGTGATGATGGTGTGCTCGGGTACTCCCGAACTTGTTATAAATATCGACACCATCAGGCAGATAGAAGATGCTGCCGCCCGCACCGATGCACCGCACGCTGTGCGAGCTTTGGAAGCGGTCCGTCACACACATGAAGCTATCACGTATAATGTATCTCCTGAGACCTGCATTGACGTGATGCTGTTTGAGATAAGAGAGGTTTTATATGGTACGGATAGCGCCGATAGGGTTGCAATATAATCCGAGGACCCTCTGGTTCGACCCGAACGGTTTGGAAATCCACAAGGGCGATGCTGTTGTGGTTAAAACCGAGCGAGGAACCGAATACGGTCACGCAACTGACGATATCATCGAGGTTGGCGAAGATGCCATTAACAAATTGAAGTCCGCTTTGAAGCCGGTGATTCGTCTGGCAAGTGAAGAAGACGATGCGTACGCCGTCGAACTTGAAGAAAAAGCGCGGGCGGCTTTGCCGGTATTCCGTGAGCTTGCTGTCGAAGCGAACGACGATATGCATCCGGTCATGGTCGAGTATCTTTTCGACGGCGACAAGGCTATTTTCTACTTTTCAGCAGAAGAGCGCGTTGACTTCCGTGAACTTGTGCGCAAGCTCGCTGCCTATTTTCACGTGCGCGTTGATATGCGCCAGATTGGTGTCCGCGACGAAGCGCGTATCGTGGGAGGTCTGGGTCATTGCGGCCAAGAACTGTGCTGTAAGCGTCTCGGTGGCGAATTTTGCCCCGTTTCTATTCGTATGGCGAAGGAGCAAGACCTTTCGCTCAATCCCCAGAAAATATCGGGTGTATGCGGCCGTTTGATGTGCTGCCTTCGTTATGAATTCGATGCGTATAAAGATTTCAAGGGCCGTTCGCCCAAGGTGGGTGCAAAAATCGAGACCCCTCAAGGTGTGGCGAAAGTGGTAGATCTCAACGTTCCCCGAGAAATCGTATCAATCAAGATGGAGGATTCGAAGATCGTCAAGGTGCCCCTTGCCGAAATGGATCCGCCGGATGAAGGCGTTGCTCGTCCCAGCGTGGTCGGTGAGGAAGCGTTCGAACGCGCTACTGCCGACCAGGGCTTGATCGGTGATGCGGGTGCTTCGGTGATATTTGCAACGCCGAATTTCACCGGCACCGACAAGCTTGCCGAAGGGGGTGCGCGTTCCTCGCATTCTCGTTCTTCGCGTAGGCCGGGTAGCGAGGAAGATAAGAACAAGAACAAGCAGAATTCCGGTGAGGGCCGCAAACCGCGCCGACGCAACCGCTCGGGTGGTAGTGGTGCTGCGCAAACCGGTACCGAGGGTTCACCTAAAACCCCTAAAGCTAATCAGGGGCAAAAGCCGCAGAGCTCGCGCAATGGTAGTAATGGCGGCAATGGCAGCAATGGCAGCAAACAACGCACTCCCCGTCAGCGATCCGGTCAAGGTGCTTCGGGTGGCGAAAGCAAGCCCCGCACCAGCGGGTCGGCGGTACGTCCCGGGCAGAACTCTTCCGGTCTGCGTAATGCTTCATCGAGGAGTCGCCGTCCGGTCAACAACGAAGCCGCCGGTAAACAGAACACCGGCGCTCCTGCAAACTTAACGAATAAAACCGCCGCCGAATCCGGTGACGCTCACCGCAAGGCGCGCCGCCGCAGCCGTAAGACAGGGGGCGCAAGCAGTGAAGCTTGAGTATGCGCTTTTGACCGATCTCTACCAGCTGACTATGGCTCAGGGTTACTGGGAGGTCGGCAAGACGGACGAGGAGGCATGCTTTCATATGTATTTTCGCGACAACCCTTTCAACGGGGGGTTTGCGATTGCTTGTGGTATGGCTCAGCTGGCGGAAATCATTGAAGACTTTACTTTCTCGTCTGAGGGCATCGAATATCTCGCAGGACTTAAGGCACCTGCGGGGGGGTTGTTGTTCAAGCAGGAATTCCTCGATTATTTGTCTGACCTCACCCTCAGCGTTGATATCGATGCGGTATTCGAAGGCACGGTTGTGTTCCCGAATGAACCGATGGTTCGCGTTTGCGGTCCTATTCTGCAGTGCCAAATTCTCGAAACGGCTTTACTCAACTGCGTAAACTTTGAAACGCTTATCGCCACGAAGGCCGCACGTGTTTGCTTGGCCGCCCAGGCTCCCGTTGCTGAGTTCGGTTTACGCCGAGCGCAAGGGGCTGGTGGCGGTTTGTGGGCGAGTCGTGCGGCGATTGTGGGCGGGTGTTCTTCGACTTCCAACGTTTTGGCGGGCAAAATGTTCGATATTCCCGTCTCGGGTACCCATGCCCATTCCTGGGTTATGGCGTTTGAAGACGAGCTTGAGGCGTTTCGCGCTTACGCGCAGGTCATGCCCAATAACTGCACGCTGCTGATCGATACCTACGATGTGCGGCAGGGGCTTGAGAATGCCATTACGGTCGGTCTTGAGATGAAGGCTCGGGGCGAACGCTTGGCGGGTGTTCGTATCGATTCGGGCGACTTAGCTTGGCTTGCTAAAATGGCTCGAACCGAACTTGATGCCGCTGGATTGACCGATACCGGTATCGTACTTTCCAACGACCTTGACGAATTCACCATCCAGTCCATCCGTGATCAGGGTGCCCTGGTTAATGCGTGGGGTGTTGGCACGAAATTGGCAACGGCATACGATCAACCGACGCTCGGTGGGGTTTATAAACTTTCATCAACGCGTTCTGCGGGGACCGGTGCATGGCGTGATTGTTTGAAGATATCCGAGCAAACCACGAAACTTACCACGCCGGGCGTACTCGACGTTCGGCGCTATTTCGATGATGATGGTCTGATTGCCGGCGATATGGTGTTCGATGTCAATGCCACGCCTCTGCCGCACGAAATCATTATCGACCCCAACGATAGTTTGCGTCGCAAGCAGCTGGAGGGTAAGCGCTTCGAAACGCTTCTGCATCCGCTGGCCCGTAAGGGTTCGGTGGTGCTCGATGAGGAACATCGCAGTGCCATGGCCGCGCAGAAACGGGTGGCGTCGCATCTTGATACTCTCGATACCAGCCGGAAACGTATGCTTCATCCGCATTCGTACCCGGTTGGTTTGGAATTCGGTCTTTTTGAACGCCGTCGCAATTTGGTCGCGCGTTTACGGGGTATTCAATAAGGTGTATCAATTTATGAAACGAAACAGGGGTTGCCGTTTGTGCACGTCGATAAGGAAAAGAGAACGATGATTAAAATTATTACCGATTCGGTCGCTTCGCTTCCCGATGACATGCTGGAAGGGAAGAACGTTGAAGTTATTTCCCTCTTCATTAATCGTGACGGGGTTGAATATGCTGATGCGACTATGGATTTGGATGCTTTCTATTCTGAAATCTATGATATGGTCGATGATATTCCTACATCGAGTCAGCCCTCTCAGGCAACGCTTCTTAAATCATTTGAGTCGTGTGCCCAGGCGGGGGAGGAGGTTCTCGGCGTTTTCATCTCGTCGGGTCTTTCGGGCACCTATGATGGTGCGGTGCGTGCAGCGCGCAGCGTAAAGGAGCGTCACCCTCATTTCGAGTATGCGCTGGTTGATTCTCTCTCTTGTGGTTTCGATGAAGCGCCGGCGGTGCTTGATGCTATCGATGCTGCTGAGGCGGGTAAGACGCTTGAGGAATGTGCCCAGGCGGCAACCAATGCGGTTGCGTCGTCTCGTTTCTTGTTCACGCCGGAAAGTTTGACCTTTCTGCAGAAGGGTGGTCGTATCGGAGGGGCTGCGGCACTGCTCGGCAACTTGATTCACATATCACCTATTTTGACGGTTATCGACGGGTGCGCAACCACTTCCACCAAGGTTCATACGCACACGAAGGCACTTGAGAAGATAGTGGAATTATTTAAAGGGGATGTCGACGAATACGGTCTGAAGCGCGCGGTCGTGCATTACATTGGAGATAAAACATCCGCCGTAACCTGGGCAAAAGATGTTATTGAACCCTATCTGGGTCGTGCGGTTCGAGTTTTACCGGTTAGTCCTGTGATCGGCATGCATGTCGGTCCCGCAGTCGGTATTGCGTATGAATGCCTGCAGCCGCTACGGGGCAAGATTACGGTTTCTTCTCAATCTTTGATCTGCACGCAATAGATAAGGCTTATCTTTGATACTATCAATACTGTTTGCATCAAAAGCCATACGGTAACCACGCAACCTTGGGAGTGACTTCTATTTATGCAACCACAATGTAATCTCATCATAGATTCATGCTGCGATTTACCTTACGAGGTAGTCGATCGAGAAGGCGTTGAGCTTATCGAATTTCCTTACATCATGAGCGACGGAGAGCATCTGGATGATTTGTACCATACCAGATCAGCCCACGACTTCTTTCAGGCGATGCGTGATGGGGAAGAGCCTTCAACCGCACAACTTTCCGTTCCCGTGCTGCAAGATGTCTTCCAGCGCGCGGTCGATTCGGGAGTGCCCGCGGTATTCCTGAGCTTTTCGAGTGCTCTTTCGGGTAGCTTTGATGTGGCGGTAATGGTCAGTGACCAGGTTAAAGCGGCAAATCCTGGTGCCGAACTGCACGTGATCGATACGAAGATGGCATCCATTGCGGAAGCGCTGTTGGTCTATGAAGCCATCCGTCAGCGTGACAAAGGTTTAACGGCAAGTGAGCTGGTGGCGTGGGCTGAAGAGGCTCGAAACTTCATCGGTGCCGAATTCATGGTTGAAGATCTTGAATCGTTGCGGCGCGGTGGGCGTATTCCGTCTTCCATTGCCTACGCTGGCGCAAAGCTTGATGTGAAACCGATGCTCACGATTGATCTGGAAGGCAAGCTTTCCCTGGTCGGTGTCGCGCGTGGTCGCAAAAAGGGCATCAAGCAGCTCGCTGAATATTACAGCAAGCATGTTGCGGAAACTGCTCCGGGCCAGTGTGTGGTCATCGGTCATGCCGATTGTCAAAAAGATGCCGAGCGCCTCAAAGATGTGCTTTCGAAAATCGACGAGAACATTTTGTTTCTCGAAACAAATATCGGCCCGGTTATCGGTAGCCATGTAGGTCCCGGCATGATTGCGCTTGTGTTTTGGGGCAATGACCGGCGTGAAGAGCTGTCGGTTGCCGATAGAATCGCCAAACGCGTAAAAGGTAAAGAATAAAGAGACTGCTTGACGTGTGATCACGGTAGATAGGGAAACACAAGAGGAACGTGGGGTGTGGTATGGGAAAGTCATTCGTATTCATTGGTGATACGAAGGTGGGCGATGCGGTAACCGAGAACCTCATTGAGGCGGGGTTTTTAGCTGCACCTGATATGGGATCCGCAGATGTCGTTTTCACCTTCTGTGAATCCCAAACGGCAACCGAAGATGTTTATTTTGAAACCGGCGGTTTGATCCAAAAGGGCAAGAAGGGTGCCTACCTGGTCGACCTTGGCTCGACTAGCCCGGCATTCTCCAAAGAACTCCAGGCGGTTGCGTTAGTCAACGATATGCATGCGGTTGACGCGCCTCTTTTCGTCAGGGATATCGTGATTCCCGGCACCTTTTCGCGCCGAGATAATTTGGCGATCTTTGTTGGCGGAGAGCAAGACGACTTTGTGCAGCTTACTGCTTTTTTTGATGCGATAGCGACAACGGTCGATTACCGTGGAGCTGCAGGATCGGGGCAGATGACCAAAGCGGTTCTGTCGCTCCATGATACTGCTCAGGTGATTTCCTTGATGGAAGCGGAGGCGTTGTGCCGTATTGCGGGATATGATCCCGTTTCAACTATCGATGCTGCCATGACCACCGAAACGGTTTCGCCTCGCATTGCCGCTTTGCATCGTGCGGTGACTGATCACGCATTCACCAGCGGTTATACTCTTCAGATTCTCATGGGAGAGCTGGTTGCGGCCCTTTCGGCTGCCGATGATATCGATCTGATTCTGCCCCAGGCTGAAGCGGCCATGCATCTGCTTGATTTGTTGGCTATTATCGGTGGTGCCGAAATGAGTCCTGCTGCGTTGAGCTTGCTTTACGGCGACGAAGCCGAATGCGCTCAGTATGGCTTGGACTGGACGCGTGCTGAAGCGACCTATGGCTCAGACGGTCATGACGATGAATGCAACTGTGACGACGATGAATGCGACTGTGATGATCATGACGATGATTACGCTGGTGGTTTCGG
Organism: Raoultibacter sp.; assembly: GCA_036650075.1. GTDB lineage: Bacteria > Actinomycetota > Coriobacteriia > Coriobacteriales > Eggerthellaceae > JAVWGW01. Next base: position 35,456 of record JAVWAI010000010.1, read on the forward strand.
CGGATATTCAGCTAACTAGCTGAATCGTCTGTTTTCGCCTGTATCGGTGGGGATGAAGAGGAAATGCAAACCAATACGCCTTTAACCGACTGCACACTCTGTCCGCGTGCCTGTCACGTCAATCGCGCTGCGGGCAGTGTCGGCGTGTGTGGTGCGACAGCGCTTGTGCGAGTTGCTCGCGCCGCCTTGCACTATTGGGAAGAGCCCTGCATTAGCGGCTCTGCAGGGAGCGGTACGGTATTTTTCAGCTATTGTCCTCTACGCTGCGTATACTGCCAAAACCGCGCTATTGCAGCGGGGGATGCGGGGGCTGATATTTCCCCTACCCGTTTGGCGCAGATTTATCTTGAGCTGGCAGGGCAGGGTGCGCTCAACATCAATCTGGTCACCCCGACTCACTATGTGCCTCAGATTATCGAATCTCTGGTGATAGCGCGCAGTGCCGGGCTGACTTTGCCCGTTGTCTACAATACGTCCGGCTACGAAAGCGTTGGAACGATTCGCGCACTCGATGGTGTGGTTGACGTCTATCTGACCGATTTTAAATATGCCGATTCTTGCCTGGCCAAGCGCTATTCCCATGCAGAGGATTATCCCCAAGTTGCCTTGGCGGCTCTTGATGCCATGGTTGAGCAACTTGGGCCCTGTGAGTTTGCGGATGGCGAAGGTGGCGAACCGCCGCGCTTGAGGCGGGGAGTTGTTGTGCGGCACCTAATGCTGCCAGGGTGTTTGGACGATTCTCGGGCGATTGTACGTCTTCTTCATGGTCGCTATGGGGATCGGGTGCGTTTGAGCCTGATGAACCAGTACACGCCCCTAGAACCACTGTCAAGCTATCCAGAGCTCAACGAGCGGGTGCCTGATTCAGACTATGATGCTCTGCTTGATTTTGCTGATGAAATCGGCGTTGAGGAATATTATTGGCAGGAAGGTGGCGCGGCCGAAGAAAGTTTTATTCCTGCCTTCGACAACACTGGCGTTCTTGAAATGAAGCTCTGAACTCTTCTCCATAACTATTTGCGAAGCACGCGCTCTATGGCATAATGGAGCGCGTGCTTTTAAGCCAGTGTGGCGCAACGGTAGCGCAGCAGTTTTGTAAACTGCGGGTTGCAGGTTCAAATCCTGTCACTGGCTCCATAAAACTTTGAAACCGCAAGGGCAAGGCGCCTTTGCGGTTTTTTCTTTTGTGCGCTCTAGCGAGATTCTCCCAAGACGAGATTCATCATTTCCTGGCGGTCATGGACGTCCATTTTTGTATAAATATGGGAGACGTGGGTTTTTACGGTGCTTCCAGAAAGGACCAGTTCGTCTTGGATAAAAGATCGGGTGCGACCCTGCGCCAAAAGAGTGAAGACCTCGTTTTCGCGGGGTGATAAGCGGTATTTTTCGCTCAATTCTGCGCAGCGTCCGGCGATGCTTTCGTTGAGTTGCATTTCGTTTGAAGGTGCAGGGTTTTCTATGGTTTCGCCCGAAGCGTCAGAATTGTTTTCGACGGAGACTGTGTTGCTTTTTCTTTTTTTCGAGCCAAGCCAGTTGGTATACATGGCAACGACCACTAAAAGGTAGATGGCGAGCAGAATCAAGGTGCTGTCTATGATGGTCGCTTGGCTCAAGAGCAGCACCCATACGATTGAGGCGATAGCGTAGATGACTCCCGCGACTCCAATCACGCGGTAGGAGGGAACATCGAGGGCGTCGAGAGCGGTGATGACGACAACCCAGAACAGAAGATGGGCGAAGAGTTCGTCAATCTGTATGATGTCGTTCAGCAGGGCTAGAGAAGCCCTTTGGGGAGTTGCCTGAATAGCTATGACGAAAAGCCCGGCAAGGATGATAAGTATGGCTGGTTGGAATCGAATCGTAACTCCGTATTCCGCCGTGCGTATCAGGAAGAAATAGGCAAAAGTGATAAGGCAGATGACACCGAGTACGAGCCCTGCAAGCCAGGTGAGAGTACTTGAAAGCTCAGTGTTGGTGTTGCCCCAAAGTCCTAAGAAGCTCGATGCTCGAATGGCGGCCAGCAGGAAGGAGACGGTTGCGATGAGAATGAGGAGATTGCGCCGATCGTCGCGTGATATCGTCGTGACGCGAGGTCGCGTCGGTACCCCGAATGCCGTTTTCGCTTCCAGTTTACGCGGTGCAATATTTGGTTCCGTGAGGGGGTTGGCTGCTTGTTGCTTGGCAGCTGCCGCACGCGCACCTTCAAAAACTAACGCTGAGGCGATGGGAAGCGCCATGGCCACAGCTACGTGCAGCTCTGGGCTGAGAGCATGTCCGAGCAGGGTGACGGCGGCAAGTTTAATCAGTAATCCTCCGACGATGCTCCATACCGCGCAGGTAAAACCCTGGGTTCTTGCTAAAAGGAGATTGTATCGGGCGACGAGCCAGAAATAGCCAAGACCCGATATGAAAAGCCCCACCACGGCTACTACCACCGGATCAAAAAAATTCTGATGGAACGAGAGGCCGAAACAGCCGGTTCCGATTGCTGAAAGCAAGGGCAGAATTAGCTTCAGGGTTCGGTCTTGGTGGGTGGTGAAGCGGGGAAATAAGAGGAACCCAATACCTATAGCCAAAATACCCGCAAGAAAAAAGGTTCGCGGATTGACCCAGCTTTCAATTCCTGTTGCCGAGGAGAGAAAGCCGATAGTGTGTCCCATGAGGGTGCACCAAATTAGATTCAAAGCCAAACCGGTGGCTGAAAGAATCCCGCAAGGATTAAAGATGTTTTTGCGCGAACGCATGAATGAGAACAGCTCCCCTAGAAGTACCCCATAAGATACGATACCGTTAAAAGTACTCTATCAGAGATTTATCGAAAGATATCCCACATAAGAATACGATTTTTCAAAAAGCCTATCGGCCACTTTGGTCGATAGGCTCTGACCTGCAAATAGGACGTTTGGACGATGGTCCGCTTCGCCAGCCTTTCGTATCATCATTATATTATTGTTTATTGGCGAGAGGAAGGGTTAGGGGGAACAATGTCAGTGAAGGCAAAGTTAGTAATCTCTGCGATGAGCGTAGTTTGCGCTGTCTGCTTAGTAGCGGGCTGTGCACCGACGCAGTCGGAGCAGGTTACGGCAGACAAAAAGGGGCAACAGGAATCGACACTCAGTCCTGAAGATCAGGCGGTAGTCGACGGCAAGGAAGGCATTACTCCGGGAGACATCAATAAAAAGGTCTATCCGGGCAAAGAGTATCTCGATAACTTGTGGGAAAAATGGGGGACAATTTCCGAAGAGTATGCTCCAGAAATCAGAACGTTGCCCAATGGGCAAATGGTGCAGCGTACGCCAACCGAATACGAAGTTGATCCCGATGCTTGGCAAATCCAGGCAGGCTCGAATTCGTACAACACTTATTACTTGGACGCAGACAATCGAGGGTGTGAATCCTGTCACGCCGACATGAACTCGCTCTTGAAGAACATGCCCTACGAACACCCCGTTGCGTGGAACGACGCAGTCGGTAATCAGACCACGGTTCAGCAGTGCTTGTTCTGCCATTCGTATGCTCCTGGTTATATCACCAAGCAATATGAATTCGGCACTCTCATGCACGGCATCCACTATGGCAGGCGCAACCTCAAAGAATTTGAAGATGGGTATGAGGGCAGCTGCATGGCCTGCCACAATGCAACCGAAAACCAGAAAAATATGGAATTATGGGATCTCACTAAGTACAGCCGCCTTTGGGGGATCAATGACATCGAGAACGTCAAGGGCGATTTTGCTATCGATCAAACTAAGACCCATGAAATGAAAGATGTCTTCTCTTACGACTGGATGCATGCGTATTACGACAACATGCGTCATGGTGCCGGCGTAAATGGTCTTAACCTCGAGATGCCGCAGAGCTTATTCGACAACTGGACGATTACGGTTGATGGCACGGTGAACAAGGGCTATACGGCAAAATTACCTGATCTTATCAAGGAAGCTGAAGCTGCTGGTGCTGTGGTAACGAAGACGAGTAAAATGGTTTGCAACTGGAATCCCGTCGGGGGTGGCGGTGTTACTAATTGCGAGATAACGGGTATTCCCGTGAAGTGGCTCGTTGACAAGGCTGGCGGTAGTCAGGATGGTACAACCGGTGTTCGCGCTCTGCGTGCTGACGAAAGCTCGAAGCGTGCTTTCCCCAAAAACAAACTCGACAATGGCGAAGCACTGCTCGTGTATAAAATCGGTGGAGAATATCTTGACGCCACTCGTGGATATCCCTGCACCAACTGGGTTGAGGGCGTTGATGCCCAGATTAACTCGAAGCAGGTTGCAACCTATCGTGTAACCAACGAAGCTCTTGACTATACCGATAAATGGGGCGGTAACCCGAACGGCTGGAAAAACGAAGCAGACATCGCTATGAACAAGCCTAATGCTACGATTCTCAATGTGCCTGAAGGCCTTATCATCCAAAATGGTCAGCCCTATACGTTCAAGGGTTATGTCGATGCCTACGACGAAAAAGTTGCAAATGTCGAGTTCTCGATGGACCGCGGTAAAACGTGGGCAAAGTATGATTTAGGCGCAACCGATCAAAACAAGATGGTTTGGTGGTCTTTCTCCTACAAACCTGAAAAAGAAGGTGCTTACTGCTTGTCCGTGCGGGCAACAACTGAAACCGGCGCGGTGAGCTTCGAAACCCAAACGGTCATGGTTAACGCAAAGGACAAGATGCCTTCACCGGAGGAAACCACCGTCCTGCAAAGCGGAGGTTTGATTCCCATGAAGAACGCCATTGACACCAAAGAAAGCAAGTAAGGAGGAACAGGCATGAATTTCAGTAAATCGAAAAATATGTTTATCGGTGTCACCGGCACGGCCTTGCTGCTTTTCGGTACCGGCGTTGCCGTTGCGTCACCGATGGATGCAAAGCTCGGTGTTGATAAAAACTCCGAGACGACCACTCATAAAGTTGATAGTCGCGTGGTCACCGCGAAGTGGCTTGAAGAAGCGGAAGAAGAATCCGCCGATTACATCAAAGCATCTAATGTTGTCGGTGAGTTTGCGTTCAATCAGGAGGGTGTTACTCCCACCGATGAGCTTTTCAATGTGTTTGGCGCGGCGTTTACCAGCATGTGCTCGAAGCCTGCGGTTGAGTTGACCCCCGAGGCGGAAGGCGTCGCTAATTATTACATCAATGTTGGCGGACATGTTAAAAAAAGCTTCAGTGTCGACGTGAGTGATCTTGCGAAGGACGCGAGCCAAGAAACCTTGATGGCGTGTTCGTGCGCAACAGGTGCGCCTTTCGGGCAGGCAGCTGTCATGGGCGTACCCCTATCTGCCGTTGTTGAAATGGCGGATTTGGAAGAGGGCGTAAACACTATCACCGCCTATGGTGCCGATGGTTTTGGCCAGCCGCTGCCGCTTCGTTACGCTTTGGAAAAAAATGCGCTTTTGGTGTACCAAGTCAATGGGCAGGAGCTGAAAACGGCTGCACCGAGTTCAAGCTTGCAGCTGTGGATGCCCGAAACGGTTGCTCGTTACTTCACGCGTAATATTGTGGATATTGAGCTAACCCACGAAGACAAGATTCCCAGTCTCCAGACAACCGACCCTTGCTATCGCAATAAGATCAATATCTTGAACTATTCGGATGGTTGCGCATTTAAGGCTGGCGACAAGATTACGTTCGAGGGCGTTGCTGATGACCTAGGAAGTCCTATTGTCGCCGTTGAATTTTCTTTTGACGGCGGTGCGACGTGGACGAGCTGTGAGACAAAGGACGCGACCCTCGACAAGTGGGTAAACTGGCAGTTTGAGACTTCCTTTAAAGAAAAGGGGGATTATCGTATGACGACCCGTTCGAAGACGGCTGACGGCATGGTGTCTCCTCTCGAGGCAACACTTTTCTTCGAGGTTGTGTAGGCTGTAAAACAACAGTGATTGTTCTCCATCAATCACTGAAATAAGCTAGTTCATTAGGGTAGACTCGAAAGGGTCTACCCTAATTTTCTTTGGAATCCCGATGGTGTGCTATCTAAAAGTCAAAAAGCCGAAAGAAGAGCATTGGACTGCTGGTGTCTTTGCGTCATTTAGCACTGTTGCAGTTGTAACCTTTTCCGCAGTAGCAAACGACCGTTCACCCTTGTTCAACTGGTAAAATAGTAGTTTTTCGTTGTCTATTTCTTGTAGTGACACAGTCTCTATTCTTTAGGGGTGTTTTTCTTAGACAATAGCTTCTTGATCTGGGGTAGCTGCATATATCTTATTGGATGGGCTATACCTGCCATGGCGAACCGCTCGTCGATCAAGTTGCTTCTGTAGTCAAACAGCCACCAGCTGTCCTCCACCGCCGGTCAACACATCTTGGCAGGGTCGCCAAGCATTGCTTCCACCG
>JAVWAI010000011.1:0-41023 GCA_036650075.1 Raoultibacter sp.
CGCGATGGATCTCATCAACCACCGAAGGCATCGGCCACAAATTCCAAAAGCGAGCTGTCCTGCGTCTAAAAGATCTCCCTTGACCCGGCATGTCGATTTGGCGCTTTCTCGATAAAAGCCATTCAAGAAACTCAGCGAAGTCTTTTTCATCGTGGCTACGCTTACGAACTGAAGAAGCGTTGCAGGTAGTGCACCGCCATCTTTGAGCCCCTCCCGGAGTGAACCCATTTCTCTTCATTTTCGAGCCGCAAACCGTACAGAGAACAGCTTTCATGGCATCTCCCAAAAATCCAGTTTTAAACGCTGTTTTTTATGGTATTGAACTGGGAGGATAATGCAAAAACGGACACACTTTTTGTCCGAGTGGTTAAAACAAAAACAAATTTTAAAGACGTTAAAAAAGGGGTACCACCTGCGGTGATACCCCTAAAACGGACACACTTTTTGTCCTATACGCCTCTGATTCCGGCTTCAATTTAGCTGGAATTGTCTTGGTGAGCGAGCTTCTTTTTGGTTTTGTCGGGAATCAGGTTCGGCAGTTGTGAGACAACCACCCCAATCAGGATGACGGTGATACCGGCGGCTTGAAAAGCATCGACGTGCTCCTGTAACACGACAAGCGAGAACAGCACCGACGACGGTAGTTCGCTTGAAGCCATAATCGTTGAAACTCCGGCCGGTAGGTGGGGAGCACCAAGTCCGAAAAGTAAAACGGGGAAAAAGAGCCCGAAGAGTCCGAGGAGCACGCCGTATCCCGCTATTCCTTCAAAAAGGGCGCCCGAGGAAAAATATGTAGGGCAAACGCAGAGGCCCAATAACAGGGTTCCGCAACAGGTGATAAAACCTCTTTGGATAGGGGGCATATCGGTTTCGAAGCGGCCCGAGAAAAAAACGAACAGCGCACAGCTAAGCGCCGAGAGAAGTCCGCATATGATTCCGAAAGGATTAAACGATGCAAAGTCGATGGCACCGCCGGCACTCGATGAAAGGAAGCCACTGGCAAACAAAGTGCCGGCAAAAATCATAAGAATCGCCACGATCTCCGCACCGGAAGGTGCGCGGTGTGTGGTGACAACCTGTAAGATCATGCCAATCCACGTGAACTGGAAAAGAAGGGTAACCGCTATCGAGGCTGGAAGCATCGTGAGTGAGTAGTAGTAGAAGATGGCGGTTGTACAGGTGCAACAGCCGAGCACCAGCAGCTTCCCGACCTGAATCGGTGAGACTCGAACAGGTTTTCTGCCGCAGGCAACCTGGATTGCAAAAAGTACCGCGAAGTAGAGGACTGCAAAAAGACCCTGGCTTACAACGACCTGTGACCAGGAGAACCCCTGGGCGTAGGCCAGTTTGGCAATAGTTGCGATAATGCCGTAGCTGACTCCGCCGAGGAAAACGAACAAAGAGTATTTTAAGATGCTTGATCGCATGAACCCACCTTTAGAAATCAGAGTTCATGTTTAGAATTGGCCGTGTCGATACCGTTCATAAGCGGCAATCACTTCGATTTCGTAATCTTTGCGGTTTCCCTTTACGGTAGTGTCTAGAATCAGACCGCACGCGAAACTCAGTAACCCAACAAAAATGAACGCGACAGCCAGCAGTGCGGAGGGGAATTTCATTACCAAACCGGTATGGGCGAATTCGATGATGACCGGGATGCCGACAATAAGCCCGATAATGCAAAAGACGAGGCCGACCCACGAAAAAAGAACGAGAGGCCGATAGTCTTTAAATAGTGAGGCAATGGTGAAAAGTACTCGGATGCCGTCTGAAACGGTGTCGAGTTTGCTCTCGCTACCTTCGGGGCGATCGCGATAGTCGATAGGAACTTCGACTATACGCCAACGTTTATCCACCGCATGGATGGAAAGTTCGGTCTCGATTTCGAAACCAGGAGATAAAACGGGCATTGTTTTTGCGAAGACGGCATTAAAGGCCCGATAACCGGTCATGACGTCGCTGAATTCGAATCCGTAGATGAGTTTAATCAGAAAGCGAACCAAGTTGTTGCCGAAGTTATGGAAGGCTCGATCGTTTTCTTTCGTATAAGTTCCGTTTGAGAGACGGTCGCCAACGGTCATGTCGGCGAGGTTTTCCTGTAGGGGGGCCAAAAGCGCCCGAGCTGCTTCGGCGGGGTAGGTGTCATCTCCGTCGACCATGAGGTAGTAATCTGCCTCGACATCCCGCAGCATCTGGCGTACGACATTGCCCTTACCTTGCCGTGTTTCCGTGCGCACCACGACACCTTCCGCACGCGCTATGGCTGCGGTTTCATCGCTCGAGTTGTTGTCGTATACATAAATGGTCGCTTCGGGGAGCGCCCGCTTGAAGTCTTGAATGACCTTTGCGATGGTTATGGCTTCGTTGTAGCAAGGAATGAGTACTGCGATTTCCTTGCTGTGTGTATCGGGCTCACTTGGTATCACGGGAAAAACTCCTTAATATAAAGACGAGCGTTATTGTACTGTGCTCCGAGAGAAAAACCAGCGTCATATAGTGATTTCGTAACAATATCCATTGATGAAAAGCAAGAACCGAAGACCGATGAGCAGGTTGAAAGGGAAAAAGAGAGCAGACGAAGAAAGGCCGGGGGCGTTGTTGTTCCGAAGTAGGTTGGATTTATGGCAGTGGTGGCGCGCGATTTGCTCTATAATGCCTATTGTTTGTGCGCCAGTGGCTCAACGGATAGAGCATCGGACTTCTAATCCGACGGTTGCAGGTTCGATTCCTGCCTGGCGCACCATACATCGACACTCCAGGATAGCATCACGGGTACCCCGTCAAGGCTCGAAGTTTTACTGCTTTCATCATGTTTTGTTCCGAATTTGCATGTTTCTGCATGTTTATGCAAAGTAATTTCGGCAATTTATTTCGAGCTCTTTTTCAACCCCCGAATGAATTTTCAAAAGCCGTTATTTCCGCAGGATTAAGGCACTTTACTACACCAAAGTGCGGGCTGATTTCATCCTCAAAATACAAATTTGTCAACAACCATTTACCGAATATTTATAGCCGTTCACGGGTATTTTTCTGAACTTCATTGCGTTATATTGCATTTCCTGCTGAAGCATGTAATGGTTAATCCAAGTTCTGGGTTCGCCTTATGGAGAGGGCATCGCAGAATCAAAACGTATAAAAGTGCATAAAGAAAAGGAGGGTTGCTATGGCTGGTGTTAATGTCAAAAGCGAAATTAAACCTTTAAAAAAGGTTTTGCTTCATCGCCCGGGTAATGAACTTCTCAACCTGACGCCAAACACGCTCGAAGAACTCTTGTTTGACGACATCCCGTTTTTGAAGGTCGCCCAGGAAGAGCATGACGCTTTTGCTCAGGTACTAAGGGATAACGGTGTCGAGGTTGTGTACCTCGAAGATTTGATGGCTGAAGTCCTGACTGCCAAGCCTGAACTTCGTGAGAAGTTCCTGAACCAGTTCATCGAAGAAGCTGGTATCCGCACCGATCGTTATCAGAAGATCATTTTCAACTATCTCAATGACAACTATAAGGACAACAAAGAACTTGTCATGAAGACGATGGAGGGCATCAACCTCACCGAGCTTCATACTGACAAATCGAACTCTTTGGTCGACCTGGTAAGCGAAGCTTCCAAAATGGTTGTCGCTCCCATGCCGAACTTGTACTTCACGCGTGACCCGTTTGCCATGATTGGCAACGGCATCAGCCTGAACCGCATGTATGCTGAAACGCGTAACCGCGAAACCATCTACGGTGAATACATCTTCGCTAATCATCCTGATTTTGTGGAGACCCCGCTTTACTACAGCCGCTACAACACCTTCCACATCGAAGGTGGCGACATTCTTAACATCAACGACAAGGTGCTCGCTATCGGTATTTCTCAGCGCACCGAACCGGATGCTATCGATGCTATCGCCAAAAATATCTTTGAGTCGGATTCTCCAATCAGCACCATCTTGGCTTTCAACATTCCGAACAACCGTGCAATGATGCACTTGGATACCGTATTTACTCAGATTGACACCGACAAGTTTACGGTGCATCCCGGTATCCTCGGCCCTCTGACCGTTTTCGAGATCACTCCCGACGGCGACGGCATCAAAGTTGTCGAAATCAAAGATACGCTCGAGAAGATTCTCGAGAAGTATGTCGGCATGCCGGTTGACGTTATCCCTTGTGGCGGCGGCGATCGTATCGCAGCTGAGCGTGAACAGTGGAATGACGGCTCCAATACGTTGTGCATTGCTCCGGGCACGATTGTTGTCTACGAGCGCAACGATGTCACCAACGCACTTCTGGAGGAAAAAGGCCTTAACGTTATCAAGGTTCCCTCCGCTGAACTTTCCCGTGGTCGTGGCGGCCCGCGTTGCATGAGCATGCCAATCGTCCGCGAAGACTAGTTCAGTAGTTCTTCCCTCTGAATTTCAACTCCCCTGGCGGGTGCAGGCTAGGGGGCTGAAAGGGCGAAAGGCACTTGTGCCTTTCGCCATATATACATTCTTAATTGATACTTAGAAAGGAATCATCAATGCCTACTAGCTTAAGTGGACGTCATTTTTTGAAGCTTCTTGATTTCACCACCGAGGAAATCGAATACCTTCTCAATCTTTCCCGTGAACTCAAGAACCTGAAGATGACGGGCACTCCGCACCGTTACCTCGAGGGTAAGAATATCGTTCTTCTCTTCCAGAAGACCTCTACCCGTACCCGTTGTGCTTTTGAAGTTGGCGCCATGGATCTCGGCATGGGCGTTACGTATCTCGATCCGGGCAGCTCGCAGATGGGCAAGAAAGAATCCATCGAAGACACCGCTCGCGTTCTTGGTCGCTTCTATGACGGCATCGAATTCCGCGGCTATGCTCAGACCGATGTTGAAGAACTTGCCGCCAATGCTGGCGTTCCGGTTTGGAATGGTTTGACCACCGAATGGCATCCGACTCAGATGCTCGCTGACATCTTGACCATGCAGGAAAACTTCAACTATGACATCAAGGGTAAAACCTTTGTATTCATGGGCGATGCTGCTAATAACGTTGCTCGTTCTTTGATGGTTGTCTGCTCCAAGCTCGGCGTGAACTTCATCGCTTGCGGCCCTGCAGAAAACATGCCTGATCCTGAGCTCGTTAAGACCTGCACGGCTATCGCTGCAGAAAACGGCTCCACCGTCAAGCTGACTGCTGACATCAAGGAAGCTTGCACCGGCGCTCACGTCATCTATGCTGACGTTTGGGTATCCATGGGCGAGCCTGCCGAAGTATGGGCTGAGCGCATCCGCTTGCTCGAGCCTTATCGCGTTACCCAGGAAGCCATGGCCATGGCCGATCCGACCGCTATCTTCCTGCATTGCCTGCCTTCTTTCCACGACACCAACACCACCACCGGTGCTGAAATCGCTGAGAAGTTCGGCGTTACCGAGATGGAAGTCGAAGACGTTGTGTTTGAATCTGCTCAGTCTAAGGTATTCGCTGAAGCCGAGAATCGCATGCACACCATCAAGGCTGTCATGTACGCGACCCTTTCGTAATTGGAGATTAAACTATGCCATATGAAAAAGGAAGTGGAAAACGTCTGGTTATCGCCTTGGGCGGCAACGCTTTAGGCAATACGCCTCAAGAGCAGCTTGCCTTGGTGCAGGACACTGCAAAGCACATTGTTGATTTGGTTGCTGAAGGTTACGATGTCGTGGTTTCCCACGGCAACGGCCCTCAGGTTGGCATGATCAAGACTGCCACCGATTTCGCCGCTGCACATGGTGCTGGCACTCCGGAAATTCCTTTCCCGGAATGCAGCGCAATGAGCCAGGGTTACATCGGCTATCAGCTTCAGCAGGCCATCCTTCGTCAGGTTAAAGCACGTGACATCATGAAGGGTTGCTGCTCCATCATCACTCAGACGGTCGTCGATCCTGAGGATCCCGCGTTTGAGAACCCGACCAAGCCCATCGGTGCTTTCATGACCGAAGAAGAAGCTAAGGCCAAGGCAGCCGAAACCGGTTATGTCTACAAAGAAGATGCTGGCCGCGGCTGGCGTCAGGTCGTTGCATCTCCCAAGCCCCTGCGCATCGTTGAATTTGATGCTATCAGCGACTTGATGGATGCTGGTTATATCGTTATCTCCACCGGCGGCGGCGGCGTACCGGTATTCGAAGAAAACAATTCTTACAGCGGCGTTCCTGCCGTTATCGACAAGGATCGTTCTTCTGCGAAACTGGCTACCGACAGCCACGCTGACATGTTGATCATCTTGACTGCTGTTCCTCGCGTGTGTGTTAACTTCAACACGCCCGAGCAGGAAGAGATTTCTGAGATGAGCGTTGCCGAAGCACGCAAGTATATCGAAGAAGGACAGTTCGCTCCGGGGAGCATGCTGCCTAAGGTCGAAGCTTGCATTGACTTTGTTGAGCATTACAATGATGGCAAGGCTTTGATTACGTCGCTCGAACAGGCAGCTGCAGGCCTGCGCGGCGAAACAGGGACTATTATTTCCGCCTAGTCTGCAAACGGGGCGCGTAATAGTCGAAGAGAAAAGGTCCTTAGGGCTCGGTGTTCGTGAGAGCTCTCCTGTCCTGGGGACCTTCTTTTTGAGGGGGCATTATGACTGAGAAAGTAGCTAAAGGCAAAAGTACGAAAAAGAAGCGATCTATTTCATCGTTTACTATTTTGGTGCTGATGTTAATTGTGTTAGCCGTTGTGACGATTATCGTTGCCGCAACGGGTGCTGAAGGGGTAACGGGAGCAACGCTTGCAAGCGTAACCACCGCTCCGGTTAAGGGTTTTACCGACGCACTTCCGGTTTGTTTATTCGTAATGATCCTGGGTGGCTTCTTGGGTATCGTTACTGAGACCGGTGCCTTGGACGCGGGCATTGCAACGCTCGTTCGCAGCCTTAAAGGCAACGAACTCATTTTGATTCCGATTCTGATGTTCATCTTCTCGCTCGGCGGTACCACGTACGGCATGTGCGAGGAAACAGTTCCCTTTTATCTGCTGCTAGCCGCCACCATGGTTGCTGCTGGGTTTGACAGTATTGTCGGCGCAGCGGTTGTCTTGCTTGGTGCTGGTTGCGGCGTTTTGGGTTCTACCGTGAATCCGTTCGCGGTTGGAGCTGCTGTGGACTCACTCAGCGGTACCGGAATCGAAGTGAACCAAGCCATTATCATCGGGCTTGGTGCTGCACTCTGGCTCTCTTCATTGCTCATTTCGATTTTCTTCGTTATGAGATATGCAAAGAAGGTTAAAGCCGACAAGGGTTCGACCATTATGTCGCTGCAAGAACAAGAAGTTATGCGGGAAGAATTCGACAAAGATGAACAGATTGCCGGCGCCGCACCTTTGGCTGAAAAGAAGCTGACCGGTCGTCAAAAAGGCGTACTGATCGTATTCGCTTTGACCTTCGTTATTATGATTACCAGCTTCATTCCCTGGGAGTCATTCGGTGTCGATATTTTCAATGCGGGTGCAGTTACCGAAGAGGTCACCACTGCTGTTTCCGGTGAAGATATCTCTGCTGCTTGGGCGGATTCCGAAGTGGGCGGCGAACTTGCATTCAAGGGTGACGTCAAGGCTGAACTAACAACCGAAGAAGCCGTTTCTGATGGCTGGAGCGCATTCTTGGTTGGTCTCCCGATGGGTCAATGGTACTTCGATGAAGCATCTACCTGGTTCTTGCTTATGGCTCTGGTCGTCGGCTTCGTTGGTGGCGTTTCTGAAAGCCGCTTCGTTAAAGCTTTCATTAATGGTACCGCTGACATGATGAGCGTAGTCATGATTATCGCGTTGGCTCGTTCCATTACGGTGCTTATGGGTGAAACCGGTCTTGACCAGTGGATCCTCACCAATGCGGCAAACTTCCTTTCCGGAGTATCCGCTATCATCTTCGCTCCGTTATCCTATCTGCTCTATCTTGTATTGAGTTTCTTGATCCCGTCTTCGTCGGGTATGGCAACGGTGTCCATGCCAATTATGGGTCCCTTGGCAAGCCAGCTTGGGTTCTCTGTTGAGACTATGGTCATGATCTTCAGTGCTGGCAATGGTCTTATCAATCTGTTTGCACCGACCTGCGGTGCAATCATGGGTGGTCTTGCTATCGCTAAGATTGAATACACAACGTGGTTGAAGTTCGCTGCGAAGATTATCGTGACGATTGGTGTCGTCAGCGTGGTTATTCTCACGGCGGCAATGTTGATTCTGTAACATCGTCCCAAATTGTTTGCTGCAGCAAAATGCCCCCCGCGAAAGCGGGGGGCATTTGTTTGATAGTGCGAAATTAAGCAGTTATGGTCGTTTGTTAGCCTTCGACGATTTCTGCTTCGGCTGCGTTTGCCTGAACGGACGCAACCCCTTTCTTGCAGCTTTCCTTGGAAGTGTATCCTTGCGAACCAATGATGTTTTCACCGTTTGCAGCTGTCAGGCGAAAACGAAATTCGCCCGCATGGTCGGCGTAGATTTCGTATTTTGGGTGCTTGGCGACAGATCCTTCGACCGTTTGGTCTTCGATCCCCTGTGTCGGTGCGTTCATTTTTACCGATTCGATGCCTTTCTTGCAGCTTTCTTTCGAAGTGTAGGCTTGCGAGATGGCAATGGTTTCACCATTAGCCGCCGCGAGGCGAAAAGTGAACTTTCCTGTTTCGCTTTCATGAATATGAAACTTTCCCATGGTTCGATTTCCTTTCAATTGACCCCCACGGCCTTAAGTTAACCCCCACGGTTGTTATAAAGTCTACTATATTGAAGGGGGAGCGACTAGATTGTAGTCTCATTTTTAACTAAATTAGCTCCTTCTTTTGGGCTCGCTAAAAAATCGAGCTTTGGCAGAGCGACCCGATTTCCTTTTTTTATTTGAAGGAAATGCGCCTATAACAGCGGTAGTTGTTTTTTTGTTCCGAAAAGGGTGTCGCTGCTGCGGGCTGTTTCTGTGAGCAAACCGCGAACGATTCTGCTTCGGAAGATTTATTCTTAGAAGCGTGTTAAAATCAACAACCAATATCGTCAAACGGATGAAAGAATGAGACATGCAGATTCGTGAACAACTGGAAAACCTGGTCAACGATGCGCTGAAAAATGCCATTGATAGTGGCAAACTTGCCTTAGACGAGATGCCAGAAGCTGCTTTGGAGCGTCCTCGTGACGAGTCCAATGGTGACTGGGCTTCGACGGTTGCTCTGCGATGTGCGAAACAAGCAAAAATGAATCCGCGACAAATTGCAGAAATCATTGTCGAAGAACTTCCCGAAAACGACATGATTGCCTCCACTCAGATTGCTGGTCCGGGATTCATTAACTTATCCCTTTCACCTGCTGTTTTTCAGGGAATTGCCCGTATTGTCCGTACGGAAAAGGGCGATTTCGGCAAGGGTGTTATTCCTGAGGGCGAAAGATATGTCAACCTTGAATATGTTTCCGCTAATCCGACAGGACCCATGCACGTCGGGCATGGTCGTTGGGCAACGCTTGGCGATGCCATGGCTCGTGTCATGCGTCATGCTGGTTATGATGTTTTTGAGGAATTTTATATCAACGATCACGGCACGCAGATGGACATCTTTGGCACTTCGGTTGCGGTGCGTTATCTGCAGCTGCTGGGACACGATGTTGCAATGCCGGAAAATTCTTACGGCGGCGGCTACGTAAAAGATATCGCTCAGGGCATCATCGATCGTGATGGTGATAAGTGGGTTGCCGTTGATGAGACTGAGCGCATGGACGCTTTTCGTGAGCTGGCCTATAACGAAATGCTGCAGGATATGAAGAATACCTTAGCGCTTTTCGGTAATCATTTTGAATGCTGGTTCTCCGAACGCAGTCTGTACGTGGTCGGCCCTGACGGAACGAGTCCGGTCACCCGCTCTCTGGCTGCCATGGACGAAAAGGGCTTTATCTACCAGAGTGAAGGCGCTGTTTGGTTTAAGTCCACGGCGTTCGGTGATGAAAAAGACCGTGTGTGTATCAAAGAAAATGGTGAATACACTTATTTCATGAGTGATGTTGCTTACCACTACGACAAGCTTGAGCGCGGATTCGATCACCTTATCAACATTTGGGGTGCTGATCATCACGGTTACGTCAAGCGCTGCGAGGCAATGCTTGAAGCTTGGGGGCGTCCCGGGGCTTTAGAGGTGGTGCTCGGTCAGTTGGTGAATTTGTATCGTGACGGCGAAGCTGTTCGTATGTCGAAACGTACGGGCGAAATGGTTACGTTTAAGGAACTGATCGAAGAGGTGGGCGTGGACGCTACGCGTTATCTCATGCTTTCTCGCTCGAGTGATCAGCCAATCGATTTCGATATTGAAGCTGCCAAAAAGAAAGACGCTTCCAATCCGGTTTATTATGTGCAGTATGCGCATGCACGTATCTGCTCGATTCTGCGCAGGGTTGCGCCCGAAGCGTCCGTTGAAGCGGTCGGGGCAGGCACGATGACGATGGATGAGCTGACCGAACAACTGATTCCAATCGACGCCGATCTCTCTCGTTTGGTTGAACCGAGCGAGATTGCTCTTATGCGCACCATGAGCGCCTTCGGTGAATTGGTTACTCAGGCTGCTCGCGATCGCGCCCCGTTCCGTCTGACGCATTATGCCCAGGATTTGGCTGGTACGTTCCACCAGTTCTACACCACCTGTCACGTTATCGGTGAAGATGCCGAGCTGCAGGCTGCTCGTCTGTATCTGCTTGATGCGACCCGCATTGTGCTGGAGGAATCGTTGGGCCTTTTGGGGGTTTCAGCTCCAACCGTGATGTAGCAACCTGACGGTGCGTTGTGGCTTTCTGAGGGTTCCGACACGCTGTGACGCTTTCTCTCCCAAGCTTCGCTGTCACGAGGCGGCGAAGCTTGGGGTTACACGCGGTCTTCCAGGTCGATTTGCATGAGGTAGACGTTTTCGCGCAACCGTTTTGCTGCACTGCGGGAAAGCTTTTTGTTCTCGTACATTTCTTGAATCTGTTCAAGTTCAAGGCGAAGGCCCTCGCGTTCGATGTCGGAAGCTTTGTCGACTCGGCTTGTGATGGCGGTAATGCTGGGGCGAGAGCTATGGTTCTTAAGCGAGGTGAGCATTCTCTCGTGCTCACCGAGAAGCACCCCGACGTTCTCGGTTGCAAAATCGCTGGCGTTCATTTCGGCCCGCAGAATCTCTACGGCCTTCTCCTCGCAGTCGATCTGTAGGGCACGCAGGGCGTTTGTCTGCTCTGTTGTCTTTGCGCCGGGTATCTTATCGACAAGCATGCGCCAGCCGACTTGCAGCGTGACGTGGAGGTGTCTCAGGGCATTCTGGACGATCCAGGTGTTGTCGTTTTTGTGCGTCAGAAGATTTTGTACGCGCGCCAGGTGCTGGATATATTTGTATCCGATCACTGGATCGACCGTTTCGACTTCTATGCGCGCAAGCACGTAATCTTGCTGCTGGCGCAAAAGTTTGATGCGCAGTCCTCTATGCGATTCGGCTTCCAGATCGTTGTGGTTTTGAATGCGCGCAATTCGTTCGTTGTAGGAACGGATAACGGTTTGTGTTGCGGCGCGGCATGCATCGGTCTGCCGTATGGTCAGGTCTTCAACCACATTGCGCAGTATGTTGACATGAACCTGAGCGGTTGCTTCGGCGATTTCCTTATTTTCCTTCTTTTTTGGCGCCAAGACCGGTACGGCGAAGTTGGCGAGCAGCAATGTGAGAAGAATGACTCCCGAGGCGAGGAAGATGATGAGGTTTCGCTGAGGAAAATCTACGCCGGGCGCAATCGCGAAGGGAATGGTGAAGGCGATCGAAAGGGTGATGGCACCTTTTGGTCCCGCGAGGGTGGTGACAAGGGCTGATCGAAGCGAGGCCTTCGTCAGGCGGCTTCGCTTATGGGTCGTCGGATCTTTCTGTAACCTGTCCGTTGCGACGATCCAGATAAAGCGTACGAGTTCGAGCAGTAGGGTGAGAAGGACTACATATCCGACGAGTTCAAGGTTGTGGATTTCAATGGTATCCCAGCTTGATTGCATGGCGCGGGGGAGCTGTATCCCTAAAAGTACGAAGACGATGCCGTTGAGGGTAAACGAAAGCACTTGCCAAACACTCGAAGAGACGATGTTAAGGCGCGACGCGGAAGGTCCCATGGTACGAGGGGCAAACATGCCCATCAGGCCCGTTGCTACCACAGCAAGGATGCCGCTGACGTGCAGACTTTCGGCTGCGAGAAAAACAATAAAGGGGGTGAAGACCTCGAAGAGCACGTGAAACGTCGTGTTTTCCAGCCCCCAAGAGCGCACCTTTTTGAGGAGCAGATTTCCCAGAAGACCCATGATGATACCCAAGATGATGCCGCCAAAGAAGCTATCCATGAACGTGATTCCCGCAGCGGCGAGCGAAAAGGTTCCCGTGATAACGGCTCCGATGGCAAACTGGAAGGAAACGACACCCGAAGCGTCATTGATAAGTGATTCGCCGGAAAGGATCGTTTTTTGGCGATCGGTGAGGTCGGCATCTTCAGATAGCGCGGATACGGCAACGGCATCGGTTGGCCCCAGTGCGGCACCGAGGGCGAAGGCGGCTGCAAGGGGAATCGAGGGAATTAGCCAGTTGATGGAAAAGCCGACGATAAGCACCGTGGCGACAACCAGGCCGAGCGCGAGCGAAAAGATGGGTCCCCTGTTTTTCCAGAGTGCTGTCTTGTTGGCACGGCGAGATTCGTCGAAGAGGAGGGGTGCGATGAAAAGAACGAGAAACAGCTCTGGATCGACCGATACGCTGATGGGGGAAACTGCGAAAAGAGCGATAAGTAGCCCCAGCCCGATTTGGATAAGGGGAGAAGAAACTTTGGGAACAAGCTGAGAGATGACCGAAGAGAGAAGAACTGCGGCAAGGAGAAGTAAAACGAGTTCAAATGCTTGCAATAGGGTCTCCTGGTCTTTGATGGTGATGGTTGCGGCAAAACGAGTGATGAAGGTATCGGGATGCAATCTTGCTTCGGACTTCTTGATGCATGCGCTCTATTTTACCTTGCTTAGATGGTGGTTCTTCGAACCGATGAAACGCACATACCCTTTTTGCTGTTTTTGCATTTTGAGCCGTGCAGAATCGGTGTGCGAGGGGTTTTTCCAAAGAGTCGGCAATAAAATAAATCACTTCTGAACTGCAGATATGGCAGCTTTCTTTCCATTTTGGAATAAATGAACAAGAGTTTTCCCTCAAAAGCCTTGCGCCCCTAACCCAAAACCCCTATAATTCTCGCTTGCGTCTCGGTGGGTATAGTTCAGTTGGATAGAACGCCAGATTGTGGCTCTGGAGGTCGTCGGTTCGAGCCCGATTACCCACCCCAGCGCATTAGTACGAAAAGGGTAGTTTCTTCGTTTCTTTGGTCCTTTTCGTCTTAGCTTTGATAACATTATATTGCTGTTTCGGATCGTTAGCTTAGTTGGTAGAGCAGGGGACTCTTAATCCCAAGGTCCGGGGTTCGAATCCCCGACGATCCACCATTAAACTTGCAGCCACCTTCGGGTGGCTTTTTTCTTTGGTGGACGACCCGCGATATTGTCGCTTGTTGCTGTTTTAGCTTGGTCTGCTTATCTGCATCTTGCATGTGTCACAATGAAAGATGTAATGACGGTTCCTGTATGAAAGGGAAATGACCGTGGATAAAAGATTCGCATTACTGATAGATGCCGATAATGTTTCAGCAAAATATATCAAGCCTATTTTGGAAGAGCTTTCGAAATACGGTACCGTTACCTATAAGCGCATTTACGGCGACTGGACCAATACTCAAAACGGAAAGTGGAAAGATGAGTTGCTGAGTAGCTCAATCACCCCTATCCAGCAATTCGGCTACACTCAAGGAAAGAACGCTACCGACTCCGCCATGATCATCGATGCCATGGATATCTTATACACGCAGTCCGTTGAGGGGTTTTGTATCGTGTCGAGTGACAGCGACTTCACGAAACTTGCCAGTCGTATCAGAGAAACTGGATTGACCGTAATTGGCATGGGTGAGAAGAAGACGCCTCAGCCTTTTCGCATTGCGTGCGATATCTTTACGGTTCTCGAACTTTTGGTTGAAGAAAGCTCCTTGGGTAAAGAAGAGATCAAGCGCGAAACTCGTGGAGACACGGCCGAAATCAGCCAAACTATTCCGAAGGAAAAAATCGAGAGCGCTGTCGTCAAAATCATCCTCGACAATCAGAACAACAATAAAGAAACAGGGCTGGGTGAAGTGGGAAGCCGCTTGGTTAAGCGCTATCCCGATTTTGATGTGCGCAGCTACGGTTATAGCCTGCTCTCGCGTTTGCTTGAAGAATTTCCTCGCATCAAGACCCAAAAAGAGGGCAATACGATATATGTTGTTCTCAACGAAGATACCGCTACGGAGGATAATCCTGCCTACTTCATAGAGGAAGCAGTTGAACTGGTGGGGAAGCAGGGTATCGATCTTGCCGCCCTGGGAAAGAAGGTCAAAAACCAGTACAAGGGATTCAAGGTGAGGGATTCCGGTTATTCGCAATTCAAGCAATACGTGAAGAGCCTCGAGCACGTGGTGGTTCGCGAAAGTGAAAACGGTCTGCGTGCGTATTACGTTGATTGAGTACAGTGACGTCTGCTGAAAGTGTGTTTTTCTCTCTTAAGGAATCTACTCTGTCCTGCGGTGTCTAAGATTTTCGAAGGGCGGTAGAAAATGCCGCGATGTGTTCAAACCTGAGGGAAATGTGTTCATCTTACCTATATTCCCCTTTTAGGGGTCACTTTCTCCCTCAGAGTGTGTGTGAGTTTGCTATTATTGACAAGTTATTGCCCGAATAGGGCACATACTGTACGGCATGCGGGTGTGGCGGAATTGGCAGACGCGCCAGATTTAGGTTCTGGTGGGGCAACCCGTGAAGGTTCAAGTCCTTTCACCCGCACCAGATTTATGCGCAACGCGAAGATACTAGATGGAGGAAGTTTACGTGAAAACCCAAGTTGAGGCCCTTAAGGATAACCAGACTAAATTGATGGTTACCATCGAAGCGGAAGATGTGAATGCGCGTATCAATAAAACGTACAAGGACTTTGCGCACAAGTATAAGTTCCCCGGTTTTCGTCCCGGCAAAGCTCCTCGCCCCATCATTGACAACGCCCTGGGTGCTCAAGCAGTGGTTGCCACGGTGACTGACGATATCCTCAATGAAACCTACCCCTTGGCGCTCGACGAACAGAATCTGTTTCCCGTCGCTAAGCCCGAATTTGAAGAAAGCGAACAGCTCGCTGAGGCCGGTAAGCCTTTCTCGTACAACGTGACGGTGACCTGCGCTCCCGAATTTGAACTCAAAAACTATGACTCGGTCGAAATTACGCTTCCGAGCGAGGGGGCAAGCGAAGCTGAGGTTGAAGAGCAAATTGAGCAGCTGCGCGAATACTATTACGATTTCAAAGATGCGAGTGCTGCCACCAAGGTCAAAGAAGACAGCTTTGTTGAAATGACCATGGAGGTCAAAGACGACAAGGGCGAACTTATCGAATCTCTTGCGGCGGAAAATCGCCTCTATGAACTCGGTAAAGGATTGTTCCCGGCAAGTTTCGATGCCGAAC
The DNA here is from genome assembly GCA_036650075.1 of Raoultibacter sp. GTDB lineage: Bacteria > Actinomycetota > Coriobacteriia > Coriobacteriales > Eggerthellaceae > JAVWGW01. The sequence goes on from JAVWAI010000011.1 coordinate 15,517, forward strand.
TGATCGGTATGAAGAAGGGTCAGAAAAAAGAATTCACCATCGATATGGCTGCTGAGCCTTCGATGATGGCAAGTGGCTTAGGTGACAAAGCGGGAGCACTTACGTTTGATTTGACTGTCGAAGTTGTTAAGACGAAGGTCCTCCCGGAAGTTAACGAAAAATGGGCCACAGAAGTCTGCGGTTTTGAAAGTCTCGATGAACTCAAGCAGCGTATCTCTGAATCCATTGAAGCTCAGAAAAAAGATGTTCTTCCCCAGATGAAAGAGTCCAAGTGTCTCTATGCATTGCAAGAACGTCTCGAAGGTGAAGTACCTGAGGCGATGTGTGAAGAGGAAGAGCGCAACTTGCTGCAGAACTTCTTCCAGCAGCTGCAGCAGCAGGGCACCACGTTCGATGTGTATATGGCGCAGCAGGGAATCACCCCTGACCAGTTCAAGGAAGATGTCAAAAAGCAGGCAGCCGATGTTGTCAGGCAGGATCTTGCTCTTGATGCTTGGGCCCGTCACGAAAAATACGTTGTCACCGAAGCGGAGATGTCTGCCGAGTTCGAAAAATCCGGCGTTGAAGATCCGCAGGCGCTTGAAGCGGAATGGCGTGCAACCGGCCAGATGCACAACTTGCGCCGCAGCATGATGCGCACGCGCGCCGCTCTTGAAATCATGGAGAAGGCAATCGTCGGTGAACCTGAAACCGAAGAAAAACCGAAGAAAAAGCCGGCAGCGAAGAAAGCCGCCGCAGCTGATACCGCTGAAAAGGCCGAGAAGAAGCCGGCAGCGAAGAAAACCGCTACAAAGAAAGCCGCTGCTCCGAAAAAAGAGGCATCGGCGGAATAGCCTATACAACGTATAGCAGGCATATGAGTTAGGGCGGGCTCTCGGGCCCGCCTGGGAATCGAGGTACTTATGAATCAATATCAAACCACGTCAGCGCTCATACCTTATGTCATTGAACAATCGCCCCGTGGCGAACGAAGCTATGATATCTATTCGCGCTTGTTGAACGAGCGCATCGTTTTTTTGGGTGAAGCAATTGATGACCAGGTGGCTAACTCTGTGGTCGCGCAGTTGTTGCACTTGCAAAGCGCCGACCCCGAAAAAGATATCTCGCTTTATATCAACTCACCGGGCGGTTCGGTTACGGCCGGCCTTGCTATTCTCGATACGATGGAATTCATCAAGTGCGATGTTTCCACCATCTGCATCGGGGAATGTGCTTCGATGGCGGCTGTGCTGCTTTCTGCTGGCGCGAAAGGCAAACGTCTCGTTCTGCCGAATTCCATGGTTCTCATCCACCAGCCTTCCGGTGGCGCTCAAGGCCAACAAACCGAAATTGCCATCGTTGCCGATTTTATGTTGAAGACGCGTCAACGCCTCAATAAGATTCTCGCCGACAACACCGGGCAATCTCTCGACACGATTCAGCGTGATACCGAGCGCGATAATTACATGATGGCCGAAGAGGCTGTGGCCTATGGTCTTGTTGACCGGGTCGTTTCTTCGTATACCGCCGCCGGCATCGACAACGATGAAGACAAGAAGAGCGAATAATGGTCGATCGTAAAGACGGGTCTTTCGAAGAACAAGACGCCAAGGATATCGTTTGCGCGTTCTGCGGAAAATCTCCCCAACAGGTTGCCGCGATGATTTCCGGTCCGAACGGCATTTATATTTGCGACGAATGCATTTCGGTTTGCGCCGATGCGATGATGCGCGATTTAGGTTTGCATGTCCCCGATGATTATAGCGAGTCCGGAGACATCTTCGCCTCCACGAATGGTGGCAGCGAAGCTGATTTGGCAACTTTCACCGGCGAACCCGATCCCGAGACCATTCTGGAAAACCTTCCGACCCCCCATGAGCTCTATGGGCAGCTGTCCGACCATGTTGTCGGACAGGAAGAGGCGAAGAAGGCTCTTTCCGTGGCGGTTTACAACCATTACAAACGTATAAGTCTTGGGGCAGATGCTGCCGATGGTGATGTTGAGCTGGCAAAGAGCAACATCATGCTTCTGGGACCGACCGGTTCCGGTAAGACGTTACTGGCTCAAACGCTCGCTCGCACTTTGCGGGTTCCGTTTGCTATCGCCGATGCAACGACTTTGACCGAAGCGGGTTATGTCGGTGAAGATGTCGAGAACATTTTACTCAAGCTCATCACCGCGGCCGATTTTGATATTGGTCGCGCTGAAATAGGTATTATCTACATCGACGAAATCGACAAGATTGCACGCAAGGCCGAAAATCTCTCCATTACGCGAGATGTCTCAGGTGAAGGTGTTCAGCAATCATTGCTAAAAATCGTTGAAGGCTGCGAAGCAAGTGTGCCTCCACAAGGGGGACGCAAGCATCCGCAGCAAGAACTGATCCATATCGACACGACGAATATCCTCTTCATTCTCGGTGGCGCGTTCGTCGGTCTGGCCGATATTATCGGTGAGCGTGTGGGTAAGCGCGGTCTTGGCTTCAATGCCGAAGTGCCCGTTAGTAAGAAGCAAAGCGAAGCGGAACTTCTGGCCAAAGTTCTTCCCGAAGATCTCAATAAGTATGGGATGATTCCCGAATTCGTTGGTCGTATTCCGGTGGTAACTTCGCTTTCAGAGCTTTCTCAGGAAGATTTGGTGCGCATCCTTACCGAACCCAAGAATGCGTTGATTAAGCAATACACGCGCATGTTCGAGTTCGAGGAGTCGACCTTGATTTTCGAACCGGATGCTTTGACGGAAATTGCTCGTGAAGCGGTTGTTCACGGCACTGGGGCCCGCGGTTTGCGTTCCATCCTCGAACGCGTGCTGCTCGATGTGATGTATGATCTGCCTGAAGTGGAAGGCAAGAGCCAGGTGAATATCAGCGCTGCTGCCATAGCGGGTGAGACGAAGCCGGAAATCGTTTCGGCTGCATCGTCGGAGAAAAAGGCGTTGCAAAGCGCGTAGGAACCGAAAATGTGGTCGTCGCTGAGATTTCGGCGGCGACCTTTTGTTGCAAGGAGTCTTTTGGGATTCCTCTTATTTTTTTTAAGCTCAATCGTTGGAATGGGGAAGAAAAGCGATGGCCGAACAGAAGAAGAAAATCGATTATGATTTTGCCGCTCACGAAGAGCCGTTGATGCGCGCTTGGTATGAGCAGGGGTATTTTCACCGAAGCCCCGGCTTCGGTGAGCATGCAAATGAAAGCTACACAATCGTGATTCCTCCCCCGAATATTACGGGCGTGCTTCATATGGGGCACGCGCTTGACGACACCATCCAGGACACGTGCATTCGTCGTGCGCGCATGCAAGGCTATCGCACCCATTGGGTTCTCGGTACTGATCATGCGGGCATTTCGACGCAGACCAAGGTTGATAAGCGCCTTGCTGAGCAGGGCATCTCTCGGCTTGAAATCGGTCGCGAAGCCTTTGTTGACGCCTGCTATGATTGGCGTCGCGAATATGGCACCACGATTGTAAATCAGATTCGCGGCATGGGCTGCTCCGTCGATTTCGATGAAGAGCATTTTACCCTCGATTCTGATTACGTGGAGGCGGTGCGTAAGGTTTTTGTCGATTGGTACCACGATGACCTGGTGTATCGCGGTCGCCGTATCGTCAATTGGTGTCCTTCATGCACCACGGCGATTGCCGATGACGAAGCCGAATACGTTGACGAGACCGGCAAGCTTTGGTATCTGCGCTATCCTCTTGCTGAACCTGTTGATGGTAAAGATTACCTCGTGGTCGCCACGACGCGTCCCGAAACGATGCTTGGCGACACCGGTATCGCGGTCAGCCCGAAAGATGATCGGTTCAAGAGCCTGGTTGGCAAGAAGGTTATGCTGCCGATTGTCGATCGATCTATTCCGATTTTTTCCGATTACCATGTCGATCCCGAATTCGGTACTGGCTGTGTGAAGGTTACCCCTGCTCACGACCCCAATGACTTTGGTATGGGCGAACGCAATGGTCTGGAAAAAATCAATATCTTCGACGAAACTGCTCACGTGGTGGAAGGATACGGTAAATTCACCGGCATGTCTCGCGACGAAGCGCGCGAAGCCGTTGTTGCCGAATTCGAAGCCTTGGGTTTGCTCGACCATATCGAGGATCACGATCATTCGGTCATGACCTGCTACCGCTGCCATACCAAGCTTGAACCGTGGCTCTCCGAACAGTGGTTTGTTGCCGTTGACCGCCTGAAGGTGGATGCAGCCCGCGTCGTCGAAGACGGTTCCATTTCTTTTTATCCCCAGCGTTGGAGCCGGGTGTATCTCGATTGGATGGAAAATCTTAAAGACTGGTGCATTTCGCGTCAGCTCTGGTGGGGCCATCGTATACCGATGTTTTATTGTGATGAATGCGGCTGGGAAGACGCGAGTGTCGAAGATGTTACTGTCTGCCCGAAGTGTGGAGCTCAGGTCCGCCAGGACGACGACGTGCTCGATACTTGGTTCTCTTCGCAATTGTGGCCTTTTGCTACCATGGGTTGGACTGAGCAGGGGATGAATGCGCCCGAAATCAAGGCGGCCTATCCCACGCAGGTGCTTGCCACGGCTCGCGATATCATGGGCTTGTGGGTTGCTCGTATGGTCATGGCTTCGATGTATTTCTGTAAAGAGATTCCCTTCGAAAACGTTATCATCCATCCAACGGTTATGGCTGCTGACGGAAAACCGATGAGCAAGAGTCGCGGCAATGGCGTCAATCCGCTGCGCCTAATGGAAGATTATGGTGCCGATGGCATGCGTTTCGGTCTGCTCATGCAGGTCACGGGTGCGCAGGATTTGAAATTCAACGAAGCGAAGCTGGAAAGCAGTCGCAACTTCGCCAATAAGATCCGCAATGCTGCTCGCTTCGTCATGATGAATCTCGAAGGCTACGAAGCCGGCGCGCCCGAGCTGACAACGCCTGCCGATAAATGGATTTTCTCGCGCTTAGCCGGATTGGTCGCGCGTCTTGATAAGGCGTTTGATTCCTATGAATTCGGGGAAATTACTCGTGAACTCTATGCCTTTTGCTGGAATGAATTCTGTGGTTGGTATATTGAGTTTTCTAAAAGCCGCTTGCAAGGCGATGGTGTCGATCGTACGATCTGCCAGCGGAATCTCGTGTTCGTTCTCGATGTCATGTTGCGCTTGCTCCATCCCATCATGCCGTTTGTGACCGAGGAAATCTACCAGGAACTTCCCGGCGAGAAAGATGCACCTTACTTGATTGGTGCCGCGTGGCCGAGTGCTCAGAATCTGTCCCGCTACATCGACCTCGGCGCCGAACGTGCTATCACGATGGTGACCGAAGCGGTCTCTGGTGTTCGATCCACCCGTTCTCGCTATGGTATTTCGCCAAAAACGGCATTTTCCGTGGTCGTAAAAGCCGACGCCGGCGACGTCGCTTTGCTTGAAGAACAACGTATCTTGCTGGTTGATATGGCCAATTTGGAGGCGCTTGAAATCGGCACAGATGTCGCAAAGCCCGAAGAGTCGAGTGTTGTGCTTGCGGCCGGTCTGGAGATTTACGTGAAGCTTTCGGGCCTCGTCGATTTCGATGCTGAGCGAGCGCGCTTGCTCAAGGAGCAGAAAACGCTGAGCCTCGATGTGGCTAAATTAAACAAGAAGCTTTCTAACCCGGGTTTCCTTGCCAAGGCTGCCTCGGAAATCGTGGAAAAAGATACAGCGAAACGTGATGAAATGGCCGATAAGCTTGCTCGCATCGAGGAACAGCTTGCTGAAATCGCGTAGTTGTTTGCGCAACCGCTTATCTTTGCTACAATGATAAATCGTTTCGGGTTATACCTAAAGTTGCAGAACGGCCGATAAACCGACTGCCGAGAGCATACTGAAAATGAGGTTGAAATGAACGAACTGCTGTCTCAATTGTGGACACCCCAGCTGCAAACCGCTTTTATGGTCATTATCGGTTTGCTCGTTGTGCTCTACGTGCTGTCTATTGTCTGGGTGGTGCGTGATGCCTATCAGCGTGGAACCGTTTGGTATATTTGGGCGATTGTCGCCTTGGTTCCGCTTATCGGCGTAATTGCATACTGCCTTCTGCGTCCTTCCTTGTTGCAGATTGATCGCGACGAGCAGGAACTTGAAGTAGCGCTTAAGCAGCGGGAGCTCATGAAGTATGGCGAATGTGCTACGTGTGGGTATCCGGTTGAAAGTGACTATGTCTTGTGTCCCAATTGTCATCAACGTTTGAAAAACCTCTGCGGTAACTGCGGGCATGCCCTTGAGCCCACTTGGACCGTTTGCCCCTATTGTGCTACTCCTGCCGCCGCTCCCCGTCGTCCTGCTGCGCAGCGTTCGACTGCGGCGCCGACTACGTCGCCGCATCAAGCGGCTCCTTCTCAGCAGCCTCGGCAGGCTCGCCCGCGTCCCCATGATGGCGCGGGGCAAGACGCTCGATAGTATTATATCCAGCATACTTGCAAGACCGCCGAAAGGCGGTCTTGTTGTATGAATAGAAAAAACCGTGCAGATGCTTTGTGCGCATCCGGCACCAGAAAGGAAAAAATATGGAAATCATTTTACCCGACGGCTCGAAAAAGGAATTGGAAAAAAACGCAACAGTCGGTGATGTTGCTGCTTCCATCGGAGCTGGCCTTGCGAAAGCGGCGCTTGCTGGCAGCGTGAACGGCACGCTGGTCGATTTAAGCTTTGAAGTCTCCGAAGGCGATAAAGTTTCGATCATCACGAAGAAAAGCCCCGAAGCGCTCGATATCCTTCGTCATTCGACCGCGCATATCATGGCTGAAGCGGTTCAGGTGCTTTTCCCGGCTGCTGAAGTTGCAATCGGCCCCTCGATTGAAGACGGCTTCTATTACGACTTTTCCGTCGGCCGCAGCTTTGCCCCCGACGACCTGGCCGCCATCGAGACCGAAATGAACAAGATCATCGCCGCTGATGAGCCGTTTACCCGCGAAGTGGTGACGCGCGATCAAGCCGAAAAGATTTTTGCCGACCAAAAATTCAAGTTGGAACTTATCTCTGAGCTTCCCGAGAATGAGACCATCACGGTTTATCGCCATGGTGCTTTTGTCGATTTGTGTCGAGGGCCGCATATCCCGACCCCGGCTGCAATCGGTGCTTATAAGTTGACTAAGGTTGCAGGTGCCTACTGGCGTGGCGATTCGGAGCGTGAGATGCTCCAGCGTATTTATGGTACCGCGTGGTTCTCGAAGAAGGATCTTGAATCCTATCTGTTCACCATGGAGGAAGCCGAGAAGCGCGATCATCGCAAGCTCGGCCGCGAGCTAGGCATCTATACGATGCTCGATGAAGTGGGGCCGGGTTTGCCACTCTTCCTTCCCAAGGGCGCGCGCATCGTGCGCCTCATGCAGGAATGGTTGCGCAAGGAACTCTATCGTCGTGGGTATGATGAAGTTATCACTCCGCATATTTACAAGTCTGACGTGTGGAAGACTTCCGGTCATTATTATTACTATCATGATGACATGTATTTCTTCAATGTTGACGAGGGTGATGGCCGCACGAGCGAATTTGGCGTAAAGCCGATGAATTGCCCGGGTCACTTGCTGCTCTACAAAAATGACCTGCATTCATATCGTGAAATGCCGATTCGCTATTTTGAGTTCGGTACGGTATATCGAGCCGAAATGTCGGGCGCGGTGCATGGTTTGTTTCGTGCGCGTGGGTTCACGCAGGACGATGCGCATGTGTTCTGCCGCCAGGATCAGGTGGTTGGCGAAGTTGAATCCATCCTCGACCTTGTCGATTCCATCATGGGTACCTTCGACCTCGAATATTCCGCAGTGGTTTCAACGCGTCCCGAAAAATCGATCGGCACCGACGAGATGTGGGAATTGGCTGAAAGCTATCTCAAACAGGCTCTCGAGGCGAGAGGTCTCAGCTACGAGATCAATGAGGGTGACGGTGCTTTTTACGGTCCGAAGATTGACATCAAGATCAAAGATTCCATCGGACGTACCTGGCAGTGCTCGACGATTCAGGTCGATTTCAACAACCCTGAGCGCTTCGATATCACCTATCGTACCGCCGACAACGGGGAAGAGCGCCCCTGGATGCTCCATCGTGCCATCTTTGGTTCGATCGAGCGTTTCCTGGGTGTTTTGATCGAGCATTACGCCGGTGCGTTGCCGCTGTGGCTCTCCCCGGTGCAGGTTGCTATCCTGCCTTTGGCTGATCGCCATATTGATGCTTGTAAGGAACTGGCGGGAAAACTTCGCGGTGTGCAGGGCCGTGTAGAAATCTATGACCAGAATGAACCGATGCGCGTAAAAATCGCGAAGGCTCAAGCTGAGAAGATTCCGTATATGGTCGTCATGGGTGATAAGGAAATTGAAAACGGCACCGTTTCGGTTCGTGATCGTTCCGAAGGCGATCTGGGTACTTGGGACACCCAGAAGCTTATCGATACGATCGCCAACGCTCAGGTGTAACGCGATGGCTTTTTCTGCAATGGCCGACCTTCTCTGCGGCAGTCATTGCAGAGAAGGTTGATGCGTTTCGTATGATGCAAGAAAAGGCCCCGTGGGGCCTTTTCTTGCATCACTTACGTTCGCTGTTTCGTTTTTCCTCGGCGGCAGTGGCACGGCGTCTGAGTTCGTTGACTCGCCGTTCCTGCTCAAGGGCGGCCCGGCGGACCACTCGTTTGTGTCGTTCGTCGAGCATCGATGGGGTAGCGCTGGACCTATCGACTCCTTCGGCTGTTCCTTCAGGGTCTAGACCCTGTTTGCCCAGTTTTGCGCGGCGATCTTCCTCGCGTGATTTTACGGTTTCGTCGCCCGCTTCCTTGATCGCATCCCAACGCTTATCTCCCTCGATTTTCAGATGCTGCCAGGTGCGGTCGCCGTCTTCCTTGGCGGTTTGCCATTCCATATCTCCTAAGCGCTTCGTTTCCTCCCATTGCTCAGAGTTGATATCGGGGGTATTGAGGGCTTTGAGAGCCTGGTCGGCGTGGGCTCGGGGAAGCCAAACTTCCATCGGAGCCGTCGCGCTTGGCGTGTGCCGTGCTAAAAATGCTGAGGTTCGTGCTTTTTCCCGCGTTGCGGCGCGTAGGACGCTATCCTGCTTTGCGAGCAAATGTTCGAGCGCTACGTGGTCGTGGAGGATTGCTCGAATGTCGCGAGGATTTTCGTGGATTTCTCTTACGGCTTCTATTGGCTGAGCATCGGCGACACGGTAGGTTATCGATGCGAGAAGGGGCATAAGGAACACGGTAATCGCTCCGGCGGATACCAATATTGAGGCAAACGTTTGATCCATAGCTCCTGCTTTTACCGCAACTGAGGTTACAGCAACGATGACGGGGAGCGCTGTGGTGCAATAGAGTGCCACGGTCATGCGGTGGCGGCTCGACATATCGCTTGTTTCCTTTCCGGTTGAGAGAGCGATGAAAACGGGTACCGCACGAACAAGCAGCAGCATGACGATAAAACCAATCAGAATGGCCGGCTGGGCAACTACGGCATGCAGGTCTATTTTTGCTCCAGAAACTACGAAGAAGATGGGAATGAGGAAGCCGTAGGCAATTCCGTCGAGCTTTGTTTCGAGGCTCGTGTTTCCTTCGGGAATAACGTAGCGCAGAATGAATCCTGCCGCAAACGAGCCCAAAACGATATCGAGCTTGAAGAGGGAGGAGACGGTGATGAGACCGATAAGGAGAAGCACGGTTAAACGCATCATGGTCTGAGCGGTGGTGTTGGCGTTTGCACTCAGGAAATCGAATAGCTTGTTGCCCGCTTTTTTTGCTTTTGCCGGCAATATGGCGGTGAGCACGGCAATCCCTAAAAAGGCGAAAAGGATGAGGATTGTTAACCACTCGGCGCGGGTTGAAAGTAAAAGAGCCATGGCGAGGACGGGGCCCAATTCACCCCAGGTGCCATAGGAAAGGATCGAATCTCCGACGCGCGTGCCGACAAGATTGCGCTCTTTCATGATGGGAAGTAGGGCGCCGAGGGCGGTCGTGGTCATGGCGATAGCGATGGCGACCCCATCGAGCATTCCCAGGGAGAAGTTTGGTGAGAGGAATACGGCACAAAGGGCAAGTAAAAGGGAGAGAGTCCAGGTCGTCAGACCTCGTTTTCCTTGGGGACCAGTGAGACTTTTGGGGTTGATCTCGTAGCCGGCGAGAAGGAAGAGAAAGGCGAGTCCCAACTCGGAAAGAAGATCGACCGACTCTGAAAGCTGTATGATTCCGGCAGCATAGGGGCCAAGCAAGGCTCCGGCAATAAGCAGAAAAACGATTTCAGGGATGGGCTTACGGGGGATAATCTGAGCAACGATAGGAGTGAGTGCCGCAACGAGGGCAATGGTCGCAAGGGATACGAGATCGATGGTCATGAAAAGCCTTCCATGCTCTGGCGGTGTCAAAATATCAGTCTAGCGGTATTGTATACCTTTCAAGGAGCCGTCGTGGTATTCTAAGAAACATAACCGATGCGATCAGCATCCGTTTTGTCCAGGGAGAGAACAGACATCTTGGGGTGAATCAGGGTATGCATAAAAGGAATTTGTTCTTAATGAAAAAACTTCTATTGACGGTCTTATCCTTTGTTTTAGTCGCTGGTTGCGGTGTTTTGGGTGGATGTGCGGCACCTCCAGCGCATCGCTCGGTGCTTGATTCTGAAAATCCTGTTCAAATCGAATTGTGGACCTACTACGCCGGAGAACAGCAGCGGGCTTTCGACAGTCTTGTCGCCGAATTCAATACGTCTGTTGGTAAAGATAAGGGAATTGTTGTCACCTCCGTCAGCCAGGGTGGTGTGGACAATATGGCAAAAGCCATAACTGCATCGGCGCAAGGTGATGTAGGCGCCGATGCCATGCCCGATGCCTTTTTGGCATATCCCAACACTGCGCAGTTCGTCAATGAGCTTGGTCTTGTTGCCGACCTGAATGCTTATTTTACCGCAGAGGAAAAAGCTGCCTTTATTGAAGGTTTCCTTGCGGAGGGTGATCTCGACCACAATGGAAGTTTGAAGATACTACCTTGCTTCAAGTCGACGGAAACGATGCAGATCAATATGACTGCCTGGAAAGAATTCTCCGAGGCTACGGGCACGGCGATCGATGGTCTCGACACCATGGAGGGCGTTGCGAAGATATCTCAGGGCTACTACGAATGGACCGATGCAAAAACACCCGAGGCCAACGATGGGAAACCTTTTTTCGGGCGCGATGCTATGGCGAACTATATGCTGGTCGGGGCGAAACAGCTTGGCCATGAAATATACGACGTCAAGGAGGGGGTTTGCACCATCAACCTCGATAAGCAGGTCCTTCGTACGCTTTGGGATAATTATTACGTTCCGTTCATCAATGGCTACTATTCCTCCGAGGGGCGTTTTCGCTCCGATGCGGTAAAGACGGGCGGCTTGGTGTGCTATGTCGGTTCGTCTTCCTCCGTCGTGTATTTTCCCAAGGCCGTGACCGTTGATGATGCGACGAGCTACGCTATAGAATTTGGTTCGAGGGTGGCCCCTTTGTTTGCGAAGGGAACGGCCTGTGCGGTTCAGCAGGGTGCCGGTTTTGTGGTGACGAAGTCTGATGAAAAAAACGAAACCGCTTGCGCTGAATTTTTGAAATGGTTCAACCAAAAGGATCAGGGTATCGAGTTTGCTATAGCGGCGGGGTATGTGCCAGCAACGAAAGAGGCCTGCAATGCCGAAAGTATCGAAGCGGTCGCTTCATCGATGGATCAGGTCCCCCAGAATTATCTCACCAATCTTAAATCTACGCTTGACACGATCGATCGCAGTGAACTCTACAGCACGCCGCTCTTTGGGGGTGCCGCAGAGGCGCGGGCCGTGTTGGAGAAGTCGCTTCAAACACAGGCCGCCAAAGACCGTGCTCAGGTTGTTGCTTTGATGGAGGGTGGCATGCCTCGTGCCGAAGCGGTCGCGCACTTTGCCACCGATGCCGCTTTCGAGATGTGGTCGGCAGATTTTTCGCGCGATTTACAAGCGACGCTTGGGTAAGGGACAATGAAACAATCCCCGCAAGAAAGCATCGAGGTGAAGGGGTCGCTTAAAAAAGCGAAGCGTTCCCGTTCCCTTCGTATGTTGATTGTGGTGCCCTGCTTGGTTGCCCTGGTGTTGCAGGGCTGTATCTACTTCTTCGGTCTTTCTTTTACCGGTAGCGTGCAGCAGATGGAGGCCGATAGCTACGATTTGTTTTCGGGGAGGGTTACCTCTCGGGCTGATTATCTTGAAAACCTCATGGTGCAGCGTTGGTCAAATATTGGTAACGCGGCTGCCGCGATAGAGGACCACACCGATGCGCTGCTCCGTAGTTCCGGCGCGACGGTCGCCGATATTTCGCCCGGCAGCGACCTGGCGGTTTCCATCATCAATGCTTCAGCGAATGAGGTGATCGAATGCCTGCGATCCACCGAGACAAGCGGTGCATATTTGGTGCTGCAGGGAAATCAGGCACTTAATCCCCAGAGGGACAGTATCAATACCGGTATCTATATTCGCGATGCCAATCCCAGTGAAAACTACGACAACAACTCCGACCTTCTGTTGGGGCGTTGTCCGACGGCGGTCGCTAAACGATTGGACTTGGCGCTTGACAGTAACTGGGCACCGAACTGCGTATTCAGTGTGAGTGATGGCTCGAGTAACGACTTTTATTATCGCCCGCTTGAGACTGCCCGTAAGTATCCCACGGCTAAAAGCAGTGATTTAGGCTACTGGTCACCGCCCCACGATTTTGCCAACAATGGTCAGAAATCGATGACCTATAGCGTTCCTTTGAGAACTTCCGACGGAAGCGTTCTCGGTGTTTTGGGCATCGAGATAACCCTCAATCGGGTGATGGCGTTATTTCCCTACGAAGAGCTTGATAAGCATGGAAGTGGATCGTATCTGTTCGCCCTTGCGAAACCGCTGGGTACCGTCCTGGGCGATGATGAAGGTCTTCCGTTGGCCGATACGCCGCGCACCTATGAATTGATCGATGGACGCGGGGGGTCTTATGCTCCGTACGTCGATTCGGATACCCATCTTTTTGATGCTCGTATCGACCAAGCGTCGCGCATGCGTCTTACCACTTCCGCAAGGGATTCGATGGCGGCGGCGAGCAAGCTTGCTTTATATGGACCGAATTCGCCCTACGCCGATGATTCCTGGGTTGTGATCGGGGTTGATCCGGAGAAATACCTATTTGCCTCCGCCAATGCGCTCAAGAGGATTCTCTTGGTCGCTTTTGCCCTTTCCCTGTTGGTCGGTTTCATCTTGGCACTTTCGATCGGTTTTGCTCTTTCGACGAAGTTGACAGCATTCATGCGGCAGGTTCGTATGCGCAGGCCCGATGGCGAGGTGGTTTTCACGCCGACGAACGTATCGGAACTCGATGAGCTGGCGGCCGCGATTAAGGCGCTTTCCGATGATGTTGCTTCGAGCGCTTCGCGGCTGATGCAAATCATCAAACTTTCCAATCGGCGTATTGGGGCTTTTGAATACGATGCGGGCACTGACACGGTTTTCTATGCGGGGCCTTTCTTCGACCTGCTCGGCGTTGATGATTATCCCTCATTTCCCCCGGGCGTCGACCGCGAAAAAATTGCGGAAGGAACCCTTGGTGTCGAATCGTTGAAATTGCTATTCGGGGCATATCGGCCCCACATGATGGCTTCTTCTGATGACGATAACTGCTGGATTATCGACGTTGTACACAAGCGACGCATCTTACGGCTCTGCTTGACGGACGGGAAGGAGAACGCGCGCACTTTCGGGCTGCTCGAAGACGTTACCGATGAGATCACCGCGCGTCGGCGCATTGAGCATGAGCGCGACTACGATATTTTGACGGGGCTCTTGAACCGTCGTGCCTTCGAACGTTTGGCTGAATCGTCACTGGCGGACGCCAAGCGTAAGCATAGTTATGGCGTGATGATTATGTTTGACTTGGATGGCTTGAAGACAATCAATGATTCGTATGGTCATGATTGGGGTGACGGGTATATCACCCGCGCTGGCGAGTTGATCCATACGGCAATAGGCGCATTCGGTTTGGCCGCGCGTATTTCGGGAGATGAATTCCTGGTATTTCTCACCGGCGAGAGAAAGATTGTCGATGCTACCGTTGAGCGGCTTCGAACGGCTTTTGAAAGTCAGTTCTTCGATACCCCCGACGGGCGTAGTATTCGGGTCCGTGCTTCTATGGGAAGCGCGTCGTTCCCCGAGGATGCTACCGATTTTGTCCGTTTGCGCGAATATGCCGACTTCGCCATGTATGCGGCAAAAAATACGCGCAAGGGCGAACTGTGCGCTTTCGATTACGATTTGTATCAACAGAAATCTTACCTTCTCAGCAAGAAAGAGGATCTCAATCGCTTGCTCGATGAAGTGCTGGTCGATTATCATTTCCAGCCTATTGTCGATGCGCATACCGGTGCGGTATTTGGTTACGAAGCCTTGATGCGACCGCGCCTCAAATCGCTTGCTTCGCCTGAACTGGTGCTTGATTTGGCCCGCTCCGAGTCGAAACTCTATCTCATCGAACACATCACGTTCTTCGAGGCTCTCAAACAGTATTCGCGTTTCTCGATGGATGAATCTATCCATCTATTTGTGAACACTATTGGAACGCAGTGTCTTTCTGCGAGCGATGTCGATGAATTGACGGCGCTTTATCCTTCCTTGCTTAAATCTCTCGTTGCTGAAATCACGGAAAGTGAATATGGTCGCGGTCTTTTGGCTCGCAAGCAGGAAGTGACGAAATTTTGGGGTGCTTCGATTGCCATCGACGATTACGGCACCGGATACAATAGCGAGGCAATTTTGCTTGAGAACATCGCCCAGTATGTGAAAGTCGATATCTCAATCATCTCCAACATCAGCCACGATGCGGACCGTCAAGCTATTCTGCTGAATTTGCTGGGGTATGCGCACGAGCGCGGTATCAAAGTTATTGCTGAAGGGGTCGAAACCGAGGAGCAGCTCGAGACTCTTATCGGGTTCGGCGTTGACTATATTCAGGGTTATCTCAGTGGTCGTGCAACCGCAACACCACAACCTGTCGATCCGGCACTTGTCGCGTTGATCCGTTCGCTCAACGACCGTAGTGCGAGTTGATCGAGGAGGTGAGCGGTTTGTCGATCACGTTTCCTCCTCGGGCGCCCTCATCGCTGGTATACTTCGTTCATGGAACAAAGTGTTCGCAAAATAGAGACGGTGTCACCTTTTAAGCGGCAGATTTATTACGCCGTTGAAGATGTGCGGCGTGCTCATGGGGTGGCGCGTGTGCTGGGTGTCACGATCTTCGTTCTGATCGTGGCTAATGCCGCGCTTCTTCTGTGCGGTTCGGGTCACCAGATGACAAGGATCGGTCGGGAAAGCTTATCGTTGTTCGGAATTATTTCCGCAGCATGTTTTGCGCTGGAATACACATGTCGAATCTATGTTGCCGATTTAGTGTATCCGACGATGCGGCCAGCCCGTGCACGGTTGCGCTATGTACTTTCACCTATGGGAATCATTGATCTCCTTGCCTTTCTTCCGGCGTTGCTCTCGTGGTTTATGCCGTTTTCCGTCACCGCCCTCAATGCATTCCGCGTGATTCGCCTTGTGCGCCTGATCAAGCTTACTCGCTACATGAAGGGATTGCACACGATTGGCCGCGTCATGCACAAACGAAGTCGTGAGATTATAGCGGCTTTGATGGTTTTGGCGATGCTGACTATCACGTCGAGTATATTGATGTATTCCGTGGAAAATCCCGTGCAGCCCGATAAATTCGATAGCGTACTTACCGGGCTGTATTGGGCGATGACCACCATCACGACAACGGGTTACGGCGATTTGGTGCCCCTGACGGTTCCGGGTCGCATCATCGGGTTTCTGACCATGGTGCTCTCTATTGCCGTTGTTGCAATACCCGCCGGTATCTTTTCGGCAGGGTTCGTCGTGGAATTTCAATCGACTATCGCTTCGACCGGAGAAGAAGATCAAGACGGTTGATCTTTGTCGCAGTTGATAGACCGGTTATTTCTCGAGGTATTTTTGGAGTTTTGGCCACTTTTGCGCCGCTTCGGTGTATCCCTCTTCGTATAAAGCGAATAATTTATCGGGATCGCGTTCCATATTCGAAATTGCTATCGGCGACGGAGGTCTGATCACGAATATGCTCCCCGCATCAAACATGCGTTGAATTGCGCGGTACGTGCGGTTGTAATCATAGTGTCGGGTGGCAAGCCGCTCAAGATAGTAGGGGTAGTCGCTGTATCGCTGCCGCTGTAGGGCGAGCAGCTTTTCTGGACCTTTTTTATAGGTTGCATCCTGGGTCAGTACGACAATGTGCTTGGATGCGCCCGTCATCATCGAATAGAGCAGCGGAACGCTGTCGCAGGTCCCCCCATCGAGAAGGTATTTTCCGTCGACTTCTATGGTCTTGCTCAGCAGGGGCAGCGAGGAGGATGCCATCAGGTAGGGGAGGTCGGCAACGGGGTCGACAAAGGTGTGATAGTCGGCTTCTCCTAGAACCAAATCACTTGCAACGCTGGTGAGCTTTATCGGAGACGCGCGAAAGGCGTCGAAGTCGTAGGGTTCAAGTTTGTTGGGAAGTTCATTGAATGAAAAATCCCGGCCGAAAGCATTGCCAGTTTTTACGAAGCTTTTCATGGAAAGATAGCGCCAATCATTGCAATATTTCGTGTTGAGGTAGCAGGTCCGTCCGTCTTCACCTGCGACGTAGTTATAGCCGTTGAGGGCTCCTGCTGAAGTTCCGATGACGTGTTGAGCGACGAGGCCTTTATCCATGAAGAAGTCTAGAACTCCTGCGGTGAATTGGCCACGCATAGCGCCGCCTTCCAGCACTAAGTTGACAGGGGTTACGGCATGTCCCCGATAGGCGGCCTGGTGGTCGGGTCGTAAGCTCTGTGTTCGTTCATGTGAAGGGGTGTTCATACGACTCCTTTCTTTCATGTTTCCAATTGTATACCTATCGCGAGGTGGTCTGCTTCTGCCGTTGCCGAGTTGTCGTGTTCCTTTCGTTGATAAATGATAGCAAAATGGTAACATTAGAAACTGGGGCTTGGCGAACTTGCCCGATACTTCTACAATAAAGCAAACAGACGCGAGCAGTTATTGGCTGCTTCGCCAAACAAAGGAGCATGGCTATGAGTGAAGTTATTTCGTCAGCAGACTTCCAGAGCAAGGTTCTGGAAGCACAGGGTCCGGTTTTGGTTGATTTTTTTGCAACCTGGTGCGGTCCTTGCAAGATGCTGGCCCCCACGCTTGACGAGGTTGCTCAGGAAGTCGAAGGCAAGGCGCATGTTTACAAGATCGATGTCGATCAGAGTCCCGATATCGCATCGCGCTATAGCGTCATGAGTGTACCGACTCTGATTGTCTTCAAAGACGGTCAGCCAGCTCAGCAGGCTGTTGGTTCACAGCCGAAGGCGCGTCTTCTCGAAATGCTTGGCTAATTCTGTTTGAGAAAGTGCTGCAACCCGGGCAGTATCGTCCGGGTTGTTTTGTATCGTCCGGTATCGTCTGTGGTAAGTGGCGGCGTTTTCGTGGTGGAAGTGGTTCAGGAAAAGATTGAAGGAGAAAAAATGGGTGCTGAAGAACGTACATCCTATGACGTTGCGGTTATTGGAGCCGGGCCGGCGGGTATGACGGCCGCTCTCTATGCAGCGCGCGCCGGCTTGCGGGTCGTTTTTTTTGAGCGCTTGTCAGCGGGAGGTCAGCTGGGTGAGACGGAGACGATTGAGAACTATCCCGGTTTCCCTGAAGGGATTGGCGGGTTCGATCTTGCTTTTTCCATGAAGCAGCAGGCGGAACGGTTCGCTGCTGAATCAATCGATGAAGAAGTCGTCGCCGTTGATTTGGAAGCCTCACCGAAACAGATTACGACTTCTTTCGGTGCTTACGAAGCGAAAAGTATCATCGTTGCAAGTGGCGCGCGCCCTCGCAAGTTGGGGCTCGACAACGACGATGCCTTGGCGGGCAGGGGTATTTCGTATTGCGCCACCTGCGACGGAAACTTCTTTCGTGGCAAGACGGTGTTGGTGATCGGCGGGGGCAATACGGCGGTTGCCGACGCTCTCTATCTTTCCCGTATCTGCGAAAAGGTTATCGTTGTCTATCGACGCGATAAGCTGCGCGCTACCGCCGTCTATCACAACTTGATCAAGGGGATTGAAAACATAGATTTTGCCTGGAATAGTATTGTGCGTCAGGCTCACGATACGGAGGGAAAGCTTTCCGGTGTGACGATTGAAGACGTGAAGACCGGAGAAGTTTCCGAAATCGCCTGTGAGGGCATGTTTGTTGCAATCGGCACGATTCCCAATACCGAGTTTTTGGATAATGCTCTCAATCTTGACGCAACGGGCTATATCATCGCTGACGAAACGGGTATTACGAATGTTCCCGGTGTGTTTGCGGCGGGCGATGTCCGCACGAAGGCGCTTCGCCAGGTTGCAACTGCAGTATCCGATGGTGCCAATACAGCCGAGGCAGCTGCAGAGTTCGTGGCGGCTCAGGAGTAGTCGCCTTTACGGACTGGCTTCCGTGGTAATATATTCCATTGTGAAAAAACCGATACCGTTCAGGAATCGTGCAGGGGCCATTTGTCGCCGTGCGAGGAAATAGGATAGTCGATGTTAGAAAAACTCGAAAAGATAATCAAGTCGTACGAAGATCTCGAGGCGAAGTTGGGCGACCCCGTTATTCTTGCGAACCAGAAAGAATACAACCGTCTCGCAAAAGAATATGCCGATCAGGGGTCTTTGGCTAAGATTGCGCGTGAATACGTACAGGCGACCGAAGATATTAATGCGGCAAAGGAAATGTTGGCTGACCCCGACATGAAAGAATTCGCTCTTGAGGAAATCTCGGAAAACGAAAACAAGCTTAATGCGCTCGATGAAACCATTAAGTTCATGCTTATTCCTGCCGATCCGGCAGACGAAAAGGATATCATCATCGAGATTCGTGCCGGTGCCGGCGGCGATGAAGCTGCGTTGTTTGCAGGTGATCTCTATCGTATGTATTCCCACTTTGCCGATGATCAGGGATGGAAGACTGAAGCACTCGATATTTCTGCTTCCGAAGCGGGCGGTTACAAAGAAATCCAGTTCAGGATCAAGGGCGACAAGGTGTATTCGATGATGAAATTCGAAAGTGGGGTCCACCGCGTGCAGCGCGTGCCCAAGACCGAAAGTCAAGGTCGTATCCATACTTCTACGGCGACGGTTGCCGTGCTTCCCGAAGCTGACGAAGTGGAAGTCGAAATCAATCAAAGCGATCTCCGCATCGACGTATATCGTGCGGGCGGTCCGGGCGGTCAGTGCGTTAATACCACCGACTCGGCTGTGCGCATCACCCATATGCCGTCGGGTTTGGTCGTGCAATCGCAAGATCAGAAATCGCAGTTGCAGAACAAGATTGCCGCGATGAGCGTTCTGCGCGCGCGCCTATATGAGAAGATGCTTGCCGAACGCCAGGAAGCCGACAGTGCTGAACGGCGGAGTCAGATTGGAACAGGTGACCGCAGCGAGAAAATTCGTACCTATAACGGCCCCCAAGACCGCGTGACCGACCACCGCATCGGTTACAGTGGCACATACAACGGCATTCTCATGGGTGCGGGCGGCAATGGTCTCGGTGAACTAATCGTTGCTTTGCAGGCAGCTGACCGTGCTAAAAAATTAGAAAATGCGGTATAGGCCACAGTAATGGCCGATACTTGGACTATCAAAGCGGCGCTTGATTGGACCGAAGGGTACCTTGGGCGCAAAGAGGATGAAAATCCGCGTCTTTCGGCGCAGTGGCTTCTGTCTGCTGCTACAGGCCTTTCACGAATCGACCTTTACACCCATTTTGATCAGCCTCTGACAACCGAGGAGCGCGAGATTCTGCGTGGATTTGTCACGCGTCGCGGCTTCGGAGAACCCCTGCAGTACATCACTGGCGAAGTGGGTTTTCGTTATATCACCCTGCATGTTGAACCGGGAGTTCTGATTCCTCGTCCCGAAACGGAAGTGCTCGTAGGGGAGGGGCTATCAGCCCTCGCTCGCCTCGCTTTCTCCTCAAAACAGGCCATCGAATCTTTAGACGCAGCGTGCGACGAAGGTGATGAAGAAGCTGCCGAATCGGTCGAACCGAAACCTGAGGTTCAGTATCTTGTTGCCGATTTGTGCACTGGCTCGGGGTGTGTGGCCTGCTCGGTTGCGCATGAAAACCCAGCTGCGCGCGTTATTGCGACCGACATCGCTCCAGCTGCGATTCAGCTCGCTCGCAAGAATGTCGAATTGCTTGGGCTGGTCGATCGGGTTGAAGTGATCAAATGCGACCTCGGTCTCGGTATCGAGACAAATCTGCTCGGGTCTTTCGATCTCGTTATCTCAAATCCTCCCTACGTACCTTCTGCTATCGTGAAAACTATTCCCGACGAAGTGAAAAATTTCGAACCAGGATTGGCACTCGATGGAGGTCCTGACGGACTCGATATTTTTCGCCGTATGGTTGTTTTTGCCTATGCTGCGCTCAAGCCGGGAGCAACCTTTGCGGTCGAACTACACGAAGAGGGAATGGAGCAGGCGGTCCAGCTTGCCGAAGAAGCCGGTTTTACCGACGTGCGCATAGTTCTCGATCTTGCAAATAAGCCGCGCGTGCTCGTTTCGAGCCGATGAAGCTGTAAGGGGTTTTATGAGTAAAATAAGCAATGAACCGAAGAATAAATTTCCGATTTTCGTCAAGGTTCGTGAACAGCTTGAACACCGAGCATTGTGGCTCTACCTATTGGTTGACGAGGCTGAGAAGAAGGGTCTTACGGCTGACGATTTCGCCGCACAGGCGGTGAGACGATGCGGCCTGCATCAGGGTCAGGAAATCATCGAGAAAAGCGGCACCAAAAGCCTAAAAGGTTTGAAGAAGGTGCTGTTCACCAAAAGCGCTCAAATTGTTTTTGAGATGAAAATCGTCGAGAGTACCGATGATGCGCTCAGCATTGATTTCCACTATTGTCCTCTTGTGAAAGCGTGGCAGAAGCAGGGGTGTACCGACGAAGAGATTTCTCATCTCTGCGACATTGCGATGTGCGGTGATCGTGGTATCGGCGAAGTTCATGGCGTTGAGCTTGATCTCCCGAAAACGATTGCTCGTGGTGACGACTGCTGCGCCATCCGCTACGTTCGCCGCTAGAAAGGAAGGGGTATGGCTCAGCGTACTGTTTTAGGCGACAACCTTAGCTTGAGCGCTTCGGTTCTCGGTTCCCGTTTGAAGGGCCGTCATCCCCGGATCGGCATCATTTTAGGTTCGGGACTCAATCCTCTCGCGGACCAAGTAGAAAATGCGGTAACCGTTTCCTATGGTGAGATACCCTCCATGAAATCGAGCACCGCGGCAAGCCATGTCGGTCGCTTTGTTTGCGGCACGCTCAATGGCGTGGAGGTGCTTTGCATGCAGGGCCGTCTTCACGGATACGAGGGCAATAATGCTCAGGAGGTGGCCTATCCGGTTTGGTTGATGCAGCGTATGGGAATTACGACGCTCATTACGACGAATGCCGCCGGCGCCATCAACGAGAATTATCGCGTTGGCGATTTCTGTATCATGTGCGATCATATCAATTTCACCGGTCGTAATCCGATTGCGGCTTCTGATCCTGCCCGCCTTTCTGAGCGTTTCTTTTCTATGGGCGGTGCCTACGACCCTCAGTTGCGCTGTTTAGCCTTGAATGTGGCGGCAAAAGAGGGGATTTCAGTGCAGGAAGGCGTGTATCTCGGCCTGTTGGGCCCTAGCTTTGAGACACCTGCCGAAATCAGGATGTTCCGCATGTGGGGAGCTGATACCGTTGCGATGTCGGTGTGTGAAGAGGTTATCGCGGCTCGGCATGTCGATATGCGCGTCTTGGGAATCTCGCTTATTTCGAATATGGCTTGTGGTGTGGAGGGGGCCTCGCCGAGCGGGGATGAAGTACTCGATGTGGCAAAAACGCGTGAAGCTGATTTCGCCCGTTTGGTAAGGGGGATCGTTGCAGAAATCAAAGGGTAGCCCTTGGAGCTGCTTGAGCGCGCTGATCGGAGAACAGGCTACGAGAAAAGACAAGCTTTTCTTTTTTATCTTTATCGGTGAATTTCTCGCAGGCGCGCTCTTGTTGCTCGTTCTTGCTGTGTGGGGGATAGGGATTGATTGGCCTGGTCATAGGCATGATTCGCTGCTGATTTCTCCCGAAAAGGTTTTTGCTATCGCGTTGTATTTTCTCTTGCTGTTGATGTCGGCTGCGCTTTTTTTTGCTTCGGCGTTTACCAATTTGCGTAGTCATTTTTTCCCTACGGCTACCGCGGTGTATCTTGCTTTTTTCATTTTCTTGGCAGGAACGTGGACTTTCACCGAAAGCCATGTGCTCTGCGCTTGCTGTGATAATACTTTGTTTCTCAGGTTTTTGTCGTATCTGAGTTTTTATCTGATACCTCCCGCCTTTCTTTTGTTTGCGCGAGAGTTTTGCCGCTGCGGCAAAAAAGTTTTTGAGATTCTGATTGTGCTTTTTCTTTTCAGTTTTGCCGTCTGTCTCGTGTGGGCTATGACGCGCAACTTCGAATTACCCCCGATTCTTCCTTTGTTTCACCTGTTCTTGGGAGTGTCTATGGTGTTTTCCCTTGTGGCGAGCATCCACGATATCATCCGGGGCCAGAATTCTGATGCCAAATTTCTTTTAGTGGGCATTGTTGTGCTCATGGTTTTTGCGGCGATTGATCTGGCTCGCTTCTACCTTGCACCGACGGAGAATTTCGCTTTCGCCCTGTCGATAGGATTTCTTATCTTCGCGATTATTCTTGGCGGAGGAATTTTAAAGAAAATGCTGGGGGCGCTGTCTTGGGCCCACGGTATACAGAGCGTGTTTGCTGAAATTCCTGCTGGTCTCGGGCAGATTCTTGTAGAAAACGATACTTTTCACCTGACTTACGTCAATGACGAATACTTTAAAATGCTAGGGTATGCACGTCGAAGTGATCGTCCGGAGAAAATTACTCTCGATATATTTTTTTCACCGGAGGATGATATTGAACAGGGGTTGCGCGAGGGCATTGCGTCGGGTCATGAGACTTTTGAAATCGAGGCACAGCAACGCACTCTTGCCGGTGAGCGAAGGTGGACACTTTTGCGGTGTCGCTACAACCCCGAAGAGCGGCTCCTTACATTTGCAGGGTTTGATTTGACTGAGAAAAAGGCTTCTGCGGAACGGCTGCGCATGAGCGAGGAAGCGTTTCGCATCGCCGCCCAAACAACGGGTAAGCACATCATGCGCTGCGATTTGGCGACGCGGAAGTTTTCTTCCTATGGCAACAAGGGAGAGTTTGACAAAACGCTTGCGTCTTGCGACACGCTGCCCGAAGCGTTGGATGCTTTTGGTGTCATTGATCCTGCGAGCCGAAAAGTCTTTGAGGAACTTTCCCTGCAGGCTCACAAGGGTTTGCCAAACGGATCGGGCACGATTCGTCGTGAAAAGGACGGGGGGAGTTTTTGGTATCGTATCGATTATTCTTTGGTGTTTGGAGATGACGGCAAGCCGGGGTATGTCGTTATTGTCTTTTCCGACGTATCGGTGCAGCACGAACGTGAGCGTGCGCTGAAGAAGCGCTCCGAGATCGATCCTTTGACGGGCGTATTGAACCGCGCCGGTTTTGAAGCGGCGGTGGGCAGGATACTCGCGCAGTCACCGAGGGGTGTCCATCATGCGTTCATCATGTTTGACCTCGATGGTTTTAAGAAGCTCAACGACACGCAGGGGCATGCGGCAGGGGATAAGGCACTGGCTGAGTCGATGAGACGACTTCATGCTTCCATTCGCGAAGGTGACGTGATCGGACGCATCGGTGGCGACGAATTTGCCATTTGCTTAACGGGCCTGGACGCTCGTGATGCCATTGTTGGGGCGGCGCAACGGGTCAACCAGCTTTTACGGGAAAGCGACAGCGATGCCCCTCCTCTTGCCGCCAGTTTGGGTATTGCGCTTTATCCTCAGGATGGAGCGACCAGTAATGAACTGTATCTTTCGGCCGACAAGGCTATGTATCGAGCGAAAGCCAACGGCGGCGGCTGTTACGTTTTCGCGGGGGATGAAAAACCTGCGTGAGGTTGGGCTGCTCGCGCGATGCGACCTCGGCTGCGGAGCGGAGCGGTGCCCAAATACGCGAGTTTGTTATTTTCCCCTCAAATCCCTTTCTTTAATGAAAGGGTGAAGTCAAAAGGAGGCATTTAGAGCGCGAATCGTGAAGAAGGTGCCGCGATTGTTGCTTTGAAGTGCTGCTGGCGGTAATCCATGAGGAAAAGGACGCAATCCGTTTTGCGCATCTGACGGAGGATCTCTGTTTGCGCATCAATGGTGTCAGCAGTGATAAACCCGCATTCGCAGAGACTTTCCAGCAGCTTTGGACTGCCGGCTCGTGCCGCGCGGTGCATGACGTCGCGTTCGTGTTCTTGCAGGTAAACCAAGAGTTCTCCGCGCGCGGTCACGCTCAAGCGATAGGGATGTTCGATGCGCTGCAGTACGGCATCGGTTTTCTCATAGAGGTATTTGTTCGAGGCGAGCAGTTCGTCATAACGCTTGAAATCGAAGGGAATCTTTTCGCGCTCATAGAGTTCGGTATCTTCGGCGGGCGCGTCCTCTCCGACGAAACAGGAAAGCTGTAGGTTTGGAGAAATGTGTACCGTGGCGTTACTGGCTTCGAAGTGGCAAATGCAGTTTTCAAAGCAGCCTCGACCAATCGAGGTCAAGCTAACGGGGATTTCGACGGTGTGGGTAAGGGAGCGCGAAAGGAAATTATGCGCCCCGAGTGTTTGTAGGTGTGCCGGAAGTGTTAGGTGCGTCAGACCGACGCAGGTGTTTTTCGCCTCGATGACAGTGACGCTGTCAGGAATGACCAGTGATTCAACGCGGTGGGGTAGGGCACCACTCCGAATTCGTGTCAGAGTTCTTCCCTCGATCGACGAAGGAAGAACTACGTGGGCGCACTGTCGAGGAGATCTGACGAGATGCACCTCGTCAGAATCCATGATGTCGAAGTAGAAGCCTTCTTTGTAGAGGTAATGGGGGGAAAGTGCCGAAAGGTGAAGGTTTGAAAAGGTGCGCCTGAGAGGTGAATCGAGCGCGCAGGTCCAGAGGGTTTCCTGGTTCGGAGTTGAATCGATGTGGGCGAGCGTGGGGGGACAGCAGACGAGCTCGGGCGTTTGAGCGCTTTCGACGAAGGCATGGGGTGCAATGCGGCGAAGACCGTCTGGCAGGGTCAGGGTGCGAGGTGCCGGGAAGGCCTGAAAGTAGAGTTGATCTTCTGTTTTCGAATAGAGACTTCCGTCGCGCGAAGTGAACCAAGGGTTTTCGGGGTCGACGTGGAAGGCGATGTGATCGGGAATGCAGGTTGCCTTCTTAATACTGAAGCGTTGGGCGCCGAGATGCTTGACGCTACGCGAGATGAATATGTCGTGAACGGAAAGCGCAGCGAGTGCGTCTCTTTCTATATAGATAACCGAATCGGGTACGATGAGCGCCCGCACGTCGATGCCGTAGACGAGACGGCGCGCAAAGGCACCTGCGGTGAT
>JAVWAI010000012.1:0-39140 GCA_036650075.1 Raoultibacter sp.
CATGGCGGACATCCTGGAGAGACTCAACATCACCGACGAGCAGATATTGCGCGCTCACATCAGTCGCGGGTTCACCTATCTCGGAGGAATTCTTGAAGAGCAAAGCGCCAACGATCCCCTCGTGCAACGGTGCATGAAAACCATGTTTACGCGGATGGATGCCGGC
The DNA here is from genome assembly GCA_036650075.1 of Raoultibacter sp. Lineage (GTDB taxonomy): Bacteria > Actinomycetota > Coriobacteriia > Coriobacteriales > Eggerthellaceae > JAVWGW01. Next base: position 167 of record JAVWAI010000012.1, read on the forward strand.
CTCGTACTAAGCGATCCCGAAGTTTCCCCTGGCATGAAAAAACTCTTCATCACGACTCGAGAATTGCCCACCCAAAAGTTCAGCAAACTCCCCTACCTCGGTTCGCTCTTGAAGGAGTGGTCCTACAGCGTGTCAAACAACGGCGTGCAAAGCGCCTTGATACAGGCTGCCACCTACCTTCGCAATCACCGAGTTCGCGAAGGTAGGTAATCGTTTCCCAATCTTTCTCAAAGTCATGAACACTCAGCCTTAAAAGGGCTACGTCATCACTGAGAGAAATGGGGTCACCGCAACTGGCAAGAGCAGTATCCGACGACCCCTACTTTCCGCCATCTAAAAATATTTTCCGCGTAACAAAGTTCCATATCATGACAACCACCGTCGCCACGATCTTAGTAATGCGATAGTCGATGGCCAGCAGGCCCACCCCGATCCACATCCCAAGATCGTTGATGATCAGGCCTAGCACCGACAAGATAACAAAAATCACGAATTCGCGGCGACGACTCATGCCCTCACGGTGAGAGAAAACATATCTCATGCTTGCCACATAGTTGAAGATTACGGATACCGTGAAAGAAATCGTCGCGCTTATCAGGTAATCGACATGAAAAACTTCTGTCAGGAAAATAAGCAGGCCGTAATCAATCACAAATGCGATAACTCCGACAACGCCGAATTTCATGAGCTGCGCGATGAGTTTCTTCATCGAGATAAACACCTTCTCTTCAATAGGCGGGTAATCAGTAGAGAACAAGACACCTCGAACAGCCCCAGAACCTCCGAGACGCATACTGCGCCCCTAAAACAAGTTCCCGGTAGAACTTCCCGTCAAACAACAACAAAAGGCCTACAGGGTCGCTGAGCGAAAAACAGCCCTCCATGGGTCCTGAAACAAAAACGAACACCCTGAAGGTGTTCGTATAATTTAAATGGTGCCCCCAACGAGAATCGAACTCGTGTCTCAGCCTTGAAAGGGCCGCGTCCTAACCTCTAGACTATGGGGACGAATCATTGCCGACTCTTTCAAACAACAAAAAAGCAGCTTGGACATTATTGCAAAGCGCGGATGACAATGCAAGAGCTAATCTGAAAGTTTATGAAAGGTTCTTCACTTCTCTTGTGTCAACGGTGCTTTCAGCGCCACCAGTATAGCGCGTATCGCCACCGCCCCAGAGAGAAATTTGACGCTTCCTTTACGACTTCGCGATAAAAGAGGTTTTGCATTTTGGGCAGATTACTTTTATCGTACCCTTCCCCTTGGGAACGCGCAAACTCTGACCGCAGTTCTTGCAGCGATAAATCTTGTGCGTCTTGTGATAGGTTTTCCATTCCTTAAAATGAGCCGCCTGGCCGCGAAAGGGCTTGGTAACCTTGTCGCGCAGGCGCACGTATGCACAGTTTTCCTTGTAGCGATTGCCAATTTTTCGCGACAACATACGGTAGTAGCAATAGATGATGCACGCAAACGAAACCAAAGTGAGAATCTGGCGCACCAGAGGATCCTGTACGAAAATACTTATGACGAGCAAGGCTAGAGCGATGCCGAGGAAAAAGCGACCGAGACCATCAACGCCGTTGCGCCCCACCATAAACGCAGAAAGTTTGCGTCCAAGTTTTTGAAACATGAAGACCCCAATCCTTATAAGCGTCACGCCGGGAGAGGCCCTGCAGGGCCTCTCCGAGTTGTCCCGGCGTGCTGTGTAGTGAACGAGATAAAGTTTAACGACTACCCGAGGAAACGGCACTCGCGATTCGTGGTCGTTATCGATTTGTTGCCGAGCTGCTATCGGCCATCCCTAATAATATGTTAGTTTTGCGAGATAGCGCATCGGCCGCAAATTGTCGGTATCAAAGCTTGCATTCAACCCGATAATGGAAAAGGTGTCTTTGAGCGTATCTGATGACACCAATGCATTCGCTGGAAGAGGTGGATGCGAATACTATCCGCGCTGCGGTCGTATAAACACCCGCAACACCTATACAGATTTCCGGAGATTATGACACAAGAATTCAATGACCTCGGTCTTTCCGAGACGAGCCTCGCTGCGGTCAAGCGCCTGGGCTACACCGATCCAACCCCCGTACAAGAACAAGCGATTCCCTTAGCTCTTGCAGGCCGCGACCTGATTGCCGCCGCTAAAACCGGCACGGGCAAAACAGCCGCATTCGCCCTCCCGAGCATGGACAAGTTGGGCCACATACAACACGGACAAGGCCCCTCGATGCTCGTTGTCAGCCCCACCCGTGAACTGGCCTCGCAAATTGCAGCCGTATGTGAAACCATCGCGAAAGACACCCACCACCGCATCGTTACCGTCGTCGGTGGCATGTCTTACGACCCACAGATCAGTAAGCTGAAAAACGGTGTCGATATCCTGATTGCCACCCCTGGTCGTCTGATTGACCTCATGGATCGCAAGGCCGTTAAGCTCAACAACGTCTCTGTACTTATCCTCGATGAAGCGGACCGCATGCTCGACATGGGTTTCTTGCCGCCCATGAAAAAGATTATCGCCGCAACGCCCCGCGAACGTCAGACATTGCTCTTTTCAGCAACCATCGATCGCAAGATCATGGATAGTGTCGGATATCTTTTACACGATCCCGCATTCGTCGAGATTTCGCACAAGGGCGACACGGCCGACACCGTAGCACAATACCTCATTCGCACCCCTCAGACCCGCAAGCCAGAACTGCTCGTCGCCGTGCTCAAGGAAAAGGGTTCTTCTCGCGTGATCGTCTTTGCACGCACCCGCTCTCGCGCCGATTCCTGCACCCGTCGCTTGCGCAAGGCCGGTTTCGCCGCAGAGGCCATTCACTCGGATCGTTCGCAGGCGCAGCGCAAACGCGCTCTCGACGGCTTCAGCAAAGGAAAAACCGATATCCTCGTGGCCACCGATGTCTTAGCTCGCGGTATCGACGTCAGCAACGTCGATTACGTCATCAATTACGACCTGCCCGATATGCCCGAAGACTATATCCACCGCATCGGACGTACCGGTCGTGCCGGCGAAGACGGCTTCGCTATTTCATTCGTCACCCCTGAAGCCAAAATCATCTTGCACGATATTGAAAAATTGATTGGCAAACAGCTCGAGGAAATGCCCCTCAAGAATTTCGATTTCGAGGCGGCTGATATCTCCGCAGCTCAGCGCGCAACGGCGGCCAACGGTCGTCGCGACCCCGAGCTTGCCCGTGCCGCTTCCGAATACGATCGCTCTCAGCGTCGCAAGGCAGCCCGTAAAAGCGGTGCTTCCCCGGAGCAGACCGGAAGAAGAAAACCGGGCAACACGACACAGCCGAACCGGGTCAACAACAACGACAACCAGACCAAGAAGCACAATCCAGTCGCCAATCCCAACGCTGCGAAACGCTCGACAGCTTCTCGCAACTCAACTACGGGGAACACGAACGCTTCCTACAAAAAAGCGCCGGCCGGAAGCAAGCAGGACATGCGCCCCGGTCGCGCGCATCGCGCGGCGGTAGCTTCTCGCTCGAAGAAACGAAGCTACTAATATATATAACAGAAAAACAAAAAAGAGACGGCTTCGGTCGTCTCTTTTTTGTTGTATCAAACGAGTCGTCGCCCGTAGTCGGCTAAAACTTACGGAAACGATCGTAGCGATTCGCAAGCAGTTGATCGACTGATTGAACACTCAGTTCGCCGAGTGCTTTCACAAGGTAACCCCGCACGCAGGCCGCGGCCATATCGGGATTTTCATGAGCGGGCGCTTCCCCTTCGCTGATCACGGCATCGACGACGCCCATCGCGAGAACTTCCGGAGCGCTCATCTTCATCGCCGTCGCCGCCTCGGGGGCGCGTTTTCGATCCTTCCAGAGAATCGATGCGAAGCCTTCGGGAGACAACACCGAATACACCGCATGTTCCTGCATAGCAACCCGATCGGAAAGGGCGAGGGCAAGCGCTCCACCGCTGCCCCCCTCTCCCACTATCACGCTGACGAGCGGCACGCGCAAGCCGGCCAAAACGATAAGGTTATCGGCGATTGCATTGCCCTGACCTCGCTGCTCGGCCTCCATGCCGCAAAATGCACCCTGGGTATCCACGAGGCAGACGATCGGACGGCCGAATTTTTCCGCCTGGCGCATCAAGCGTAGACTTTTTCGGTAGCCTTCCGGCTGGGGGCATCCAAAATTGCGTGCAACACGCTGCTTGACGTCGCACCCCTTCTCCTGGGCGATGACCGTAACCGGGGTGGTGCCGATCCACCCAATACCACAGACGATTGCACCATCATCACCAAACGCGCGATCACCGTGAAGCTCGACGAATCCATCGACGATCCGATTGACATAAAAAAGTGAAGTGGGGCGGCGGGTATTGCGCGCAAGCTGCACACTTTCCCAGGCGAGACCATCAGTAGGCGCCTCGGGAAATAAGCGACCCTCCCCACTTTCCTGCTCGACGATTGCGGCCGTCGCATCAGCAAACGCAGCGGGTGAAAAAGGCTTCGTGTCCTTGGTCGACCTTCGAAATGCCGGCTTGAATTTCTGGGAAGCCTGAAAGAGAACTCGCCTGATTTGCGGAAGCCTAGCGTAGGTGATGGTGTTGTACGTTGCGCAATCATGCTGAAGGTTTTCGCAAACAGCGGCATAGGTGATGGCATGCCCGTCTTCCAGACCGCAGCGAGACGAAGAGGCCTCATGGATCGCCAGTATATTCGCAAGTTGAAATCGCAGTTCGTCACGATCGACGATTGCGTCAATCAATCCGTGCTCAAGCGCAAATTCAGCTGTCTGAAAACCTTCGGGCAGACTTTGCTTAATCGTGTCCTTGATTACCCGTTGACCCGCGAACCCGACAAGCGCCTTCGGTTCAGCGAGAATGATGTCGCCCTGCATGGCAAACGACGCCGTTACCCCGCCTGTAGTGGGGTCGGTTAAAACCGAAATGTAGAGCAGACCAGCAGCACCGTGACGCTCGAGAGCGCAGCTTACCTTCGCCATCTGCATCAAGGAAGCAAGACCCTCCTGCATCCGCGCACCTCCTGAAGCGGTGAATATCAGCAGAGGCAACCGCTCGCCCGTCGCGCGTTCCACCGTTCGGGTAATTTTCTCACCCACAATCGATCCCATCGATCCCATGAGGAATTGAGAATCCATGATGCAGAAAGCGAAACGGATGCCAGCTATCGTCGCACTACCACAGCGCACCGCTTCTTCAAGGCCGCTGGTCTTTTGCAGCGCCTGCAACTTGTCGAGATAGCCGGGAAAGGAAAGGGGGTCAACGGAGGAAAGACCGTTTTCCCATTCGATGAAACTTGCCGCATCGAAGACATCGTTGATGCGCTCCATCGAAGACATGCGGTGGTGTCCTGCACAAGCGGGGCACACAAAATGCTTAGACCTCCAGGTGGAAGCGTCGAAGAACAAGTCGCAATGGGGGCACTTCTTCCAGGCGTGATCATCGGTGACCGCCTTCGCTTCGCCGATAAGCCACACCCCCGTTGGCCGGGCGAAATCGAGCACGCGAAAGACCGTACACCCTTGAGCTTTCGCAAGGCTGAGGAAACCCTTGCTATCACCGAGGTGCGTAGCTGAAGCGAAAAGAATCGCCGTGGCCCCACAGTCCTGCGCCGCCTGCAAAACGGCGTAATCGTTTTCGTAGAGCGCTTCAGAATAAGCGCTTCCAAGGCAGATGGCATGTTTTGCCAAGGAAACGTACGCCGCATCCGCCCGGTCGGCGGTGTAGGTTACCCATGCTTCCAGCCCGGCATCGCGGCAGGCTCGCACCGCACTCTTAGCCTCGTTTCCGCAGGCCACCAGCAAGGCGCGACCGTGCGCTTGAGCAATCGTGTCAAGACCATACGAAACCGCCGCCTGCCCCAAACCGCCAATGTTGGTGCCGACGGAAGCGAACAGCTCTTCCGTCGTAATCCCCCCGACCAGTTCGGGCTTAATCGGCTGACGCGGTATCGTAATATAGGACCGTTGTTTCTGACGCTTCATGAACCGCACCCTACCTATCGATTGCCCTGCTGATCCAGCACGTACTTCTGCGTCGCCGTCGCAGCGATACGACCCGCCACCGAGGCGCATACTTCAGCCACGCACATGCGCGACCCCGATTTAACAATCGTCGCCTCAAGCACCACGGTGTCCCCAGGGGCGACCTGATGACGAAACTTTGCCTGATCGATGCCGGTCAAAAAGCCGATCGAGCCTTCACCCTCACGACCCACCAAGATGCAAAACGAGGCCGCCTGCGCCAAGGCTTCCATCAGAAGCACTCCGGGAAGTACCGGACGACCAGGGAAATGGCCTGCAAACAGAGGCAAATCATCCGCCACATCAAGCTCGGCCACAATCGAACACCCCGGGTCGCAGGAAAGCACCCGACTCATCCAAATGAAGGGATCGCGATGTGGCAGCACCGCTTCAATAACGTCTTTTCGACAGGGAAACGAGAGCGTCTTTTCCATCGCTATCCCCCTACGCTCGAAAAGGAGCGATAGCCAGCGCTCCGTTGTGCCCGCCGAATCCGAGCGAAGTGCTCAGGGCAACACGCTGCGGATAGTCACACAAAGGTTCGCGCAGCACGCGAACAGGGCATTCGGGGTCAGACTCGACGAATCCCGTCGTTGCCGGGACGACATCCCGCGCCACGGAAAGAGCGCATACAATCGCCTCAAGAGCCCCTGCCGCACCGAGGGTGTGACCGAGAGATCCCTTGACAGACACGACAGGAACACGGGTGCCGGCCTCTTTGCAGAGACCGAGCAAAGCCGCGGATTCCGTTCTATCGTTAACTGGCGTCGAAGTCCCATGTGCGTTGAGATGCCCGAGGTCAGCAGGGGTGAACCCACCTTCCTCGAGAGCATCGCGCATAGCCCGCGTCGCCGCTTCGCCATCGGGAGCCGGCGACGTCATGTGATAGGCATCACCCGTCGATCCGAAGCCGACGATTTCCGCGATGATGTGAGCACCACGCCCCTCAGCGTGCTCGAGCGATTCCAATACCAGCGCGCCCGCCCCCTCAGAGGCGACGAAGCCACTGCGGTTCACATCGAAGGGACGCGAAGCGTTTTGAGGGTCTGACTCCTTCGTCAATGCCCCGAGATTACCGAACCCCGCGATGCACATCGGCGTTACCGATTCTTCGGTACCCCCACACAATGCGGCATCGGAGTAGCCGAATCGGATAAGGCGATACGCCTCGCCGATACAGTGGGTGCCCGTCGCGCAAGCCGTCACGATACTACTGCATTCCCCACGCAAACCATAGCGGATCGCAAGATTTCCCGCCGCCATATTTGAAATCATCTGGGGAATGAAAAGAGGATTCACCCGCTTGGGACCCCGCTCGAAATATGCCCGATGATCACGCTCAAGCACTTCGATACCGCCCATGCCCGAACCGTACACACAGGCAATGCGAGTCGTATCCTCGTGTTCGAGATCGAGTCCGCTTTGCGCGATAGCTTCATCGGAAGCAACCATGGCATACTGAATGAAACGGCCCAAGCGACGGGCCTCCTTCTTCGAGAAACCCGCGGTTTCAGCATCGTATCCCGGAATCTCGCCGGCAATCTTCACCTCAAATGCTTCGCAATCAAAGCGGGTAAGTGGACCCAAGCAGCATCGGCTGTCCATAACCGCATCCCACATCGCATCGACACCGAATCCTGCCGGCGATATCGCTCCACACCCCGTGATGACCACGCGGTGGCAGGTGATAGTCTTCTGTTCGCTCATGATGATAATCCTCCATCAATACCAATGACTTGTCCGGTTATATATCCCGCCTGATTGCTCGAAAGAAAGCACACAAGCGATGCCACTTCTTCAGGGGTTCCGAATCTCTTGCTTGCGATACGGGAGCGAATGGCTTCTTGCTGGGTTTCATTCAGGGCTCCCGTCATCTCGGTTTCAATAAAACCAGGAGCCACGGCGTTCACCGTAATATTACGTGAGGCCACTTCGCGGGCGAGCGATTTAGAAAAACCGATAAGCCCCGCCTTCGAAGCCGCATAATTGGCCTGACCAGCGTTTCCCGCAACCCCGACGATGCTGCTCATATTGATGATGCGCCCGAAGCGCTGCTTCATCATGGGAGCCATCGCTGCGCGACAACAATTGAACGCACCTTTGAGATTGACAGAAATCACCGCATCAAAATTTTCTTCTTTCATGCGGGCAAGCAACCCGTCCCGGGTGATACCCGCATTGTTCACGAGCACATCAAGTCGACCGAAGGTGGTACGCACCTCATCGATTAGGGAAGCAGCCTGCGAGAAATCAGAAATGTCGGCCCTTATGGCAAGTGCTTCGATACCATAGTCACCTTCCAGCTGTGCGGCAAACCTTTCAGCTTTATCGCGGCTGTTTTCGCTGGAATAGTTAATGCAGACGTTGTGCCCGTCTCGAGCCAAAGCCACCGCAATCGCTCGCCCGATGCCGCGGCTCGATCCGGTCACAATGGCTACGCGTGAGGGGGAAATCATCGTTTCGTCCATGAATTAATCTCCTATCGAGCGTTGGGCTTGCACCCATACGCCGCAATTGCCGTTTGCAAGCCAGCAGCACCTTCAACCTTACCGCGCTCCGAACCTTTATCGATGCGGCGCACCAGGTTCGTGAGCACCCCGCCGCAGCCAACTTCGAGGAAGACGCGGGCACCCAAACAGCGCGCAACGTCAACGCTCTGCGAAAAGCGCACAGGATGCGTCAGGTGGTCGGCGAGACGCGTGCGCGCACCGGCGGCGACAAGCGGGGCCGCATCGGTGTTGCAAAGGATGAGGGTGTGAGGTTCGGCAAAGGTGCAACTTGCCAGATAATCCAAAAAGACCCGAGCGGCACGCGCCATAAGCGGGCTATGAAACGCCCCAGCAGTAGCCAGTCGAATGCAGCGTTTCGATTGGCCCTTCCAGGCAATCTCGGCGCGCTCTATCGCCGCTAGATTGCCTGAAATAACTATCTGACCAGGACAATTATAATTAGCTATAACCAGCACCTCATCGGCTGCGCACTCCCTGCAAAGGGCTTGAGCGCTGCTTTCATCGGCACCCATCAGGGCACACATAGCTCCCGGGATATCCTCAGCCGCCACGGCCATGCAGTGCGCCCGCACATCGAGTAAACGAAATGTTTCCTCAATCGACAGCATGCCCGATACGGCAAGGGCGCTAATCTGGCCGAGCGAAAACCCCAAAAGAACCGAGGGGGTAACACCACCCTCTCGCAGCACTTCAGAAATCGCTATCGAAGTGGTTGCAATGGCCACTTGGGCGTTGCGTGCCCCGTTAATCGTTTCCGCATTGGCAGCGCAGCAGAGAGCCCCGACATCAAAACCAAAGACGTCGGATGCGCAGGCAAAAACCTTCGCGGCAGCAGGAATGCCCAGAAGATCGGCCCCCATGCCAGGGCGCTGCGATCCCTGGCCGGGAAACAACAACGCTGGCCTTATCTCGTTCACCGGGAAATCCTTTCCTCGTTGACATGAGCCATCTGGGTAAGGCTGCAAGCACCGAGCGCCTGCGCTTCCTCCATGATATCAGCAACGGTTTCGGCAGCCGTTTTGCAATCGTGCACAAGACAAGCGCACTGCCCGGCCATAAGCGACCCTTTTTCGACATCGCCCTCAACCGCACGACGCAGCGAACCCGCAAACGCCCGCTCCATCTTTTCAACATCAGGGGTCGCACCGGTTTCCAAAATGCGCATTTCACGAGCAAAAGCGTTCTTCAGGCCGCGTACCGGGTGTCCGCTAGAGCGGCCGGTCACAATCGTATCGGAATCCTTCGCGGCGAGAATTTTTTGCTTGTAGGCATCGGCAATCGTGCATTCCGTCACCGTAAGGAAACGGGTACCTATCTGCACCGCTTCGGCACCAAGGGCGAAAGCGGCGCACATGCCCCGTCCATCAGCAATGCCCCCGGCAGCGATTACGGGAATCGTCACCGTATCGCACACTCGAGGAACGAGGGCCATTGTGGTAAGTTCGCCGATATGCCCTCCCGCTTCACACCCTTCAGCAACAACCGCATCGGCGCCACAACGCTGCATGCGCGCCGCAAGCGCACTCGACGCGACAACCGGAACGACCTTGCAACCCGCTTCTTTCCACAAGGAAACGTATTTCGCGGGGCTTCCCGCTCCGGTCGTAATCACATCGACATGCAGATCCGCCAAAAGTTGCGCCACTTCAGCGGCCTGCGGATTCATAAGCATGAGATTGACGCCAATAGGTCGGTTGGTTTTGGTCCGCGCCAGGAGAATTTGCTCTTCAATCCATGCCAGCGGCGCCGCGCCGCTGGCAATAATACCCAAACCGCCCGCTGCGCTTACCGCCGAAGCTAAAGAGGCGTTTGCGACCCAGGCCATGCCGCCCTGAATAATCGGGACATCGATTCCAAGCAATTCGGTGACCCGCGTGGATAAGCCAGACTGTGCTTCCACCATGATAGAAAGTCCTTCCCGTAGGTTTATTTATCTGAGCAGTTCAGATTCCTACAGGGAATCGATGTACGTCACCAGGTCGCCGACGCTGGATAGGCCATCGGGTTCGCCGAATTCCTTGTCACATCGCTCTTCGAGATCGCAGATCAATTCGACCATATCAAGAGAATCGACGCCAAGGGATTCAAGCGTGATGTCAGAACCAACCTTCTCGGGGGCAATATCGAGGTTTTCCTGTAAAACGTCCTGGACAATCTTCAAAGTATTTGACATGGGTGAAGCCTTCCTGAGTAAATTATATTGTCAATCTAATATTTAGCTTAACTAACTATTAGGGCAAAGTTTACGGTTAGAAAGAGCGATACGCAAGAGACTCCACGATTTTACGACAATTTACCCTTGCTCATCGAAGAAGCTTTTTACCTTCAAAAGCGCTGTGGCAAGCACTTCTTCCTCTTCAAGGGAAAGGCCAATCAGCGCTTCGTCAATCATATGTTTATGGAAGAGTTCGTGGGCGCGATACACTTTGCGCCCCGCGCAGGTCAGCGTAATGAATACTTGGCGTCGATCGGCTTCGCCTCGATGACGGAGAACGAATCCTTTGGTGACCAGCTTATTCACCGCAACAGTCAGCGTGGCGAGCGTCACATCAAGCCGTGCGGCAACCGCACTCATGGGGTTCATTTCATGCAAGCCGATAGCGGTGATGGTATGGATTTCGGAAATGCTCAGGCCTTGCGTCAAGCGATTTTGAAGCGATTTTTCTTCAACACGCAAAATTGAATTAAACGTTCCCGATAAAAGATCGTTCAATGCGCGACGACGACGCTTAGCCGCACCGTCAATCGACTGAGTTCTTATTTCCTTTTCCGTAACCACGGCACGTTTCCTTCCCCGCAAAAAACTAAGCGTTCAACGGTACCGCCGCAAGGCCGATAACACCGAGACCAAGATGCGTTGTGATCGTAGCACCACAATCATCGACAGCCGCCAACTCGAAATCGATTCCCGCTTCGCGCAAAGCATCCACCAGACGCTGCGCCTCTTCCCTGTTGCGCGCTTGCAGCACGCGAATGCGCAAGGGACCATACTGTTCTGCGTAGGCACGAAGACGTTCGATATACCCTTTGATGATACCCCTATTACCCTTGACGCGATCAAGGACGACCAAGCGTCCGGCATCGTCGAAGCTGAATATGATTTTGATATTAAGCATCATCGCCTGCTGGGCTTGCTCCGCCGTGATGCGCCCGCCTCGCAAAAGATGATCGGTCGTATCGGGCGAGATGAACTGAAGGATTTTGCCGCGATAGTCACTCAAGAGCGCAATCGCTTCATCCAGGGTTGCTCCGGCATCACGCAGCTCGCAGGCTTTTTGAGCGAGAAGCCCCAGGGTCGTCGTAGTACCCTGAGCATCGAGACGTTCAACGCGCGCGGTGCATTGTCGCGCAGCCATTTCGGCTGAATCAAGCGTACCCGAAAGCGTAGCCGCAATGTGCAATGAAAGGATATCGGTCTGGCCGGTAGCCACTATCGCTTCATACGCCGCCGAAAATGCAGCAGGGGCCGGTTGCGACGTGCCGAAGCTCTGGGCTCCGGAAGCGATGTAATCGTAGAATCCCTCAGAAGAAATGTCAATCAAGTCGGCAAACGAAACATCTCCCATCATGACCTGCAAGGGCACCATAGAAACGTGCTTTTGCTCGTATTCAGCAAGAGCCCAATCACAGGTGGAATCAACGACGATTGCAAATTGCTCCATGAAAATCCTTCCAAGAACCCAGCGAGAGACATACACCTTAAACCCTGAACGCCACACGGCAAATCACCTTGCGATGCAAGCATCTGCCAGCCTAGCGAAATTTAGTAAGTAAATCAAAATATTTTATCGAGTCTACAAAAAAAGAAAAACTTCAATTATGCTGTATTCCCTCCACCATGATACCTATCGAAATCCCAGGAATAGGTGGTGATGCGGCAAAAGGGCACGCCCTACATGCCAGGTACGTCTTTCCCGACAGCCGGCCTGAAATCAAGCTTGCGCTGGCGAGGTTCGGCAGATTCAAGCACCACGAAAATGCGCTGGCCTAAACGATATGATTTGCCGCTATCTTGGCCGGTCAGGGTATGTCTCACCGGATCAAGAGCGAAGTACTCGCCTTCGAGATAACGCATAGGGACCAGCCCTTCAGCGGTATTTTCCAGGCGGACGAAGAAACCATAGGTCGTAACACCCGATATCACGCCCGAAAAAGTATTTCCGATATCGCGCTGCATATATTCCACCAGTTTCATCTGCTGGGTTTCTCGGGCAGCTTTCTCTGCGATGCGCTCCATCTCGGACGAGTGCTCAGAAAGCCATCCCAAGCTGTGCGCCTGCTGCTCAAACGTACCCGTTTTACCCAAAAGCCTCGCTTTGAGCATGCGGTGCACCACCAGGTCAGGATAGCGGCGGATAGGACTGGTGAAGTGCGTGTAGGCCGAAGATGCCAACCCGTAATGGGGTTCGCAGACCCCCTTATACACGGCGCGCTTCATCGAACGCAATACCAAAGAAGTCACAAGCTCCTCTTCGGGCCGTCCCTTACTCGCACACAGCACCGCCTGCAAGCAAGAGGGTTGCCCCGCGATAAAATCGGTGACGGGAAGTTTCTTGTAGGCCGGAAACTCTTGAAGCAAGGGCACGAGTTCGGCCAAGCTATCCGCCGAGGGGGCTTCATGGACGCGATACATGCAGGGGAATCCCCCTTCGTGCATGTATCGCGCCACCGTGTTATTGGCGAGGATCATCGCCTCTTCGATAAACGACGTAGCCTGCGTCTTCTTACGCAACATCACCTCAACCGGAGCGCCCTCATCGTCGAGAAGCACTCTGGCTTCCGTTGTCTCGAAGTCGATACCACCGACCCGCGTCCGAGTCGCAGAAAGCTTTTCGGCTAGACCCGACAGCGCAACGACACGCTGCCGCAATCCTCTGTCCGACAATTCTGACGAGCCTTCGTTTTCGACCCCCCACGCAGCCCCTGCCGCAGCGGGCACTCCGCTGGATTCATCGAGAATCGTCTGTGCCTGCTCATAGGTCAAACGGGCCTTCGACTCTATGAGGGCGGGAAAGAAATCGGTGCTTATCACGCTTCCGTCGTCATTTAAATACATATCGACAGTAAAAACGCGTCGCACCTCATGGGGCTTGAGCGAGCAAATGTCAGATGACAGTTCTTCGGGAAGCATCGGAATCACTCGATCGACAAGATATACACTCGTCGCGCGACGGCGAGCGTCAAGATCGAGCGAAGAGCCCCATTCAACGTAATGCGAAACATCGGCGATATGCACCCCGAGACGAATAGTGCCATCAACCTCGTCGATTGAGAGAGCGTCATCGAAGTCACGCGCATCGCGAGGATCGACGGTGAAGGTAAAGCGATCTCGAATGTCGCGGTATCCCTCAGCAAGCGCTCCTGCCCTATCGACCGTAGCCGCCTTCGCCTGTTCGAGTGATGCCGCAGAAAAGCGTGTTTCCAATTTATGGTGCGCGATGACGAGATCGATATCGAGGCCACCCTCGCCATCGTGGCCGAGCACCTCTTCAACGACGCCCGTTGCCGCAGTATTGCGGGAGGGGTATTCAACGATGCGAACCCGCACAATATCCCCGTCTTTCACGTGAGGATTGTCTTTTGCCATGGTAAATATATCGTAAGGAATCCGGGTATCTTCAGGCACGACGACGCCGAAAGGTTCCGCCAATTCATAGCGTCCCACCAGCGAGTCATGGCTGCGGTTGACAACTCGCACCACCCGCGCTGTCGGTTTGTCACCGGCGCGGTGCGAGCCCTTCGTGCCGGGAGCGTAGGCTTTGATGGGAGCGACCTCGACCAGATCGCCGTCGAAGGCGGCCCCTATTTTCGATTCGGGAATGAAATATTCGCCTTCGGCGGTCTGCACGAAACCGTAGCTCCGCGAAGTAACCACAAGGATGCCGCGCGGATTGCTGCGCGCCGAACGCCGCGTTTTCGAGCGCGATTTAGGATGGGAGTGAGACATCACATTTACCGGGAAATCAATGCTTGGGCAGTTTCGACCGCAACGACTTTTTGATGATCGACCGTCGTGTCAGCCCCTTGGCTGACGGCGATATTGGGAGAAACCCCCGCTTCGTTGATGACGTGGCCGAGCGGAGTGGTGTAGCGAGCAGCGGTGTAACGAAGAGCGCCCCCGAAGCTGAGCTTACGAACCACTTGCACCGTACCCTTACCAAGCGTGCTATCGCCGATCAGCGTCGCTCGTTGATTGTCCTGTAATGCCGAAGCCAAAACCTCTGATGCGGCAGCAGTATTCTGGTTCACCAGCACCACCAAAGGAAGCTGTGTGGCAACATCTCCCGTAGCTGTTTTCGAAGTGGTGCCATCGATGGTCTCAATCTGAACCAGCACGCCACTCTTCACGAAGATGGATGCGACATCGACCGCCTGCGTCAAATATCCACCAGGATTATCGCGCAAGTCGAGCACGAAGGATTGAGCGCCCTGCGCCTGCAAATCATGAATGGCCTGGCGCACGAGCACATCGCAACCTTGAGTCAACTGTCTGATTTTCACAACACCGACTTTTCCGGAAAGCTCAGAGGTTACGTTCGCTTCGCTATAGGGCGAGCAGGTGAGCGTGGTAGTGAATTCCCTACCACCTTCGGATTCAAGATTGGGAGGACGACGCCACGTGACAACCGCGGTCGACCCATCGTCACGAGAGAGAGCCTTGACGGCTTCAGTAAGTGACCAGCCTTGGCGATTGCCGTCGATTGCAACGACAAAATCACCGCGCTGCACCCCGGCTGTTGCGGCAGCAGAACCCTCGAAAACATCAACAGCGTAGCATTGACCCTTGTACTCCGCAAAGAGCACGCCGATGCCGGCATATTTGTTCGCGTTGTCTTCGAGATACGTAGCGTAACGCGCTTCATCGTAATAGTGCAGATAGGTGTCTTTCGTGGACACGGCAAGGGCATCGAGCACCTTGAGCGTCGAATCGCCGAGATCATACGAGTCGAGGCTATCGTTGGCGATAATGCCCTCCACTTCCGCAACGCGCGCCGAAAGGGAATCGTTCGTATTGCCAGTAACCGTTGCCCCGGGATTTTTCTCAGCAGAAACCGTGAGTGACGTGAATCCAAGACTCGTCAGCAAAGGAGCGTCGCCACGAATGGCGAAGCCCGCAGCAAAAGCCAAGCACACGCCGATGAAAACCCCTAGATAGCCGATGATTTTCTTGTTGCGTGTGCTTGCCGCTCTATGTTTTTGTAACCCATGCATGCCCACAGGCCTGGTCTTCTTCTTTCTTTTGTATAACCGCTTAGACCTTCAGGTAACGGCGCATCGCCAAAAGCGAGCCCAGAATACCGATAACTAAGCCGGCCACAAACAACGCCACGTAAATGAAGACGAAAGTTTGTATGCTCAAATCAATAGGCAGCCATTGTAGCGCATTTGCCACCTGGGGAAGTGCGAAGTTACGTAAGAGTTCCAAAGTGCCGATAGCAAGCAAGGCCCCGATGAGCGCATGAAGAGAACCTTCCATGAGGAAGGGCCCCCGGATAAACCCATTGGAAGCGCCCACCAAACGCATGATGGCAATTTCCTTGCGACGCGCAAGAATAGCCAGGCGGATCGTGTTGTTGATGAAAACGAATGCGATAAAGATCAACAAACCGATGAGGGCAATACCAACGTAGCGCACGTAATTTGTCAGCGAAAACAGTTTTTCAACCGTTTTCTGACCATACTTCAACGAATCGCTGGGGCTGGAAGGCTTGTCGCAAATATCTTTAAAGTCAGAATTATCGGCAAGGGAAGAGGCAACCGCCTCCACTTTCTGCGGATCGTTGAGTTCGATGTCAATCGAGGCAGGAAGAGGATTTTCACCATCGAGCTGATCGACGATGTCGGGATTCGAAGTCATCGAATGCTTGAAGTTCTCAAGCGCTTGATCCTTCGTCGTGAAATTGACGGTCGAAACACCCTCAAGATTTTCGGCGAAGTTCTTCACCTTCGTGATTTGGTTTTCTGATGCATCATCGGCAACGTAGGCGGTGATGGAAACTTTATCTTCCACCGACGAAACCACATTTTCAATGATGCCGCCGCCGACCAAGAAGATACCGATGATCAGCAGTGACAGAAAAATCGTGACGATGGAGCCGAGCGCAGTCGAAAGGTTACGGGTAAAACCCGTCAATGATTCTCTGAGGAAATAAAGGAAACTAGACATCGAAACCGTACACCCCCCTATCTTGATCGCGGGTAAGGTTACCCTTGTCAAGCGCGATAACGCGACGACGCATGTTATCGACCATTTCGCGGTCATGCGTAGCGACAAGCACCGTGGTACCCGTACGGTTAATTCGTTCGAGCAGATCCATGATGCCGCGCGACGTCTGCGGGTCAAGGTTACCGGTCGGTTCGTCGCATACGAGAAGCGGCGGACGGTTGACGATAGCGCGCGCGATTGAAACGCGCTGCTGTTCGCCACCGGAAAGCTGATCGGGACGCTTATTCAATTTGTCTTGCAAACCGACGAGACGCAAAACCTCGGGAACCTGCGTTTTAATAACGTGGCTCGATTTACCGATTACCTCAAGTGCAAACGCGACGTTTTCAAAAACCGTCTTGTTTGGTAACAACTTAAAGTCCTGGAAAACACAACCGATATTGCGGCGAAGGTAGGGCACGCGCCAGTTGCGCATGGCCGACAAATCTTCCTCTGCCACATAGATGTGCCCGCTCGACGGCTTAATCTCACGGATAAGCATACGAATGAACGTCGATTTACCGGAGCCGGAATGGCCAACGAGAAAGACGAATTCGCCTGCATATATCTGTAGGGTGATATCGTTAAGGGCGGGTTTGGTGGGCTGCGCCGGATACACTTTGTTTACATGGTCAAAGGTGATAACCGGGGTGCCCATTGCTTGAGGTGTATCGTCGATATCAAGGGTTGGCAGCGATTGCGAGAGCTGCGATGGGACCTGCCTTGAAGGCGCCACGTGGGCACCGGGACGTATGACACCCCCTTGGCTATTGGGATTTGTCACAGAATGCTCCGTTCAAATAGTGATGTACTGAGACGCGAGTATTCTATCATTTCTCTGTATTCGCCGTTATCTTCTTCACAGCTTCAACAATGGAGGACCCGTCAAGGTGGAAATGAGCAAGCAGCTCTTCAAACTCTCCCGATGTACCGAAAACATCCTGCATACCCACGCGAACGCAGGGTGTCGGCAGCTTTTCGGCAAGTAATTCGCAGACCGCCGAACCGAGACCACCAATGACGGAATGCTCTTCCGCAGTGACGACTGCTCCCGTTTTCGCAGCGGAGGAAAGAATGGTTTCCTCATCGAGGGGCTTGATAGAAAAAGCATCGATTACTTCGGCGGATATACCTTCGGAGGCAAGCAGATCGGCCGCTGCCAAGGCTTCGTCGACCTCGACGCCGCAAGCGATGATGCTTACATCGGTGCCTTCGCGCAGCACGGTCGAACCGCCCAGCTTCATTTCATAGCCCTCGTCATAAACCTGAGGTACTTCGGCGCGCCCCATACGGATATAAACCGGACCGTCCAACTGCGCGGCGAGCTTGAGGGCTGCAACTGCCGCATGATAGTCCGCGGGCACGAGAACGCGCATGTGAGGCAAAACGCGCATGAGCGCAATGTCTTCGATCATCTGGTGACTGCCACCGTCGGGACCGACTGAAATGCCAGCATGCGTCGGGGCGATTTTCACATTCAGGTTTGAGTAGCACACCGTATTGCGAATCTGGTCGTAGACACGACCCGTACCGAAGACGGCAAATGACCCGGTGTAGGCGATACGGCCGGTCAGCGAAAGACCGGCGGCGACACCAATCATATTCTGCTCCGCAATGCCCACATTGAAAAGGCACTGTGCATTTTCCTCTGACGCATCAGCGAACTTCTTCGTGGTGGTGGATCCGCTCAAGTCGGCATCGACCGCCACGACAGGAACACCTTCGCAGGCAAGTTCTGCCAATGTTGCGCCGAAGGCGGCGCGGGTAGCTTTCTTCTTCGCTTCATTAGCCACGATGAGCCCCCTTCTCTTCCAGGTCGGAAAGTGCGATTTTCGTCTCTTCCGGTTTCGGAGCGCGACCGTGCCACCCCGCCTGGTCTTCCATGAAGCTCACACCTTTACCCTTGATGGTTTCAGCGATGACAACGTAGGGCTTACCGGTTTTCTGCACCTTGGCATCCGAAAGCACTTGAACGATTTCGGCCATATTGTGTCCGTCGCAGGACATGACCTCCCAGCCAAACGAAGAAAACTTCACGCCGAGATCTTCCGGCGAGCACACGTCGCTGATACAGCCATCGATCTGCAGACCGTTGTGATCGATGATGGCAACAAGATTTCCCAGATGCTGATGAGCGGCGAACATGGCAGCTTCCCACACCTGCCCCTCCTGGCATTCACCATCACCGAGCAGCGTGAATACGCGCGCGTCGTTGCCGGCCAAACGCAATCCGCAGGCAATGCCGGAAGCGATGGAAAGACCCTGACCGAGAGAGCCGGTGCATACTTCCACACCGGGCAGCTTATTGGAATCAGGGTGCCCCTGCAGACGAGACCCGAGGCGACGCAGCGTCATAAGCTCGTCGCAGGAGAAATAACCCGCTTCAGCAAGTGTCGCATAAAATGCGGGAGCCGCATGGCCCTTGGAAAGGATGAAGCGATCGCGCGCTTCATCGCGCGGATTGCGCGGGTCGTGCACCAGGACTCCACCGAAATAAAGCGCGGTAAGAATGTCGGCACAGGAAAGTGAGCCACCTGGATGGCCGCTTCCCGCTTCCGCAATCATTTCCACGATTTCTTTGCGGATGTCGTTTGCCTTGACCTCGAGTTCAGTCGCGTTCACGTAAGATCCCTTTCTTATTGGGCTGCTTTCCATCGATGGTACCCTATGACGAATTCCTCGATTTCGCCATCGAGCACCGCATCGACGTTTCCGGTTTCAACGCCACTACGAAGATCCTTTACCATCTGATACGGGTAGAGTACATAGTTACGTATCTGGCTGCCAAAAGAATTTTCCATCTTCGATCCCCGCAGTTCGTTCAATTCTTCTTCACGCCTACGTTCTTCTAGTTCGTAGAGCTTACCACGCAAAACACGAAAGGCTGCTTCCTTATTTTGCAACTGGGATTTTTCATTCTGACAGGTAACCACGGTGCCGGTGGGAATATGCGTTAAGCGGACCGCAGAATCGGTGGTGTTCACGCATTGCCCTCCGGGACCGCTCGAGCGATATACGTCGACACGGACATCGGCGGGATTTAAAGCGACTTCAATGTCGTCGGTGAGCACCGGTAAAACCTCAACGCCGGCAAATGTCGTATGGCGGCGCTTCTTGTCGTCGGTCGGAGAAATGCGCACCAGTCGATGCACTCCGATTTCGCTGCGCAGCATGCCGTAAGCATACTTCCCGCCAATTTGGAAGCTGGCCTTATCAAGTCCGATACCTTCGCCGGGAACCACATCGAGAACCTTGACTTTCCAGCCCTTCTTCTCGGCGTAGCGCGTGTATATACGGTAGAGCATTTCGGTCCAGTCCTGCGCTTCGAGACCACCCGAACCAGGATTGACGGTAACAATGGCGTCACCCCCATCGAAACGCCCTGAAAACCAGGAGATGATTTCAAAATCATCAAGAAGAGCCGCGAGCTTATCGAGCGCCGCCGTGTACTCTTCTTCGAATGCGGGGTCTTCCACAACGAGGTCGGCCGCAACCTGCACATCTTCCAAGAGCGCCTGCGCGTGCGCGTAATCGTCAATCGTATCCCGCAAATCACTCGCCTGCTTGGAAACCTCCTGGGCATGAGCCGGGTCATTCCAGAAATCTGGTGCAGCAATCTGCTTATCGAGCTGTTCGAGCTCTTCGTTTTTATCATCGATATGCAGGTAAGCCTTCGCATCGACAACGCGTGTGGCTATCTGCTCGATTTCTTTCGTGTCCTTTTCCGCCATGGTTTCGCTATGCGCTCCGTCTTCTTACCTATTCGTTGAGTGGTCGGCTATCGTGCGTCTACCAAGAGCCCTACCGGTCTGCGCCGTGGCACTTCTTAAACTTCTTGCCTGACCCGCAAGGACACGGGTCATTGCGCCCAACGTTGGCATAGGGGTCTTCCTTACTTTTCTCGTAAGGCTGCACCTTGCCGGTCGGCGCCGCCTTCGGCGCTTCACCAGGCAGCCCTTGCGCTTGCGCGGCTGCTTGCTGAGTGCGTTGCGTTGACGTGGTCGATGAGTTCAGGGCCTCTTCAGGTGAAGAGTAGTTAACCCTGCCCTCGAGCGGATTGGCCTCTTCCGGAATATCTTGCACCGCAATCTGCAAGCGTAAAAGCGTTCGGAGGAAGTCTTCATACATCGAAGCGGTCATCGAACCGAACGCCGTGTGAGCCTCGTTTTTATATTCGACCAAAGGATCGCGCTGCCCAAAGGCACGCAAGCCGATACCAGCCTTGAGATAATCCATTTCCTGCAGATGCGCCATCCAGCGCGTATCGATGATGCGTAGCATGATCTGGGATTCCAGATTTTTCATAGCGATATCGCCCAAGAGCGCAATTTTTTCATTATAGACAGACTGCAGATAGTCGCAAATCATCTCGACAACGGTGTCGGGATCGTCGTCGTGGTCGATCTCTTCGACAGCGAAATCATTGCGGCCAGACATATTGGCGACCCAGAGATCGATCGCCCTGTTGTCCCAATCGTCACTGGGCACCTTTTCGGGGCAGTTTTCAGCAACGAGCGATTCCACCGCATCGCTGATGATTTCGGGGATGCGTTCACCGATATCCTTGCCATCCAAAATTGCGTTGCGCTCTCCGTAAATCGCGCTACGCTGTAAGTTCATAACGTCGTCGTACTCGAGAACATTCTTACGAGCGGCAAAGTGCATGCCCTCAACCTGGCGCTGAGCGGATTCGATAGCCTTGGAGACCATCGATGCCTGGATGGGCATATCCTCTGCCATGTCGGTCTTTTCCATCAAGCGACCGATAGATTCCATACGGTTTCCACCAAACAGGCGCATGAGGTCATCTTCGAGGGAGAGGTAGAACTGCGTCGTGCCCGGGTCACCCTGACGACCGGCGCGACCACGGAGCTGGTTGTCGATACGACGGCTCTCGTGACGTTCGGTGCCGACCACGCACAGACCGCCCGCAGCGATAACTTCGGCTTTTTCGACCTCGGTAACCTGCTCGGCACGAATCTGAGCTTCCTTCTGCTGTGCTTCGGTGGCTTCTTCCACCTCGACACCTTCAGAAAGCAGGAAATCCTCCATCATGATGTCGGGATTGCCGCCGAGTAGGATGTCAGTACCACGACCGGCCATGTTGGTGGCGATGGTGACCGCACCGGTGCGACCGGCCTGAGCGATGATGTGGGCTTCACGTTCATGATTCTTCGCGTTCAAGGTTTCATGCCTGATGCCGCGCTTGGTCAGCAAGCGCGAAAGACGCTCAGAACTCTCAATGGAAACCGTACCGATCAAGCAGGGCTGCCCTGCAGCATTGCGCGTAGCCACGTCATCAGCTACCGCATTGAACTTCGCTTCGACGCTGCGATAAATCAAATCGTTTTCATCCTTGCGGACGACGGGCCTATTCGAAGGAATCGCCATAACCGGCAATTTGTAGATCTGGCGGAATTCGGCGTCTTCGGTCATAGCCGTACCGGTCATACCGGAAAGTTTTTTGTAGAGACGGAAATAGTTCTGAAGAGTGATGGTGGCGAGCGTCTGGTTTTCTTCGCGTACGAGCACGCCTTCCTTGGCTTCGAGCGCCTGGTGAAGGCCTTCTGAGTAGCGACGACCCTCCATGAGACGACCGGTGAACTCGTCGACTATCTTTACTTCACCCTCAACCACGACGTAATCGATGTCGCGATGAAAGAGAAATTGGGCTTTCAGAGCCTGCTGCAGATGGTTCGCCATCTGGCCCGATGGATCGGCATACATATCTTCGATGCCAAGCATGGCTTCGATTCTTTCCAGGCCGGTTTCGGTGGCGTTGATGGTCTTCTTCGCTTCGTCCATCTCAAAATCGGTGTCGAGCACGAGGCCGGGCATGACGCGTGCAAACTTCTTGTACGTGTCTGCGGCCTGCGTGCCCGCACCAGAAATGATGAGCGGCGTACGCGCCTCGTCGATCAGAATCGAGTCGACTTCGTCAACGACGGCGAAATTATGCCCGCGCTGCACGCGACTTTCGGCACGAGTAACCATGTTGTCGCGAAGGTAATCGAAACCAAATTCCGAATTGGTGCCATAGGTTACATCCGCCTTGTAGGCGGGGATCTTCATTTCGGGACGCATGCCGTTTTGAATCAAACCGACTTCCATACCGAGGAAACGATAGACACGACCCATCCATTCGCTGTCTCGACGGGCCAGATAGTCATTGACGGTAACGATATGGACGTTGTCGCCCGAGAGAGCGTTGAGATAACATGCCAGCGTCGAAACAAGCGTTTTACCTTCGCCGGTTTTCATTTCGGCGATTTGACCATCGTCGAGAGCCATACCGCCGATCAGCTGCACGTCGAAGTGACGCATGCCAAGGGTGCGAAGGCCCGCTTCACGCACCGTTGCGAACGCTTCTGGCAGAAGAGATTTTAAATCTTCGCCGTTCTGACTGCGTTCTTTGTAGAGGGCTGTCAGCGCCGCAAGTTCTGCGTCGCTTTTTTCCTGCATACCACCCTCAAGGCTATTGATTTTGTCAACGGTAGCTTGGTACTGCTTGAGCTGCTTACCTTCACCAACCGTAAGGAGTTTCGATAAAAAACTTGCCATGTCATAACGCTTTCTCTTGCGCATAAAAGGGTAAATTCCGAACTTTTTAACTCTAACACAGCGCCCTTCGCTTCAGAGGAAATCCACAGCCGTATCGCAGAGCGCACGACGGGAAGAGTGCTCAGGAAAAAGGCAGGGAAAGCTGTTGCGTTATCGAAGCATCGGCGGTGAGCATTTGGTTATAAAGCGCCATCATCTGAGATGACGGATCAAGACCGAGTTCGGAGGCAAGGTAGTCGCGGCAACGAAAAAACGTTTGCATTGCACTGGAGCGCTGCCCGATAGCGATTTGCACCTGGATCAACATCTTGTAGACATCCTCGCGCGTTTCGTCGTATTGCAATGCCATGCGAGCAAATTGCAGGGCGGCAGGATATTCCCTCGCGCGGTACAGAGCGCTTGCGGCGGCAACAAAAGCATCGACGAGGCGCGTACGAAGCTCGACGCGATGCCGCAGGACAATGGAATTGTACGGTTCGCTTGGCAGAAGGTCCCCGGCGTAAAGAGCGGTGATTCTTGCATATATCTGAGAGAACGCCTCGACGTCGAGGGGTGAAAACAAGAGACGATCGCAGAGGGCACCCAACTCAAACACATCACTGGAAACCGAGGTGGCATCAATTTTGCAACTGCGCTGCATACGGACGAGGTAGGGGCATTCCCCCGATTCGACAGCAAGAGCTCGACGCAAAATCGACCAGGTACTATAAAGATTGTTCCGCGCTTTCTCGGGAAGCGAATCGGGCCACAACGATTCACACAAAACACTACGCGAAATCTCTTTTCCCCGGTTAAGAACGAGTATGGCGCAGAGCGTCTGCACTTTCTGACGACGAAGGAGATTCGAAGCGACCGGGCGGTTGCCAACGTGTGCCTCAAGACCGCCGAAAAGCCGAATGTAGAGCTGGGGGATTTCTGCGCTACAGCTCAGTGCTGCACGCACGCCGCGAGGCTTTACCGCGTCGGTCGCATCGCCGGCGAAAACGACCTCAACCGACGAATTTTCCTGTTTTTCCAGGTACTCACGCCGCTGCGTGACGATAGCGACATCGAGGGACTGAAGGCGAACGAAGAAAAGATGAGAGTACGTTTGGCATTCCTTCTTTTCAAATAGACCGCTCGCATCCGCTTCCTCAATTAACTGCCACACGGAAACCGAAACCATCCCGCTACGCGCTATGCTGGCGACCAAATCTGCGACACAGCGCGAAAGATCACGCGACAACGATGCGATTTGAGGGGTTATCTGCCCCAGCGTCTTCAGCTGTTCGAGCCGCTTAAGGGCCATAATCAACAAGGTTGCTGCAATATCGCCCTCTTCTGAAACGTTACTTTGTCCCATCTGCCGCGACCACGCACAAACGAGAGAGATTCCTCCCGTCACGCAATACTCCATGCAGAGAAAGGCACCGACCAAAAGCTCCAGGCGTTGCTCGTAAGGTTCCCTCGGCAGAGAACCTACCGAAAGGGCTTCCGGAGAGAGAGGGTTCCGCTCAACCGAAAAACGCTCGAGTTCAACCTCGGGGTTCTCGATATCAAAGGAAACGAAACGAACCAAAGCCTCGCACGCCTGCACCCGAAGAGGCGCGTCCGCGTACCAAGCAAGCAAGAGCGTACCCAGTATTCTTTCGGTCGAAGCCATGTCGGGGTTAAAGGCAACCTGGCCGGCCGCATCGATTGCCGCACGACGATTCCCGAGAAGCAGCATGCGCCACCCATCTAAGCCCGAAACTTGCGCAACTCTTTGTTTGCGGAAAGAAGATGCGCTCTCGGATAGACGCTGAGGAATGAGGAGGATGCCTTTTTGCAAGAACCGTTCCCGATACCCGGCAAGCCACTGCAAGCGCTGCGCCACACCGCCGATCGAAATCAGAGCGCAAGCACGATTCTCCTCATCTGACCTGACCAGCAAATCCCCCAAATACCCCGCTAAAGAATCAACCGAACCACAGCGGGAACCGCCTGCTATCTTCTCAAGCTTCTTTGCGAACGATGCAAGAATATCGTCGATGGCAAACGGGGCAGCCTCAAATGTTTTCTCTCGAAAATCGATGGCAAGATACGGATGATTTTCCGCAAGAGTCGCGAGGGTATCACGGTGTTGGCTCTGCACCATTGAAGATATATCATCCAAAGCGCCGCGACCCATGACCAGCATGGCGAAAAGAGGGAGCAACACTTCAGAGGGAAGATCCTCCTGCGCAATACCCTTCAAAAAATCTCGATAGCAATTCTCGCCTCCCCAGTATATCCCCGGAACGCGATGGGCTAGATCGTCTTCTTGCGGCAGCGAAGCAGCCCTCGCCCGATCAAAGGATTCAGAACCGATTTCTTCATCGGTCACCAAAAGAGCGTGAGCATTAAAGCGTATTTTATCGATTTGGCATGAATCGAAGACATCGCAGGTCGGCAACGTGGTAGCGACTACTTCCCAGCTGCGCTCCAAGAGCATGTCGAATGTTTTCGATAGAGCATCGCGGCGGATCGAATTGAGGTAGGGAATATCATCAAAGACAACAAGGGAAGATTTCGTGCTCTGGACGAGCAGATCGGATCCAAGCGTTCCCGCATCGAGATCGCGCAAGAAGCATGGATCGCTAGCATCGACCCAGAAAACATGCTCCAAAGAAAAGATTGACTCTGCGTATTCGAATGCAAGAGTAGTTTTCCCGAAAGATTTCGGCGCCACGAGGAATCTGACAACCGTGCGCTCCCGCATCATCTGAGCGAGAAGCGATTGACGTGGATGCACGCTCAACGAAGGAAGATGTTTTGGTTTTCTTCCTCTGCAAGCCACGCCCTGCATATAGCCGTTCATACTAAACCCCCTCTATAGCACAGAGGATCAAGCCAGGGACCCTTGATTCTACGCAACCTTCGAGGCTATAACAAGGGTTTTTCAAAATTAGTTGCAACCGAAGATGGATAAAGAGGAATAATCGAAAGAAATAATGAGAACAAGTTGCAATCTCTCGCTAAAACTCCAAAAACGACGAAGAAACCGTTGGGGGAAAGAATCCATACCGCAAGAAAAAGCGTGCTATAGTGCACAATCAGAAGATCGAACGAAAGAAACGTCACACCATGTCAGTTGCAAACACCCTCACACCATCACTTCCCTCTCTGCCCACCGCCGCCCAAGTCACCCTCACGATTCTCGAGGATGCCGGGTATGAATCATGGTGTGTCGGCGGCTTAGTGCGCGATGCACTCATGGGCCGTGTCGCCTACGATGTCGATATCGCAACCGCAGCATCCTGGCAGTCCGTTCGCGATGCCCTCGAGCCATGCGGCTTCCCCGTTTTCGAAACCGGGACAAAACACGGTACCGTCACCGCACTCGTCAACGATATGCGTCTCGAGATCACAACCTATCGCATCGACGGCATCTATCATGACAATCGTCACCCCGAAACCGTCAAGTTCGTGCGCAGTATCACAGAAGATCTGGCGCGTCGAGATTTCACTGCCAACGCAATCGCCTACCATCCCCAACGCGGCTTCTGCGATCCTTTCGGCGGTCAGGCCGATATCGAAGCGGGCATTTTGCGAGCGGTCGGTTGCCCCCAAAAACGCTTCAAGGAAGACGCTTTGCGCATCCTGCGTGGTATCCGTTTCGCTTCGCAACTGGGCTTTTCGATTGAGAACGAAACGGAGCAGGGCATGCGCAAGGAAGCCCCTCTCATGAACAGCCTTGCCGTCGAGCGGGTCGCGCGCGAGCTCGAAGGGATACTGTGCGGTCCGCATGTCCACGACGCCCTTATCGCATACGTCGACCTCTTGGGGGTCGTCATGCCGGAAGTGCTGCCCCTGAAGGGATTCGACCAGAAAACCCCCTACCACATCTACGACGTTCTTGAACATACGGCTTACGTCGTGCAAAATACCCCGCCCTACCCCCTTGTCCGCTGGGCGGCATTCTTCCACGATTTCGGAAAACCGCGCGCCTTCTTCACCGACGAAGCGGGGACGGGCCATTTCTATGGACATGCCGAAATTAGCACCGAATTGGCTCGTTGCATCATGAAACGTTTCAAGATGAGCCCCCAGTTCGCTGACGACGTTTTGGTGTTGGTGAAATGTCACGACGACGTGATCGAAGCGAAACCTAAAGCCGTAAAGCGGGTTCTTTGTCGATTGGGGGGTCGTGTCGATTTATTTCGCGCACTCTGCGACCTCAAGCGTGGAGATGCCCTTTCGCAGGCCCCCCACTGCCGCGGTCGCGTTGATGCGGCGAACGAACTCGATGCCATCCTCGACGAGATTCTCGCTACGCAAGAAGCATTTTCCTTACATGACCTGGCAATAAAGGGCGGGGATATCATCGCTCTCGACATCCCCGCCGGCCCCGCCATCGGATCGATTCTCCATGCCACGCTCGATGCAGTTATCGACGAAAAGCTTCCCAATGAACGAGGGGCACTCATTAAGTTTGCAAAAGACACTTATCATTCACAAGTTTCCCTTGACGAACGAGCGGCCGGAAAGTAATATATTCACTCGCGTCTCCGCTTCTTGTTTACGAAGCGCACGATGCAGGCATCTTTGGGGTGTCGTCTAATGGTAGGACAGCGGCTTCTGGTGCCGTATGTGAGGGTTCGACTCCTTCCACCCCAGCCATTCGCTTGCGCGAATAACGATGTTTGGTATGGCCCGGTCGTCTAGCGGTTCAGGACGCCGCCCTCTCAAGGCGGAGGTCGCCGGTTCGAATCCGGTCCGGGCTACCAAAGAATTTACCGGCCAGAGGCTTATACGTCTCTGGCCTTTTTCTTCGCATTCCTTAAAAAATAAAAAGCACAACAGGCACCCTTCTTGCGACCCGTAGGTCATCACGAAGAGTGCCTGCATACAACGCTTCTTTCAGTTTAGGCGAGGACCCAACCAGTCTTTAGGGTAAATCCCGCACGACAACCCATCCCGCAAGCGCCTGCGCGGCGCCCTGGGCAACAACGCGATACGCCTCGATGCGAGAAAGTTCAACAGTGCGTGCAAGAAACGAAGGCACCCATGTATTGATATGCGTACGGCGAAATTCTTCCGCCCACAGCAGCCAGCCCTTCGCATCGTCCGCCTCCCCGGCGCGCAACGAAGCGGCAGCGAACGTATACAGGATATGGAGAAAATTAAACTCGTTCTGTACGCTGTCAACCGGCTCCTGACGATAATCCTGCGGTAAAACACCAGCTTCACGCATCTGATCCTCAATATCGCGAACAAGGGGATTGACAAAAAGCGTTGGCAATCCTTCCCCTCCTTTCTCGGCAAAGACAAAAGCGCTTTCGTAGCGATAAATCACCGACAACTCGCCGGGAGATAAATATAAGCGAGAGTATTCCCGCCTCATCTGAACGAAGAGCTCTTCCGCGTCGTCGTTGATTTGAGCAAATTCAAATTTTCCCCTGCAGCCAAGTTCGTTCAGGCAGGCGGAAAAATCATTCTGATACGCACCTGAGCTCAGTCCCCCTGCCAGCTCACAGCTTGGAAAGGCAAAGGCCAGAGAAAGCAGCTCGAACAGATCAGCCAGAGCTATTGCACGCTGCAGATCTGGGCTGTTATCGTCCATAAGCAACTCCTATCAACACGATTGAGGATTATTTCAAATACAGGACACTTGGCACCGTGCCCTGGTCTTCTCGATAGCGAAAAACATCGCGTCCTTTTGCCGCCTTATTCGGCTCGGAATCAGGATCGTCAAGATCACCCCAAAAACGTGCACGACCAGGGCAAAGCTGTATGCACGCAGGTACTTCGTTGCGCTCGATAAGGTTTTTGCAAAAGGTGCACTTCTCTACCGTTGCAGCCTTGTGAGGCGGAGCATCGATTTCTCCTACAGCCATATCAAGATAGAATTCTTGACCGTCATCCAGCAGCGTGCGCACCTCATAAGGGCAGGCTTTGATACAGCTACCACACCCGATACAGGCATCGAAATCAATGGTGACGATACCGTTTTCGTCTTTCATGCTTGCACCGGTTGGACAAACCGCCACACAAATAGGCTTTGCGCAATGCTGACAGGCTTTAGGAAAAAAGTTTAGCGTACACTGGGGAAACGTGCCACCGGCATTGTCGTTTGCGACCGCGCCTTTCACCACCGCAACGCCAGGATTGCGGTAATCGTCGTCGTTTTTGGTAAACACGACATTGTAGGAAAGCCCTTTTGGCAAGTTGTTCGCTATCTTGCAGGCAACGGCGCAGGTTTGGCAGCCAAAGCAGCGTTTAAGGTCGATTGCCATTCCGTATTGTGTCATTTATCCCGCCTTTCTGAGACCTTTTCGATAGCGACAGCTACGTCGTTATAGGCCTGGTTTGCACAGCATTGGTTGTAATCATTGAAGGAGAGTTCTGCAAAATGACCATCGATGAACTCGCCTTCTTGAAAACTACGGGGGCAGCTGACCGTCTTTTTTTGTTGCCCTGCATTAATCGTCGCAATCATGGTTACAAAGCCACGTTCGTTGCTTAACTTGACCGTATCACCTTCAGCGATTTTCAGTTCAGCCGCATCATCGGGGTTGATTCGCACAATCGGATACGGCTCGTACTCCTTCATGTACCCCACATCCCACCACTGCACATGCGTGCGTGTGCGCAAGTGATCGGAGCACACGCTGAAGGGATATGCCTTTCGGACAGGACTGTTCAAATCGGCTTCCAGGGCAGGCTCCCAATAAAGAAATGTGCGCTCTTTTTCCTTGTCGATCGCTTGACCGACGTTGTAGGAGGGAGTGATGGTTTCTTGATAGAAGCGAGCACGCTTCGACGGAGTTGTGAACACTCCGCCATCAAACGATAGGTAAGTTTCACCCGGCAAAAAACGGGCAACTTTTTCCTCTTTCAATTTTTCAAATGTCGTATCCAACGACTGTGATGCTTTCGTGTCCAACCACAGTCGAATATAGTCTTCGGAACCCATGCTGAAAAAGTCTCCGTAACCCATCTTTTCGGCTAAAAGTTTATATATCTCAAAATCAGGCTTACTTTCGTAGAGAGGTTCGATGGCCTTCTCCTGCCAAATGAGATAGGGCACGTTCGTGCTCATAACGCGAAGGTCGGTCGTTTCGAACCAGTGGCAGGCGGGAAGCAAGATGTCGGCATACTTCGCCGTCTCGGTAAGAACCATGTCTTGAACGACCACAAACTCGACCTCGCTAAACAATCGCACCGTATCACGATGTTTGGTTTGACAGACCACCGGATTAGAACAGGAAACGTAAAGGCTTTTAAGCGTATACGGCTTACCCCCCAACATACCCTTCTCAACCACGTTGAGCGCCTGGTTCCAATTCACCGTACGGCCACCACCTTGAACGGGGTTGCCCTTGGTATCCGTCGGTTTGAGCGTTCCGGCAGTGTTGGCAACATTGCCTCCACCGCCGATGCACATACCCGCACCGGCACCCGGCTTGCCGATGTTGCCCGTCGCCAAGACAAGGGAGTAAATTGGACCGTAGTTGTAAGGGCCGTTGTTGTAGTGATTGCATCCGTACATGGAGTAGGTATAAACAGGACCATCCTGAGAATAGACGCGCGCCAGCTCCTTGATGTCATCAACCGGAACTCCCGTGAGATCAGAGGCTTTTTCCGGTGTCCACTCCGAAACCTTTTCTTTGATAACGTCGTATACCGTCTGATAATGCACCCCTTCGAGAAGGGGGATATTTTCCAAAGAGGGGCCCGTGGCCTTCCCGACAGCAACGGCCGTTGCCAAGGACTCGTCCCAGACGACGCACGGATCGATAACGGTCGGTTTTCCCGTTGCCGGATTGATGTCTCCTTCTTGGGGTTTGACTCCGAAATCGCTCATACGCAGAAACTTTCCGTCTTCTTTTATGAGAAAAGGCGCTTCGGTGTGGTTACGGAGAAAATCAAGATTTTGCCACCCCTGCGCAAACACCTCGCACAGAATCCCCATTGCCAAAGCACCGTCCGTACCCGGCTTGATAGGAATGAACCAATCCGCCTTAGAGGCGACCGTGTTGTAAGCTATGTCGATATCGATCAGTTTCGCACCCGCATCCTGAGCATCGAAGATGAAGTGCATAGTTTGAACCTGAGAGATGGCGGGATTCGATCCCCAGTTGACGAATGTTTTGGCGTTCTTGAAATCCGTTTGCTCATTGCCTCCCTGCCAAGGCGTGTTTCCAAGCATAGCCGCCGGCCGCTCCACGGCAGCCATGTCTCTATCGGGAGATATCTTTGCCGCCCCGAGCACTTCTCTGAGACGCGCCATAGCAGACCCCTGAGCGGTCCCGCCGCCGCAAATGGCGCAGTTTCCGCTACCGACGAAGAAAGCTAGCGCATCAGGACCGAACTCCTTTGCATATCCCGTCCACTTATCGGCAATCTCCTGGATTGCCTCATCCCAACTAATGCGCTCAAACTCTCCTTTTCCCCGCTCGCCCGATCGCCTCATGGGGTACTGAAGACGATTGGCGCTGTATATACGTCCGACATGCGACAAGCCCTTCGGGCAAATTCGGTTGTATCTCGTGTCGGGAAAATCTCGCGCGGTGGTACGGACGACTTGCCCATCGCGTACGTGAACGTTTAAAAAGCAGCCACTCAGGCACTGGCTTCGGCAGGAACCGGCAAAGATTTCTGTCGTAACTTCCGCTTTTTCCGTTTTCTTCTTTTCGCCCGCCTGCCGAGGGGCACACGAACTCAGCGTACTGGCACCGAACGCCCCCGCCGCAGTGACCGAAGCAGCTCCCTTGATAAAATTTCGCCGTGTAAGGTTAGCGGTCATGGTTTTCCTTCCTTCCATTCCTTCCCCTTATTGTTTTATGGTTGACATGATGTTTCAGCAGCAAAATACCTTCGCGTAAAAGCGTCAATCTCCTTCCTTAAACCGAAGTCGGATAATCTAGCGGTATCCCTAAAAGTATGGCCAACCAAAACCCGAAGCACCAACACGGATTTTATGGGACCCACAAGAAACCTCGAACGGCCTCTTG
Organism: Raoultibacter sp.; assembly: GCA_036650075.1. Lineage (GTDB taxonomy): Bacteria > Actinomycetota > Coriobacteriia > Coriobacteriales > Eggerthellaceae > JAVWGW01. Next base: position 32,413 of record JAVWAI010000012.1, read on the forward strand.
CCGTAAAACAGCCAATCAAGCTTCAGTTTTTTCGCTTTTCAGAAAACCACAAGGGCCGCTGCATGCAACCCCCTCACCAACCAGCTCTTTGGTATAATCATGGGTTAGATATGCCGAAAGATTCGGGGGCATCGGAGTGAAGATCGAACAACTGAGATATCTGCTCAACCTAGCCGAAAATGGATCGATAACCAAAACGGCCGAGCACTTCTATATATCGCAGCAAGGCTTGAGCTACTCGATCAAGCAATTAGAAAAAGAGCTTGACACTAAAATTATTCAGTACGACAAAAGCACCAGTTTTACCCCTGCGGGAAAACTGCTCTTGGAAAAAGCTCAGGAAATCGTCGACAGCCATGATCGACTACAAGAAGAATTAGTCGGGCTCAGAAGGCAGGCGGCGGGAGAAACCGACCCCCCGAAAACAACCGTGAAACTTTCCGTTACCTCCCCTATCAGCAGTACTTTTTTCATGGAAATCATCGAAAAAATCAATGCTGCGGGCGACGAGATACTGCTGATAGTCGATGAACAAAGAAGATCCGAACTCCTGCAGAAGTTTGCCGGACCCTCAGTCGAAAACGAGATAGCTTTAGTAAGCCTGGTCGATGCGAACTTAACCGATTGCTTTAAGCGCGAAATCGACTTCACGCTGCTCCATAGTTGCGATGCCCTGATTCTCGCGTCGATGCAAGGACCTCTCGCCGCACGTGCGAAAATCACCGCAGAAGAGGCCGCCCGCTATCCTCTGATGTTTTTCACAAACGAACCAATCAACGGAATCTATCGAGGGTTTTTCGACGAAGCGCATCCGGATACGATACTGCAGTCAACCAACATGGAAATATACCGTGAAACGATACGGAACAATGCGGCAATCGGATGCATTTCTGAATTGGAAGAGCCGTTTTTTGCAGCGGACGGACTGTGCGCCATCACCTTCCAAGACCCACCGAGAATTCATTACGGCATCATTCGCCCAAACACTAAACCTCTTTCTCCGGAAGCTCAAAAAGTGATTTCGATAATCGAAAACGTTGTTTTTTCGCATGCCGAACGCAGTGAAGCAGTAAAACAACAGAAGAAATGAAAAATTATCCCAGCGGTCTTTACCACCAACCCCCTCAGCAGTAGACAGAGAAATCGAACGTCGCCTACAATGGAGCCGACAAAAAGCGCTTCACTTTTTTTCTCCAACCAGGAAGGACACGACCATGTTCACCCCCACAGAACAATTCGATGCCCCGGTAGAGATTCTTCCGAATATCTACCGGGTTGCCGTCCCTCTCCCCAACAATCCCCTTAAATCCCTTAACTCGTATTTCATCTGCGGTGACGAGGATACTTTCATCATTGACGTCGGTTTCAATCACCCTCGCTGCGAAGCGGCACTCGATGCTGCGCTTGCGGCTCTCAAACGCAGCTGGGATAGTGTCACCATTGTGCTGACCCATTCCCACCCCGATCACACCGGCAACCTCGACCGCATCTACCGATCAGGCATGCGGGTGTACGCGAATATCCATTCGTTTATCGAAGTTGAAAACTACAACGAAATACAGAGCACCGTATTTGCCCCAATGCTCGAAGAAGTCATCGAAAAGATGCACCCCGACCTTGACATTATCGCCGATGAGCGCGGGCGCAAGCACTATGTTTCCATGGAGCTGCTGCCCCTCAAAAATCATCCACGCGTCACCTTTCTCGCCGAAGGAGACACACTGCAGGCAGGCAAATATTCGTTCGAGGTCATCGAAACGCCCGGACACGACAACTGGCACATCTGCCTTTACGAACGTGCCGAAAAGCTTCTCATCGTCGGCGATCACATCTTAAGTCGCATCACGCCCTCAATCATCACCTGGATGCCCGCTGATAACGCTCTCGCAGACTTTCTCTCCAGCCTTGAAAAACTGAGATCTTACGATGTCGACGTGGCGCTACCCGGTCATGGAGACCCTTTTTCAGGCATTACCGAGCGTATCGACTACCTGCAACGCCACCATGTCGAACGGTTGGAGGAAATCTATGACCTCGTAGCCGCAGGGCATGATAGTCTGATCGATATCGCCAGCAACGCTTCCTGGAAATACGATCGATGGGAATCGTGGGCCCTCGACCAGAAGTACTTCTCAATGGCCGAAACCATGGCTCATCTCGTCTACCTTGTCTGCGAAGGTAAGCTAAAAATGATCACGTGTGGCACCGATTATCGATTCGAAAGAGCATAAACGCATACCTGAAAGGAACTTGTCCCATGATTGCCGAACTTATCCTGAAAAGCACCGCACTGTTCACCGGTCTGCACGACGCAACACAGCCGGGAGCTATCGCGCTTGCCGACGGACGCATTATCTTCGTGGGAACACCCGAAGAAGCAGAAGCGTTCCAAGGTGTGGATACTCAGGTGCGCGATTTCGGCAACGCGATGATCGCCGCAGGATTTCACGATTCGCATCTGCATTTCTTTCAGTCAGCGCTCTACTCATCGCCTTTAGCTGAAGCATATCGAGGAGAAAACGAAGCGGACTGCGTCGCGAAACTCGCACCGCTTGCGGCTCGCAGACCGAAGGGTTCGTGGCTGCTCACCCAAGGATGGCGCGACTATCTTTGGAATCCCGCGCAGATACCGAGCAAGGCTTCCCTCGATGCCGCCTATCCCGACCGCCCGGTAGCCATGTATTCCGGCGATGCCCACACTCTTTGGGTCAACTCCTGCGCCCTCGCAGAATTAGGGCTTACGCGCGACTCGGTGGCTCCCCGCGGAGGTAGCTACGACCGCGACGAAGCCGGAGAGCTTACGGGTATCATTCGCGAGGCCGCTGCGATGGAACTCATGCCCCGCATCGTGGGGGCCTTCACCCTCGAAGAAATGAGCGAAGCGTATCAGGGGTTCATGGAAACCCTCGCGGCCTGCGGAATCACCTCGGTGTGCGACATGTCGCTTATGGCAAGCCCCGGGCTCGACTTCGTGCGAGACGATATTTTTGCCAACCTCGACGCGCAAGACAAGCTAAAAGTGCGCGTACATATGTTCCCCACCCTGCTCACCGACATGAGCCGGCTTGAAACCATGCAGAAAACCTTCACCGGAGACAAGCTGCAAGCCCCTGGCTTCAAGCAGTTTTTCGACGGCGTTTCAAGCCAGCACACCGCATGGCTTGAAGCACCCTATACCAACGCGCGTTTTGCGGGAGATGCGGGTCGAACGACGACCGATCCCGAAACGATGCGCACCCTCGTCCTTGCAGCTGCCCGCGCTGGTCACGCCGTGCGCATCCACACAATCGGCGATGAAGCGATACACGTTGCCCTCGACATCTTCGAAGAAGCGCGCACCCGCTTTGGCGCTCCCACCCGCGGCAAAAATTGCCTCGAGCATTTGGAGAATTTCCAACCCGACGACATCGTCCGCTTAGCTCAGCTCGACGTGATTGCCGCTGTGCAACCTCCGCACATCACCCTTGATCCCGGCGGTCCAGAACGCGACTTGGGACCTGAACGAGTACCGTACATGTGGCCGTTTGCGAGTCTGTTGGAATCGGGGGCAAAACTGGCATTCGGCACCGATTCGCCTGTTGTGGGTATAAATTCGATGGATGTGCTCTACACCGCGGTGACGCGCAAAGATGCGCGCACGCATAAACCCGAAGGCGGTTGGTTGCCCGAACAACGCATCAACATGGCTGATGCGTTGCGCGCCTATACGCTGGGAAGCGCGATTGCCGCAGGCCGCGAGCGGGAGCTCGGGACGCTCGAAGTCGGAAAACTCGCCGACATCGTCGTGCTCGACCGCAACCTGCTTACCTGTGATGCCGAAACCATTCAGGATACCCAGGTGGTGGCAACCTACCTGGGCGGACGGTGCGTGTTCGAAGCGTAAGAAAGGCGCTCGCTTACTCGTAATTCCACATGTGATTGAGAGGGCCGTTGCCTCGCCCGAGGTCAAGATCGCTCAAAAGCGCCCCCGTGATGTAATTTTTCGCCTTCTGAACACACGCCTGCATGTCGAAATCCTGCGCGAGGTTGCACGCGATAGCCGAAGAAAGCGTGCAGCCGGTACCATGGGTGTTGTCGGTATCGATCCGCTTATGGCACAACCACACCTCGCGCCCGTGGCGGGTGATCAGCAGGTCATTCGCATCGTCTTTGCGATGGCCGCCCTTGATAAGCACGGCACCCTGACACATTTCGGTCAGTTTGTTTCCTGCCGCCAGCATATCGCTTTCGCTTTCGATAGCAAACCCGCACAGAGCAGCAGCTTCGGGAATGTTGGGTGTGATGATATCCGCCAGAGGAAGCAGATGAAGAATCAACGCATTGATTGCCTCTTCATCGATAAGGCGCGAACCGCTTGTCGAAATCATCACGGGATCGACCACGATATGCTTCGCTTTGTTTTTCTCGAGACTGCGCGCGATTGCCTCGATGATAGCCGCCGAAGATACCATGCCTATCTTCACCGCATCGGGACGGATATCGTCGAACACCGTGTCGATTTGCAGGGCGACAAACTCGGGATCGCTTTCCTGTACGCCGTATACCCCGGTCGTGTTTTGTGCGGTCAACGCCGTGATGGCGGTTTCTGCAAAAAGCTTATGCGCGGTGATGGTTTTGATGTCGGCTTGGATGCCGGCACCACCGCTTGAATCGGATCCCGCAATGCTCAGTACTGCCTTCATAACAATCTCTCCTTTTATTATTTCGACACGCCAACGATATCCCGCAGCTTACCGGCAAGCTCGCGCGCCGCAGCCTCGATATCATCGGCGGCAAACAACGCAGAAACCACCGCAGCACCATCGGCGCCCATCCCCTTGAGTTGCGCCACCGTCGAGGCGTTCAGCCCTCCGATGGCAACTACGGGAATATCAACAGAGCCGCAAATGGCGGCAAGTTCATCGAGGGTCACCTCAACCGCATCGGACTTGGTGGCGGTAGCGAAAAGCGCACCCACCCCCAGATAATCGGCACCCGCCGCCTGAGCCGCCAACGCCTGCTCGACGGTCTGCACCGAAACTCCCACGATTTTGTCTGGCCCTAACGCCGCACGGGCAACCGCGCACGCAGCGTCGGATTGCCCGACGTGCACGCCGCAAGCACCTACCGCAAGCGCCGCTTCCACATCATCATCAATGACAAAGGGAACCCCCGCAGCCTGGCACAACGGCAAAATCTCACGCGCCAGGGCGCAGCGCTCATCAAACGAAACGTGCTTTTCACGCAGCTGCACGAACGTGACACCCCCCGCAAGAGCAGCGGCCACGCAATCGGGAAGCGTGCGCTGGCGCAGCCACGCGCGATCGGTTACCGCGTAGAGCAGCATCGATGCCGAAAGCGATCTCACCCGATTTCCTCAAAACGAGCACCCTGCGCAAGCGTTTCAGGATCGATACTGCACAACGCATCGAGCAGATAGGTCCTAAAGGTTCCGTTACCATCTTGAGGTCCCATGCGATCTTCGGCCACCTGGCCGGCAAGACCCATCAGGCACACCGCAGCGAGTGTCGCATCAAGCGGTGAGGAAGGCATCGCTGCCGCATACGCTCCGCACATGCTCGAAAGCATGCAACCGGCACCGGTGATCTTACCTTGCCACGGGGATCCGTTATAGATCGCGTAGGCCACCTTCGCCGTTGCCACGATATCGATAGCCCCGGTAATGGCCACAACCACCCCGGCCTCGGCAGCAAAGTTTTTTGCAAACGCCGCAGCCTCTACAAGATTTTCGGGCACTACGGCATCGGCGGGGCACACATCCACCCCTCGTGTCGTAGTGGCCCCGTTCGCCAAAGCCTTAATTTCGGACATGTTGCCACGCACCACGGATACCGCCGCCTCGTCCAGCAAATCACTCGCCGTTTTCGTGCGAAGGCGCGAAGCACCGGCCCCTACCGGATCGAGAATGATGGGGTGATTTAATTCTCCCGCACGAGCGGCAGCCTTGAACATGCTTTTGATGCTGCGCTTGTTGAGCGTGCCGATATTGAGCACCAGCGCACCGCAGATGGTCGTGATGTCGACAACGTCTTTCGCTTCATCGCTCATGATCGGGCTTGCCCCGCAAGCGATCAGCGCGTTGGCACAATCGTTGACGGTCACATAGTTCGTGATATTGTGCACCAGCGGCGTCGTCGCGCGCACCGCTTGCGCCGCGCTTCGTATCGCTTCGTTCATACAAAGACCCCCTTACTCGGCATCCAAATCTATTACGAGGCCATCCATGATCGTGTTGACCGTTCGCATGGCACACATTTTACCGCACATCGTGCACGTGCCCTCCGTCGAAGGAGGCGCACTTTCAAAGTATTCCCGCGGCTTGACGGGATCGATCGCCAAGTCGAACATCGCCTCCCAATCAAAGCGACGGCGCGCATCGCTCATCTTATTGTCGACATCGCGCGCATGGGGCACACCCTTGGCGATATCGGCTGCATGCGCCGCGATCTTGGTAGCAACCAAGCCCTCGCGCACATCGGCGACATCGGGCAAGCGCAAATGCTCTGCAGGAGTGACATAACACAAAAAGTCAGCTCCCGCGCTCGCCGCGATAGCCCCGCCGATGGCCGCCGTGATGTGATCGTATCCCGGCGCGATGTCGCACACCAAAGGGCCCAACACGTAAAACGGCGCGTCGTGGCACAGGCGTTTTTGCAGTTTCATGTTCGTGGCAATTTCGTCGAGCGCCATGTGCCCGGGACCTTCCACCATAACCTGCACGCCCGCAG